>CAYNAU010000007.1:0-9315 GCA_964395715.1 uncultured Porticoccus sp. | reverse complement strand
GAAGAAGCACCTGCCGAAGAAGCACCTGCCGAAGAAGCACCTGCCGAAGAAGCACCTGCTGCAGAAGATGAAGAACCCAAAGCTGAGTAACGTTTTGCGGTTTGATCGGGCGGCCCCAGTGGCCGCCTTTTTTATTTTTGGGGAGGTAAGTGGCTGAACAGGGCTTGTAATTTTGCATCAGTAGGATACTGTAGCAATATACAGTATGTTGGTGAGATGGCATGACCCTGATACTCGGCATTGACCCCGGTTCCCGAAAAACCGGTTTTGGCGTAATCAACGCCGTTGGTGCAAACGCTGAATACGTCACCAGCGGAATTATCCGTTTGCCCGAAGGCGCCCTTCCCGAGCGTCTGAAAATTATTTTCGACAGCCTCAGCACCCTGATTTCCGAATATCGCCCGACCACCATGGCCGTGGAAGATATTTTTCTGGCCAGGGATCCCAGGGCCGCGTTAAAACTTGGCCAGGCGCGGGGCGCCGCCATAGCGGCTGGCACCAACGCCGGCTTGAGTGTGGCCGAGTATGCCGCTCGCTTGGTTAAACAATCCGTAGTGGGCACCGGGGCGGCCAACAAGTCGCAGGTGCAGTTTATGGTGACACGTCTGCTCAAGCTGTCTGCCGCGCCCGCCGAGGATGCTGCCGATGCCCTGGCTGTTGCCCTCTGTCATGCCAGAACCCTGAGCACAGCCTCGGGTTTGTCCAAGGGAATCCATTATTCCCGGGGTCGTATCAAGTCTATGCCCGGAGCTGGCAGTGAGCAGGGGAGTCCGGTGAAATGATCGGCCGTATCAGCGGTGTGTTGCTGGAGCGTCAGGCACAGGAGTTGCTGATTGATGTGCAGGGTGTCGGTTATGAGGTCCAGGTTTCCCTGACGACGTTTTTTGACTTGCCCCCTCAGGGTGAAATCGTGGTGCTGCATACACACCTGGTAGTACGCGAAGATGCCCATCAGCTCTATGGCTTTGGCGAGCAGAGCGAGCGTGAACTGTTCCGCCACCTGATCAAGGTCAGCGGTGTTGGGCCCAAGCTGGCGCTGGCCATTCTTTCCGGCATGACCGCCAGCGAGTTTGTCAAAGGTGTTCAGAATAACGATGTGGCGGGTCTGGTTAGGCTGCCGGGAGTGGGTAAAAAAACAGCTGAAAGGTTGATTGTCGAAATGCGCGATCGCCTGCAAAGTTTTGCCACGAAAGATATGCCGGTCTCCTCGCCCGCAACCCGTATAGAGCAGGCCGACGCGGTTCTGGAGGCAGAGAGTGCGCTGACTTCCCTTGGCTATAAACCGCAGGAGGCTTCGCGCATGGTCAATGCTGTAGCCACGGAAGGGCAAAGTAGTCAGGAATTGATTCGTCTGGCACTCAAAAGCATGGTTAAAAGCTAAGCGCAGCAAGATATACTGGCCGCTATGATCGAAACAGACCGTCTGATTTCCCCCGAAGCTTCCGTTCAGGAAGATCGTTTCGACCGCGCCATTCGCCCCTTGAGTCTTGCCGATTATGTCGGCCAGCAGGCTGTGCGCGATCAGCTCGACATCTTTATCGGTGCGGCCCGTAATCGCGGTGAGCCTCTGGATCATACCCTGGTGTTCGGTCCCCCGGGGCTTGGCAAAACCACCCTGGCACATATCATTGCCAATGAACTCGGCGTGGCCCTGAAAACAACATCCGGTCCAGTGTTGGAGCGTGCCGGCGACCTGGTGGCGTTGATGACCAACCTGGAACCAGGGGATGTGTTGTTCATTGATGAAATTCACCGCCTCAGCCCGGTGGTGGAAGAAGTGATCTACCCGGCCATGGAAGATTATCAGCTGGATATCATGATTGGTGAAGGCCCGGCGGCCCGCTCTATCAAGCTTGACCTGCCGCCATTTACCCTGGTTGGAGCGACCACCAGGGCCGGTCTGCTGACTTCACCTTTGCGGGATCGCTTCGGCATTGTGCAGCGGCTGGAATTCTATTCGGTCGAGGAGCTGAGCCAGATCGTCTACCGTTCAGCCGGTATGCTTGGTGTCAGCCTGGACAAGCCGGGCGCCGCTGAAATCGCTCGCCGTTCACGGGGTACGCCGCGTATTGCCAATCGCCTGTTGCGGCGGGTCAGGGATTTTGCAGAAATGAAGGCAGACGGCAACATCACTGCTGATGTGGCAGACCAGGCACTGAACATGCTGAATGTCGATGGCAAGGGATTTGATCATATGGACCGCCGCCTGTTGCTGGCGATTATGGAAAAATTCTCTGGGGGCCCAGTTGGAGTAGAGAGTTTGGCGGCGGCCATCAGTGAGGAGCGCGGTACCATTGAGGATGTGATTGAGCCCTACCTGATACAACAAGGCTATATGACCAGAACCCTTAGAGGGCGTATGGTGACGGCCCTTGCCTACGAACATTTTGGACTACAGAGTCCGGATAATTTGCCCCGGCAATTGGATTTAACGGATAAATGACCAAAGAATATTGTCTACCCATTCGCGTCTACGTGGAAGATACCGACGCGGGTGGCATCGTCTACTACGCCAACTACCTGAAATACCTGGAACGTGCCCGTACTGAATTGATGCGGACCCTCGGGTATGACAAACCTGCTCTTTTTGATGGGATGCAGTTCGTAGTGCATTCTGTGGAATTGAAATATCGTGTTCCGGCGGTGCTGGACGACCAAATCATTGCTACCGCGCGGCTGGTGGGTGTGACAAGAACATCCTTTACCATCGCCCAGACGGTAAAACGCGGCGAACAAATTTTAGTGGAAGGGACTGTGCGGGCAGCCTGTATCGATCACGACAGCAAACGCCCGGTAGCCATTCCTGAAAATATGATGCAGACCCTCAAATCTGCACTCTGATAACCTGACGGGAGTAACCGGTGAACGATCATTTATCCCTCTGGAGCCTGATAGCCAATGCCACGCTGCTGGTGCAGTTTGTCATGTTGCTGTTGTTCTTCGCTTCAATCATCTCGTGGGTCATGATTGTCCAGCGTGGCCTGTATTTGAGAAATGCCGCTCACACACTGCGCAAGTTCGAGGATAACTTCTGGTCCGGTATCGACCTTAACCAGCTCTACCATGACTGCGGCGCGCAGGGCTCGGTGGAAGGGCTATCCAGTGTGTTCCGCGCAGGATTCCGTGAATTTAACCGGCTGGCACAGCAGAAAAGTCATGTTGATCCCGATACCGTAATGGAGGGAACCGAGAGGTCCATGCGTGTAGCCCTGTCACGGGAAGAAGAGCGCCTCAACCGCAATTTGCCCTTCCTCGCCAGCGTGGCTTCCGTGAGTCCTTATATCGGCCTGTTTGGCACGGTCTGGGGAATCATGAATGCATTTCGTGGCCTGGCTACGGTGCAGCAGGCAACCCTGGCAACCGTCGCTCCGGGTATTTCAGAGGCGCTGATTGCTACGGCGATGGGGTTGTTTGCTGCGATTCCCGCGGTGCTTGCCTATAACCGTTACTCGGCGTCGGCAGACAGTATTTACAGCAGCTATGAAACCTTTGCCGAAGAGTTTTCCAGTATTCTCCACCGCCGCATTCACGGTGATTGAGTATGAAAGGTCCCCGGCAAAAACGCCGCCTGGTTGCAGAAATTAATGTGGTGCCATACATCGACGTAATGCTGGTCCTGCTGATTGTCTTCATGGTCACCGCACCGCTGCTGATGCAGGGGGTTAAGGTGGAGTTGCCCCAAGCGCCTTCCGCCCCCCTGGAAGATAAAGATCTGGAGCCGCTGATCGTCTCTGTCAAAGCAGATGGTACGTATTACCTGGATCTGGGCAATGGCAAGAATGAGCAGCAATCCCTGGATGTGATTGTCGACAAGGTCAAAAAGGTGATGGGTGTACAGCCCAAAACCCCGGTACTGGTGTGGGGTGATAAAGCCGTGGATTATGGCACGGTGGTGCAGCTCATGAGCCAGCTGCAGGGAGCCGGGGCACCTTCGGTCGGGTTGGTGACAGAGCCGCCTGGAAGAAACTGACCACTGTGTTTTCGGGCAAAGCTTCCACATATACGGTCGCCATTCTGGTCAGCCTGCTGTTGCATGCCGGCGTGGTGATGCTGATGGTATGGCATTGGGAGCCGGAGCATAAACAGCGCAAAGTGGCACCACCCAAATATGTACAGGCTAAGTTGATGACGTTGCAGCAAAAGGCGAAGCCGCAGCCTAAGCCTGTCGCCAAGCCCAAACCGAAACCCAAGCCGACAGCAAAGCCGGCGCCTAAACCGAAACCCAAGCCGGCGCCGAAACCGGTACCAAAACCAGCGCCGAAGCCCAAGCCGGCGCCGAAACCGGAACCCAAGCCGGCACCAAAACCGGAGCCGGATAAAAAACAGTTGCAACAGCAACTGGCCAGCGCGCTGGCAGAGGAAGAAGAGTTTCTGGCCGCATCGAATGAAGAAGAGATAGCGGCCAGCTACCATGACTATATTTTTGAGCGTATTGCGGCAAACTGGAGCCGACCACCGAGCGCCCGCCGGGAGATGGAGGTTGAGCTACTGGTTCAACTGGTTCCCACAGGTCAGGTCATCAGCGTCAGTGTGGTACGTTCCAGTGGCAATTCCGCGTTTGACCGCTCTGCCGAGCAGGCGGTACATAAAGTGGGCCGTTTTGAGAAGTTGAAAGAAATTGAGAATCCCAGGGTATTCGACAAGTATTTTCGTCGGTTGACCCTGGTATTCAGACCAGATGATTTGAGGTTATAACCTGTGAGCAAAAAATTAGGGTTGGTTCTTTCCCTTGCCTTGACCACGCTGTTTTGGCTGTCCCCGGCTGCGGCCGAATTCACCATTGAAATTACCCAGGGGGTGGATAACCCCACGCGCATAGCCATTCCGCCGATCACCCAGTCTGGGCGGGCATTGCCGGAGGATGTCAGCAATATTGTGTCCAGTGATCTGCAGCGCAGCGGTCTGTTCAGCCCTATTCCACGCCAGAATATGTTGTCATTTCCCGCCACTATTAAAGAGGTGTATTACCGGGATTGGCGCATTCTCGGCAGCGAGTATCTGGTGGTCGGGCAAGTGGTTGAAAATGCCGGCCGTTACAGGATCACCTTCAGCCTGGTTGAAATCACTGGCGGACGCACGGTCTTTACCAAAGTGGTGGATGGCGGATCGACACAATTCAGGGACATGGCCCACTACATCAGCGACCAGGTTTACGAGGCCATCACCGGAATCCCTGGTGCCTTTTCCACCCGGGTCGCTTATGTGACGGCCTATCCCAAGGACGGCAGCATGAATTTTCGCCTGATGGTGTCTGATGCAGACGGCCACCGGGAGCGCATGTTGCTTGAGTCCCGCCAGCCGATCATGTCGCCCGCCTGGTCTCCGGATGCCAGTGAACTGGTTTACGTCTCATTTGAAACCGGTAGGCCGGCCATTTTCAGGCAACGGCTGGCCACGGGTGCCCGCGAACAGCTGACCAATTTCAAAGGACTGAACGGTGCGCCTTCATGGTCCCCGGATGGTCGCAAGCTGGCCTTGGTTCTTTCCAAAGATGGAAATCCGGAAATTTATACCTTTGATCTGACCACTCGCCAGTTCAGCAGAGTAACCAGTCACTTCGCCATTGATACCGAGCCAAACTGGACTCCGGACGGAAAATCACTGATTTTTACCTCGGATAGGGGGGGTACACCACAAATTTACAAACTGGCCATTGCAAGTGGGAGGGTAGAACGCTTAACCTTTGCGGGGTCGTACAACGCCAGACCAAGACTTGCTCCTGATGGGCGTACTTTGGTCATGGTACACCGCGATAATGGCAACTTTCATATCGCAACACAGGATCTGGTTACGGGCGACCTGCGAGTTTTAACACAAACGTATCTGGATGAGTCCCCAACCGTTGCCCCTAATGGTGCTATGCTTTTGTATGCTACCAAACAAGGCGACAAGGGAGTACTGGCGGCTGTTTCACTGGATGCGGGTGTGAAATTTTTATTGCCAGCGAGGCTCGGAGATGTCCGAGAACCTGCCTGGTCACCCAAATAAACAAGCTTGTTTTTAGTTACAGGAGATTACAATGAAGACACAACTGCTCAAATATGGCGCAATCATCTCTTTTATGGCGGCGCTGTTGTCGGGCTGTTCCACCACTGGTAGCGATGAAGACGCTTCTGCATCCACCTCTATGCCGAGCCAATCCGTCACCACTGGTACCGTGAGCACTCAGGACGTAAGTGGCGCCACACTGGGCACTGACAGTGCAGTAGCCCGTGTATTCTACTTTGAGTTCGACAAGGCTGTATTGAATGCTGAAGCTCGAGCTGCCCTGCGTCTGCACGCGGAATGGTTGAAAGCCCACCCGGCAGTTAACATTCGCCTGGAAGGTCATGCGGATGAGCGCGGTACCCGTGAGTACAACATGGCTCTGGGTGAACGTCGTGCCAACTCTGTTCGTGATTTCCTGATTCAGGAAGGTGTAAGCGCCAGTGTTATGGAAGTGATTAGCTACGGCGAAGAAAGCCCGGCTGCCATGGGCAGCAACGAAGCTTCATGGGCCCTGAACCGTCGTGTTGAAATGAAGTAAAGGCTAACTGCTTTGTGAATGGCGTCCGGTGTGTAGTCGCGCCGGACGCTTTTAGCTGTCAGGGTATTTTGACAGCTTGCTCGATAACAACTTCTGCACATTCTGCTTGTCCATATCAGGGTCTGCTTAATTTATCAGGGGTATGACTCATGCGCGCTTTTATCGCCAGCACCCTCCTATTTGCCTGCATCCCTCTAACGCTTCACGCAGCGGCTCCAGTCTCCGAAATTGGCAGTGAGCCCGCCTATAATCCCCCTCCGATTCCCGTTCCAGTGCCGGTGACTCCGACTCCTCAGCCAGTGGCACCGGCGGCAGTGGGTGACACCCATTACCAGCTACAGATACTTCAGGATGAGGTGCGAACTCTGCGTGGTATGGTCGAGGAACTGAGCAATGATATTAAGCAGCTTAAAGCCCGTCAGCTGGATGATTACATGGATCTGGATCGCCGTCTCAGCGGGATGAGTACTGGCACTGCGGCAACTCAGGCCACACCAGCAGCTAATTCAGCCCCGACAACCACCACGTCGACTTCCGCCAGCCCAAGTGCAAAGCCGGCACCTGCGTCGGGTGACGAGGCGGCTGATTACACTGCCGCTTACAATGCGTTAAAAGCGGGCAAAACTGCAGAGGCAACGACATTGTTCAAACAGCATATTGAACAGTTTCCCAGTGGTGTGTACACAGCCAATGCACATTATTGGTTGGGTGAAATCTACCTGCTGCAAAACAACCTGGAACAGGCCCGGCAATCGTTCAACACCGTTATTTCCAGTTACCCGGCACACCGTAAAGCCTCTGATGCCACGTTCAAGTTGGGGTTGGTGTATCACTTGATGGGCGATAAAACGCAGGCCAAGTCTCTGCTTGAGAAAGCTGCTGCGGGTAATGATAATGCCGCCAAATTAGCGCAGAGCTATCTCAGAGAAAACTTCTAGCTGTATAACCTGTTGCCGGTTTTTTCCGTTAAACTGCGCGGTTTCTGCCGCGTAGTCGAACTTTCATGGAACAGACATCCCTTAGAATCACCGAGATTTTTCACTCCCTGCAGGGTGAATCCTCCACCGTTGGCCTGCCAACGGTGTTTGTGCGTCTGACTGGTTGTCCATTGCGCTGCCACTACTGCGACACGGAATATGCATTCTATGGCGGTGAGAGGAAAACCCTGGCGCAAATTCTTGATGAAGTGGAAGTTTTCTCAACCCCGCGGGTTTGTGTCACAGGGGGTGAACCGCTGGCACAGAAACCCTGTCTAGAGCTTTTGACGGCACTTTGCGATCGCGGCTATGCCGTGTCACTGGAGACGGCCGGAGCGATGTCCATTGCGGATGTTGATCCCCGCGTCGTCAAGGTCATGGACCTGAAAACCCCCGCTTCCGGTGAGGCTCATCGGAATCTTTATGACAACCTCGCGCTGTTACAATCCACCGACCAGATAAAATTTGTGATCTGTGACCGTCAGGACTACGAATGGGCGAGGTTGAAGCTGGACGAGCTGTCCCTGACCGAGCGGGTAGACGAAATCCTGTTCTCCCCAAGCCATGGTTCACTACAGGGAAAAGAGCTGGCAGAGTGGATTCTGGAAGACAGGCTGCCGGTAAGATTCCAGTTACAACTGCACAAACTGCTGTGGAACGATACCCCGGGACATTGATTGATGAATGAAACAGACAAGAAAGCCGTTGTTTTGGTGTCGGGTGGCCTCGACTCCACCACGGTACTCGCGATGGCCCGCCAGCAGGGGTTTCGTTGTTTTACGCTCAGTTTTGATTACGGGCAGCGGGCCCATGCGGAGCTGGCGGCTGCACAGCGATGTTCCGAACAATTGGGTGCAGAACAGCACAAAGTGGTGCAGCTGGACCTGCGCACCATTGGCGGCTCCGCACTCACCGATGACAGCATTCTAGTACCGGAAGAAGAGACCAGCGGTATTCCCGTCACCTATGTGCCCGCCCGCAATACAGTATTCCTGTCGATTGCCCTGGGCTGGGCCGAAGTACTGGAAGCCTGCGATATTTTTATCGGTGTGAATGCGGTGGATTATTCCGGCTACCCGGACTGTCGGCCGGAATATATCCAGGCTTTTGAGAGTATGGCCAATCTTGCTACCAAGGCTGGTGTAGAAGGTCGCTATTTGCGCATCAACAAGCCACTGATTGATCTGACCAAGGCTGAAATTATTCAATTGGGGATGCAAGCCGGTGTGGATTACTCGCAAACCGTATCCTGTTATCAGGCCACGGAAGAGGGATTGGCCTGTGGAAAATGTGATAGTTGCCGGTTGCGCAAAATCGGTTTTGAACAGGCCGGGGTTGAAGATCCAACCCGTTATATTCTCTCGAAATAAACACTTGATTTTTGATTGCCCATAAGTAAGATATGCGCCTCTTCCAAGGGTCGTTAGCTCAGTTGGTAGAGCAGTTGGCTTTTAACCAATTGGTCGCTGGTTCGAATCCAGCACGACCCACCATTTCCTCAAGATTATCCCCCCCCCAAAAAAAAACAATGCTCAGGGCAGTTCGGTGCCACGGTTTCGCGACCTTAGAATTTACCAAGCGAAAGACCACCGACTCGCGGTGCTTATTTTCGACTATCGTTCGTTGGCTATCGATTGCGTAGTCCGGCGAAATTCTTACGGATCGGTATAATGCCGCCTTTTCCCGGCAGTATCAGAGACTCATGACAGACAGCAGCGAAAAAATTGCCAGCAGCCCGGCGCCCAATGCGATTGATGCGCGTGACTTTATCCAGGATCACCTGGCGCACCCGGCAGTGCACGAATATAGCGA
>CAYNAU010000006.1:0-156159 GCA_964395715.1 uncultured Porticoccus sp. | reverse complement strand
GGCCTAGGACACCGCCCTTTCACGGCGGTAACAGGGGTTCGACTCCCCTACGGGACGCCACTTTTTTATCGTTTATTGTGGTAAAAAATGCGGGAATAGCTCAGTTGGTAGAGCGCAACCTTGCCAAGGTTGAGGTCGCCGGTTCGAACCCGGTTTCCCGCTCCAGTTTTTCTTCTCACCCCTTTTATTCTCCCAGTAGCAGCCAAGCCCCGGCTTCGGCAATGCATGCTGTTCATTACCCATTTCCGTACTTACAAAAATTTCGTCATCGCTGAGCGCTAAAGTATCTGTGATTTGGGTCGATAGGGTGATTAGCCAGTAATCGATTTTTTGTAATGCAGCCCGACTGTTATTAATACAATGCCATGGATATACCGCCTCTATCGCCCACGTTTTACAGACCTTTTCACATAGACGCCGGCCCTCAGTCGCCCGGGAGTGCTGCTGTTGCTGCCCATCAGGAGCCTGCGATAGCAACGACCGGAAAGGTGGCCGCGGTTGGGCAATCCGATAAATCGGGTGCCACCGATAAACACCGTCCAGAATCCAACCTTCCCGGCGAGTCCTATTCCAACGAAGAAGTTGAGTCAGACAAACAAACGGTTAGCACCGAGGGGGAACACCAGACTGGAGCAAACGATCCGGAACAGCGGGCAGAGTTCCAGAAGATTCGAGAGCTTCAGCAAAGGGACAGGGAGGTCCGCGCCCATGAGGCTGCCCACGCTGCAGTGGGCGGACACCTGACGGGAGCGCCCAGTTATTCCTATGAGCGTGGTCCCGATGGTGTCAATTACGCCGTCAGTGGCGAAGTATCCGTAGCTTCCCCCAGCGTATCCGGCGACCCCGCCACAACCTTGCAGCAGGCGGAACAGCTGCAAAGAGCAGCCCTGGCTCCGGTTGATCCCTCACCCCAGGACCGCAAAGTGGCTGCGGAAGCCGCCAGAACGGCAGCCGAGGCACGCCTTCAGCTGATGCAGATGAACAGTGAAAAGCGTGGAGGAGAGACACACAGTAAAGACACCACTTCAGAATCTGGAGTGGCCGGCGACGGGAAGCAACAGCAAGCTGAAGACAGGCGGCAAGCCATTAGTGCTTATCAGTCTGGCGCTGAGGAGCCATCTCTTATGAAAGGTATTGATACCCGGGTTTAGTCCGGTGGTGGTGTATGGCCGGGAAAGTGAATCCGCCAACTTTGGGGTAAACCCGCCAGTAGCGTCAGGTTATTTCTGATAGTCGGTTTTTCGCACGGACTGGCTCCAAATGCTTTGGCCAACATGGATGTGGGGGGCGAAAAATAAACGGTTATGCTTTGCTGTGCGATATCGTTGGCACTGAAGATCGCGGCATACTTGGAAACCCCGATGGATTTTGAAACATCTGCAAAGGTTTTGCGGATTTTCTGGCAGGTTTCGTAGGCGCCATTTCGTTCTTTCAGGGTGGTAGAGTACCAGTCCTTTGTCACGGCACGTTTTTTCTGGAAGCGTTCCCGTTCAGGGCTTTCTGTAAAGGTCATCTTCTGGATTCACGTTGTCTTCTAGAATGATTTTCGGCGGCACTTCAGGATACCTTAATAGATAAGTGCTATGGTGAGTGCCTTTTTTCAGAGGTATGGCTGCAACTCGTGTTGTCGAAGTGCAACACCACGGGTTTTTGCCCGCAAATTTCTTCAAACTCATTTAGACTATCGTTCGGTTTGCTGACTGGTATTGTGCCTCATAAGTCGCAGGATAAGGGGCCGCCGCCAGAGCTTTTTGACAGATTTGGAATACTATGACTGCTGCACTTTCTATCAGTAATCTTCACAAACGCTATGACAACGGTTTTGAAGCCCTCAAGGGCATCAGCCTTGACGTTCAGCCGGGCGATTTTTTCGCCGTGTTAGGGCCTAACGGCGCCGGGAAATCCACCACCATCGGCGTCATCTGTTCGTTGGTAAAGAAAACCAGCGGCAAGGTTTCTGTATTTGGCACTGACATCGATGAGAACTTCTCCCTGGCCAAGCAAAATATCGGGGTAGTTCCCCAGGAATTCAATTTCAACCAGTTTGAAAAAGTCTTTGATATCGTCAAGACACAGGCCGGCTATTTTGGATTGCCCGCCAAGCTGGCTGAAGAGCGCACGGAAAAGTACCTGAAACAACTGGGACTCTGGGATAAGCGGCATCAGCGTTCACGGATGCTGTCCGGCGGTATGAAACGACGATTGATGATTGCCCGTGCCCTGGTGCACGAGCCCCGCCTGCTGATTCTTGATGAGCCGACGGCGGGTGTTGATATCGAGCTGCGCCGTTCCATGTGGCAGTTTTTGCGGGACATTAACGCCCGGGGCACTACGATCATTCTGACCACCCATTACCTTGAGGAAGCAGAGAGCCTGTGCCGTAATGTCGCCATCATTGATCGCGGCCAGATCATTCAGAACACCACGGTAAAAGCCCTGCTCAAGCAGCTGAACAAGGAAGTATTCATTCTCGACACCCGGGAAGAACTCGGCGAATTTCCAGCCATTGATGGCTATCCGGGGCAGCTGCTCGACGATCACAGCTTTGAGGTGGAAGTGGAAAAACACCAGTCCCTGAATGAACTGTTTGCCAGCCTCAGTGAGCGCGGCATTCATGTCACCAGCATGCGCAATAAGGCCAACCGTCTGGAAGAACTGTTTGTGTCGCTGGTGGAGTCACACAGCGGTGGCAAGCAGGAGGTACAGCCATGAATGCCCGGCAGCAGTGGGTGGCGTTTTACACCATCCTGGAAAAAGAAATCCGTCGCTTCATGCGCATCTGGCAGCAGACACTTTTGCCTCCCGCCATAACCATTGCCCTGTATTTTGTAATTTTCGGGCGGCTGATTGGCCCTCGCATCGGCGAAATGTCCGGCTTCAGCTATATCGAGTTTGTGGTTCCCGGCCTGATCATGATGTCGGTGATTACCAACTCCTATTCCAATGTGGTGTCGTCCTTTTTCGGTACCAAATTTCAGCGCAGTATCGAAGAACTGCTGGTATCGCCGGTACCCAACTACATTATTCTGCTGGGCTATGTGATCGGTGGTGTGGCCCGCGGTCTGGCAGTCGGTGTGATCGTGACATTGTTGTCCCTGTTCTTTACCAAGCTGCAGGTCAGCCACCTGGGCATCACCATCGCTATCGTCTTTCTCACGGCGGTACTGTTTGCGCTGGCGGGATTTATTAACGCCGTTTTTGCCAACAGCTTTGATGACATTTCCATTATCCCCACCTTTGTACTGACACCGCTGACCTACCTGGGTGGGGTGTTCTATTCAATCGGCATGCTGCCCGCCTTCTGGCAGGGCGTCTCCCAGGCCAACCCTGTGCTATATATGGTCAATGCCTTTCGTTACGGGTTGCTGGGTGTGTCCGATATCAACGTGGTGTGGGCCTTTGTCATGGTGATGGCATTCTGTGTAGTGCTGTTTGTCTATTCACTCTATCTGCTGGAGCGCGGCAAAAGGCTGCGCAGTTGAGGTAAATCGTGGTCGACAAACCCTTGTTGCTGGGTGCTGAAACCAAGTATCCGGAACAGTACAGTCCACATCTTCTGCAGCCGATTCCCCGGCGTGAAGGGCGTCAGGCACTGGGGCTGAGCGGCGAACCTACATTTTTCGGTTTTGACCTCTGGACCGGTTACGAGCTGTCCTGGCTGGATATCCGCGGCAAACCCACGGTGGCGGTGGTGGAGATCTCCATGCCCTGCCATACAGAAAACCTGGTGGAATCCAAGTCGCTTAAGTTGTACCTGAATTCGCTTAACCAGGAGCGCTACCACTCTCCCCAGGACGTGGCGACATTGCTGGAAAGGGACATTTCCGCCTGTGTTGGCGGCCCGGTTCAGGTGGGGATTCATCCCGCGGACAGTTTCAGGCACCGGGGTATCGGTACATTTCCCGGTACCTGCCTGGATGAACTGCCCATAGAGGTGGACAGTTACTCTCCGGATGCCACCCTGCTGGCGCTCACCGGTCGGCGCGAAGTGGTGACAGAATCCCTTTACAGTCATCTTCTGAAAACCAACTGCCCGGTGACTGGTCAGCCTGACTGGGCCAGTATTCTGATTCGCTACACGGGTTGGCCCATAGAACATGAGGGGTTGCTGCGCTACCTGATTTCATTCCGAAATCATCAGGATTTTCACGAGCAGTGTGTGGAACGAATTTATACAGAGATCAGTGAACTCTGTGCACCGGACCAGCTGGAAGTCTACGCCCGTTACACCCGCCGTGGCGGCTTGGATATCAACCCCTATCGCAGTTCTATTAAAAGCGATGCCCCCCGCATCCGCCTTTCCAGGCAGTAACGCAGGTCAATAGCGTCCTCAGGGCTTTCTGGTTTTCTGCAGGTGTTCTGCTGCATCCAGCAGGGAGCGCAGAATCTTGTCCTGGTCGTAATTGCGGATGCGGTCGGTGTCCATGTAGAACGAGAAGCCGTCGGTAATGTGTTCGAAGTAGCGGTGGGCACCTTTCAGGTTTTTACGCAGGTCAATGGCCGCATAGGCCTTGACCGGATGCTGAAAGCCTTTCACCTGTATTTCTCCGCGCTCCTCGCACAATACCAGTTCCTTGATCAGCGAGTAGGTCTCGTGAGAAATCAGGATTTCACCGGGCTGTGCGGCGGCTTCCAGGCGGCTGGCGAGATTCACCTCAGTTCCAAGCAGCGTGTAGTCCAGGCGGTCTTCTGTACCAAAATTACCGACCGCACAATAACCGGTGTTGATACCCATACGGATTTCAAGTGGCTTGCGAATGCCCTGGTTGGCCCAGCGTTGTTGCAGCTCTTTCATGTGTTTTTTCATATCAATGGCCATGGACACTGCGGCCAGACAATCTTCCTTGACACCCTTGGTACTGGGATCGCCAAAGAAAATCATGACAGCATCACCGATAAACTTGTCGATGGTGGCGCCATGCTTAAGTGCAATCTGCGACATTTCTGTCAGGTAATTATTGAGCAGGTTGGTCAGTGGCTCGCCTTCCATCTCCTCTGCCAGTTCGCTGAATCCTTTGATATCGGAAAAGAAAATGGTCAGCTTGCGGCGATGGGTTTCCAGCTTTACGTCCTTGCCCGACTGAATGGCTTTGAGTAATGTTGGAGAGAGATACTTCGACAGGCGGTAATTGCGCAGTTTCAGTTGAATCTGTTGTTTCTCGAACTGGCGGATCTTTTCGCTCTGCTCGTGCATCTGCCGCAAACTGTTGCGGCCAAATATACAGGCATAGAGTCCCAGGGCGATCAGTGGCGGCAGGCTGGCCACCAGAGACAGTTCATTGGCCCACCAGAGCTGCAGGGCGAACATGGTTGCCGCAATTCCGATAATCAGCGCCAGGTTGTCCACAATCAGTTTCTGCCAGGTGCCGTTTGCCAGGGCATTAAATTGCAGTGACAGGAAAAATATCAGGGAAGGTATGGGACTCAGCTGGAGAAAGCCCAGCACACAGCCCAACAGCAGGGCGTCGATAAAGGCAAACAACTGGCACACAGCGGCGCGCCTGGATTCATCGAAGCGCTGCAACAGGCCATTGGCAGAGGCGATATACAGTGCTGCCAGCAGCATTGGTAGTGCTTTGGTCAGGTCCTGCCCCAGGGCTTCATGACTGAGGGCAATGGCGGCAATAGCGGCAAAGCCGTTAAGAAAACGAAACAGGCCCTGATAACGTATCAACCTTGCGGTCTCTTTCGAACTCTCTGCATTCATCCTGTAAGATGTTGCCCCGACATGCCATCCAGTGCGGGTAATTACACGACGTCTGGCTGAAAATGTCCATGCTTGTCCCGGGCGGTGATCGGGATCGTCGTTTTTAACCGAGAAAGGTCTACAGATGGATGCCATTAAAGCATTGCACGAACGCATCTCCTGCCCGAGATTGTCGGCGCCTGCCCCCTCAGGCGATGTGCTGGTCAATATACAGAAGGCAGCTTTTCGGGCAGCCGATCACGGGCGTATGAGGCCCTGGCGTTTCCTGGTTCTGGAGGGAGAAGGGCTGGTGGCACTGGGCGAGTTATTTGCCCGTGCAGAAACGGTGAAAAACCCGGAGCTGAGTGACAAGGAGCGTGAGCGCGCCATCGGCAGACCACTGCGGGCGCCTATGGTGATTGTGGCCATCGCCAGCCCAAAGGCCAACCTGAAGGTGCCCGAGATTGAACAGGTCATTTCGACCGGCGCGACGGTACAGAATATGATTACCGCCGCTTACGCACAGAATGTCGGTGCAATCTGGCGTACCGGTGACTACGCCTATGACAGCACAGTCATGGACGGACTGGGTCTCAGAGGCGAAGAGAAAATTGTTGGTTTTCTTTATCTTGGCACCATGGAATTCACCCCGCCCCCCGCACCGGAAGCAGAGGTCTCCGAGTATTTCGCGAACTGGCCGTGATCATTGCTTTTTTGGGGGTGCTTGTGTACAGTTGCGGCCCTCAAAAAGTGCGGTCAAATGCCCGGAATCATTGATTCGGGAAGCGTCGCAGAGAGCGCCGGAGCTTGTGACGGCGACCCGAAGGGCGAGGGGAGAATCCCCGAGTAACGAGTACGCCTGGCGTGCTTATCCTGAGAGTAAAAAACAAGCAGACAGTTTTATCTGGTGAGGTGTCCGAGTGGTCGACTCGGAGGCTTGCCGAAGAGAGCGCCGGAGCTTGTGACGGCGACCCGAAGGGCGAGGGGAGTATCCCCGAGTAACGAGTACGCCTGGCGTGCTTATCCTGAGAGTAAAAAACAAGCAGACAGTTTTATCTGGTGAGGTGTCCGAGTGGTCGAAGGAGCACGCCTGGAAAGTGTGTATACGGAAACGTATCGAGGGTTCGAATCCCTCCCTCACCGCCATAAATAAAAAACCCGGCTTTTTAGCCGGGTTTTTTATTTATCTGTGACGGGAGCTTTCGGTGAGAACCCCCTTCGACAAAACGGTGTCAGCCGTTTTGGGCGCCGGTGCTTGCCGACGGCGGGGTGCAACCCCGAGCTGCCCACCGGGCAGCGAGCCAATCCCGACCATTTGCGTCTGGCAACGTACCTACCAGTGCTCCCGGCTTCTAGCTGGGTTTTTTATTTATCTAACATGGAAATCCTGGATCGCAATACTTTTGCTAAAGAATCTCTGCCTCTACGGTAAATGACTACTGAATAATCGCCACCGATTTAATCTGCGCCCAGATGGCTTTGCCGGGGGCAAGTTCCAAATGATGGGCGGAGCGGTGGCTGACGCGAGCCACCAACGGGGTGTTGCCGACCCTGAGCTTCACCAGGGCCAGGCCCGGGTGCTGTTCGGTGGATATTTCCTCTACCACGGCGGGCAGGGAGTTGGCGATGCTGGTGTCGGTGTGATGTTGAAGTGACAGGCTGATATCCCGGGCAAATACCCGCACCCGCACCTGGCTGCCGAGTTCATGACCGCTGTCCCGAAACCACAGCTCACCGGCATCAAAGGCGACTTTTGCCAGTTGCCATTTTGCATCCCGTTCCACCACTGTCGCGTTCACCACCGAGCCCACTTCTTCCCCCAGCCGGATGGGAAAATCGAGGCGGGTCAGGGTTTCATTGAGGGGGCCGCTGGCGACAATGCGACCGTCTTCCATGGCTACCAGGGTGTCCGCCAGTCGCGCCACTTCGTCCGGGGAATGACTGACGTAGATGATCGGCACATCCAGTTCGGATTTCAGGGTTTCCAGGTAGGGCAGAATTTCCTGCTTGCGGGCCAGGTCGAGGGCGGCCAGCGGTTCATCCATCAATAACAGCCGGGGTTTGCTGATCAACGCCCGGCCAATGGCGACCCTCTGACGCTCGCCACCGGAGAGCTGTCCCGGGGAGCGGTCCAGCAGGGAGTCGAGGCCGAGCAGCCCGATGATTTTCTGCCACTCCGCCTCTGTCACGGTTTCGGGGGTGCGCTTGCGGGCAAATTCCAGGTTGCCCCGGGCGCTCAGGTGCGGCAGCAGGCTGGCTTCCTGAAAGACGTAGCCGAGGCGTCGTTGATACACGGGAACAAAGCGGGTCTCGTCCTGCCAGGTATCGCCATTAAAGTGCAGGGTGCCATGTGCAGAGCGCTCGAGCCCGGCGATGCAGCGCAGCAGTGAGGTTTTGCCGGAGCCGGATCGGCCAAACAGGGCAATCACTCCCTGGCAGGGCAATTCCAGATCTACCTTGAGGCTGAAATCGGCTCGCTGAAGCTGGAAGTGGGCTCTGAGTGTGGGTGAGTTCATGGCGCCAGACTCACTTGATGACCAGCGGGCGCTTGCGGCTGTAGAGCACCGCCAGTACTGCGAAGGAGAACAACACCATGGTGGCTGCCAGCCAGTGGGCCTGGGCGTAATCCATAGCCTCCACGTGATCGTAGATCTGTACCGAGATGACCCGGGTCGCTCCGGGGATATTGCCGCCAATCATCAGCACCACGCCAAATTCTCCGAGGGTGTGGGTGAAGCCGAGAATGGCAGCGGTGACAAAACCCGGGCGGGACAGCGGCAGCACCACGTTGATAAAGGTATCCCATGGACTGGCGCCGAGGGTGGCGGCTACTTCCAGCGGTCGTTCGCCCATGGCCTCCATAACATTTTGAATGGGCTGCACCACAAACGGCAGGGAATAGAACACCGAGGCCACCACCAGCCCCCAGAAGGTAAAGGGCAGGGTGCCGATGCCCAGGGCCTGGGTGAGTTGGCCCACCGGGCCGTGGGGCCCCATCGCCAACAGCAGGTAGAAACCGAGCACCGTGGGGGGCAATACCAGCGGCAGGGCGATGACCGCGCTGATTATCCCTTTCCAGCGACAGCGGGTACGGCACAGCCACCAGGCGAGGGGTGTGCCGATCAGTAACAGCAACAGGGTGACGAGGGCTGCCAGTCTCAGGGTCAGCCAGATGGCTTGCAGGTCTTCTGCTGAAAATCCCATGGCGGTTTAATCCCCGTCCGGTTGGCTGTAGCCGTATTTTTGCATGATAGCGATGGCCACTTCACTTCCCATGAACTCGATCAGGGCCAGCGCGGCGGGGTTATCGGCACCGCGCTTCAGTAGCACCGCATCCTGGCGAATGGGGCGATAAAGCTCTTTGGGCACTACCCAGTAGCGGTCGGCCAACTGTTCATTGCCGGCAACCTGTGACTGGGCGACAAAGCCGAGCTGGGCATTGCCGCTGGTGATGAACTGAAAGACCTGGGCGATGTTTTCCCCCAGCACCATTTTGGGGGAGGCGTTTTCGCCGAGCTTCAGTTCAGCCACTGCTTCCATGGCGGCTACGCCGTAGGGGGCGAGGCGAGGGTTGGCCAGTGCCAGTTTGCGATAGTCGCCGCTGTGCAGCATTGCCTTCGGGTCGGCATGCTTGTCGGACGCCAGCAGCACCAGGGAACCCACGGCGTAGGTGACGCGGCTGCCGACCACTGCCTGGCCATCCTGTTCCAGGGCGATGGGCTTATCCTGGTCGGCAGAGAGAAACACCTGGAAGGGTGCGCCGTTGTGAATTTGTGCATAGAACTTGCCAGAGGACCCGAAGGCGAGGGCGGCCCGGTGGTCGCTGTGTTGTTCAAACGCGACCGCGATTTCCTTCATCGGTGCCGTGAAGTTAGAGGCCACCGCCACGCTGACATCTTCCGCGGCTGCCAGCAGAGGAAACAGGGTTAGCAATAGACTGAGAAGATATTTCATGGCTTGTGGGAGTATGACCTCGGTGGTTACAGGTGAAACGATGCAATCGCTCGGCCACCGTTGGCCGTTGGCGCTAATTCTCTAAATATAAAGGCAAAGCGAATAATTCCTGCCGAGCCGGATTGAGTGTTTTGTCGCAAACCCGACAAGGCGCTATTTCTGCAAATATAGCCTTCTTGGGTTTATAACAGCAGCTATTTCTGTGTCAGCCGGCTGCGGATTGCCTTAGTAATTTCAGGCACTCGATATTACTGGCCAGATCCAGTGCAGTAAAACCGCCCAGAGATTCGTGGTCTGTAGGGGCGGAAATATCCGCCCCCTGTTGAATAGGTAGTTGCACGACCTATGTCATTTTAAAAGGCCCGTTGTAGAACTTTAACTAAATGAAAAATATAGAAAAAAATATCGATTGCTGCCGCGCAGTCTTTCAGTGTCTGGAATCCTACAAAGAAAATTTCTACCCGGGACGGGGATTGTTGTTTTTGCTACAACGTTAAACAGTAGCAAGTTAGCTGTTGTTAATGAGTTTCAACCGACAGGTTTTTGAGGGCAATTGCAAAAGGTTATCAGTGCAATGCTGCCCTGGTGCCCTTAAGTCGGTTAGGTCATGCACTGTCTCCTTTGCCACAATAAAAAACCCGGCAGATAGCCGGGTTTTTGTGCTGAATTTTTTATCAGGCTTTCGCACTTGGCCTTGCGGAAACCTCTTCATACCAGCGCAGGCTGTTGGTGTTTTTCTCCGGGATGGTGATGTCCACCCACTTGGCGAAGTCCACGGCGCAAACCGCGGTGATATCCACCATGGTAAAGCGGTCGCCAGTGATAAATTCATTACCGTCCAGGAATTTTTCCAGCCAGTAAAAAAAGCGATCCAGAGATTTTTTGCCGCGATCAATGAGCCCGGGAATTGCCGGGGTATCACCGGCGCCGGGCAGGCTGCGATAGCAGAAGCTTTCGTTGTCGGGCTGGTTGCGGAATACCTCAGAGGTGGCAATCATGCCGTCAAATTCCATTTTGCGCTGCAGGCATTCAATCTGCGCCCGCTCTACCGGGGTTGTGCCCAGTAGTGGCGGTTCGGGATACAGTTCCTCAAGGTAACGGCAGATGGCCATTGCCTCGTCAAAACGGGTGCCGTCGTCAAGCTCCAGCACAGGGAGCAGGCCTCTCGGGTTAATCGCAAGAAAGCTCTCCTTCAGGTTTTCTCCTCCCAGGATATCCACTTCCACTTTGGGGATATCCAGGCCTTTTTCGGCGATGAACATCCGGGCTCTTCTGGGGTTGGGTGCTACCGCACAATCGTACAATTTCATCAGTGACTACCTCTTTATTATTTTGATGTTGAACGTGTTGGCATGCTGACCATGCCCTTCAAGTTGACTGGTCAGTCTGGATAAAAAAAGCACGATACCGATTCTGATGGTTTTTAGCAAATTCTAATGTCAGACCTTTTTTGGGGTCGCAATCAGCGTATTTGGAGGGGGTTGAGTGAAGTCTTGTTATTGAAACAGCCTGCCAAGGATGGCCGGGATAGCCGTTTCCACCCGGAGAATACGTGCGCCCAGAGTGACGGTTTCAAACCCGGTTTCCTGCAGTTTCTGGATCTCGTAATCAATAAACCCCCCTTCAGGTCCCATTGCCAGCACCAGGTTGTCCTGTATTGAGGTGGGGCAGGGTGTCTCGCCAGACGGATGTGCGACCAGCGCCACCTTCCCGACCGCGAGTAATGGTAATTCATCTTCCACAAAAGGTTTGAAGCGCTGCCGGATATAAACCTCCGGAAGGAGCGTGTCGCAGCCTTGTTCAAGCCCCAGCAACAACTGCTCACGGATTGCCTGTTCGGAGAGAAAAGGGCTTTGCCAGTAGCTTTTCTCTACTCGCCAGCTGTTTATCAGATAGAGCTGTTTGACACCCATGGTAGCGACAGTCTGCAGAACACGGCGCAACATTTTTGGCCTGGGTAGAGCCAGCAACAGGGTGATGGGCAGCGGGGGAGGTGGTGCCTTGTCGAGGGCTACTTCCAGCTCCGCCAGTGTCTCCGACAACTGTAAGATGCGGGCGGTGCCAATAGCCCCGTTGAGTACTCCGGCCTTCAGCGTGTCGCCGGTTTTGACCCCGTGAACCTCGAGCATATGTTGCAGACGACGCCCCTGCAACTGCACCCGGTTCGCATTAATAAAGTCACCGGGTTCCAAGAGCAGAAGGTTCATGAGAAAGGTCCGAAGGGGGGGGGTAGAAGAATTTGGCGCCCCGAAGAGGATTCGAACCTCTGACCTGCCCCTTAGGAGGGGGCCACTCTATCCAGCTGAGCTACCGGGGCTTATTAAAGGTCTAGAGAATTTGCACCTCGTTTCTCTCGGCGCTAATTCTAGGGTTGTCACTAGACTAGAGCAAGCCCGGCTAGTTGTTAGTTAGAGAGCAAAGTTCAAGATTTGTCACTTCATGCAAAAAGTTTTGCACCTACTCAAGTCGGAGGTTCGAATCCTCTTGCCCCTCAAAT
Organism: uncultured Porticoccus sp.; assembly: GCA_964395715.1. Classification (GTDB taxonomy): domain Bacteria; phylum Pseudomonadota; class Gammaproteobacteria; order Pseudomonadales; family Porticoccaceae; genus Porticoccus. The sequence goes on along the minus strand of CAYNAU010000006.1, from coordinate 144,022 downwards.
TGTCCATAAAGAACAGAAGTAGAGGGAGAATATACTACGATGACAGGTATGATGTTTTTTCATCTTAGACTAAATACTTTATAGCAATATTTCTGCCCTTAGATTTTGCTTCATACATAGCTTGGTCTGCTTGATTAACTAAGTCCTGAGAACTGATCTTTGGGTTTGGCTTACATGAGCTGAAGCCTATACTTACAGTAACGTGTCCAAATGTTGACTTGTTATGAGGAATCCGTAATTTTTGGACTCTATTAACGATTTCTTTTGCGTATTCCTGCGTTTTATCAGTGTCTTCATTTAGTGTGATAATCATAAATTCCTCACCACCATACCTTGCAACAAAATCTGTAGACTTTAAAAATGAAGTCTCCAGCGTCTGTGCTACTTCTGTGATGACCTTATCTCCAGCTGGGTGACCATATGTATCATTGAATTGTTTGAAATGGTCTATATCAATCATCAGAATAGTAATTTTTTGTTCTAATCTTGACGCTATTTTCCAGAGGATTTCTAATTGCTGATCTAAGTATCTTCTATTGTGAATTCCTGAAAGCGGGTCAATGTTAACCATTTCTTCAAGCTTAATATGACTTGTTCTAAGACCTTCATAATCCTGTCTGATTTTCTCGTTCAGGAGGACTTCGCTGGTTACATCTTTTTGGATACCTAAAAAGTGGGTTGCCTGACCATCAGGGCCGAATATAGGTGAAATACTTAGCTCGTTCCAAAACATAGAACCGTCTTTGCGATAGTTCCTTAATTTTGCTAAGCAAGCTTGTTTGTTTTTGATGGCTTCTCGTATTGTTTCTAGGGGCCGCTGATTTTTGTCCTCTCTCTGAAGATATCTACAATTTTTACCCACCACCTCATCGCTTGAGTAACCGGTCATCCTCTCAAAGGCAGGATTAACGAAAATCAAAGGATTATCAGGAAGAGAGAAGTCTGAAATTGTGATGCCATCACGCGAGTCCATCACAGCTGCCATAAGTAGTTCAATGTTAACCATCTTGCTCGTTCCAGGTGATTTTCTAATTTTCACAGTATCGAAAAGTTATGCTCCATAGCAAGATAAGATCGAGGGGAGATAATCAATACTTTGAGCAGGTTTATGACTAGTTATTAGGCCCTTTAGGTGGGGGTTGCACTATCTAGCTGTGCCACCGGGGCGAAGACATATGGTGACAGCGCGGGTATTCTAGCGTTCGCACCAGTTGGCGGCAAATGACAGCCCCACGATCAGGTAATTTTCACAAGGGACCAACCGCGAGCTATGCAACAAGACCGTAATTTTGATGATCTTGCCGAACGATTTCAGCGCAAGATATACGGCGGCCTGAAGGGTGAAACCCGCCTGGCGGTTCTGTGGCGGGACCTGGAGAGCGAAGTGCCGGCCATTCATGGGGGTCGGCCTCTGCGGATACTGGATGTGGGCGCTGGTTTGGGGCAGTTGGCCATCCGTCTGGCGGCTCTGGGCCATGATGTTGTGGTCAATGATATTTCCGCTGAAATGCTGGCCATTGCCCGCGAGGCAGCCAGAAAAGAGGGCGTGGAGGGGTGTATGCAGTGGCATCACGGGGCCTTCCAGCAGTTGCCGGCTCTCGATCTGGGGTCATTCGATGTGGTGCTCTGTCACGCGGTCATGGAGTGGCTGGCAGCCCCGGAAGCATTGCTTCCTGCGTTGAAGCCGTTTCTTGCTCAGGGCGGAGTATTGTCCCTCAGCTACTACAACCGCCATTCGCTGGAATACCGCAACCTCATTCGTGGCAATTTTAATCTGCTGGAACGTGAAAATCTGGCAAGTAATCAGGGTTTCAATGCAGATCCCGGTAGTCTGACGCCGGGCAACCCGCAGTCGCCGGAGCAGGTAAGTCGCTGGGTGGAGGAAGCCGGACTGTCGGTGATATCCACCAGTGGTGTGCGGGTGTTTTCCGACTATGTGACCTCCCCTCGGGGAGGGAACACCGTGCCAGAGGCCGTGGTTGATATGGAATTGCGCTATTCGCGGCGCGAGCCCTACCTGTGGTTGGGACGATATATCCACCTGTTGCTGAAGAATTAGCCGTAGCGCTTTAGCAACAGGTCTCTGGCGGCATTCAGTTGCGATGCAATGTAATCATTGCCACCTCGGTCGGGGTGGAGTTTCTGGATGAGCCTTTTGTGCGCCATGATGATTTCTTCCCGGCTGGCACCCGGTTTCAGCCCCAGCAGTTGCAGTGCTTCATGCTCGGTGAGAATCCGGTTTTCCTGCGATGTCGGGGGTTGCTGCTGTTGACGTTTTTTCAGCCACAATTGGAGGAAAGGCAGGGAGCGCAACAGCAGCCCAAGCAGGACCTTGGCAAACGGTAAAACGGCAGTGAAAGCGGCGACAATCCAGTGAACGCGCCCTGTGGCTGCCAGAAGTAAAACAACGCCCAGCACCGCAAAGAACCCTGATCGCATCAGGAAATTACGGCGTTTTTCCGGAGATAATCTGAGTAATTGTTGCCAGGCGACGTAGGCGAGAATCCCCAGCGCCAGCAACAGAATAATTCGTGCCACGTTAACCGTCCGTTAGCTTTAACTCAAAGTCTAACAGGAACCCTGGTACGAAAGTGAGGGGGTTCCGAACGACTTACAGATAACGCATCAGCATGGCGTAGCCGCCATCTTCCGCGAGGGGCAGGTCCACGGGCATGGGAATTCGCACCACATGGCCGGAACCGGGAGCAGCATTCACCTTTTCCCCGTCGCGGTTTTCCAACGCATCGAGGTTGAACGTCATATTCCCTGCCGGGGTAATCAGTTCAAGGGTGTCGCCTTTTTCAAAACGGTTTTTTACCTCCACGGTAAACCAGCCCTTGTCTTTTTCCACGCCGCAGATTTCACCCACAAACTGCTGGTTGGGGTTGGTGGATACACCTTGCTGGTAGTTCTGGTACTCCTGCGGCACATGGCGGCGGTAAAAGCCTTCGGTGTAGCCGCGATTGGCCAGGTGATCCAGTTCCGCCATGAGGTTCATGTCGAAGGGCTTGCCAGCCAGAGCGTGGTCGATGGCGCGGCGGTAGACCTGAGCGGTACGGGCGACGTAATAGTGGGATTTGGTGCGACCTTCAATTTTCAGGGAATGGATACCCATGTTGACCAGGCGTTCGACGTGCTGCACGGCGCGCAAGTCTTTGGAGTTCATGATGTAGGTGCCGTGCTCGTCCTCAAAGGCGGGCATCAGCTCGCCGGGACGGCCCTGTTCTTCCAGCAGCATCATCGGCTCCACTTCGTCGTGGTTGTCCGGTGCTTTTTCCGGCTCCCACATCTTGGTGGGAATAATGTCGCCGGTTTCTGTCTGCTTGGCTTCGTGGGCATCGTATTTCCAGCGACAGGCGTTGGTGCAGGCCCCCTGGTTGGGGTCGCGGTGGTTCATGTAGCCGGACAGCAGGCAGCGGCCGGAGTAGGCAATACACAGGGCCCCGTGGACAAACACTTCCAGCTCCATCTCCGGCACTTGCTGACGAATTTCCTCTACTTCATCCAGGCTCAGCTCCCGGGAGAGAATGGTGCGCACAATGCCCTGCTGGTGCCAGAATTTGACCGTGGCGTAGTTGACGGCATTTGCCTGTACGGACAGGTGAATGGGCATATCGGGCCATTTCTCCCGTACCATCATGATCAGGCCGGGGTCTGACATGATCAGCGCATCCGGCTTCATATCGATCACGGCTTCCATGTCGCGCAGGTAACTGCGCACCTTATCGTTGTGGGGAGAAATATTGCTGGCGATGTAGAACTGCTTGCCCTGGGCGTGGGCCTCGGCGATGGCGTCGGCCATCACATCCAGGTGATTAAACTCGTTATTGCGCACGCGCAGGCTGTAGCGGGGCTGACCGGCATATACCGCATCGGCACCGTAGGCAAAAGCATAGCGCATGTTCTTGAGTGTTCCCGCCGGGGACAGCAGCTCGCTCATAGTGATCACCAGAATGAAAGGGCGGCAATTCTACATGGTTGTACAGGATTTATACAGCATTGTTGCCGGCCCGGAGGAAATGTGATGACATGAAAAAAGCCGGGTTATTCCCGGCTTTTTCGAGTCCTTTTCAGCATCAGTGATGGCTGTCGATCCACTCCTTGATCAATGGCGCAACAAACTCTCGATACTTGCTGCCATTGAAGATGCCGTAGTGGCCAACGCCCAGTTGCACATGGTGCTTCTTGAGCTTCTTCGGCAGTTTGTCGCACAGCCCCAGGGCGGCTTCCGTCTGGCCCAGGCTGATCATGTCGTCTTTCTCCCCTTCAAGGGTGAAAATGGCGACGTCCTTGATATCGCTGCAGCTGATCGGCTCGCCATAGTAGGTCATGGTGCCCTTGGGCAACTGCTGGTCCAGGAAAACACGTTCCATGGTTTCCATATAGTAGTCGGCATCCATATCCAGTACCGCCATGTATTCATCGTAGAAATCGCGGTGGCGATCAGCTTCATCCACACGACCGTGGGCAATGTCCTTGAAGAACTGCACATGCTTCTGGATATGGGATTTCATGTTCATGGACATGAAGCCACCTAACTGCAACATGCCGGGATAGACTTTGCGACCTGCCCCGGGGTAGCGGGACGGCACCTTGTGGATCAATACGCGCTTCAGGGCCTTGGCGGACATCTTGTCCACGCGCTTGGTAAATTCATTGGGGTTGACGCGGATATCGATGGGGCTTGCCATCATGGTCAGCGTCTTGGGTCGCGCCGGGTTGTCATGCTTGCTCATGTGCGCCACGGCAGTAAGACCGGGCACGGCAGCCTGACAGATGGCAAACATATGACTGCCGGGGCCCATAAATTCCATAAATTCGATCAGGTAGGCGACATACTCCTCAAAACCGAATTTGCCTTCGGTCAAGGGCACGTCGCGGGCATCCAGCCAGTCGGTAACGTACACTTCGTAGGTATCGAGAAATTCCCGGAAGGTTTCCCTTGAAAGGGTGGCGTGGTGACCGGATAGGGCCGCCACACAGAGCATCTTGGGTGCGTCGGCCGGTAGTCCTTCACGGCGGAAGCGCAACAGGTGACAGAAGGGCTTATCCATGACGATATCTTCGTGGACGGCATATTCCACATCGTCAATTACCACCGGTTCATATTCAAAACCCTGTTTCGGGTAGTGTTTCAGAAGGCGAATGGTGGATTCCAGAAAGGCTTTTCTGAACCGGCCCAGCTTAGTCTTGGAAAAGGGATTCTTTTCGTGGGTAATAATATCGTGGGTCAGATCCAGTGCGGTGTTGATGGGCACCAGGGACTGACGGTACAAATCATAAATATGGTATTGCATAGGCACCTGCCATCATCTATTTGTTACTGCATGAGTGGATGCCAGTTTATGCATAGCAGATTAGAATAGGCAACCTAAAACCTGTTAGACAAAAGATTGACGTTTTTCGGCAATTCTTCGGGTTTCCGGCCAAAATGTAGGCTGTGATACAAACCAGGGAGCAGGTTGAATATAAGTCTGGACATAAAAAAAGCCCCGCTCTGCGGGGCTTTTTTTGTTTTGCTGCTTGAGCAAGGAGATCAGGCAACATCCACGATTTGGGCAGCAGCAATGCGCTTGCCTTCGTCGGCAGCTTTCTGGAAGGACTCGATCTGGTCGAAGTTCATGTAGCGATAAATCTCGCCGGACATGGAGTTGACCTTGCTCGCGTATTCCATGTACTCCGCGGGAGTGGGCAGGCGGCCCAGAATACCGCCCACAGCCGCCAGTTCGGCAGAGGTCAGGTACACGTTTGCACCATCGCCCAGGCGGTTGGGGAAGTTACGGGTGGAGGTGGACAGCACAGTGCTGCCAGCATTCACCCGGGCCTGGTTACCCATACACAGGGAGCAGCCGGGCATTTCGGTGCGGGCACCGACTTTCCCGTAAATGTTGTAGTAGCCTTCTTCCATCAGGGTATGTTCGTCCATACGGGTCGGCGGGCTGATCCAGAAGCGAGTGTTTACACCGGGTGCTTCGTTCAGCAGCTTACCAGCGGCACGGAAGTGGCCGATGTTGGTCATACAGGAGCCGATGAAAACTTCGTCAACCTTGTCGCCGGCGACTTCAGACAGCAACTTGGCGTCGTCCGGGTCGTTCGGGCAGCAAACGATGGGCTCTTTAACTTCGGCCAGGTCGATTTCAACCACAGCGGCGTATTCGGCGTCGGCATCGGCTTCCATCAGCGATGGGTTGGCCAGCCACTCTTCCATCTTGCGTACGCGGCGCTCAAGGGTACGAACATCGCCGTAACCGTCGGCAATCATCCAGCGCAGCAGGGTGATGTTGGACTTCAGGTACTCGGCTACGGAGGCTTCGCTGAGCTTGATGGTACAACCGGCGGCTGAGCGCTCGGCGGACGCATCGGACAGCTCGAATGCCTGCTCAACAGTCAGGTTGTCGAGGCCTTCAATTTCCAGGACGCGGCCGGAGAAGAAGTTCTTCTTGCCTTTCTTCTCAACGGTCAGCAGGCCCTGCTTGATGCCGTAGTAGGGAATGGCGTGTACCAGGTCGCGCAGGGTGATGCCGGGCTGCATTTCGCCCTTGAAGCGCACCAGTACGGACTCAGGCATATCCAACGGCATCACACCGGTAGCAGCCGCGAAGGCCACCAGGCCTGAACCGCCGGGGAAAGAAATACCCATCGGGAAACGGGTGTGGGAGTCACCACCGGTACCCACGGTGTCGGGCAGCAGCATGCGGTTCAGCCAGCTGTGAATGATGCCATCACCAGGGCGCAGGGACACGCCGCCACGGTTCATGATGAAGTCGGGCAGGGTGTGCTGGGTGTCGATGTCCACAGGCTTGGGATAAGCAGCAGTGTGACAGAAGGATTGCATCACCAGGTCGGCGGAGAAGCCCAGACAGGCCAGATCTTTCAGCTCGTCGCGGGTCATCGGACCAGTGGTGTCCTGTGAACCCACAGTAGTCATTTTCGGCTCGCAGTAGGTGCCGGGGCGAACGCCTGCAACACCACAGGCTTTGCCGACCATTTTCTGGGCCAGGGTATAACCCTTGCCGGTATCGGCAGGCTGGGCGGGCTGGCGGAACAGGTCGGAAGCTGACAGGCCCAGGTGCTCGCGAGCGCGCTGGGTCAGGCCGCGGCCAACGATCAGGTTGATACGGCCATCGGCCTGAACTTCATCCAGGATGACGTCGGACTTGAAGGCAAACTCGGACAGTACCGCGCCGGATTCGCTGAGAATTTTGCCGTCGTAAGGACGGATTTCGATCACGTCGCCCATGTTGATGTCATCGACGGGGGCTTCGAAGACCAGTGCGCCGGCATCTTCCATAGTGTTGAAGAAGATAGGTGCTACCTTGCCACCGATGCAGATACCGCCGGAGCGCTTGTTGGGTACGCCGGGCATGTCTTCACCGAAGAACCAGAGTACGGAGTTGGTGGCGGATTTCCGGGAAGAACCGGTACCGACCACGTCGCCGACGAAGGCAACCGGCAGACCTTTGGATTTGATGTCTTCGATCTGCTTCATCGGGCCGATGGTGCCGGGCTCGTCGGGAGTCAGGCCTTCACGGGCCATTTTATAGGCAGCCAGGGCATGCAGCGGGATGTCGGGACGGGACCAGGCATCGGGAGCCGGAGACAGGTCATCAGTGTTGGTTTCGCCGGTCACTTTGAAAACGACGGCCTTGATGCTTTCCGGTACTGCGTCTTCCTGGGTGAACCACTCGGCATCGGCCCAGGATTGCAGCACGGCTTTGGCATTGGCGTTGCCGGCATCGGCTTTTTCCGCCACATCGTGGAATGCATCAAACACCAGAATGGTGTTTTTCAGTTCCTCGGCTGCCTGACCGGCCAGCTCGGCGTCGTCCAGCAGATCAACCAGGGTGGCCACGTTGTAGCCGCCGTGCATGTTGCCCAGCAGTTTGACCGCAGCCAGACGGTCAATGAGGGGGCTATTGGCTTCGCCTTTGGTTACCGCACTCAGGAAACCGGCCTTCACGTAGGCTGCTTCGTCAACGCCCGGGGGGACGCGGTTGGCGATCAGGTCCAGCAGGAACTCTTCCTCGCCTGCGGGCGGATTTTTCAACAATTCGACCAGGTCGGCAGTCCATTCTGGTGTCAGGGGTTTCGGGGGAATTCCTTGTGCGGCACGATCCGCAACATGTTGACGATAGGCTTCAAGCACGATTTGCATCCTCTTCTTAATCTTGTGAGTTTACCCGACGCAGTGGGATCACCTCTGGGCGGGGTCTATCGGTAACACATACCGATGAGGGGGTATTCGGCTGCTGGGCCACAATAGGAGCCACGGGCAAGGGCTCAGTATAGTACATCAAATCTGTGCTCCAAGTAACGTGACTAAAGTGGATAACCGCCATTCACCGGGTAAATTCTCTGTTACACTTTCTGCCATAAGAATCAGCCCTGGCGGGCGTTTAGCAAGGGGAAAGGGTCATGCTCAAGCTCTACGGGTTTCATGTCAGCAACTACTTCAACATGGTCAAGCTGGCCCTGCTGGAAAAGGGCTTTGAATTTGAGGAAATTCGCACCTATCCCAGTCAGGAGCCACAGTTCCTGGATATCAGCCCGATGGGTAAGGTGCCTTGCCTGGAAGCCCGTGAGGGTTTCCTCAGTGAAACCTCCGTCATACTGGAGTTTCTCGAGGACGTCACTCCGGAAGTGCCGCTGTTGCCCGCGGACCCGTTCGCCCGGGCCAAGGTGCGAGAATTGATGAAAGTGTGCGAGCTTTATATCGAACTCCCGGCCCGGCGCCTGTACAACGGGGTGTTTTTTGGTGGTAGCAATTCCCAGCGCACGGTGGATTCAGTGAGGCCCCAGGTGGAAAAAGGCCTGCGGGCATTTGGACGCCTGGTGCATTTCAACCCTTACCTGGCCGGCAGTGACTTCACTTATGCCGATATCGTCGCCTATCACACCCTGGGACCTGTAGAAAAAACCATGCAGGTGGTCTACGGCTGGTCGGTACTGGGTGCGGTGTCCGGGTTGCAGCAGTGGTACGATACCGTCGCCAGCAGGCCAATTGTTGCGGATCTGGACAGAAGTATCCTCAATGAGCGCCAAACCTTTTTCAACCAGCAGTCCGGAGAGTAGTCAACACCATGTCAGCACTGGAGGAAATCCAGGCGTTTTTGCCGTGCCCCACCCCCGACCTTTGGGTTGAAACAGCCCTCAAACCCGAAAATCAGGCCGTGTTGCTGATCGACCACGCCAACTGCGAAAAAAAGGCCGCCAGCACCGCGCTGAACCTCATCTACCGCTATATCGACAACTTCGAACTGCTCAACAAAATGTCGCGCCTGGCCCGCGAGGAAATGCGCCACTTCGAGCAGGTCATAGCCATCATGAAAAAACGCGGTATCGACTACCAGAATCTCAATGCCGCCCGCTACGCGGCAGGCTTGCGCAGTAAAGTGCGCACCCATGAGCCCGCCAAGCTGGTGGACACTCTGATTGTCGGTGCTTTTATCGAGGCCCGCTCCTGCGAGCGCTTCGCCAAGCTGGCGCCGCACCTGGACCCGGAGCTGCAGAAGTTCTACCTGTCGCTACTCACCTCCGAAGGCCGCCACTATAAGGATTACCTCTCCCTGGCCCGCAAGGCCGCTGGTGAAGTAGAAGTGGAGAAGCGAATTGCTGTGTTTCGTGAGCAGGAGCAAGAGCTGGTGGAAGCGCCAGACGGTGAATTCCGGTTTCACTCGGGGCCATTAAGAACATAATTTGCGCAAAGCAAGAGGGGTTAGAGAGGTGCAAAGGGGGTGATCTAAGTGGATTTAACCCCCGCAGACGTTTATCCTTCGCACCTTGCCATCCAACCGTTTAGATCAGACTTTCTCGATGTCGAAAATTCCTTTTTTTACCAAGCAGATTACCTCGCCGCTCACCATTCCCTCTGGAATCGTCACCACCGCCACCACCATCATCCAGCGCATCTTTGACACCATGCCGGAAGTGGGGGTGATGACCACCAAGAGTGTCGGTCTGGCGCCCAGGGCGGGCTACCGGGAGCCGGTGATCAGCCAGTACGCGCCCGGTTGTTTTGTCAACGCGGTGGGACTGACCAATCCTGGTGCTGAACAGCTGGCCGCGCAGCTGGCGACCCTGCGGGTGCCGGAGGATCGTTTCCTGCTGACCTCCATTTTCGGCGGCAGTGTCGAGGAATTCGTCGAGGTGGCCAAGATCATGGCGCCGGTATCCGATGGCCTGGAACTGAACCTGTCCTGCCCCCACGCCAAGGGTTACGGCATGGCCATGGGTCAGGATCCGGAACTGGTGCGTGAAATTACTGCGGCGGTGAAAGCCGCGGTGAATATTCCAGTCATCCCGAAGCTGACGCCCAATACCGACAATATCGCCGAGATCGCCAAAGCGGCGGTGGCTGGAGGTGCTGACGGCCTTTGTGCCATCAATACTGTCGGGCCGGGTTATACCTCAGCCCACGGCCACCCGGTGCTGAGCAACGGCGTCGGCGGCATGTCCGGTAAGGGTGTACTGCCCATCGGTTTGAAATGTGTGCGCGAAGTCGCCGAGGTGGTGGACTGCCCGATCATCGGTTGTGGCGGAGTCAGTAGTGCCGACGATGTGCGCGCCTATCAGGATGCGGGTGCTGCGGTTGTTGGCGTAGGTTCCTCGCTGATTGGCCTGACCACTGAAGAAATGGGCCAGTATTTCAAAACCCTGTCAGCGGATATGGCCGGCCGCGGTAACGCCGCCGAGAGTCAGATTCGCTACGACGTGGACATGCAGTTCCGCCCGGTGACGCTGGTTTCCAACGAGCGGGTCTGTGATGACATCTGTATTCTCACCTTCGACCGCAAGGTTAATCTTAAGCCTGGTGAGTTCGTGTTCCTGTGGATTCCGGGTCTGGGTGAAAAACCGTTCTCGGCGCTCACTGACGACCCGTTTTCCCTGGCCGTGATCGACGTGGGAATTTTTACCCACGACCTGATGAGCCTGCAGCCGGGAACGGAAGCCTACGTGCGCGGCCCCCACGGTATTCCGGTGGACCCACCGCAAGGCGCGAAAATTATTACTGTCAGTGGCGGTACCGGTCTGGCGGCCGTGTATCAGCTGGCCAGGGATTTTCCCAATACCGAAATTTTCACCGGGGCGCGGACGGCGGAGCGACTCTATTTCATCGACGAGTGCAGGAAGATCGCGCCGGTGCACATCGCCACCGACGATGGCAGCGAGGGCTATCATGGCTTTGTTACCGAGTTGCTGCGGGATTACCTGCAGGGGCTGTCCGAGGAAGAGCGTGCTGATGTGATGTTCTATAACTGCGGCCCGGCACCGATGGTACATGCCGCCATCGCGGTAGAACGGGAATTCTGCGGTGATGCGCGCATTTACAGCGCCATCGATTACCTGACCAAGTGCGGGGTCGGCCTCTGCGGTGCCTGTGCGGCGCCGGACGGTCGGCGGCTCTGTGTGGATGGTCCCTTTATGGATGCCTCGGCCACCACCCGATGCCTCTAGCAGAATAAAAACGGCCTCCGGGCCGTTTTTTTATGCCTGGCATAGAGAGGAGAAAAGCCTCTAATTGGTGTACATCAAGCGGCCCCGGCTTTTCAACGTCTATGATAAAAGCGATTATCGGGTAATTGAGACAGGGAGAATGGCTGAATGAGAAAGTGGCTGGTTACTCTGCTGGTAGTGGTTGTCATCGCCGGACTCTTTTATTACTGGTCGCGACCACAACCGGTCATTGTGACGATGGCATCGGTGGAGCGGGGAGTCGTTGAACGCACTGTCGCCAATACCCGGGCAGGCACGGTGAAAGCCTGTCAGCGCTCACGTCTGGCGCTGTCCATCGGTGGACGCATTGACCAACTGCTGGTGAAAGAGGGTGATCAGGTCAAGGCCGGTCAACTGCTGATGGTGTTGTGGAACAAGGACCGCGAAGCACAATTGGAGGTGGCGCAGGCTTCAGAGCTTTCAGCCCAGCGGGAGCAGCAGAGCATCTGTATTGCCGCCGAGTCCGACCAGCGCGAGGCGAAACGCCTCACCAATCTGGCGCGAAAGAACCTGGTGTCTGAAGAATCTGCAGATCTGGCGGAATCCAAGGCTGAGGCCAGTTCCGCCAGTTGCGAAGCCGCAAAGGCCCGGGCCGCGCAGGCCGGTGCGGCAGTATCCACCGCCAGTGCCTTACTTGAACAGACCTTCCTGAGAGCCCCTTTCGACGGTGCGGTGGCCGAAGTTACCGGGGAGGTGGGTGAGTATGCCACCCCTTCACCCCCGGGAGTGATGACGCCCCCCGCCATCGACCTGCTCACCGATGGTTGTCATTACATCAGTGCGCCGATTGACGAAGTGGATGCCTCCGACATCGCCGTGGGCCTTCCCGTTCGGGTCACGCTGGATGCTTTCCGGGACATGATCTTTCCAGCCAAAGTGCGTCGCATTTCCCCCTATATCCTCGACCAGGAAAAACAGGCCCGCACTGTTGAAGTGGAAGCCGAGCTCTCCGCCTTGCCTGAAGAGATAAAACTGCTGGCCGGATACAGTGCCGATATGGAGATTATTCTCGACAGTGGCAACGATGCCCTGCGCATCCCTTCCGAGTTGGTGGTGGACGAGAAGTTTGTGCTGGTGCTGGATAACGATGGCGTGTTGCAGCGCCAGGCGATTGAGAAAGGGCTGGCCAACTGGCGTTATACCGAAGTGCTGAGTGGCCTCAGGGAAGGCGATCAGATTGTCAGCAATATCGGCAGTTCCGGCGTCGAGGCCGGGGCCACGGCGAAGGTTGGGTCTTCAGCCAATGATTGAACTGGAAGGCATCAATAAAACCTACCAGTTGGGTGAGTCGCCATTACGTGCCCTGCAGGACGTCAATATCACCATCAACGCAGGCGAGTACCTGTCGGTGATGGGGCCCTCCGGGTCGGGAAAGTCCACCCTGCTAAATATGGTCGGGTTGCTGGACCGGCCGGACAGTGGCCGATACAGCCTGGACGGCACTGCCACAGAAACCCTGGGCGAAGAAGCGCGGGCACGCCTGCGAGCGGACTATATCGGGTTTATCTTTCAGGCTTTTCATCTCATCAACCGCCTGACCACGCTGGAAAACGTCGAACTGCCGATGATGCTGGCGGGTATCGGCCCCAAACAGCGACGCCAGAGTGCCCTTGAAGTATTGGAGCAGGTGGGCCTGGCAGAACGTGCCAGCCACCGCCCCAACCAGCTCTCCGGTGGTCAGCTGCAGCGTGTGGCCATTGCCCGGGCAATAGTGATGAAACCGCGCATTCTGCTGGCGGACGAACCCACCGGAAACCTCGATCAGGCCTCCGGCCACGAGGTGGTGGAAGTGCTGGAAAATCTCAATCGCGAGGGCATCACCCTGCTGGTGGTGACCCACGACATGGCCCTCGGAAAGCGGGCGCGACGGCGCATCGGCATGGTGGATGGGCGCATAGAGAAGGATACCGGTGACAACCATGTTGTTGCGGGATCAACTGCGCTTTAACAGCCAGCTGTTTTTGCGCCACCGGGTGCGCACTGGCCTGCTGTTGCTGGCTGTGGGGTTGGGAGTGGCTTCGGTCATTCTGCTCACCAGTCTGGGAGAGGGAGCCCGCCGCTACGTGGATCGGGAATTTTCCGCCCTCGGCAACCAGCTGTTGATCATTCTTCCCGGGCGCAAGGAAACCACCGGTGGCGCCCCACCTATTTATGGCACGGCCCCCCGTGATCTCACCCTAGAAGACGCCCTGGCACTGGAACGTATACCGGCGATACGCGAGGTGGCCCCGGTGATTGCCGGTACTGCCTCGGTGGCGCTATCCAGTCGCTCGCGGGAAGTGATTGTGCTGGGGACAACGGCGGCGATTTTTCAGGTGCGGAAGATGAACGTTGCCCAGGGCGAAATTCTGCCGGCGCGCGCCCGCAGCGAGGCCATGGCCGTTTGTGTGCTCGGCTCCAAGCTGAAAAAAGAATTGTTCGGCAATCGCCGGGCTATCGGTGAATGGGTGCGGGTGGGCGACCGCCGCATGCGGGTGATTGGTGTGCTGGAAGAACGCGGGGAATCCCTGGGGCTGGACCTGCGGGATATGATTATCGTGCCGGTGCGCACCGCCGAGCAGATGTTCAATACCCCGGGTCTGTTTCGGGTGCTGATGGAGCTGGACGGCAATGCCGATTTTGACAAGGTCGAGGATCGGGTGCGGGCGGTGATACGGGAGCGTCACGAAGGGGACGACGATATCACCCTGATCAGTCAGGACTCCATGCTCGCTGCCTTCAACAACATTCTCACCACCCTGACGCTGGCCATTGCCGCCATTGCCGCCATCAGCCTGCTGGTGGCCGGGATTCTGATCATGAACATCAGCCTGATTTCCGTCAGCCAGCGGCGCAGGGAAATCGGCCTCCTCAAAGCTTTGGGCGGTAGCAGCCGACAGGTGCGGCAGCTGTTTCTTGGCGAGTCCCTGCTGTTGGTGAGCCTGGGATCGGTGGCCGGCATCGTGGTGGCCTGGGTGGTGGTCAATGTGTTGGCAAGGCTGTGGCCGGTATTTCCCCTGGCGCCACCCTGGTGGTCCATTCCCGCCGCAGTGGGCACAGCATTACTGTCCGGGCTGATATTTTCCCTGATCCCGGCACGCCGGGCGGCGGCGCTTGACCCGGTACTGGCGATGCGGGGTCAGGATCAATGAAGTTTCTGGATTACCTGCGCTGGATTTTTCGTGCCCTGTGGATGCAACGGATGCGCTCGGCCCTGACCATTGTCGGCTTCGCTATCGGCATCGCAGCCATGGTTTTGCTCAGCTCGTTGGGGGAGGGGCTGCGGCTGTTCGTGATCCAGGAGTTCACCCAATTCGGCAGTCATATCGTGGCCGTGACGCCCGGCAAGACCGAGACCTTTGGCCTCGGCGGTATTCTCAATACCACCCGGCCTCTGTCGCTGGAGGATGCCGAGGCGCTGGAGCGCATTCCCGGTGTGGAGCAGGTGGTGCCGGTGGTGTTTGGCACTGCACAGATCAAGGCGCTGGGGCGCAGTCGCTATACCGAGGTTGCCGGTGTGGGGGCGCTGGCGGATAAAGCCTGGAAGCTGGAAGTGTCCCAGGGGTCCTTTCTGCCGGTTGAAGATGTGCATCGGGCGCGGGCATTTGCGGTACTGGGCAGCAAGCTCAAGCAGGAACTGTTTGGCAATACCAACCCGCTGGGCGAGTTCGTGCATATCGGCGGTAACCGCTTCCGCATTGTCGGGGTGATGGCGCCCAAAGGGCAGTTTCTGGGTACCGACCTGGACGACATGATCTACATCCCCGCCAACAAGGGGCTGCAGATTTTTAACCGCGAAAGCCTGATGGAAGTGGATATTTTCTACAGTCCGGCTGTGGCCACCGAAGTTCTCACCGACAGTGTCAAACGGCTGCTGGTGGAGCGCCACGGCTTCGAGGATTTCACCATCGTTACCCAGGACCAGATGATGGCCACCATGGACAATATCCTGCGTATTCTTAAATATGCCGGCGGTGGTCTGGGTGCTATTTCCCTGTTGGTGGGAGCGGTAGGTATTACTACCATCCTGATGATTACCGTCACCGAGCGCACCTCGGAAGTAGGGCTGTTGCGGGCGTTGGGCAGCACCCGGGGGCAGGTGCGAAACCTGTTTCTCGGTGAAGCGGTGATGTTGGGTCTGATTGGCGGTCTGGCCGGTGTACTGGCGATTGCCCTGTTAATTGTCGCGGTGCAGTTGTTTGTGCCGGCATTGCCGGTGGCCCTGAAAGGGGAGATTGTCACGGTGGCGCTGCTGGCCTCCATGCTGATCGGCCTGATCGCGGGAGTGCGGCCGGCATTGAATGCTACCCGGCTCAGCCCTATTGATGCCCTGCGGGCAGAATAGGCTTAGTCTTCGATGGGAAAAGAAATCAGCTCCGGTTCCCGGTCCTTCACAATCTCGATATACCAGCCGCGGTGATGCCAGTCGCCCAGAACCAGTCGTTCACCACCAGGCAGCCGGTGTCGGTCCGGACGGTGGGTATGGCCGTGGATCATGCGCTTGACGTTGAAGTCTTTCATAAAGCGTCGCACCTCAGCCGGGGAGACATCCATAATGTTATCTGCCTTATTGGCGTTGGCGGCCATGCTCTTGCTACGTAGGTTGGCGGCGATTTTCTGGCGTTTTTTCAGGGGCAGATGGCGCAACACAAACTGCAGAGGACGAAAACGGGAGATGCGCCTGAATTTCTGATACTCCACATCGTCAGTACAGAGAGTGTCACCGTGCAGCAGTAGCACGGGCTCTCCACCCAGTTTGGTCACAGAGTGTTCGGGTAGCAATATGCAGCCAGATTCACGGGCAAAGCGCTGGCCGATCATAAAATCCCGGTTGCCGTGCATAAAGTACAGCCGGGTACCGCTGTCTCTGAGTTGTCTCAGCTCGCCGATAACTTCCCGGGCCAATGGTGCCGGATCATCGTCGCCAATCCAGGATTCAAACAGGTCGCCGAGAATATAAAGGGCTTCTGCCTGGCGGGCCTTGTCGCGCAGAAAAGCAAAAAACGCCCGGGTTACCGCCGGGCGTTCTGGAGAGAGATGCAGGTCGGAGATCAGCAGCGTAGACATCAGCGCTAGTCGGCCAACCCTGTCGCGCGGAAATTACTTGTCCGCGTAGGCATCGCTGATGGTTACTTTCTGGATTTCCACCGGCTCCGTTGGGACGTCCTGGTGCATGCCGTTGCGACCAGTAGACACACCCTTGATAGCATTGACGGCATCCATTCCATCAACGACATTACCGAAAACCGCGTAGCCCCAACCCTGAGGGTTTTTGCCACTGTGGTTCAGGAAGGCATTGTTGGACACATTGATAAAGAACTGTGAACTCGCTGAATGCGGGTCGCTGGTCCGGGCCATGGCCAGGGTGCCGGTTTCGTTGGCAAGGCCGTTGTCCGCTTCGTTCTCAATGGGGTTGCCCGCAGGCTTGTGCTGCATGTCGGGGGTGAAGCCACCGCCCTGAATCATGAAGCCGTCAATTACGCGGTGAAAGATGGTTCCCTCATAAAAACCTTCACGGCAGTACTTCAGGAAGTTGGCAGAAGATACTGGCGCTTTTTCAAAGTTCAGCTCAATGCTGATATCGCCATAATTAGTGTGCAGGGTAATCATGTAGTGCTTCCTATACCTATAACTGTCTTATGTGGGGGGGTATGTTACGTTTTTCACAGGGGGATGCAAACAACATAGAGTTGTGCAGGTTAATCAGGGCTGGTGGGTGTCCTCGGCCCTCAGGTGTGGTGTGATGGCCGGGGTTTCGATACGCGCCTGCCAGCCCTGGATTATCGCGCACAGCAAAATCAGGGAAATGCCCATCCACATCACGTAATCCGGGAAAAATTGCCAGAACAGCATGTCCACACCGGCAGCCATAATGATCGAAGTGTATTCAAATGGCGCCACCACCACCGGCTTGCCAATCCGGAACGCCGCCACCATCATGATAAAACCCACAGCACAGCCACTGCCTGAGATAAAAATCATCAGCAGTTCCATGGCGCTCAGGGCAATCCAGTCCGCCGGCCAGAACCACGACAGCACCAGTAGCGGAAAGTAGAAATAGAAATTGAGTGACCAGTCGGACTCCGTGCGCGACAGGTAGCGGGACCAGAGAATCATGCCGGCGTAGGACACCGGCAGTGTCAGCAGCGCCAGGTAACTCCAGCTCACGCTCGACAGATCCGGTTTCAGTGCAAGGCTGACGCCGACAAATCCGGTGATAGTGGCAATCCACTGAATGCTGTTGGCATGTTCACGCAGAAGCAGGGGCGAAATGGCCGAAATGATAATGGGCGCACCTGCCAGGGCGGCCGCCACGGCGCTCATGGGAAAATATTTCACCGCCACGTAATAGCCCAGACTGATCAGCGCAAAAAACAGGCTGCGCAGAAAATGGTGCACCGGCCTGCGGGTTTTCAGCAGCGCCAGGCGGCCGGTGGCGATCACCATGGCTGTCAGCACCACCACAGAGACCAGTGTGCGCAGGCACATCACCTGTCCCAGGGGGATTGTCGCCAGCAGTTTCTTCGCCAGTGAGTCGCCAATCAGGAAAGACAGCAGGCAGAGTTGCAGATAGAGAATGGCGCGTGTGTTGGGTTGCATGCAGGGCTGTGCTCTGAAAACTCGGGCTTTGGGTATATCAGTTGTTTATACGCTGTTCCCTGAAGGCTATAATCCGGCTCTTTTTCAGGGGGATGGCCACGACGGCCCGGCAGTATGGCAGACGACAGCAAACCGCTCAATTTCATTCAGCAGATCATTACCCGCGACCTCGACGAAGGCGTGGTGGACAAGGTCGTGACCCGCTTTCCGCCGGAGCCCAATGGTTACCTGCATATCGGTCATGCCAAATCCATCTGCCTCAACTTCGGGTTGGCGGCCCAGTACGGCGGTGCCTGTAACCTGCGCTTTGATGATACCAACCCGGAAAAGGAGGAGGACGAATACGTTCAGGCCATCATTGAGGATGTACGCTGGCTGGGTTTCCAGTGGGATGGCGAGATCCGCTACGCCTCCAACTATTTTGACCAGTTGTACGGTTGGGCCCAGCACCTGATCCGCGAGGGCAAGGCCTTTGTCTGTGAACTGAACGCCGAACAGATGCGCGAGTATCGCGGCACCCTCACCGAGCCGGGCAAACCCAGCCCCATGCGCGACCGCCCGGCTGAGGAAAGCCTGGCTCTGTTAGAACAGATGAAAAACGGCGAGATTGATGAAGGCCGCATGACCCTGCGGGCCAAAATTGATATGGCGTCGCCCAACATTAACCTGCGCGACCCGGTGCTGTACCGCATCAAGAAGCGCGCCCACCACCGCACCGGCGACACATGGAATATCTATCCATCCTACGACTTTGCCCATGGGCAGGAAGACGCCATCGAGGGCGTGACCCATTCCATCTGTACCCTGGAGTTTGCCGCCAACCGGCCGCTTTACGAGTGGTTTATCGAAAACCTGCCGGTGCCTTCGAAGCCCCGCCAGTACGAGTTTGGCCGCCTCAATCTGAATTACAACATCACGAGTAAGCGCAAACTCAAGCAACTGGTGGATGAACACCATGTGGATGGCTGGGATGACCCGCGCATGCCGACCATTTCCGGGCTGCGCCGTCGCGGTGTGCCGCCGGCGGCCATTCGCAACTTCTGCGACAGCCTGGCCGTGGCCAAAACCGATGGCGTGGTGGACATGGCCCAGTTTGAACACTTTATCCGCGATGACCTGAACGATAACGCCGCCCGCGCCATGTGTGTGCTGAAGCCGTTAAAAGTCACGCTCACCAACGTGCCTGCGGGCGAAGTGGAAATGCTCTCTGCTCCCGGCCACCCCAATCGCGACGATCTGGGCGAGCGCCAGTTGCCGTTTACCCGGGAAATCTACATTGACCGTGAAGACTTCAATGAAGACAGCTCATTGTCGCGCAAGAAATTCAAGCGACTGGTGCCCGGCGAATGGGTAAGGCTGCGTGGCGCCTATGTCATCCAGGCCAATGATTTTGTGAAAGACGATAGTGGCGAGATTGTGGAAATCCTCGCGGAAATAATTCCCGGCACCATCGGTGAGGACCCGCCCGAAGGTATACGCCCCCGTGGCGTGATTCACTGGGTGTCCGCCACCGAGTGCGTGGACTGTGACGTGCGCCTCTATGACCGCCTGTTCAGCGACCCGGCCCCGGAAGCCGGTGATCGCAATTTCCTCGATTTTATCAACCCGGAGTCGCTGCAGGTTCTGCAGGGCTGCAAGGGCGAGATCGGTCTGGCGGATGCCGCCGTGGGCGACCACTACCAGTTTGAGCGGGAAGGTTATTTCTGTCTCGACAGCGGCTACAGCGCCGCAGGCAAACCGGTATTCAACCGCGCCATCGGCCTGCGGGATACCTGGAAAAACTGAGCGACTATTCCAAACCTTACTGAATTCACACCGGGCGGCACTGCGGCCCGACAAACCGAAAGAACTGAGTACCATGGCACTGACACTGTATAACACCCTGACGCGGCAGAAAGAGGTCTACAAACCCATCGAGGCCGGAAAAATCCGCATGTACGTGTGTGGCATTACCGTCTACGACTACTGTCATATCGGCCACGCGCGGGTCATGGTGTCGTTTGATGTCATCACCCGTTACCTGCGCTCCCAGGGTTGGGATGTCACCTACGTGCGCAACATTACCGATGTGGACGACAAAATCCTCAACCGCGCCATTGAAAATGGCGAGTCGTTTACCGATCTCACCGATCGCATGATCGATGCCATGCATGAAGACGAAGATGCCCTTGGTGTGCTGCGTCCGGATATCGAGCCGCGCGCCACCGGCCATATGGACGACATCCTCGACATAGTGCAGATCCTGGTAGATAACCACTACGCCTACGTGGCCGATAACGGTGACGTCTACTACCGCATCAGTCGCTTCCCCGAATACGGCAAACTGAGCAACAAGAACCCCGAAGACCTGCTGGCCGGTGCCCGGGTTGAGGTGGGCGATATCAAGGAAGACCCGCGGGATTTTGCCCTGTGGAAAAGCGCCAAGCCCGGTGAAGTAAGCTGGGATTCCCCGTGGGGACCCGGTCGTCCCGGCTGGCACATTGAATGTTCCGCCATGTCCATCTGCTGTCTGGGGGAAACCTTCGATATCCACGGCGGTGGCCCGGACCTGCCATTCCCCCACCACGAAAACGAAATCGCCCAGAGCGAGGCCGCCACTGGCAAACAGTACGTCAATTACTGGATGCATGCCGGTGCCGTGCGTGTGGACGACGAGAAAATGTCCAAGTCCCTGGGCAACTTTTTTACCATCCGCGAAGTGCTGAAAAAATATCACCCGGAAGTAGTGCGTTACTTCCTGCTGTCCAGCCACTACCGCAGCCCCATCAACTATTCGGAAGAAAACCTGATTGAGGCCAAGGGCGGCCTGGAGCGTTTCTACACCGCACTGCGCCCCTTTGCCGATGTGCAGCCCGTTGCGCTGGAAGCATTGAAAAGTAGTGACTACTATCAGCGCTTTGTGACCGCCATGGACGACGACTTCAATACCCGCGAGGCGCTGGCGGCCATGTACGACCTGGTCAGGGATATCAACACCCAGGCCAAGACTGACGAGGCACGGGCGCGCCAACTGGTGGCTGAACTGAAAACCATGGCGGGTATCTTTGGTATTCTCGATGCCGACCCCGAAGCCTTCCTTCAAGGTGGGGGCGAAGGTGACCTCGATGCCGAGCAGATTGAAGCGCTGATCGTTGAGCGCGCCGACGCCAAGAAAAACCGCGACTTCGCCCGCGCCGACCAGATTCGCGAAGAATTATTGGCTCAAGGCGTCGTACTGGAAGATTCAAGAGAAGGCACAACCTGGCGCCGGGACTAGAAGCTATTTCATAACTACTGGGCTCGGTGATACCGTGTTAAAAATGGCCTCAAATTGCTCATTTACTCAATGTAAACTCCGCTTTTTCGGCCATTTTTGCCTTGTATCACCTTCGCTCGTGACGCTATGAAACAACTTCTAGGTTCATATCTGAGCTTATAAAGGACTCTAACTTTCCCGCAACAAGGGTAGGATGTGAGAATGGATTACATTGAACCTTTGTTCCGCCCTCCCAGCGAGGCCCGCTCGCTGATTCTCCAGGTCACCAACGGCTGTTCTTGGAACCGTTGCACCTTCTGCGAGATGTATACCGCGCCGCAGAAGAAATTCAGCGTCAAACCTCAAGCCGATATCGACAGTGAACTGCAACAGGTAGCTGCCAGCGGCTACCCGGTGCGCCGGGTGTTCCTGGCGGATGGGGATGCCATGACATTGTCCTTCCGCCGCCTCAAGGAAATCCTGCTGGCCATTCACCAGTACCTGCCAGACGTGCAGCGAATTTCCTCCTACTGCCTGCCCCGCAACCTGAAAAATAAATCGATTGAAGAGCTGGCGGAGCTGCAACGGCTCGGCCTCAGCCTGATGTACGTGGGCTGTGAATCCGGTGACGATCTGGTGCTGGATAAGGTCGCCAAGGGCGAAACCTACGCCTCGTCACTGGATGCCCTGCACAAGATCAAACAGGCGGGCATGAAAAGTTCGGTGATGATTCTCAATGGCCTCGGTGGCCAGCAATATTCCGAACAGCATGCGATAAATTCAGCGAAGTTAATGAATGAATCCCAGCCAGAATTTCTCTCCACCCTGGTGGTTAGCTTCCCCATGGGCGAAGAGCGTTTTCAGCAAGGCTTTGGTGGTGACTACCAACCGCTGACTCAACGGCAACTGTTTGGGGAAATGGAAATTCTGCTGGATACCCTGGAACTGGAGCGCTCGGTGTTCCGCAGCGACCACGCCTCCAACTACTTGATTCTTAAAGGCACCCTCAATCGCGATAAAGATCAGTTATTAGAGCAGGTGCGCACTGCCATTCACCAGCCCGGTGTAATTCCCCTGAGGGAGGAGTGGCAGCGGGGGTTGTAACTGAGTGAAACTTTGAGCTATGCCTTGGGAAAATGGAATTCGTCGGTTGGTTTTTTATTTGAGTATGGTGGTTCTCTAATGTGCAAGTAGTTGATAGTCTGTTTTTGAAAAACAAAAAATCTTTTCTGCAATAAAATCTTATGTGCGAGAAGGAGTTTGCCCATGATAAATCAAGTTGCCCAAGCCTTTGCTTTTATCTTTCTTCTTGCCGGGTCATTTGTCTTTGGTATTTTAAATAAGCCTACTGAAATGGGTTTTTGTATCTTGGCCTCCGCACTTGCATTGGCTTTTACAAACATTGAGAAGATAAAGCGTTTTAGAGGCGCGGGCTTCGAAGCTGAGATGCTCGAAAAACAAGTAGGGGCAATGATCGCAAAAGAAGCAGAGCCAGAGAGTGGGGAGGATAAGGTTCAATCTGGTTTGACGGTTAGCGCTTATGGCCTCGACGATCCAACTCGTGCTGTGCTGAATGCTTTAGGGAACTCAAAATATACATGGCGCACAATTGATGGCATTGCTCAAGAGAGTGGGTTAGGGGTTCGGAGTGTAAGAGCTGTGATGCGTTGGCTATCACTGAATGAGCTTGTAGT
Organism: uncultured Porticoccus sp.; assembly: GCA_964395715.1. Lineage (GTDB taxonomy): Bacteria > Pseudomonadota > Gammaproteobacteria > Pseudomonadales > Porticoccaceae > Porticoccus. The sequence goes on along the minus strand of CAYNAU010000006.1, from coordinate 121,021 downwards.
GAAAACAGTGGGGACCACAAAAACCAATTGGGGGCTATCTCAAGAAGGGCGAGATCTCTATAACAGCATCCAAATGTCAGAAGTGTAGTCTTACTTCGTGTTAATTATCCTAAACCTCACTAGCTTCCTTCTTTAAGGTATTGATATACAAGTTCTTATAGCTGGCTTCTTGTTTTTGGTTTGTATGTTTTTGGACAGAATAAAAATCTAGATTAGGGATGATTAAAAAATGCCTGATTGTGAAGAATCACGAAAGGTCATCTGTAAAAAAAGAGACCCAACTCTATTGGCTTTGATCCTGTTTGGGGAAGATGGATTTCCTAACCATGGCAATCAAATCGACAGGGAAAGTGTGAAGCATGTACAGGGCTGTGAATCTTGTCTTAAGTGGTTGAAAGAGTCGCTTCCAAAATCTGTATACAAAAGATATAGCCGTCTTAATCAATACTGCTGTCCAGTTATGTATGTAGCAGTTGAGGAACCCAAGGAAGAAGACATTCATATGAAGGTTAGACATGCGATAGGGGAGAACCTTTGGATGGTCCACCAACCAGAAAGAAAGCTGGGCTTTGAATTTTTTAGTTTCTGCCCATGGTGCGGAAAAAAACTTCCGGAGGGGCCTTTTATTGATGATAAGAAAGGCTGGGGTTAACTAAAGTAATCAGCTTTAATTCAAGATCTTTGGGGTAAGAGTAAATCTATTGAATTCTAAATCGCCTAAGACATTTTGTTGTTGGGTCTGGTGCATAAAACATGTTTAACCGACTCCGTAACTGGCTGGAAAACAGCCGCGTTAAGAAAATGGGTTTTACCACCGTGCAGTGGGAATCCGCCATTGCCGACTGGCCAGTGATGCACCGATACCAGGGTGGCGAGCGTGATGCTCTCCGCGATATGACCTTCCGCTTTCTGGTGCGCAAAACGTTTGTGTCCGGCAGCGGCTTTCAATTTACCGACGCCATGTGTCTGAAGCTGGCGACCATGGCCTGTGTCCCCATTCTGCACCTCGGCCTCGACTGGTATGACCGCTGGAAGACGGTGATTCTCTACGAGGATGCCTTTGTGCCAAACCGACCCTACCGCACCGAGGATGGCGTAGAGCATTCCCGGGGGCCGGGGCTGAGCGGTGAAGCCTGGTACCGGGGGCCGGTGATTTTGTCCTGGCAGGATATTTGTGAAACCGGCGCCTATCAGCGCCACGGCACGCCCAGCAACGTGGTGATTCACGAGTTGGCCCACAAGCTGGATATGCTGCGCGACGGAGCCAACGGTGCGCCGCCGATGCACCCGGATATGCGCTCTGGCGAATGGCACGATATTTTTACCGCTGCCTGGGATCGCCTGCAGAATGACTGGCGACACCACCGCTCGCTGCCCCTCGATGAGTATGCTCTGACCAGCCCGGCAGAATTCTTTGCGGTGTGCAGCGAGGCGTTTTTCGAAGCACCGGAGAACATGAAGGAAGATATGCCCGAGGTGTATCGCCTGCTGTGCCAGTTCTATCGCCAGCAACCGGTGAAATTGGCGATCTCCGCCATGTAACCGGCACAACCTGTTCAACCCTTCTTAATTCTTACCTGTCACCCGATTTTCCTGATGCAGAAAGGGGTTTGTCCGGGGGATGTTGTCAGTCAGTTTATTCGCATCAAAATGGGCATTTACCGGGATAGCTTATATATTGGAACCATGTGAAAGTTTATCTTGGCGTGAGCCATTTTTCAGAGAGTCCAACATGCTATGAGCACCCACAATGACAACCTGAAAGCCACATTGCGTCGCTGGACCCTGATTCTGGGTGTACTGCAAATTACCGTCGGCTGTGTGGTCGGTTTTATACCTCCCACTGCGGTGGAGTGGTTTCGCGGTATTGTTATGGCCCACATTGAATTCACCGCCAACGGTGTGCTGATGGTTGTGCTGGGACTGCTGCTGAATGAAATGCGCCTCGGTGCAGTGGCACTGAAACTGTGGTTTGCCTTGTTGCAGGTCGGCACCTGGACCAACGGCGGGGCGGGGGTGCTGGCGGCCTTTATTGGCGAGTCATCCAAACTGATGCCCACCATCAGTGAAAAATTCCCACCGCCCCACGGGGTGGACAACCCCCTGGTAACCACTACCCTGATGATCTGTGGAGTGACCATCCTGCTGGCACTGCTACTGACCCTTTATGGCCTGTCTCGCAGTGGCAAGCCGGAAGAGGGCGCCAGCGCTTAGCGATCTTGTTGATGACCCCTGCGGCTTGTCTCTAAGCCAGCAAGGGGTTCCCGCCACAAAGCCTTGCCCGGTCGCTGCTTGTGACAATCGCTGGTCTATTCTCTAATTCAGTGAGAGCGATATTGAATAGTTGAATCAGCCCGGGAGTGATAAATGACGATTCGTATTGTGCGCCTCGGTACAGATCGGGCAAAAGACGAAGGCCTGCGTATCGGCACCGTGAGGCGACCACCCCGCGGTGTAGCGAAAAGCGAATTTTCCACCGGCAACTGGTACGACGTCTGGCTGCCGAATCTCTCGCCATCCCCGGAGCTGATGAAGCTGGGCCAGGCAGTCAACAGTGATAAGGAATGGTCGGCGTTTGCGAAAAAGTTTCGCAAGGAAATGGCCGAGCCGGAGCAAAGCCGGGTGCTCGATTTGCTGGCGGGGTTGTCCCATAGCACGAATATGTCGGTGGGTTGCTATTGCGAGGACGAATCACGCTGTCACCGGTCAGTATTAAGAGCGCTACTGGTCGAGCGAGGGGCTATGCTCAAGGAATGAGACTGCATTTTTGTTACTGGCCATTAACAGGTGGCACTGGTTTGTGTCGCCGGTTTGCCCTGTTGCGAAAGCCTTGCCTCGGCGGCATATCGGGTGGTCAGTTCATACCCGTTTAGGTGGCTTGCCAGATGGATGCGACGCCGGAATCACTGCGCAGCTTTTTTGCCCGCGATCAATTGCGTAATGGCAGCGGGCTGCTGATACGCGCCATTAATCCCCAGGACAAGAATGCCCTGCAGGAGGGGTTGCACCGCCTGAGTCCCGAATCTGCCTATTACCGCTTCTTCCGTTACAAGAGTGACCTGTCGCTACAAGAGCTGAAAGACTTCACCGAGCCGGATTTTGACCGCCATGTGGCGTTGGTAGCCGTGGATGAGGACCTGGAGCTGGTGGTGGGCGTGACGCGTTATTTCTCCTGTGATGACCTGCCGGTAAGAACCGCAGAAATTACCCTGGCGGTGGAAGACGAGTACCACGGCCTAGGCGTGGGTTCACTGTTACTGGGTCATCTGGTGGATATTGGCCGGGCAGCGGGGTACCGGGAGTTCCGCGCCGCCGTGCTCGGTGAAAACTACAAAATGCTGGATGTGCTCTACAACATGAATCTGCCGCTAAGGCGTTCCATGGAAGGCAATACTGTCGAGGTGCATCTCTCCCTCGCCGAGCCGCCGGTGATCTGACATGTTCCGGTCGGGCTGGTTTTCAGTCAGTCGAATACTCGGTTCTCCGGGTTTGCCGGGTGAAAGTGCCCGGTGTTGTCGGCATGCAGGAACTGTGTTGATGGCGATGCTGGTTCTGATTGGCGCAGTGGGTTGTGCCCCGACCACCGAGATAGCCCGTCCAGCGGGGAGCGATGTGCTGGAGGAGCAACAATGGCAGCGCATTGAGGCAGAGAAGGTTTACCTGGAGCGCAACGCGTACTTGCAGGACCTGGCGTGGCAGTTGAGAACGACGGGGCTGAAATTGTGCCCCGACGACCACATCCGGTCGGTGGGCTGGGTGTGGAAGGATACGGCCACGCTGGATAAGAAGGACAGAACCCTTTTAACCGGGGTATACGGACTCAAGGATGGGATTGTGATTTCCCATGTTATTTTCGGCAGTCCGGCGGCCTACGCCGGGTTGCGGGAGATGGATGTGGTCCGTTCGGTCAACGGAGTGGCGATACCGGCAGCCAACGCCTCTGAGGTGTTTGTGAAGTCCCTTGAGACTGTGTCCATGCCGATGTCGCAACAGCATCTGGTGCTGGAGGTTGAACGGGACGATCAGTTGGTGTCACTGGATATCGTACCCGTAATCACCTGCTCCTTCCCGGTGGTGCTGGTAAAAGATGATGACCTGAATGCCGCAGCGGATGGCAAGGCCGTTTACATCACTGCGGGCATGTATCGATTTGCCGAGTCCGACGAGGAGTTGATGACGGTGATCGCCCATGAGTTCGCCCATAACAGCGAAGGGCATATTGAGAAGCGCACCGGCAACTACCTGTTGGGCAGTATCTTCGACATTATTGCCGCCGGTTACGGGGTCAATACCCAGGGTACGTTCGGCAACCTGGGTGGCAGCCTCTACAGCCAGGATTTTGAGCGCGAGGCGGATTACGTGGGCATGTATTACCTGGCCAATGCCGGTGTGGATACCTCGGTGGTCAACACCTTCTGGCGGCGCATGGCCATTGAGCACCCGGACGGCATCCGCGAACACTACAACAGTTCTCACCCGTCCACGGCGGAGCGCTGGGCAAATCTCAAGGCGACCCATGAGGAGATTGAGCAGAAACTGGTGGGCGAAGCGGTGTTGCTGCCGGAACGGAAATAATCCACAAAATGCGCATTTCATTGTGCTTTGGTGTTAACCAAAATACGTAAAGCTGACTATGCTTTAGTCTGGTAAATCCGTTACTTCACGGTTGGAGTTTGATTTGGCCATCACCCTGGCATTTGATGTTTACGGCACATTGATCGATACCCACGGCATTCTGGATCAACTTCAGGACATGGTGGGTGATGATGCCAGGAATTTCTCTCAGGACTGGCGCGATAAGCAGCTGGAATATTCGTTTCGCCGTGGTCTGATGCAGAATTATGAAGATTTTTCCGTTTGCACCAGCCAGGCGCTGGATTACATCTGTGGTCTCTATAACGAACCGCTTTCCGATGGCCAAAAGCAGGAGCTGCTCCTGCAATACCGCAGTCTGCCCGCCTTTGATGATGTGACTGAAGCCCTGACCCGATTAAATGCAGCGGATTTCCGTCTTTTTGCATTTTCCAATGGCACGGAAGAGACCGTGACGCGGCTGTTGCAGTCTGCGGATATCGAGCATTTCTTTCGCGGCGTAGTCAGTGTGGATGACCTGAAAACCTTCAAACCCAATCCCGCCGCTTACGCGCATTTCCTGCGTAAATCGGGCGCGCAGCACCATTCGGCCTGGCTGGTGTCCAGTAATCCCTTCGATGTGATTGGTGTCATTTCTGCCGGTATGTCTTCCGTTTGGGTGCGCAGAACCAAAGCCGCACTGTTCGATACCTGGGGTATTCAGCCGACGCTCACCGTGGAACGTCTTACCGAACTGCCGGAGCAACTCGGCAAGTATTCTGGATAACAGAAACTTTTTTCCAACCCGGCCTTACCTGGAAACCCAACTCAGGCAGTGGGTATTAGTGATTTTTGTTGTGTTATTTTTTCGTAGATCTGTGTTACCAGGTTCAATATTGGTATCACTCTTCGCCGTGTTCCCGTAGCCTTTCCCGCAAGATCCAGCACACTGGTAGTTATTGATGCAGAAAGTTCTTTTGTTGGTAGATGTGCAAAACGTCTATTACACCGTCAGGCAGGTATACGGCTGTAACTTCGATTACAACGCGTTCTGGTCGCAGGCCACCAAGGGTCGCCAGGTCGTCAAGGCCATTGCCTATGCCACTGAGCGGGGTGATCAGAAGCAGCGCGAGTTTCAGAATATTTTGCGGGCCATTGGTTTTGAGGTGAAATTGAAAAATTTTATCCAGCGCGCAGATGGTTCGGCCAAGGGAGACTGGGATGTGGGCATTACCATCGATGCCATGGAATATGCCGGGGATGTCGATACCGTAGTGCTGGTTTCCGGCGATGGCGATTTTGACCTGCTGGTGAACAAGTTGCGGCTGGATAAAAACAAAAGGGTTGAGGTGTACGGCGTGCCCGACCTGACCGCCTCTGCGCTGATGAATGCCGCCAGTGAGTTTATTCCCATCAATGACGGACTGTTGCTGCGTTGAGTATCGGAATCGACAGCACCGGGCCTGTTGCTCTGGAACAAAGGCCTTGATGTATTTCCTGATGTTTGTCAGCGCACTGGGTGCGGGTTCGCTGCTGCCGTTTTATTCAGAAGTGGCGCTGGTCACGTTTCTCGACGACGGCAGCCCGGTGTTGCTCTGGTTGGCGGCAACGGTGGGCAATACCCTGGGTGCTGCGCTGAACTGGGGTATAGGCCGTTATCTGATACATTTTGAAAACCGTTCCTGGTTTCCCTTCAAGCCGGAAAAACTGCACCGCGCGCAACATTGGTTCCAGCGCTACGGGGTGTGGAGTCTGTTGCTGGCCTGGGTACCCGTAGTGGGAGACCCAGTGACATTTGTGGCAGGGGTCATGCGGGTGCACCTGGGGCTGTTTTTGCTGCTGACGGCCATCGGTAAAGGTCTTCGCTACCTAGTGGTGATTGCCCTGTATCTCAACCTGATCTGATCACGCGGTACAAATCGCGGCCTAACAACACTCGTGGCTCAAAACTTTGCTTTAATGCAAGCATGAATGATTTTCTCTATCTGGTGATGGATCAGGGCGGGCAAAGCAGCCGGGTGCTGGTTTTTGATGCGGTGGGCAGGCAACGGCTGTTACTGCGCGAGCCAGTGCAGACCCGACATCCCATGCCGGGGCGGGTGGAACAGGACCCGGTAGAAGTGGTGGCCTCCATTCGCACATCGCTGGATAAGCTCCCCGAGCTATTGGGGGCAGATTTTCACAAGCTGATAGCGGCGGCGCTGGTGACCCAGCGCTCCAGTCTGGTGTGTTGGGACAGGGAGACGGGCGCACCCCTGTCACCAGTGTTGAGTTGGCAGGACACCCGGGCTGCAAGCTATCTGGAAACACTGGCTTTGAGTGATGAAGAAATAGCGCGACACACAGGTCTGCGACCCAATGCCCACTATGGTGCCAGCAAGTTGCGATGGTGCCTGGATACCATCCCCGGGGTGAAGGCGGCGCTGGGTGAACAGCACCTGTGTTGTGGACCCCTGGCCAGCTACCTGCTGTTTTCCCTGACCCGGGAACATCACTTTGCGGTGGACCCCGGCAATGCCCAGCGGACATTGTTGTGGCACTTGCCTTCAGGTGATTGGGATGAAGTGTTACTGGCACAATTTGATATTCCCAGAGCCATCCTGCCCCCGATACAACCCAGCGCCAGCGGCTTTGGTGAGCTGCAGATTGGCGATGTGCTGTTACCTGTCGAGCTTCTCAACGGCGATCAGAATGCCGCCTTTTTCTGCCAGGGCGAATTACCTGCGGAGCAGGTGACTATCAATGCCGGTACCGGGGCGTTTATTGCCGTGCGCTGCGCGCCTTCGGTATCAGCTCCGGAGGGGCTTCTGAAGACGCTGATTTTCGAAACAGGAAGCGAAGCAGAATCGGCGCGCTGGTTCGTGGTAGAGGGAACAGTGAATGGCGCTGCCAGTGCGTTGGAATTGCAGGTGGCGGAACTGGGTGTTGCCGATTATCAGCGCACCCTTGACCAGTGGCTGCAATCAGAAACAGTGATTCCGCTGTTTTTAAACGGCGTGGGAGGATTGGGCTCTCCCTATTGGCAGGGAGAATTCCAGAGTCGATTTATGGGGCTGAACTCGGATAACCAGGCTGCCGCCTTGGTGGCGGTGCTGGAAAGTATCGTATTCCTGTTGATGGTAAACCTGCTGCGCATTCGCGACTGGCGGGATACGCGGGAGCCGCTGACCCGCATACTGGTGGGCGGCGGCCTGTCGCAACTGGATGGTTTTTGTCAGCGGCTCGCCGATTTGTCCGGTCTGCCGGTGCTACGCAGTGCAGAAAAGGAAACGACCGGCAGGGGTGCGGCATTTCTGTTGGCAGGACAGCCCGGGGATTGGCTGGTTTATCCCGGGGAGGAGTTTACCCCGGGAGACAACGCCGAACTGTTGAGTCGCTTTAAACTATGGTTGCAACGGATGGCTGAGGCTACAGACACACCACTGTAGAAATACCGTAAAGGGAAACGATCAGGATTCTGCAGACAGCGGCAGGTGTTGGGTGTCGGCGATGTGATTGGCGTTACCCAGCTGCTTCTCAATACGTTGCAGGACTTTTTCCGCCGTGGCCCGGTATCCGGTGAGTTTTCCGCCATAGATGGCCAGGTAACCGGCACTTTCGACAAACTGCACTTCGCGACTGCGCAGATGAAAGCCCGTCGCCTCTTCAGGCAATACCCTGAGCCCGGCCATTTCGCCGCATACCTGCCCGGGGTAGCCCGGGAAGTAATGGTGCAGCACCTCAAGCAGATACTGCCTTTCCACATCTCTGACCACCGTGTTATCCGGGTTGCCGTCAAAAACTGTCTCGGTGGTGCCGAGGAGGGTGCCGTCGTACCAGGGCAGCACGAACACCGCGCGGCCATCGCTGGGAGCTTCCAGGTAGAAACACTGCTCGCTGATTTTCTGATCCAGGACCAGGTGCGCGCCCTGAACCAGGTCAATGTCGATGATCTTAGGTAGGGGGGTAATATTGCGGGCAAGCAAATTGATCCAGGGCCCCGCGGCGTTGACCAACAAGCGGCAATGGACCGTTTCAACGCCCTCTGTCGAATCCAGCTCTACCCGGTATCCCTTTGGTGTTTGTGCGGCAGACAGGAGTGTGGCAGGACAGCGGGTTTCCGCCCCGAGGCTTTGTGCAGAGCGAACCACGGCTGCGGTCAGTTGGGCATCGTCAGTCTGGGCATCCCGGTAGCGGAAAACCTTCTGAAGTCCGTTCGTTTCCAAACCGCTCAGGGACGGCCAGTCTGCCGGAGGGACCACCTCAAAGCGGCCCTCGCTGCTGCAGCCGGTCAGCAGCCAGTAGAGAGTCAGGCCTGCGCGGATTTGCCAGGGACGGTAGGTGGAATGGCGGTAAATGGGGATGGTAAACCAGTTGCTGTGCACCAGCTCCGGGGCCAGCTTCAGGAGCAGACTGCGCTCTTTGAGGCTTTCTCTCACCAGTGAGAAATCGCCGCTTTGCAAATAGCGCAGGCCACCGTGAATCAGTTTGCTGGATTTGCTGGATGTGCCCGCTGCCCAGGCGGTTTTTTCAACAATGAGTGTTTTGTAACCGGCGGCCTGTGCGGCCTGGGCCACGCCGGCACCCTGAATGCCGCCGCCGACCACCAGTACATCGACGGTGGTTTCAGGTGGTGAAGGGGAGGTTGAAATGACGTCCAAGCTCAGAGCGCCCGGTGTGCCAGGTCTTCCAGCAGGCCGCCGATATCGAAGGTTTCCACCATGTCGGCACCGCGGTCAAACCAGGCAATGGCCTGGTCAGGGCTTTCCACTTCGTAAATCACCCAGGTGATTTCCGTTTCATCGAGGTTTTCGCCTTCGGGGACTTTGCTGGTGTCGCAGAAAATGTATTCCGGCCGGATACGCTGAATCAGTTCGCCATGACGCTCTTGCCAGTCTTTCAGAACCAGCCCCAGACGCGGAAACTCCTGCTGGTGGGCATGGTCGATAAATTCGTCACTAAAGCTGATCAGCACGCACTGGTCCCTGACCGGCCCCAAAATCCGGTTGACGATATCATAGGCCGTCTCCAGACCCACAATATGTAGGCCGCTACGCTTCATTTCGATAAAGGCGGTAACCTCCGGGTGTTTTTCCAGCAGGCTGACCAGATCGCAGAGGGGTGTGATGGTCTGGTTAATAAACTGGTTGCCAAGGCGTTCCGGCTCATGGGCAGGACGGCTCACCAGTTCGTCGAGGGTCAGCAGGTGTACCGCATTTTCTTCACCGCTGATGCGTGTCATGAGGTTGTCGTGATACAGCACGGGCTGCTGATCGGCGCTGAACAGGATGTCAGTCTCGATAAAGTGCGCGCCGGCATCAATGGCCGCCGCCATGCCTAACAGGGTATTTTCAGGGTAGTGTCTGGGGTAACCCCGGTGGGCCACCAGTCGATCGGCGAGCATGGCTGTTTTCCCTTCCGTTCTATTCCTATCCTAGTCCAGTCGGGCGGGAAGTCACAGCCCTGTTGCTTTTGGGAGCTGGCCAATCAGGCCATTTTTTTCTCGCCGGCATCCACGGATTGCAGAATCAGGGTATTGATGGTCATCGGACCAACACCGCCGGGTACCGGGGTCAGCGCCGCCACCCGGTCATGCAGAGGCGCCAGTTCGATATCGCCTACCCCGCCCGGGTGATAGCCGGCATCAACAACCACGGCGCCATCCTTGATCCACTCGGCCTTGATAAATTCCGGTTTACCCACAGCGCCCACCACAATGTCGGCGCTGGCGATCATGGCCGGCAGGTTTTCCGTGCGGGAATGACAGATAGTCACGGTGGCATTGGCATTCAGCAGCATCATCGCCATCGGCTTGCCAAGAATAGGGCTGCGGCCTACCACCACGGCGTGCTTGCCTGACAGGGGAATGTCGTAGGCTTCCAGCAAGCGCATGATGCCCTGTGGCGTCGCCGAACCGTAGGCGAATTCACCCATGGCCATGCGGCCAAAGCCGAGGCAGGTGACCCCGTCCACGTCTTTTTCCAGGGCGATGCTGTCAAAGCAGAGGCGCTCGTCAATCTGTTCCGGCACCGGGTGTTGCAGCAGAATGCCGTGGCAGTTGGGGTTGTTATTCAATTCCCGGATTTTTTCCAGCAGTTGCTCGGTGGTGGTGGATTCCGGCATCTCTACGGCGATGGATTCCATGCCCACCCGTTTGCAAGCGTTCTGCTTCATGCGCACGTAGGTGGCGGAAGCCGGGTCGCCGCCCACCAGGATCGTGGCGAGGATCGGCGTCTGGCCGCCACTTTTTTCTTTCAGGGCGTTAACGCGCTCACTCAGTGCGGCTTCGGTTGTCTGGGCGATGGCTTTGCCATCGAGGATGAGTGCGGCCATGGTTCGTTAAGCTCCTGATCGGATGGTGAAAGCCGGGCATTTTCGCACTTCGCTTCGTCCCTGTGAAGGGAAACGCCACCCCCTTATTGAGGGGGCTTTTTCATTGACGAGGCTGGTTGTCGCCAGTATTATGCGCACCTCTCGAAAGAGGGCACATGAGTGATAACGGGGAATAGCGCAGTCTGGTAGCGCGCCTGCTTTGGGAGCAGGATGTCGGGGGTTCGAATCCCTCTTCCCCGACCAACCTCACTCATGCGTCAAAATGCGATAGAGTATGTGTTGAGCGCCCGTAGCTCAGCTGGATAGAGCAACGGCCTTCTAAGCCGTCGGTCGCAGGTTCGAATCCTGCCGGGTGCGCCATCCAACGCTTGAACGCAGCAATAGACCAATGGTGGCTGTAGCTCAGTTGGTAGAGCACAGGATTGTGATTCCTGTGGTCGCGGGTTCGATCCCCGTCAGCCACCCCACCATTCCAAAAAAGGCGGTCTTTTCAGACCGCCTTTTTCTTTGCCCGACGTTTTAGTAGGGAGCTCGCTCCCCGATCAGGACTTTTTCAGCGCCTCGGCAAATAACGCACCCAGGGTGCCTGTTTTGGCCGGTGGTTTCTGCTGCTTGTCGGACGGGGCCTGCCTGGCTCCCTTTTTAGCCCCAGTTTGAGCGCGAGGCTCCCGTGTCGCAGTTTTCTGGCCGGGTTCGTCAGACATACGCATGCTGAGGCCAATGCGTTTGCGCGGAATATCCACCTCCATCACTTTTACTGTGACGATATCGCCGGTTTTCACCACTTCCCTGGGATCTTTGACAAAACGTTCGGCCAGCGCCGAAATGTGGACCAGGCCATCCTGGTGCACACCGATATCCACGAAGGCTCCGAAATTGGTGACGTTGGTGACGGTGCCTTCCAGCGTCATACCCGGTTCCAGGTCTTTGAGGCTCTCAACACCCTCTTTAAAAGTAGCGGTTTTGAATTCGGGTCGTGGGTCGCGGCCCGGCTTATCCAGCTCCTGCAGGATATCGGTAATGGTGGGCAGGCCGAACCGCTCGTTCACATACTGCTGGGGTTTGATACGGCGCAACAGGCCGCTGTCACCGATTAGTGATTGCAGGGGCTGGGCAAGGTCATTCGCCATCTGCGCCACCAGTTCGTAGCTCTCGGGATGCACTGCGGAGGCATCCAGAGGATTGTCGCCATTGGCAATGCGCAGGAAACCCGCCGCCTGCTCAAAGGTTTTTTCTCCCAGCCGCGGCACATTTTTCAGGGCGGCACGGTTGGTGAATGGGCCGTTTTCGTCACGGAAGGCGACAATGTTGTCGGCGATGGTCTGGTTGAGGCCAGCCACCCGGTTTAGCAGGGCTGCCGAGGCGGTGTTGACTTCCACACCCACAGCGTTAACACAGTCTTCGACGACGGCATTGAGGCTGCGGGACAGCTCAATCTGGCTGACGTCGTGCTGGTATTGACCCACGCCGATGGATTTCGGATCGATCTTGACCAGTTCTGCCAGCGGGTCCTGCAGGCGTCGAGCAATGGAGATTGCTCCCCGAATGGTGACATCCAGGTCGGGGAATTCCCGAGCGGCAAACTCGGAGGCGGAGTAGACCGAAGCTCCAGCCTCGTTGACGATAACCGGTTGCACGGACAGTTCCGGATGGCGCTGCAGCACATCTTTGACAAAACGCTCGGTCTCGCGGCTGGCGGTGCCGTTGCCTATGGCTATAAGTGAAACATGGTGGGTTTGACAGAGCCTGATCAGGGTCGCCTCTGCCTCATGCACTTTATTCTGTGGCGGCGTGGGGAAAATGGCCCCGTGATCCAGCACCTTGCCGGTGTTATCCACCACGGCCAGTTTTACGCCGGTACGCAGGCCCGGATCGAGTCCGATGGTGACCCTCTGCCCTGCGGGGGCAGCCAGCAACAGATCCTGCAGGTTGGTGGCAAAGACCGTAATGGCATCGGCTTCTGCACGCTCACGCAGTTCCGCCAGCAGGTCTGTTTCGATATGAGTATGCAGCTTGATTTTCCAGGTCCAGCGCACTACTTCCGCCAGCCAGTTATCGGCGGGACGGTTTTCATGTCTGACGCCCAGGTGAGAGGCAATCATGGTTTCACAGGGGTGTGCAGTGGTGGTTTCAGTAGGGATATCCACCCGGATGGAGAGAATGCCTTCGCGCCGGCCACGGAACATGGCCAGAGCCCGATGGGAGGGGGTGCGTTTCCAGGGCTCGCTGTGTTCAAAATAGTCCCGGAATTTTTCGCCTTCCGTCTCCTTCCCGGCGATCACGCTGGCACTGATCAGGGCTTCGCTGGCCAGGAATGAGCGCAACTGGCCCAGCAGCTCCGCCTCTTCGCTGAAGCGCTCCATCAGGATGTACTTGGCCCCTTCCAGCGCCGCTTTTACATCGGCGACACCCTTGTCGGGGTCAACAAATTCCGTGGCGCGCTGTTCCGGTTCCTGCGTGGGATCGCTGTAGAGTAAATCAGCCAGGGGTTCCAGGCCTGCCTCAATCGCAATCTGACCCTTGGTACGCCGCTTGGGTTTGTATGGCAGATACAGGTCTTCCAGGCGGGTCTTGGTATCAGCGTTGAGAATGGCCTGCTTCAGTTCGGGAGTCAGCTTGCCCTGTTCCTCAATACTGCCGAGGATGGTGGTGCGACGTTCTTCCATGTCGCGCAGATAGCCGAGGCGTTCTTCCAGTGTTCGCAACTGGGTGTCATCCAGTCCACCGGTCACTTCCTTGCGGTAGCGTGAGATAAACGGTACCGTCGCGCCCTCGTCCAACAGTTGGACGGCGGCAGTGACTTGAGTTGTTTTGATGTTGAGTTCGTCGGCAATCTGCTGCTGAATTTTTTCCATGAGCGTAATCGGGTGTTTCCGTGGCTGGTCAATCAGGTGGCGATTATGGGGTAATAGCCCCGTCTGCAACAGACTTGTTACCGGAGCGAAATTATGGCTGAAGCTACGTGTCCGCTGTGTGTCTCTTCACAGGTCGAGCACTATCTGGCTGATAGCAGACGCGAGTATCTGCAGTGCGGGGAATGCCGCTTGGTCTTTGTGCCGCCTCACCAGCATTTGTCCGCGGCCATGGAAAAGGCTCATTACGACCTGCACGAAAATGATCCGGCAGACCCGGGCTACCGGAAATTTTTGAGCCGCCTCGCCACACCCCTTCTGGAAAAACTGGCGGACAAGTCTGTCGGGCTGGATTTTGGTTCCGGACCTGGGCCGACCCTGTCATTGATGATGTCCGAAGCCGGTCACCGGGTGGCCATTTTTGATCCTTATTACGCCCCCGATCTCACATGCTTCAGGCAGCAGTATGACTTCATTACCGCCACAGAGGTGGTGGAGCATATGTCGAGGCCGGGTGAGGAGTTGGCCCGGTTATGGTCGCTGCTTAACCCCGGTGGTTGGCTGGGCCTGATGACCAAGCGTGTTTCGGGGCGGGAAGCCTTTGCCCGCTGGCACTATAAAAACGATCCGACCCATATCTGCTTTTATAGCAGGGACACCTTTGACTATCTGGGACTGAGGTGGCAGGCCGTGGTGGACTACCCGGATGCCGATGTGGTGCTGTTTCATAAAAGCTAGCCTTTTTGCTCATGCGATTCGTTACAGATCGGCGAACGGGTTAGTCTATAGTTGTTAATAAGATGGCATCCGCATAGAACTCAGTGGTCACAAAAGCACTTTGCTGCACCCGATACCCCTGCTTACTATCCCTTGCCTGAATTCTCTACTGGCCTCGTGTATGGCCAGCAACCACCTAACACCTGATCACAAGAGGAGCACCTATGTTCCAGGGGAATATGCTCAGCCTGCAGCCCTTGAAGGGCGGTTTTGTAGAGCTGCACTTTGATGCCCAGAAGGGTTCGGTCAATGTATTTAACCAGGCGACCCTGAAGGAATTACTTGATGCACTGAATGTTCTGAAAAGTCAGTCAGATGTGAAAGGGCTGCTGTTGACTAGTGGCAAAAGCGTATTTGTTGCCGGCGCCGACATTACGGAATTTGGAGGCGCTTTCAAGGCCAGCGAATCCGAGCGTCGCAGGTTTCTCAGCATCGCCAATGATGCATTCAATGCTATCGAGTCGCTGCCGTTTCCTACGGTCGTCGCTATCAATGGCTTTGCCCTCGGCGGCGGCTTTGAAGTCTGTCTTGCTTGTGATTTCCGGGTGATGTCCAGCAAGGCGCAGGTGGGTCTGCCGGAAACGACCCTGGGTATCATGCCCGGTTGGGGTGGTTCTGTACGATTGCCCCGCCTGATCGGTTTCGATAACGCTGCAGAGTGGATTGCCGGTGGCAAGCACAAGAAAGCGCCAGAAGCCCTGAAAGAAGGGGCAGTGGATGCCGTGGTGGAACCGGAACTGCTGCACGATGAAGCCCTCAAGATGCTGATGCGTGCGGCGGATGGCGAGTTGCCCTACCAGCCCCGCCGTGAGCAGAAACAATCCCCCCTGAAAATGAATAAGATTGAGCTGGGTATGTCAGTGCATACCAGCCGTGATGCGGTGTTGGCCAAAGCCGGAACCAATTACCCTGCACCGCTGGTTGCGATTGAAGTGTTGGCGAAGGCGGCGGAAATGTCCCGTGATGAGGCTCTGGAAGTGGAGTTTCAGGCCTTCAGTGACCTGACCCAGACACCTCAGTGCAGGGCGCTGGTCGGCATGTTCCTCAACGACCAGTTCATCGGCGGGCAGGCCAAGCAATATGCAAAAAAGGCCACTAAAACCGTTACCCATGCCACCGCGTTGGGGGCGGGCATTATGGGTGGCGGGATCGCCTATCAGAATGCCGTGAAAGGTTTTCCGGTAATGATGAAAGACATCAACATGGCATCACTTGATCTGGGCATGAGCGAAGCCAACAAGCTGCTGGCCAAGCGGGTGGAACGTGGCCAGATGAAACCCCTGGATGCGGGCACAGTGTTGTCGCGGATCATGCCAACTTTGAGCTACGACGGTATTGAAAATACCGACCTCGTGATTGAGGCTGTGGTTGAAAACGTCAAGGTAAAAAGTATGGTGTTGCCCGATGTTGAGTCCCGCCTTCGGGAAGACGCCATCCTTGCGTCCAACACGTCCACGATTTCCATTGACCTGCTGGCCGGCAACCTCAAGCGTCCGGAAAACTTCTGCGGCATGCACTTCTTTAACCCGGTGCACGCCATGCCACTGGTGGAAGTGATTCGCGGTTCCAAAACCTCTGAAGAAACCCTTGCCGCGGTCGTGGCCCACGCCCAGGCCATGGGTAAGAAACCCATTGTGGTCAACGATTGCCCCGGGTTTCTGGTGAACCGTGTGCTGTTCCCGGCGGTGTTTGGTTTTGACATGATGATTGTTAACGGTGCGGATTTTCAGCGCATTGATAAAGTCATGGAAGCCTGGGGCTGGCCGATGGGCCCGGCGTATCTGATGGATGTGGTAGGCATTGATACGGCCGTACACTGCTTCCCGACCATGGTGGAGGGTTACCCGGAACGCATGGGTGATCTTTGCCAGGTATCGCCCACCCGAATCCTTTTCGAGAACGAGCGTCTGGGCCAGAAAAATGGCAAAGGCTTCTACGTCTACCAGAAGGACAAGCGAGGCAAGCCGGGCAAGTTTGTCGACGAGTCGGTCGCTGAGTTGTTTAAGCCGGTGCTGAGCGCCTATCACCAGTTAAGTGACGAAGATATTGTGGCCCGTTACATGGTACCCATGTGTATCGAGCTGGCGCACTGCCTTGAAGAGGGCATTGTGGGTTCCCCCGCTGAGGCGGATATGGCCGTTGTCTATGGGCTGGGCTTTCCGGCCTTCCGCGGCGGTATATTCCGCTGGATGGATGAACTGGGCCTGGCCCGCTTCTGTGAGATGGCGGATAAATTCACTAGCCTGGGCAAACTCTACGAGCCCACGGCGAGAATGCGTGAAATGGCAGCTAACGGCGAAAGCTATTACGGCTGAGCAGCGGAGGAGATGGATAGTGAGCTTGAAACCTAGAGACGCGGTGATTGTTGATTTTGCCCGCACCCCCATGGGCCGTTCCAGAAACGGATCTTTCCGCAACCGTCGCTCCGATGAGTTGGGTGCCGACCTGATTGAGGGATTGTTGGATCGCAACCCGCAGATCAACCCGGCAGAAATTGATGACATTATCTGGGGTTGTGTCATGCAGGGTCGGGAGCAGTCGTTCAATGTGGCGCGAATGACCGCGCTGCGTACCCGCATTCCACACGATGTGCCCGCCATTACTGTTAACCGCCTTTGCGGTTCCTCCATGTCGGCACTGCATATGGCCACGGCCAATGTCATGGCCGGGCTGGGTGATGTTTATCTGGTGGGCGGCGCCGAGCATTTGGGGCATGTTCCCATGACCCACGACCACGACCCTAACCCGGCAATGAATCTCAGTGTTGCCAAAGCCGCGGGCATGATGGGCCTGACTGCTGAATACCTGGCGCGGATCCACGGTATTACCCGTGACCAACAGGATGAATTCGGCGTGCGTTCCCATCATCTGGCTGCAGAGGCTCGGGCAGCGGGGCGTTTCGTGGACGAGATCGTTCCCGTTCTGGGCCATGACGATAACGGTGGCCTGTACATGATGAAGGAAGATGAAACCATTCGCCCGGAAACCAATCTGGAAGGGTTGGGGCAGTTAAAAACCGTCTTTGACCCTGTTAATGGCACCGTGACAGCGGGTACGGCCTCGCAGGTGACAGATGGTGCGGCTGCGCTGTTCGTCATGTCGGCTGAGCGGGCCTCGTCGTTAGGGCTGACACCCATGGCGAAAGTGGTTTCCGTGGCGGCGGCCGGGGTTGATCCCTCCATTATGGGGTATGGTCCTGTGCCCTCCACGCGGGCGGCATTAAAGAAAGCCGGGCTCACCATGGCGGATATCGACTACGTGGAACTGAACGAAGCCTTTGCTGCACAGTCACTGCCGGTGCTCAAGGATCTCGGCCTGCTTGACAGTATGGAGCAGAAGGTGAATGTGAATGGTGGGGCGATCGCTCTCGGTCACCCGCTGGGGGCATCAGGCGCAAGGATCTCCGGTACCTTGCTGAACATCCTCAAGCAGCGCGATGGAACACTGGGTGTTTCCACCATGTGTATTGGCTTGGGGCAGGGAGTCAGCACGGTGTTTGAGCGGATTGGCTGAGTTCCCTGCAATTTTAAAAAAGGCCGGATATGTTCCGGCCTTTTTTATTGGAAATCGTTCGTCGGGTTTTGCATCCTGATTGTTGCGCCGCTTGTGCCCTCCTGGAGATAGACGGGGTGATATCCAGACATTTTTGATAGACTCTGTCGCGTGTTTTGTGGAGCAACAATGTGGCCCTATTGACCCCTGATAATCCGGAACTGGCCGTCCAGAATTGGCTGGCCAGCCAGCCGGTCGATTCTGATGTGTTGTCACTGTGCTACGATTTTTCTCAATACTACCTTGATGGAAAGCCCGTCATACGGCTGCTGGCCATTTGTCAATTGCTGGATGGACAGCTGGTTTTTACCGTGGGTGAGGCCAGCGATAGTCTGTGTGCGGAACTGGAGGGGGGTGAATCGCCTGCCTCCCTTGAACAATTCTGCGCAGATCACGGCTGGCCCCTGTTATCAGCAAGTCAGCCACTGAAACTCCGGCCCGTGGCAATCCCTAAACCCTGGGGACAGGAAATCTGGTATACGGGTATTGAGCAGCGGGGCCTGTCGTTGGTGACGGATGGTGTGTCATCAGCCCCCTTACCCTGGGTATTGTCGGTGATGCCAGCAAGGCTGGTTGCGGGTCATGAACGCCGTATTAACCTGTTAAAAATCCTTGATCCTCTACCTGAAGAGGTTTTCGGCGATCTCTACTTTGAACTGCACGAGGAAAAGCGCGAAGTTTACGTGGTGACCCATGTGGATGAGCAGGCCTGGCAGGATGGTGTCGGAAGTATTCGTTTTGGTTTTGACGAGAAGGTGGTTGCCAGTTACGAGACGGAACAGGCTTTCAGAAAGGATTATCTGACGGCAGTGAGGGAGTATGAGTCTGTCAGGCGTGAAATTGATGCACTGCTGGACCAGTACCGTTTGGCAGAAGGCGTTGATCTCAATGCACCGGTTTCCGCCATCCAGTTAAAAGCATGGTTGGCAAAGGTGCCGGAGACCCTGCAGAGCAGGGAAGTCCAATTGCGCAAAGCGATGAACCGATTTACCTCGCTGTTGCCTCTGCGTGTCGGCGACGTGGTGAAAGTCCCCCTGCGCACACCCCATGCCCTGCAACACGGTGTCAGGACAGTGGAGTTTCAAACGCCGGTTTACGAACGTCAGATCCTGTCATTTGCTCAGAAGGTATTGACCCAATGTCACTGGGATTCCGACAAGGGCGTTGAGATCATGTCACTGGAAAGGCCAGAGCTTTCCGGTCTGCCTGTCCTGGCGGAATGCAGCAGTTACCGTTTGGAGGAAGTGGTCATTTTCGATGACTTCAGGGTACAGCGGTTGACCATGAGGGCTGGGAGCGGCACCGGATTCAGCCTGCCCGATACCGGTAACTATGCGCTGTTGATGAGTGTCGACGGTGAGTTGCAGGCTGGGGATCAAATGCTGGCTCCGGAGGAAGCGGTGCTGGTTCCTGCCCAGCGAGATGGCTTGACCCTGAAGGGCCAATCGGCAGGTGATATTACTGTCCTGATAGCCTGGCCCGTATAGCATTCGAATCAGGTCTCTGAGTGGGCTTTGAGGCCTTTTGCCGCGGTGGTTGCCCGGGAGGTACGGGCTGTGGCAAAATCCCCCCCCTTTGTCGAGGGCGACCTTCTGCCGCCTGTTCGATTTATCCCGACATTTTGCGGACGTGGCGGAACTGGTAGACGCGCCAGATTTAGGTTCTGGTACTGAGAGGTGTGAGAGTTCGAGTCTCTCCGTCCGCACCATAATACGATTAAGTAAGCGAAACATTTAGAGGGCAAACATGCAGGTTTCCATCGAAACAACTTCTGGTCTGGGGCGTAAAGTCACCGTAGGTGTTCCAGCAGAACGTATTGAAAGTGCTATTAACGAGCGACTGGAAAATGCCAGTAAAACGGTCAAGTTAGACGGCTTCCGCAAGGGCAAAGTGCCGATGCAGGTTGTTAAACAACGCTTTGGTGCGGACATCCGCAAAGAGGTTGTTGGCGAGCTGATGGGTAAGACGTTTTCTGAAGCGGTCAGCCAGGAGAAACTTAACCCTGCCGGTCAGCCATCCATTGAATCTGTGACTAATGAACCGGGTCAGGATCTGGAATACGTCGCTGTTTTTGAGGTGTTGCCGGAAATTACCCTGGGTGACTTCAGCCAGCTCACCATTGAGAAGCCGGTTTCTGAAGTCGCTGACGAAGATGTCACCGCGATGCTGGATGCCCTGCGCAAGCAGAGTGCGACCTGGGAAGAAGCAGACCGTCCCGCAGCCATGGGTGATGAAGTCGCGATTGACTTTGTCGGTACCAAAGGTGGCGAAGAGTTTGAGGGTGGCAGCGCTGAAGACTTCCTGATCGAACTGGGTACAGGCCGAGCCATTCCCGGATTTGAAGAAGGCATTGTCGGCATGTCAGTGGGCGAACAAAAGGTTTTAGCCCTGACGTTTCCCGAGAGCTATCACGCGGAAGAATTGCGCGGTGCAGATGTTGAATTCACCGTCACACTGCACTCTGTGACAGAAGCAGTGTTGCCGGAGCTGAATGATGACTTCTTTGCCCAATACGGTCTGCGGCAGGGTGGCGAGGAAAAATTCCGTGAAATTGTCAGACAGAACATGGAACGCGATCTGAAAAACTCGCTGCGCGCCAAGGTCAAGGGTCGGGTGATGGAAGCACTGTTCGATATGCACCGTGATATTGAACTGCCCGATGTGCTGGTGGCCAATGAAGTTACCTCAATGAAATATCAAATGGCGCAGAGCATGGGCCAGGGTGCGAAAAACTTTGATCCCAGCATGCTTCCTGACGATATGTTTATGGATCAGGCCAAGCGTCGCGCCAACACCGGTTTGCTGGTCACCGAGTATGTGAAAGCAAACAAATTGAAAGTAGATACCGACAGAGTACGTGAGCGCATTGAAGAAATTGCGTCCACCTACGAAGAATCAGATGAAGTGATCCAGCATTACCTGAACAACCAGCAGCTGCTTCAGGGTATTGAAGCGACTGTGCTGCAAGAGCAGGTCGTTGATGCCGTGCTGGCAGTTGCCACTGTCACTGAAAAACCGGTCAGCTATCAGGAAGCAATTAAACCTGACGGACAGGAATAAAGGCATTTTTGCCGGATTCAGGTGTAACTGATTTCGGCGTGTTAAAGATTCAGCCCCGGCGGTTATTCCGTGCGGGGCTGTTTCATTTTTGAAAATAGAGATTTCGCCTCCGGTGGCTGCTTGCCTTATGCCAAGTGCTGGTTACAATGCTGGACAATGACTTCCAATAATTGAGTGAATTCCTATGAAATTTGATCCCTCTTTTTCTTCCGGACTCGATGTGCAAAGTGCCGGAGGGTTGGTGCCGATCGTCGTAGAGCAGTCTGCACGGGGTGAGCGGTCCTATGATATTTACTCCCGTTTGCTGAAAGAGCGGGTGATTTTTCTGGTGGGGCCCGTCGAGGATTACATGGCCAACCTGGTGGTTGCTCAGCTGTTATTCCTGGAATCAGAAAATCCGGACAAGGATATTCATCTTTATATCAACTCTCCTGGTGGCTCAGTCACGGCGGGGATGTCGATCTATGACACCATGCAATTTATCAAACCGGATGTCAGCACCATGTGTATTGGTCAGGCGGCCAGTATGGGCGCATTCCTGTTAGCTGCTGGTGCAAGTGGCAAACGCTATTGCCTGCCCAATTCCAGGGTCATGATTCACCAGCCCAGTGGCGGTGCCCAGGGTCAGGCGTCTGATATCCATATTCACGCTCAGGAAATTCTCAAGATACGGGCAAGGCTCAATGAATGCCTGGCTCACCACACCGGCCAGACCGTAGAAAAAATTGCTTTGGATACTGAACGTGACAACTTTATGAATGCGCTGGAATCCAAAGACTATGGCCTGATTGACGAGGTACTGGACAAGCGCCCCTAGAATGGTTACGCTTTTTTTAAGACCATACTAAAAGTTGTGTTATCTATCTGATTTGTAAGTTTTTTGTTGTCCGTGTTCGGATTTTGATGAAGAGAATTGTTGGGATGTGGTTATGAGCGACCAAAAATCCGGAAGTGGTGGTGATGATGGAAAACTGCTGTATTGCTCCTTTTGTGGCAAGAGTCAGCATGAGGTGCGCAAGTTAATTGCGGGACCTTCCGTTTTTATCTGCGACGAATGTGTCGACCTCTGTAACGACATTATCTCCGAGGAAATTCAAGAGGCTGATGCCGAATCCTCGGGAGAAAAGCTTCCCAAGCCCATCGAAATCAACAACATCCTGGACGAGTATGTTATTGGCCAGGTGCGTGCCAAGAAGATTCTCTCCGTGGCTGTCTACAACCACTACAAGCGTTTACAGAGTGGTGGTAAGGGTGGCGATGGCGAAATCGAGCTGGGCAAAAGTAATATTCTGCTGATCGGTCCAACCGGCAGTGGTAAGACGTTGCTGGCCGAGACTCTGGCGCGCCTGCTGGATGTGCCCTTTACGATCGCTGATGCCACCACACTGACAGAAGCCGGTTATGTGGGTGAGGATGTTGAAAACATTATCCAGAAGCTGCTGCAGAAGTGCGATTACGATGTCGACAAGGCCCAGCGCGGCATTGTCTATCTGGACGAAATTGACAAGATTTCCCGGAAATCCGACAACCCCTCCATTACCCGGGATGTGTCCGGTGAGGGTGTGCAGCAGGCACTGCTGAAACTGATTGAAGGAACCGTTGCTTCTGTCCCGCCTCAGGGAGGTCGCAAGCACCCGCAACAGGAGTTTTTACAGGTTGATACCGCCAATATCCTGTTTATCTGTGGTGGTGCCTTTGCTGGGCTGGAAAAGGTAATCAGTGACCGTTCTGAAAAAGGCGGTATTGGTTTCAGTGCCGAGGTGAAGAGTAAACAGACAGGCAAGAACATTGGCCAGACACTGGCAGAGGTCGAACCGGAAGACCTGGTGCGCTATGGCTTGATTCCCGAGTTTGTCGGTCGTCTGCCGGTGATTGCCACGCTGGAAGAGCTGGACAGGGATGCTCTCGTTAACATTCTGGTTGAACCCAAAAACTCGCTGGTCAAACAGTATGAAGCACTCTTTGAGATGGAAGGTGTTGAGCTGGATATCCGCCGCGATGCTCTGGAAGCCATTGCTGACAAGGCGCTGGAGAGAAAGACCGGTGCCCGGGGTCTGCGTTCGATCATCGAAAACGTACTGCTGGATACCATGTACAGTATTCCCTCTAGTGAAAATGTCGGCAAAGTGGTCATCGAAAGTGCGGTGATTCGTGGTGAGGCAGAGCCCATGCTGGTGTACGAAAACAGTGAGCCGAAAAAGGCCGCATCAAGCGACGACTGATTACGGTTGATCTGTATTATCTAAAGGGCTCCTTTTTTGGGGCCCTTTTTCATTGTTCTTGAAATTATCCTCCAACTTTTACTTGTTTTTATCCGGTGAATCCCCATATTTGCGGTAAGCTATAAAAATTGTAATTCTCAAGAATGAGGTAGTGAGAATGGGACAGGATACGGTGCACAATGAATTGACCATGTTGCCGCTGCGCGATGTGGTGGTTTATCCACACATGGTAATTCCCCTCTTTGTGGGCCGGGAAAAGTCGATTCTGGCTTTGGAAGAAGCCATGGCCAACGACAAGCAAATTCTGCTGATCGCACAAAAGTCAGCGGCTGTGGATGATCCGACCTCTGAGGATCTGTATCGGGTCGGTACGTTGTCGTCCGTGCTGCAAATGCTCAAGTTGCCCGACGGCACGGTCAAAGTGCTGGTTGAGGGTTCTGAGCGTGTAAAAATCGAAACCATTGACGAGTCTCCCGGTTATTTTGTCTGCACCTATGTGCCGATGCAGGAAGAAGACCTTTCCAGTGAGGAAACCGGTGCGCTGATGCGCTCGGCGCTTACCCAGTTTGAACAGTATGTAAACCTGAGCAAAAAAATTCCCTCCGAGGTAGTCAGCACAGTTGCCGGGATTGATGATCCCAGCCGTCTGGCCGATACACTGGCCACACATATGACACTGAGCGTCGAGCAGAAACAGCAGATTCTGGAAACGGCAACAGTCAATGAACGCCTGGAAAGTCTGCTGGCGCTGATGGAGTCTGAGATTGAGCTGTTTGAGGTTGAGCAGCGCATTCGCGGCCGTGTAAAAAAACAGATGGAGAAAAGCCAGAAGGAGTACTACCTCAACGAGCAGATGAAGGCGATTCAGAAAGAGCTTGGAGAGGTTGAAGAAGGCGGCAACGATATCGAGCAGCTGGAAACCAAAATCAATGAAGCCGGCATGCCAAAATTCGCGTTTGACAAGGCTAAATCTGAACTGAACAAACTGAAGATGATGTCGCCGATGTCGGCGGAAGCTTCAGTGCTGCGCGGTTACATCGATTGGATGGTCAGTGTGCCTTGGAAAAAACGTTCCAAGGTGCGTCACGATTTGCGCCGGGCTGAAAAAATTCTTAACGAAGATCACTATGGCCTCGAGGAAGTCAAAGAGCGGATTCTTGAATTCCTGGCCGTGCAGCAACGGGTGAAAAAGCTGAAAGGACCGGTGTTGTGTCTGGTGGGCCCCCCTGGTGTGGGCAAGACCTCACTGGGTGAGTCCATCGCCAAGGCCACCGGCAGAAAATATGTACGCATGTCCCTCGGAGGTGTTCGCGATGAGGCGGAAATTCGTGGTCACCGCCGCACCTACATAGGTTCCCTGCCGGGAAAACTGATTCAGAAGCTGTCCAAGGTGGGGGTCAAAAACCCGCTGTTCTTGCTGGATGAAATTGACAAAATGGGCATGGATCACCGGGGTGATCCGGCCTCGGCCATGCTGGAAGTATTGGATCCCGAACAGAATAACAGCTTCAATGACCACTACCTGGAAGTGGACTACGACCTCTCTGAGGTGATGTTTATTTGTACCGCTAACTCTATGAATATCCCCGGTCCCTTGATGGATCGACTGGAAGTGATTCGCATCCCCGGCTATACCGAGGATGAAAAGGTCAATATTGCCCAGAAGTACCTACTGCCCAAGCAGCGCAAGGCCAACGGCCTCAAAGACACCGAACTGGATATAGAAGAATCTGCAGTGCGTGATGTGATTCGCTACTACACCCGGGAAGCCGGCGTGCGCGGTCTGGAGCGCGAGCTTGCTAAAATCTGCCGGAAAATCGTCACTCTCTATGTGCGCAAGGACTGCGAAGGCCATCAACTGATAACCAGTGAGCGCCTCGAAGATCTGCTGGGCGTCTATAAGTACGACTATGGTCGCGCAGAGGCAGAAAGCCAGATTGGTCAGGTCACAGGCTTGGCGTGGACGTCTGTGGGCGGGGAGTTACTGACCATCGAATCCTCTGCGGTACCGGGCAAAGGTCAAGTGGTGAAAACCGGCTCCCTGGGTGATGTCATGCAGGAATCAATCCAGGCGGCGCTCACCGTTGTAAGAAGCAGGGCCAAGTTGCTGGGTATTCGACGCGACTTCTACCAGAAAGTGGACCTGCACGTTCACGTACCCGAGGGCGCTACGCCCAAAGATGGCCCCAGCGCCGGTATTGGCATGTGCACAGCCTTTGTTTCCGTACTCACCGGAATCCCGGTGAAAGCCGATGTGGCCATGACAGGTGAAATCACACTCAGAGGTCAAGTTCTGAGAATTGGTGGCCTCAAGGAAAAACTGTTGGCGGCACATCGGGGTGGGATTCGCACCGTAGTGATTCCACAGGAAAATGAGAGGGACCTCAAAGAGATACCCGAACATATTAAAGCTGACCTTGATATTCGTCCGGTGCAGTGGATCGATGAAGTTTTGGATATCGCGCTCACAGGTAAACCGGAACCGCTGTCCGATGAGGAATTTGAGAGAGTCGACAGTGATGACAAAAAATCGACAAATGAGGCTGTAAGCCGCATAAATACTCACTAAAGCGCTTGACCGCCGAGGGGGCTCATTGGTATAACGTTGCAGTCGTCTTCTATGCCACAGCCTGCAGTAAGCCGTTGAGTTGTGTGTGTTGCAGGTGAACAGTCTTAATCAACCATAACAAGGGGATTATTGTGAATAAATCTGAACTCGTTGATGCAATTGCTGATTCAGCCGATCTGTCTAAAGCTTCTGCCGGTCGCGCTCTTGATGCTGCCATCGATGCTGTTACCAGCGCCCTCAAGAAAGGCGATGCGGTATCTCTAGTTGGCTTTGGAACTTTCTCTGTAAAACAACGTGCCGCACGTACTGGCCGTAACCCGCAGACTGGTGCTGAAATCAAAATTGCCGCTGCCAGTGTCCCTAGCTTCAAAGCAGGTAAAGCATTGAAGGACGCTGTTAACAAATAAAACAGTGTCATAGTTGGATTTTTACTATGAAAAGGCGCATCGGCGATGCGCCTTTTTTTATAGAATAACGAGTATGTTTTTTTCCTGAGCCCAAGAGATCTCTATGCTTCAGAATTTTCGAGATAACCTGCATGGTGCAACCAAGGGGATTTTGATCGCGATCATTATTGTTCCCTTCGCTCTATTCGGTGTCGATGCCCTCTTTATGAGTGGCAGTGCCGTGGAAGAAGCCGCTAATGTTAATGGTGAAACCATTACCGAACTGCGCCTGCAACAGGCGGTGGTTTTGCAAAAACAGCAGATTCTTAACCGCTACGAGAATATTGATCCCACCCTGGTGGATGAAGATCAGCTGAGAGCGCCGGTGATGCAGCAACTTATTCGCCAGAAAGTTGTGGAGCAGGCCGCCGTGGATCAGGGCATGGGTGTGGATAAAAAGACGCTGTATCGGATTTTGCTGGAGGTGCCGGATTTTCAGACCGATGGCAAGTTTGATACCGAGCGTTATGAGTTTGTGTTGAGGCAGATGGGTTATTCGCCCACTTCCTATAACAAGTTGCTGACCACCGACATGGTGACCAATCAGTTTATGCAGGGTGTTGCTGCGACAGGATTCTCTACCTTGCAGGAAAGCACGCTGCTGGCAGGTATTACCGAGCAGACGAGAGATTATTATTATCTGACCATACCCCGCGAACCTCTGCTGGAAAGCATAGAGGTGGCGGAAGCTGATATCGAGTCCTATTACAACAGCAACCAGGAAGAGTTCCGATCAGAAGAAAAACTGGTGGTTGAGTACGTCGAATTGATGCCGGCCAACTTCACGGAAGAAGTAGATCTGGAGCAAAGCATGGTGGATGAAGTGGTTGACGCGAGAATTGCTGCGGCATCCTCCAGGCGCTCTCGGCATGTGGCGCAAATTCTGCTGGAAGTTCAGGGCGACGATAGCCATTTGGAAACACTGGCGGAGATTCAGAAGAAGCTTGAAGCCGGTGAATCGTTTGCCGATCTGGCCAGAGAATATTCAGAAGATTACGGCACGGCAGAACAGGGCGGTGATCTTGGGTACGTCCAGGTGGGCGATCTTCCGGAACCACTGGGTGCAACACTGGATCAACTTGCCGTTGGCGAGGTGTCCGGCATGGTGGAAAGTGATCTCGGTGTGCATCTCATCAAATTGCTGGATGAAAAGTCTGCAGATGTTCCCGCTCGGGAAGAGCTGGAACCCAGTGTCCGTCAGGAATTGTTGCATCAACTCGCCATGGAGTTGCTCCCGGTGCGTATCGAGGAGCTGAAGGACCTTGCCTACAACGCTGATTCACTGGAGTCTGTGGCTAATCGTCTGGGTGTGCCGTTGAAGGTTTCAGAGCCTTTTGGTCGTAGAGAGGGCACAGGTATTTCGTCAAACCCGCTTGTTGTTCAAGCGGCCTTCAGTCAATCTGTTCTGGATCAGGGGTTGGCCAGTGAGGTATTGGAACTGGCCGATGACCACGTGCTGGTGCTGAAACTGAAAGAACGGATTCCCGAGACACTCCAGCCGCTGACAGATGTTCACGATCAGATTGAAGCCATGCTCAAGGCACAATATGCCAGTCGTGAACTGCAGCAGCGTGGAGAGGCTCTGGCTGAGCGCGCCAGGTCTGGTGAAACTATTGAAGATATTGCCAAGCAGGAAGAGCTGGAGTGGCAGGTGAGCCTAGACACCAAGCGTTTTTCCGGCAACCAGGTCAGTCAAATACGTGACCGTGTATTCGACATGTCAGAGCCCGGCAGCAAACCTGTGATTGACAATCTGGTTCTGAGCAATGGCGACTACGTTCTGGTCTCTCTGGTTAAAGTGCAGGAAGGTGATTTTTCACAGTTGAGCAGCGAACAGCAGAAATTGCTGACAGCTACTGTTGCCCTGACTAATGCCAGTCGCGACTATCAAGCGTATGAGCGGATACTGCTGGAACAGGCGGACGTCGCATCCAAGTATTGATCTGACCAAACTGGGTCAAGCGAATATCGAATGACACGACATTGTTGATTACCAGGGATGCCGTGGATGTATGAGTGGGGTAGGATAAATGGCGGATTTTCAGTATGACCTTGTGATCATAGGCAGTGGCCCGGCAGGTGAGGGCGCCGCTATGTCAGCTGTAAAACAAGGTTGGTCCGTGGCAGTTGTTGACGAGCGTATGCAGGTGGGTGGCAATTGTACCCATCTTGGCACTATTCCTTCCAAGGCCCTGCGTCACTCGGTGCGCCGCATGGTGCAGTTCAATACCATGCCCATGTTTCGTGCCGTTGGCGAACCGCGCTGGTTCTCCTTCCCCGAGCTGATGCAGGCGGCCGATGAAGTGATTCGCAAGCAAGTGGATGGCCGTACCCGGGAATACTCACGCAATCGAATTCGTCTGCATGTGGGCCGAGCAACCTTTACCGACACCCATGAAATCTCTATCAAAAAAGCTGACCATACCAACGAAAGCATCAAGGGCCGCTTCTTTTTGATTGCCACTGGCTCAAGCCCCTATCATCCGGAAGATGTGGACTTTAGCCACCCTTGTATTTTTGACAGTGATTCGATCCTTAAACTCAACCGCACTCCTCGAAACATTATCATTTATGGAGCAGGTGTTATTGGCTGTGAATACGCCTCCATTTTTGCAGGCTTGGAAACCCGGGTAGAACTGGTAAATACCCGCGCGGGGTTGCTGTCGTTCCTTGATGGGGAAATTTCCGATGCCCTGAGTTATCACCTCCGGGATCTTAATGTGAATGTCAGGAACAATGAGGAATACGCGAAGATAGAAACCCGTAATAACGGTGTGACTATGGAGCTCAAGTCTGGCAAGCGTATTCACGCCGAAGCGCTACTCTGGAGCAATGGCCGCTCAGGTAATACTCAGGGAATGGGGCTCGAAGCGATCGGGCTGGAATCAGATAGTCGCGGTCAGCTGGAAGTTAACGAACATTACCAGACCAGCGTGTCGCATATCTATGCTGCTGGTGATGTGGTGGGTTGGCCCGCTCTGGCCGGTGCGGCCTATGATCAGGGTCGTTTTGCGGCGGCCCATATGTGCGGTGCGGCCCGTGAGTACCATGTGGAGGACGTGGCCACCGGTATTTATACGATTCCCGAGATCAGCTACGTGGGCAAAACAGAGGCTGAACTCACTGAGCAGCAAATCCCCTACGAAATCGGCCGGGCATATTTCAAGAACATTGCCCGGGCACATATTTCCGGCGAAGAGGTCGGTGTATTAAAAGTCCTCTTCCATCAGGAAACTCTGGAGATTTTGGGTGTCCACTGTTTCGGTGCTGAGGCCGCGGAGATTGTTCACATTGGCCAGGCCATTATGAACCAGGAGGGCAAGGCCAATACCATCGAATATTTTATTCGCACCACCTTTAACTATCCGACCATGGCTGAGGCGTACAGAATCGCTGCCATCAATGGCATCAACCGCCTGTGCAGGGAATCTCGCAAGTTGGTGGTTTAGACGATGTGTTGTCTATGGCTTGGGGGCAGATCTGGTTTGAATCGGTCAGATAAAACAGACAAATAAAAAGGCGCCGTTAAAGGCGCCTTTTTAGATTGTAACGGAGAAGTAAAGGCTTATTCAGTCGGAGCCTCGCTGCGCTTCAATACTGAATGTAAAACCAGATCATGTTCAAAATACACCACAAAATCGCTGTATTCCCAGGAGGAAATCGGGGGTTCGCCTACGGCATTCTGCATTTTTAACGGTTCGCCAAATTGCTCCCTGACGCGTTCTTTGCTGATGCCGCGGTGAGGTCGCTCCAGCGCCTGTTTTTCTGCGGCCTGTTGCCCAACCGGTACTACCACCTGCTCTGCAGCCAGGGGCAGTGAAAGTAAAGCGAGAAGGGGCACTAGCAAAAGCTTGTTCATAGTATGAATTCCTTGGTTCTAATCGTCACCGGCAGCGTCCGAGTTTTGCAGCGTTACCTGTGATTATAGTAAGCAGAAATGTGCCAAGTGCAACCGCAAAATCCCCAAGGATCAAAAAACAGGCAGTTAATCACATAAATCGGAGCTTGTCTGACCCCATGTATTCCGATTAAATGCCAGCCATGAATGCCAACCTCCCTCTGTTCATTGGCCTGCGGTACATCCGTAGCAAAAGGCGCAATGGATTTGTTTCCTTTATTTCACTGCTGTCTTTTATTGCCATGGCGCTGGGTGTGATGGCTCTGATATTGGTGTTGTCGGTAATGAACGGTTTTGATCGCGAAATCCGGGAGCGTATTCTCAGTGTGGTTTCCCACGCTGCGCTGGTGGGCGAGATAGGTGTAGCAGACTGGCAAGCACTCGGCGATTGGGCGCTGGAAGACCCCGGTGTGGAAGCGTTCGCACCGTTTGTGGAAGGCTACGGGCTGTTAACCTCTGACACCGGCAGCCAGGGGGTCTTGTTGCACGGTGTTGATCCCATGCTTGAGTTGGGAGTCAGTCCGGTGGCCGATCATATGCTGGTGGGCGACTTCACTCTGCTGCAACCGGGCCAGTATGGCATTGTGCTGGGCAATTTGTTGGCC
Source organism: uncultured Porticoccus sp. (assembly GCA_964395715.1). Lineage (GTDB taxonomy): Bacteria > Pseudomonadota > Gammaproteobacteria > Pseudomonadales > Porticoccaceae > Porticoccus. The sequence continues at coordinate 90,156 of CAYNAU010000006.1, read as the reverse complement.
AGAAACCTGGGAGTGATTCGCGGTGATCATGTCATGCTCTCGCTGCCGGAACTGAATGTCACCCCAGCGGGTATTTTCCCTCGTTATAAACGCTTCATGGTACTGGGTGTTTTTCAGGTGGGTGCGCAGGTAGATAGTGGCATGGCCTTTATCCACTATCAGGACGCCCAGAAACTCTATCGCATGAGCGGGAATGTCAGTGGTGTTCGACTGCGGGTCGATGATCCTTATCGTGTCGATGATGTGGCCAAGAGGTTGCGCTCGCAGTCCCGTGAAGGTCTGTCAGTGAAAACCTGGACGGGCGAGATGGGAAGCCTATTTCAGGCCATCGAAATGGAGAAAAAAGTGGTGGGTTTGTTGCTGGCTGCGATTGTTGCTGTGGCGGCATTCAATATTGTTGCCAGCCTGACATTGATGGTGGCGGATAAGCGGCGGGATATTGCCGTATTGCGTACTCTGGGTGCAGAAGGAAAAACCATTTCGCGGATTTTCCGCATTCAAGGGACGGCGGTTGGCCTGTTTGGCGTTGTCACCGGAGTGATCTGTGGTTGTCTGCTAGCCTTGGGTATTGCCGATATTGTCAGCCTTCTTGAACGCTATCTGGGCTTTCAGGTGTTTGATCCCGACGTTTACTTTATCAGCGAATTGCCTTCACGCCTGATGTGGCAGGATGTGCTGGCGATCAGCATACTCGGTATTTCATTAAGCCTGATGGCCACACTCTATCCGGCCTATCGTGCGGGCCAGGTCCTGCCGGCGGAGGCACTGCGTTATGACCACTGATCAGCCGGTTCTCCTTTGTCAGGACTTAAGTCGCCATTACAGCCAGGGTTCGGCCAGGATAGATGTGCTGAATGAGCTGTCGCTGACAGTTGGTCGCGGTGAGCGTGTGGCCATTATCGGCACATCGGGTTCAGGCAAGACCACGCTGCTGAACCTGCTTGGAGGCCTGGACGACCCCGATGGCGGTTCTGTCTGGGTGATGGACAAAGATATGGCGGTGATGGGCGAGTCAGAGCGCGCCCGCTGGCGCAACCGGCACCTTGGTTTTGTCTATCAGTTTCACCATTTGCTGGGCGAATTCAGTGCTCTGGAAAATGTGGCCATGCCGTTATTGATCGGTAAGCGTCCTGTTGCCGAAGCACGGCAGCGTGCAGCTGATGTGTTGGCGAAGGTGGGTCTTGAGCACCGTTTACAGCACAAACCCTCAGAGCTCTCCGGGGGTGAGCGCCAGCGCGTGGCCATTGCGAGAGCGCTGGTGACACATCCGGCCTGTGTGCTGATGGATGAACCGACGGGCAACCTCGACCCCCTGACTGCGGAAACCATTCTGCAGCTGCTTCTGTCTCTCAATCGGGACATGGGAATCAGCTTCGTGGTGGTGACCCATGATCCGGATGTCGCTGGCCATATGGACAGAACGCTGTCATTAACCGGTGGTCAGCTCACCGATGTGACCGGCCCCGTTGTGCCGGTCGGGGCATAAACTTGTGTTCCGTCCGCTGCCCTGCTTTTTAGCATACCGTAACTTTACTTCCGGTAGCCGTAACCGGCTGGTTTCCTTTATTTCCCTGCTGGCCATATTGGGGCTGGTGCTGGGGGTGGCGCTGTTGATTATCGTCGTCTCGGTCATGAACGGCTTTGATCGGGAAATGGAGACACGAATTTTGGGTGCGGTGCCCCATATCAGGCTGTTCAGCCAGGAAGGTATCGACAATCAGTCCCGACTGCGGGAGACACTTCTTGAACAGCCGAATGTCCGCGCAGTAATGCCGTTTACCCGGCTGGAAGGAATGCTCACACGCAATGGCAAAACCCGCCCGGTGGAGGTGCTGGGAATAGAACCTGCTCTCAGCGGCCAGTTTATCGGCCAGTTTCTACCGGACAGCCTTATTATGAAGCTGGGTCAGAAACCTGGCGGTGTCGTGCTGAGTACCATTGTCGCGGAAAATCTCTCTGCGAAAGCCGGTGACAGGGTCACATTGCTGGTGCCTTCCCGTAGTGAAGGGGGGGCGATTCACCAGGCTCCGCGGGTGACCGCCTTTACCGTCCTGGGCACCTTTGCAACGCACACGACTCTCGATCAGGGACTCATGCTGATCCATTTGCCGGAAGCCTCGGCGCTGGTGGGTCTTGGGGGGCAACCACAGGGTATGCAGGTGAAAGTCGCCGAGCTTTTTCAGGCGCGACAAACAGGGTTTATGTTGATGGGCCTGCTGCCGAGCGAGTTTTATTTCTCTGACTGGTTACAGACCCATGGCAACCTGTATCAGGCAATCAAGATGTCACGTAATATGGTTTCCCTGCTGGTATTTCTGATCATCGCGATTGCGGTGTTTAATGTGATTTCGATGCTGATGATGACCGTCATCGACAAGCGTGCAGAAATTGCCATTCTCAAAACTCAGGGTGCCACCGGTGGAGAAATTGTGATGACCTTTCTCGCCCAGGGCTTCCTGATCGGGGTGTTCGGGGCGGGGTTGGGAGTGTTGCTGGGGACTGTCGGTGCCTACAACATCACGGCGCTGGCGCATTGGCTGGAATCCCTGCTGGGGCAACAGCTGTTGAACTCGGAAATCTACCCCATCGACTATTTACCCACAGACATTCACTGGGCCGATGTGGCGATGATTGTGACGGTTGCCCTGGGCCTGAACTTCTTGGCCACCCTGTATCCTGCATTCCGTGCTGCGGGAACCCGCCCTGCAGAAGTGCTGCGCTACGAATTGTGAACGGTCCCCTTTAGTCAGGGGTTTTGTCCTGTTTATCCTGTTGTCTGTTCAGGCGATTGCGTTTGCGCTGTTCCCAGTTCTTGATGACTTTCCAGCGCCACAGGTAGAGGATGGTCAGATAGCCCATGATGCCACTGACAAGCCCACAGATCAGGGAGCCGGTGATCAGCGGCAGCCAGATCGTACTGCCCTGGGCGACGGCCCACTCCCAGCTCAGTTCAATCGTAAAATGGGTTTCCTGTTGGCCGAGCAGCAGCACACCTATGTTGTAGGAGAACAAAAACATCGGTGCAATGGTCACAGGGTTGCTGATCCAGATCAGGGTCACGGCAACGGGCAGGTTGGTGCGAAACAGTAGGGCCAGTAATGCAGCAATAAACATCTGTCCCGGCACAGGCAAGAAAGCGCAAAACAGGCCGATAAAGAATGATGAGGCGATGGAAAAGCGATTGATATGAAACAGGTTGGGGTCACGCAACAGCGGACCCATCCAGCGGACAGGCCTCAATTGCAGCGTTTTGTGGGGGTCGGGTAAAAACCGCCTCAGGGTCTTTCTGGGCATGGGAATACTGGCCGGCAGAAATGGAGGCCGCGATTATGCCGAGTTTTACGGCGAGACACCACTCTGCATGGCAATTGGCTTGCTGGCAGAGCAGGCGTACTATGGGGTAAGGCAGGCCGTTTAGCTGCCAATATAATAAGACGACCGGATTCGTTTATGGAGCACACAGCCACAAACTGGGTTTACACGATTCTCAACTCCCTGGCCGGACTATTTGTCATTGCGCTGATTGCCGGGTTGGTCTGGGTGGTGGTGATGTACGTGGTGGATATCACCCAGTCAAAACATGCCGTGCGCCGCAACTATCCTGTGATGGGGCGTTTCCGTTACCTTTTTGAGCATATGGGCAGTTTTTTCCGGCAGTACTTCTTCGCTATGGATCGTGAGGAAATGCCCTTTAACCGTGCCGAGAGAGCATGGGTATATCGGGCTGCCAAGGATGTTGATCGTACCCTGGCATTTGGCTCCACCCGTGATTTGAGGCCAGTGGGTTCCATTTACTTTGTGAACTGTGCCTACCCGACCCGGGGCGAGGATGCCGTTGCCCCCAGCCCGCTGACCATCGGCCCCTACTGTGAACACCCATACACCACAGCCTCGTTGATCAACATTTCCGGCATGAGTTACGGGGCGCTGTCCAAACCGGCGGTAAGAGCTCTGTCCAAAGGGGCAGCCAAAGCCGGCTGCTGGATGAATACCGGTGAGGGGGGGTTGTCTCCCTATCATCTTGAGGGTGGTTGTGATCTGGTTTTTCAGATCGGCACCGCCAAGTTCGGGGTGAGGAATGAAAAGGGTCAGCTCAGCGAAGAACGGTTGGTGGCCATTGCTTCATACCCTGAAGTCAAAATGTTTGAAATCAAACTGAGCCAGGGGGCAAAGCCCGGCAAAGGAGGGATTCTCCCGGCCGCCAAGGTGACCCAGGAAGTAGCCCGTATTCGTGCCATCGAAATTGGCGAAGATGCCATCAGTCCGAACCGTCATCCGGAAATTGCCAATGCTGCGGGTCTGCTGGATATGGTGGAGCAAGTGCGCAGGGTGACCGGAAAACCGGTGGGTTTCAAGACCGTTGTCGGCGATACCCAGTGGCTGGCGGAGCTCTGTGAACTGATTCTGGAACGCGGTATTGAGTCCGCTCCCGACTTTATCACCATCGATGGTGCCGAGGGCGGCTCTGGTGCTGCACCACAGGCATTGCTGGATTACATGGGCATGCCAATACGTGAAAGCCTGCCAGCGGTCGTTGACCTCTTGTGTGGCTATGGCCTGCGGGAACGCATCAAGGTGATTGCCTCAGGCAAGCTGATTGTGCCTTCCGGAGTGGCCTGGGCGCTCTGCATGGGTGCGGATTTTGTCACCTCTGCACGGGGTTTCATGTTTTCCCTGGGGTGTATTCAGGCCATGCAGTGCAATAAGAACACTTGTCCCACCGGGGTGACCACCCACGACCCGAAATTACAGCGGGGCCTTGATCCTATGGTGAAATCGGAACGGGTGGCCAACTATGTGTTCAATATGACCTATGATGTGGGAATGATCGCCCACTCCTGTGGCGTTCTGGAACCTCGCCAGTTGCGGCGTAAACACGCCAGGATGGAAACCCATTCTGGTCACTCGGAAAGCCTGGAGCACCTCTATCCAACGGTGGCCAGTGGCGCGTATGTGGAGCATATGAAGATATTCGAGCCGTCTGAGTCATAAGGCGGTTGTCAGGAGAGCTGAATGGGGCAGTTTATTCAAAAGACCAGCTTCAGCGACACGGACTTTCAAGCATTTCAGAACAAGTTGCACCATTGCCTGGAGGCGCTTGAGCAGGTCTTGGAGCGACCCGGTTTCGGGCAGGGGGAGCCCTCCATTGGGGCCGAGCTTGAGTTATACCTGCTCGATAGCGATGGTCGACCTGTGCCTGAAAACCTGGCCGTGAAAGAAGCCTATGACGACCCGACGCTGACGCTGGAATTAAATCGGTATAACCTCGAACTCAATTTTCCGCCCCTTGCCGGAGCCGGTTCACCATTTACCGCCCTGCAGCAGCAGATATTGGACAATCTCGCCGGATTGAATCAGAAGATGGCCCCGTGGCAGGGCCAGGTGCTGCCCATCGGTATTTTGCCAACGTTGCGGGAGAGGGACTTTGGACCCCAAGTGATGACGGATCTTCCCCGTTATCGTGTGCTGGCCGAAGCAGTACAACAGCGCCGTAACAGCACTGGCATTTGTATCGAGGGGCAGGACAACATGCACCTGGTCCACGATGATGTCACCCTGGAAGGCGCCTGCACCTCTTTTCAGATTCACTACCGTCCCCGTGGGCAGGATCTGGTAAACCTCTGGAATGCGACACAGCTGATTACACCGCTGATGGTGGGGGTGGCGGCAAACTCGCCTCTGCTGCTTGGTCACCGCCTCTGGCATGAAACCCGCGTGCCGTTGTTCTGTCAGTCCATTGATGGGCTCCACAGCCACGCTGATCATCCGTTACCCCCGCCGAGGGTCAGTTTTGGTCAGGGCTGGTTGCGCCACAGCCCTATCGAATTGTTTCGAGAAACCGTGCAGCTTTATCCGCCCCTGATCCCGATTCTCAGCGATGAGGACCCATTGGCCGTGGTGGCCCGGGGGGGCGTGCCCAATTTGGACGAGCTGCGGCTGCACGATGGCACCATCTGGTCATGGAATCGCCCGGTTTATGACCCCGGCGCGGACCCCCATCTGCGCATTGAAATGCGCGTCCTGCCCGCTGGGCCAAGTGCAGCTGATATGGCGGCCAATGCGGCGTTGTTTATCGGATTGGCTCAGGGACTGGCGGAAGACGTTGAGCCGTTGTTGTCTGCGTTACCCTTTTCCTATGCATGCAGGAATTTTTACCGTGCTGCCCAGCATGGGTTGGGTGCGTCAATTTATTGGCCCAATGCCCATCAGAACAGTCTTGAGGAGCAGCCATTGGTCGCCGTGTTGGAGCAGTTGTTGCCTGTCGCGGAGAAAGGTCTTGTTCAGGTCGGTGTGAATGAGGAGGAGATGCAATTCTGGTTATCGATAATCAGTGACAGGCTGCAGAGCGGGCAAACGGGTGCCAGTTGGCAGCTGCATCAGTATAACTGCCTCGTGGGTAATGGGCATTCGGTCCACGAGGCCTGTCAGCAGCTGTTGAAGGCCTACTGTCATCATTCGAACGGCAATGTTCCGGTGGCCCGGTGGCCAAACCTTTAACTGGCTGGTGTTAGACTGATAGAAGATGACAGTGAGGTAGACAGACGACGATGTCTCAGGGACCAGCCTTTCAGGTACTGAATAACCCGCCGGTTTCGTCCATTCCGGCATCTGTAGAAGACTTTCTGCGGCGGCTGGCTACGCCCACGCTGTTGCGCCTGGATGGCACAGACCAAGGCCGCTGTCGCTTTGTGGTGACACTGTTACACGGCAATGAGCCCTCGGGGCTCAAGGCGATCCACCAGCTGTTGCTGGAGGGTTTTCGGCCCCAGGTGACGACGTTTGTGGCGATTGTGTCTGTCTCTTCGGCACTGGCGGAGCCGCTGTTTACTCACCGTTACCTGCCCCCACTGGAGGATATGAACCGGCTGTTTACTTCCCCGGTGGCAGGAGAGCAGGGACAACTGGCTCAAGCACTGCTGGCGCTGATCCGGGAGCATAAACCAGAAGCGGTCATAGATATTCACAATACGTCCGGGGACGGGCCTGCATTTGCTGTCTGCGCGGCTGAACACGACTGCTTTTATGACTTGGCGCCCCTATTTACCCACCGCTTGATCATTACCGATATTCGTCTTGGTGCCTTGATGGAGGTGATGGATCTGGGTTGCCCGATCCTGACCGTGGAGTGCGGTGGTGCGAACCAGCGGGTGTCTGATTACGTCGCTATTGAGGGTCTGCGGCGATTCCTTACCGCCAGTAACCTGGCAGAGGCGGCCTCACTGCCCAACGAGGAAAAACTGGCGTTGGATATTTATCGTCATCCAGTGCGGCTGGAACTGGTGGAAGGCGCCAGGCTCTGTTACGCCGATACACCTCGAGAAGGCGTGGATATCACACTGCCCACGCAGATTGATCGCCGTAATTTTGGCATTGCCCGGGTGGATTCTCCCCTGGCCTGGTTGGGGCCGAAGGGGCTGGATGCTCTCAGGCTGGTCGATGCCACAGGGAAAAATGTGATTGACCAGTATTTTCTCGCCCGCCAGGGCAAGTTGTATCCACGGGTAACGCTCAAATTGTTTATGGTGACAACCACGCCGAGGATAGCGCTCAGTGATTGCCTGATGTACGCGGTCAAGGAATCCTATCACCAGCTCGAGGAAGCTCCGACCGATGACCACTGGCCCGATTTTTTTGCCGGGGTGAGTTCCTTGCCCTCAGGCTGACTGCCGTCTTGCTGGTGGTTACGGACAGATGGTGTTCAGGTATCGAGGCACCACCTCGGAGGCCATGCCATAGCGCTGTTCTTCAAACCGGGAGCCATTGGCAGAAGGTTCAAGGTTCAGTTCTACCGTATGGGCGCCGGCGGCCCGTGCGATTTCAAAAAAACCTGCAGCCGGGTAGACATTCCCCGATGTGCCGATGGCGATGAACAGGTCACATTGATCCAGCGCCCGGTAGATCTCTTCCATATAAAGCGGCATCTCCCCAAACCAGACCACGTGGGGTCTTAACTGTCCCGGGATACCACAGCATTGGCAGACAGATTGGGTAGCCGTGTCTTCCAGGCAGTCATAGATTTTTCCGCTGGAGCTGCAGCGAATGTTTAGCAGTTCACCGTGCATGTGCAGCGGTTGTTGACTGCCTGCCTGCTCATGGAGGTTGTCAATATTCTGGGTTACCAGGGTGAAGGTGCCGTTAAACCGTTTTTCAAAATCGGCCAGCGCCTTGTGGGCGGCATTGGGTGAGATATTCTCGTGGAGCAGCTGGTGTCTGCGTAAATTATAAAACCGGTGGACAGTGTCGGGATCGCGTTCAAAACCTTCGGGAGAGGCCACATCTTCAATGCGATGATCTTCCCACAGTCCATCGCTGGCGCGGAAGGTACGAATGCCGGATTCTGCAGAAATACCTGCACCGGTCAGTACCACAATAGAATGAAAAGGTGTGCTGCTCATAAAAGTAAAGTCCTTGCATCGTCCCTGTGTTGGCTTCAAAGCAGCTACATACTAGCAAACGGGTCTGAGTCAGCAACGGCAAACTTTTTCACCACAGCCTGGTCACAGCCTACAGTTAATTTGGCAGAATGAAACGATGCTTGATACCAGACCGTTATTGCTTGAAACCGACTTTCCCCCCTTGCAACGCCGGGGCCTAAAAAACCTGCAGGTCAACCTGGGTTACCGCTGTAACCAGAGCTGTAGCCACTGTCACGTCAATGCCGGGCCCAGCCGCACAGAAATGATGCCTGAAGGAACCGTGGCGCTGCTTGTGGAGGTGCTGCGACAGGCACGCCCGGAGACGTTGGATCTCACCGGGGGTGCCCCTGAAATGCACCCACAGTTTCATGACATCGTACGCGAAGCCGTGGCCCTGGGTGTCGAGGTCATTGACCGCTGCAACCTGACTATCCTTGTCACCGAGGGGTATGAGGGCACGGCCGAGTTTCTGGCAGAGCAGGCTGTGACAGTGGTGGCGTCACTGCCCTGTTACACCGAGCAGAATGTCGACCAGCAGCGTGGCAAGGGTATTTTCAAGCAGAGCATTGCCGGGCTTCAGCGGCTCAATCAACTGGGTTATGGCAGAAATCCTGCCCTGCCACTGAACCTGGTTTACAACCCGGGGGGGGCTTTTCTGCCACCCCCCCAAGACCAGTTGCAGGAAACCTATCGGGAGCGCCTGCATCGCGATTTCGGTATCGATTTCAATGAGCTGTACACCATTACCAATATGCCCATCAGCCGGTTTGGTGCGACATTGCTGGCCAAAGGTGATTACGAGCCCTACATGCAATTACTGAAAGATAATTATCAGGCCGCCAATCTCGAGGGCTTGATGTGTCGCGATACGGTCAGCGTCGACTGGCAGGGCAACCTCTTTGATTGTGATTTCAACCAGATGTTGGCAATGCCGATGGTGGTGGTTGGTCAGTTAATTGCGTCGGACCGGCAGCGCCATTTACAGAACCTGCTGTCCTCCAATCTGGAGGGGCAGGCCATTGCTGTGGGTGATCATTGTTATGGTTGTACGGCTGGCCAGGGCAGCAGCTGTGGCGGGGCTTTGGCTTGATGTCCCGCGTGTCACTTAGTATTGTAATACCCGCGCTCAATGAATCCAGGGAAATAGTTCACGCCCTGACACGACTGCAGCCATTGCGCGACCGGGGAGTGGAAGTGCTGCTTGTGGATGGCGGCAGCGTGGACGATACCGTCCAGCTGGCAAGGCCTTTGGTAGACACGGTGATAGACAGCGACCGTGGCAGGGGGGTGCAGTTGAACCGTGGCGCGTCTGCGGCCAGCGGAGATTACCTGCTGTTCCTGCATGTGGACAGCCGGCTGCCGACGGCATTTTCAGCGGATGATTTACTCGGGACGGCATGGGGCTTTTTCCCGGTCAGATTGAGTGGTCGAGCCTGGCTGTTTCGCGTGATTGAAAGAGCCATGTGTTGGCGTTCGGCACTCTCGGGAATTGCCACAGGTGACCAGGGATTGTTTGTGAAGCGCGACCTGTTTGCCGACATTGGCGGTTACCCGGAAATTCCGTTGATGGAAGATGTGGCCATTTGTCGGCGCTTGAAGGGTCGGTGCCGCCCCACCCGACAGCGTCAACCTGTCACTACCTCCAGTCGCCGCTGGGAAGCCCACGGAATCATAAAAACCGTGTTGGAAATGTGGCGCTTGCGGCTGGCCTATTTTTTTGGCGCCTCACCACAGTATCTGGCGGGCTGTTATTACAAGAATGACATCGACCCCCCCCTCTAATTGCCTGGTGCAATTTGCCAAGGCGCCTTTTCTCGGGCAGGTAAAAACCCGGTTGCAATCCAGCCTGGGAGAGCAGGGCTGCCTTGAATTGCATTGTGCACTGGTAGAACACGTGCTGTCGCAGTTCGTGCATGAAACAAGACTCTGTCAGCAGCTCTGGTGCAGCGAGTCGCACCCGTATTTTCAGCAGTTGGTTGAAGGCCTTCCAGTCTCACTGCACCTGCAGCGTGGAGACGATTTGGGCATGCGCATGGCGTCAGCATTCGAGACCTGTTTGCACCACTACGACAAGGTCGTGTTAATCGGTAGCGACTGTCCGGCGCTGTCGGTTCAGACCCTGAATACCACGTTACAACTGCTGGATGAGGTGCCCGCTGTTTTTGGCCCTGCCCTGGACGGTGGTTATGTACTGGTGGGATTAACTCAACTTGATCCCACATTGTTCCGGGGCATTCCCTGGGGCTCTTCTGAGGTCATGAATGCCACCAGGTCGCGTTTAAAAGCGGTTGGTTGGGACTGGCGGGAGCTGGAAATGCTGTCCGATATTGACCGCCCGGACGATTTACACCGCCTATCCGGCCACAAAAAACTGGATTTTTTTGCAAAAAACTACTAATGCTATGAAATATAAGAAGTTATTTTTCTTGACCGTTTATTGATTTACACCTATTTTGCGCAAAAATGCAGTGATAAATTCACTGTTTCGCTGTAGCGGTCGATATCGGGATGGAGGTATTTCGATATGAGTGGCGAAGACGCAGTAGACGATGACGATTTCGACGTCGAGGATGACGACAATGTTGAAGAGCAGGAAGCGGAACCGATAAAAGTGATGACATCTGAATCCAGGCGCCGGCTTGAAGACCGGCTGGAAGAGCGTCGTCTGCAAAAAATGATACGCGATTACGATTTCGATCTGGATTAATTCTTTCGGCCGGACGCCATTGCCCATTCCGGCCGTGTCAACTTTTTACCTCCCCTCCATAAGTTTTGGCATAATAGCGCTTTTGCCACTGTCCGGACCTGTAGCCGTTGTCGCAACCCGCTGTTTTTAAACTCCATGACATTGCTTTTGAACGTGATGACAGGCTGCTGTTTTCCACTGTCAATGCGGAACTCAATGGCGGTGACATTCTCCAGGTCGAGGGTCCCAACGGGGCGGGGAAAACTACGCTGTTACGCATTATCGCTACTGCCCTCTCACCCACTGACGGCACATTGAGCTGGCAGGGTATCGATATCCGTCGTCAGCGCAGTGAATACCTGCAGAACATACTGTTTCTGGGGCACCTGCCGGGTATTAAGCAATCCCTATCACCGCTGGAAAACCTGCAATGGTGGCGGCGAGTGCATATCGATCAGAATCCGCTGAGTAATGAAGAGGTGTTTTCCCGAATCGGTTTGCGCGGTTATGAGGATGTTCCCTGCTATTCCCTTTCTGCCGGGCAGCAACGCCGCGCAGCACTGGCACGCTTGCTGGTGACGGAAGCACTGCTGTGGGTTCTTGATGAGCCGTTCACTGCGATTGACAAGCAGGGGGTTGCCGAGCTGCAATCCTTGCTGCTAGATCACGCCGGTCGAGGAGGCATGGTCATTCTCTCTACCCACCAGGATGTTGGCATCCCGGGTATGCGTCGCCTCTCGCTGGCGGGTTCTGGAAGGGTGGGCTAGTCATGGGGGGCGGCTTTATTGCCATACTGCGACGAGATCTGTTGCTGGCCTTCCGCAACCGCGGCGAAATCGCCAATCCGGTCATTTTCTTTTTTATTATTGTCACCCTGATTCCGCTGGGATTGACTCCTGAGGCCAGTCGCCTGGCAGAGATTGCTCCAGGCATCCTGTGGGTGATGGCGCTGCTCGCTTCCCTGCTGTCCGTCGATGGACTGTTCCTCAGCGATTATCGGGATGGCACTCTGGAGCAGCTGGTGATTTCACCGCAACCACTCTACCTGGTGGTATTGGCAAAAATACTTGCTCACTGGCTGATCAGTGGTCTACCCCTGACCCTTTTATCGCCGGTTTTGGGTATGATGCTGTCCTTGCCGAAAGAAGGTTATCTGCCATTGGTGGTGAGCCTGTTGATGGGTACTGCGGTACTCAGCCTGGTAGGCGCCATTGGAGCTGCACTGACGGTGGCGCTGCGCAAAGGTGGGCTGCTGCTGTCATTAATAGTTGTTCCACTGTACATGCCCGTACTGATTTTCGGGTCGAGTGCGGTGCAGCGAGCGGTAGACGGGTTTTCGGTACAGGGTCCTTTGGCGGTAATCGGAGCGTTACTGGCTTTTTCCCTATTAATCTCACCCTTTGCGACAGCGGGTGCTCTGCGTGTGGGCATGCATGGTTGAGTCTGCGATGGTCGGCACAAGGCTGAAGAGAGGACATTAACGAATGTGGCAATGGTTTCATCGCCTGGGTTCGCCGCGATGGTTTTATCAGGCCAGCGGTAAGTGGCTGCCGTGGTTAACGGCAGCAGCTGTGTTGTTGCTTATAGTCGGTATTGTCTGGGGGTTGGGTTACGCCCCCAGAGATGCCAAGCAGGGCAACAGCTTTCGAATTATTTACATTCACGTGCCCGCCTCGTTTCTGGCATTGGCCGGCTATTATGTGATGGCGTTTTCGGGCGCGGTTGGCCTGATCTGGAAAATGAAACTCGCCGATATGGTGATGAAGTCCGCGGCGCCCATTGGTGCAGCACTGACTTTCATGGCCCTGTTTACCGGTGCTATCTGGGGGAAACCCACCTGGGGAACCTACTGGGTTTGGGATGCTCGAATTACATCCATGCTGGTGTTGTTTTTCTTATACCTAGGTGTGATCGCGCTGCAGTATTCCTATAGTGGTCAAGATGCGGCGAATAAGGCCAGTGCCATGTTGTCTCTGGTGGGTATGGTGAACATTCCCATCATCTACAAGTCAGTAGACTGGTGGTATACCCTGCACCAGCCGGCGACGATCAAGTTTACAGAGGCCCCGTCCATGCATCCGGACATGTTTCAGCCACTGTTAGTCATGATCCTCGGGTTTTACTGTTTTTACGCGCTGGTGCTGATACTTAATACCCGGGCTGAAATTCTTTATCGTGAACGTCGTACCCGCTGGGTGCAGGAGATGGTATCCCCCGTGGAGGGAGCACAACCATGATTTTTCGTTTTGACAGTCTTCAGGACTTTCTGCTGATGAGCGGGCACGGCCCTTATGTCTGGTCGGCCTATGTGGTTTCAATTGCCGTCATGCTCTGGCTCGTTGCGAGCCCGTTGCGCCGCCGCCGTCAAATTCTGGCCGATGTCCAGCGGCAGCAACGCCGGGAGGCGCTGCGTCAGTCTGAAGACGTCATTGATGACAACTATGCGGCAGAGAACCGGAGTTAGATAACCATGCATCCTATTCGTCGACAGCGTCTGGTTATGGTGATTTTTATCGTGGTGGCAGCTTCTGTTGCCGTTGGTTTGATGAGCTTCGCCCTGCGTGAAAACATCAACCTTTTCTACCCGCCGACAAAAATCGCTTCTGGTGAAGCACCCAAGGACGTTCGCATCCGTGCCGGGGGCATGGTAGTGGATGGCAGTATGAGGCGTGCAGATGACTCGCTCTTTGTAAGCTTTCTGATTACCGATGGCGAGGCGGATGTTGAGGTTCATTACACCGGGATTCTGCCGGATCTGTTTGCCGAGGGTGAAGCAGCCGTGGTGACCGGTGAGCTCAATACAAATGGCGTTTTCATGGCCTCGGAAGTCCTGGCCAAGCATGATGAGAACTACACACCCCCGGAGGTGGCAGATGCAATGGATGCCGCTCACCAACGCGCTCAACAGTCTTCTGGTGAAGGCGGTTGATGGACCTGGCTTTCTCTCAAAGGGGATAAACCTTGATTGCTGAATATGGCCACTTTGCCCTGATTCTGGCCCTGGTGCTGGCAGTACTACAAGCGGTGATCCCGCTGGCTGGTGCCTCGGTGGGCAACCGTTTATGGATGGCATCTGCCCGCCCGCTGGTGGTTGGTCAGACCGTGATGGTGGCCTTCAGCTTCGGCTGTCTGGTGGCACTGTTCCTCCATGATGACTTCTCGGTAACCTATGTGGCGTCAAACTCCAATACCCTGCTGCCCACCCATTACAAGGTGAGTGCTGTGTGGGGAGCCCATGAAGGCTCCCTGTTGCTGTGGGTTCTGATTCTTGCGCTGTGGAGTTTTGCCGTGGCGCTCTTTAGCCAGTCACTGCCGCGCTCACTGGTGGCCCGGGTTATTTCGGTGATGGGGGTCATCAGCGTCGGCTTTTACCTGTTTTTGCTGTTTACCTCGAATCCGTTTGATCGCGAACTGCCTTTTTCTCCCATTGAGGGTGCGGATCTTAACCCCCTGTTACAGGACTTCGGTTTGATTGTTCACCCACCGATGCTCTACATGGGGTACGTGGGTTTTTCCGTGGCCTTTGCCTTTGCTATTGCCGCGCTGTTGGCAGGGCGTATGGATGCTGCCTGGGCACGCTGGACACGCCCCTGGACCAATATTGCCTGGATGTTCCTGACCCTGGGCATTGCGCTGGGTAGCTGGTGGGCCTACTACGAACTGGGCTGGGGCGGCTGGTGGTTCTGGGACCCGGTGGAAAATGCCTCCTTTATGCCATGGCTGGTGGGCACGGCGCTGGTGCATACGCTTGCTGTCACTGAAAAGCGCGGGGTATTCCGCAGTTGGACTCTGCTGCTGGCCATTTTTGCCTTCTCACTGAGTTTGCTGGGAACGTTTCTGGTACGTTCCGGAGTGCTGACCTCGGTTCATGCGTTTGCTGCCGATCCGGAGCGGGGTGTGTTTATTCTGGCTTTTCTGGCAGTTGTTGTGGGTGGCTCTCTGTTTCTTTATGCCCTGCGTGGTCCGTCGGTCAGGAGCACAACCAGTTTCAACGGGTTTTCACGGGAAATGTTCCTGCTGATCAATAATATTCTGCTGGTCAGCGCCATGGTTATTATTCTTCTGGGTACGCTCTATCCCCTGATTGCCGATGTGCTGGACTGGGGCAAAATTTCTGTGGGCCCCCCTTATTTCAACCTGTTTTTTGTGCCGCTGATGCTGGTGTTGGCAGTACTGATGGCAGTGGGTTCGGTGTTGCGCTGGAAGCGCAACAGCCTGATTGACCTGAGCCGTTTCCTGAATATCCCGGTGATAGTGTCACTGCTGGTGGGTGCCTTATTCCCGCTCTTTTATGGCAACAGTTATTCGTTGATGGCGGCCTTGACTGTGGTTGTGTCCACTTGGGTTTTTGCCGTTACGCTGCGAGATATCTGGCAAAAGAGCGGTCACTCCCGTTCCCGCTGGCACGGATTGTTGAGACTCAAGGGCAGTTATTTCGGTATGGTGCTGGCTCACCTGGGGATAGCCGTTTGCATGGTGGGTGCGGGCATGACCACCATCTACAGCGAACAGCGGGATGTGCGTATGGTTCCCGGCGATTCAGCAGACCTGTCCGGTTACCATTTTGAGTTTGTGGAAATGCGCCGGGTTCAGGGGCCTAACTATATTGCCGACCAGGCAGTAGTGTCGGTGACGCGGAATGGGCACGCCGTCGATCTGTTGTATCCGGAAAAACGCCGCTATATGGCTAGCGGTCAAACCATGACGGAAGCAGCGATCGGCAGTGGTTTCTGGCGCGATCTCTACGTTGCGCTGGGGGAACCACTGGCAGGTGATGCCTGGGCCGTGCGTATACACATCAAGCCGTTTGTCCGTTGGATATGGTTGGGTGGATTGCTGATCGCCCTGGGAAGCTTTATCGCTGTTCTGGACAAGCGCTACCGCCAGCAGCGGGCCAGCCAGACAGCCAGTGATGCCCTGGCATCCGGTGCCTGAGGAGGCTGATGCCATGTCGAGACTGAAGTTATTCATCCCGCTGATGGTCTTTGTAGTGTTGGCCATATTTCTATTGAACGGCCTGAGCCGCGACCCCAACGAAATGCCCTCGGCACTGATCGATCGCCCGGTGCCCGCTTTTTCATTGCCGGTGCTGGGTGACCAACAGCAGATGGTGGATGAGAAAATTTTTCAGGGTAAACCGGCCCTGTTCAATGTCTGGGGAACCTGGTGTATTGCCTGTCGTGTGGAACATCCCTATCTAAACAAGCTGGCACAGCAAGGGGTGCGAATTGTCGGCCTGAATTACAAGGACGATCTTGCTGAGGCTGAAAAATGGCTTGTGGAAAAGGGCGATCCCTACGAGCTCAGTGTGATTGATGCCACCGGCCGGTTGGGGCTGGACCTGGGTGTTTTTGGTGCACCGGAAACCTATGTGGTGGATGCCAATGGCACCATTCGTTACAAACATGTGGGCGTCATCGATGAGAACGTCTGGCAAAAGAAAATCCTGCCAGTATGGCAACTGATTCAATGAGGAAGCAGCATGGCTGAAGAAGATTATCAACGGGGTATGAAGGTTCGTCGTCAGGTGATGGGCGATGTATTTGTCGATCGCGCCATGGACAGCATTACTGAATTCACCCGCCCGGTACAGGATTACATCAACGAAAACTGCTGGGGTTCGGTTTGGGCCAGAGACACTCTGCCCCTGAAGACCCGCAGCATTATCACCATCGCGACACTGGCGGCATTGAAGTCACCCACCGAACTGAAAGGTCATGTGCGCGGTGCGTTGCGCAATGGTTGTACCCCGGAAGAAATTCGTGAGGTGCTGCTTCATACTGCCCCGTACATTGGTGCGCCGGCCCTTCAGGAAGCCTTTCGTGCGGCCAAGGAAGTGATTGAAGACCTCTAAACGGCCATGTCTATGCGTGCTTTTTTTGTGACAAACAGCGGAATGAATTTTGCGCTTACCCGTTTTTGCACCGCGTTGCTGTGGCTGGTGTTGCTCACTCCGTTACAGGCAATGGCGGCGGTGGATATAAAAAGCTTTAGCAGTGACGCTGAGCGGGAACGTTTCCATACCCTGGTCAATGAATTGCGCTGTCCCAAATGCCAGAACCAGAATCTGGCTGACTCCAATTCGCCCATTGCTGCGGACCTGCGCGATGAAATCTACCGTATGCTGGAAGAGGGCAAATCGGATCAGGAAATTGTTGATTTTCTGGTGGCCCGCTATGGGGAATTCGTGCTCTACAAACCGCCGGTCAAGGGAACAACTCTGCTGCTCTGGCTAATGCCGGTCGCATTGCTGTTAATCGGGCTGTTTGTGATTGTCATGGTGCGACGTCGGCAACAACCAGCGGCAGATGCCCAGTCCACCCTGGCCAGTGATGAGCAGGCCCGTCTGCAGGCCCTGCTGAGTGAATCCCAAACGGGCGCTGGCAATTCCGATGACACAAAAGGGGATGCACATTGATGTGGCTGGTTTTTGCGCTGCTGTCGCTGCTCGCTGCAGCATTCGTGGTTTATCCCCTATTTTCCCGTTCGTCCCGCCAGCAGAACCCCGAGCCGGTGCATGCCAACGTGGTGCTCTATCAGGAACAGTTGGCTGATCTGGACCGGCAGCTGGCGGATGAAGAAATTGATGCCGCCCAGCATGCTGAACTGGTGGCGGAACAGCAGCGGTTGCTGCTGGCCGATGAAAATCTGGCGGACTCCCAGCGCCAGGCCCATGGCCGTGGTGCCTGGTTGATTCTTGCCGGACTGCTGATTGTGCCCGTGTTCGCGTTCAGCCTCTACCAGATGCTGGGTGCCAGTGATGATGTGGCTATCACGACCATGATGCAGGACCGTCTGCGGGGCAATCTGGACCAGGCCGAAGATGCACAGCTTCGCGAGCAACTGAAGCACCGTATCGACAGGCGCCTGCTGAGTCAGCCGGACAATGTCTACTACCTGGTGTCCCTGGCGCGTCTGCAGTTGGAGGGCGGGGATATGCTGCAGTCCAGTGCGACTTATCAGAAAGCCGTGGAAGTGAGCCCGGAAGACCCGGATCTGCTGGCTGAATATGCCCAGGCCATGTACTTCGCATCCGGCAACAAATTTGTACCCAGTGCGGAAAATGCGCTTGATCGCGCGCTATCGCTGGACCCGAACAATCTGACAGCCCTGGGGTTGCAGGGTATTCGCGCGTTTGAAAATGCTGATTACACGTTGGCGATTGCCAGCTGGCAATCAGCGTTGCAGGCCATTTCACCCGCCACGCCCCAGGCTCAGGCGTTGCAGGCAGGTATAGCTCGCGCCAAGCAGCAGTTGGGTGAAGATCTGCCCGGCTTGCAGGTGCAAGTGACGTTGTCGCCCGAGCTGGCGGCTGACCCTGAGCTGCTGGTTTATGTGTTCGCCAGAGAATGGCAGGGGCCGCCGATGCCTTTGGCGGTAACACGCCTGCAGGTGGCAGACTTGCCGGCCACGGTACTGCTGGATGACACCATGGTCATGCCAGGTGGCAAGCCCTTGTCTTCTGTCGAACAGGTTCAGGTGGTGGCCAGGGTGTCTCAAAGTGGCTCGGCCATACCCGCGCCGGGTGACCTAGAAGGGGTCAGCGGGGCGCTGAACCTCTCCGAAGGCAGCGTTTCAGAAGCCGTTGTTATCGACCGAAAATTATAACCGATGGCCGCTTGTGGCCCCGGTACAGCCGTGTAAAATCAACACCTTTAGCTGCGTCTGATCGCTGTCAAGACAGGTGGCATTTCGCAGGGTTCGTTCTGGCCGCAAGGCCGACTTCAAAGAGACATACATGCGCCTTAAATGTATCAAACTGGCAGGATTCAAGTCGTTTGTTGACCCGACCACGGTGTCCTTTCCCAGCAACCTCTGTGCGGTTGTAGGTCCTAACGGCTGCGGTAAGTCCAACATCATTGATGCGGTGCGCTGGGTGATGGGTGAAAGCTCGGCCAAGCACCTGCGTGGTGAGTCCATGACAGATGTTATCTTTAATGGCTCCGGCGGGCGCAAGCCGGTAGGCCAGGCGTCCATTGAGCTGGTGTTTGACAATTCCGACAGCACACTTGGCGGCGAGTACGCCAGCTGGAGTGAGATCTCTATCAAGCGCAAGGTCACCCGGGATGGGCAGTCCAATTATTTTCTGAACGGCAACAAATGCCGCCGTCGCGATATCACCGATATTTTTCTCGGCACCGGTCTCGGTCCGCGCAGTTACGCCATTATCGAACAGGGCATGATTTCCAACCTGATTGAAGCCAAGCCCGATGAGCTGCGTGTTTATATCGAGGAAGCTGCCGGAATCTCAAAATACAAGGAGCGCCGCAAGGATACTGAGAGCCGCATGCGACGCACGCAGGAAAACCTTGAGCGCCTGACAGATATTCGCGACGAGTTGGGCCGCCAGTTAGGCCGCCTGGAACGGCAGGCACAGGCCGCTGAAAAATACGCTGAATTAAAAAAGGAAGAACGTCGCTTAAAAGCAGAGTTGCAGGCACTGCGTTGGCGTTTGCTGGAAGGGCAGATGACCGAACGCAGGAAAGTGATCACTGAGTTCGAGTTAAAAATAGAGGCGTTGGTCACCGAGCGCAGCAGCTGCGACACCTCCCTTGAGCGCGCCCGCACGGAATATACCGAGCTGGGCGACACTTTTAATGAAGTGCAGGGTCGCTACTACGCCATTGGTGCCGAAGTGGCTCGCATTGAACAGGCAATCCAGCATGTGCAGGATCGCGCTCGTGAACTGGAACAGGATCTGGCCCAGACCGAACGCAATTACACCGAGTCTGAAGAACATCTGCGCAGTGACCGCCAGAAGGCCGAGAGCTGGCAGCGGGAGCTGCAGGATATTGTTCCCGAACTGCAACAGGTCACCGCCGCGGAAGAGCTTTCCCAAGCAGAACTCAATGCCTCGGAAAGTGCCATGCAACAGTGGCAATCTGCCTGGGATGATTTCAACCAACGCGCTGCAGCCCCGAGACAGCAGGCGGAAGTTCAGCAGTCCCGTATCCAACACCTGGAACAAGTGTTGAGGCGCCTTGGGGAGCGCATTGAGAGTATTCAGCAGGAATACCTGGATCTCGGCGATAGCCAGGTTCAGGAAGAGATTGTCCTGGTTCAGGGGCAACTGGCCGAAGTGGAGCTGACACTGGGTGACCAGCAAACCCAACTTGAGCATATTAATGGCGAGATCGAACGCGCCCGTCTCCAGGGTGATCAGGCCGGTAGTGATCTGGATAAACAGCGGGGCCAATTGCAGACCCTGATGGGGCGCCGGGCCTCACTGGAAGCCCTTCAGCAGGCGGCACTGGGCGGCGATGATGAGCAGCAGCAGTGGATCCAGAACAATCAACTGCAGGCACAGCCGCGATTAGCGGAAACCCTGCAGGTCGAAAGCGGTTGGGAGACGGCGGTAGAAGTAGTGCTGGGCAATTATCTGCAAGCGCTTTGTGTCGATGACCTCTCAGGCCTGTCAGAACAATTGGCCAGTTTCAGCAAGGGAGAGCTGGTGTTGGTAGATAATGCGTCTGTCACCGCACAGGGTTCTGTTGCGGCAGACCGTTTGGCTGCCAGGGTGAACAACCCCCATGCCGTGCAGTTGCTGGGTGGTGTCTATGCGGTCGAGCAGCTTGCCGATGCCATGCAGTTGCGGGCGAAACTGGCAGCGGGAGAATCGGTGGTGACACGCGATGGTCTCTGGTTGGGGGCGAACTGGCTTCGTGTTGCTCGTGACCAGGATGCCCAGGCCGGTGTACTGAAGCGTCAGCAGGAGCTGGAGTCGCTGGAGCAGCGTCAGTCGGAAGCCGAGGCAGCCATTGAGTCTTTCTCGCAACAGAAAGATGCGGCTGAGAAAGCGTTGCATGATCTTGAAGTGCAGCGGGAATCCATTAGCCGCCAGGTCGCCGAACAGCAACGTCACTATGCCGAGTTACGATCTTCCCTCAGTGCCAGCCAGATGCAGGTGGAACAGTTCGCCGCTCGACGTGAACGCGCAGACAACGAACTGGCGGAAGCGAAACAGCAACAGTCCCTGGAGCAGGAGAATCTTGCCGAAGCTCGACGCCTGCTGTCAGCTGCGATTGAAACCATGGAAAAGGATGCGCAACAACGGGAAGAGCTGTTGCAGCAACGGGATGGTCTCCGGGCCTCTTTGGACGAGTCCCGCCAGCATGCCCGCCATGACCGGGATCGCAAGCATGAGTTGGCGATGCGCGAAAAATCCCTCAGCACACAGCTGCAGTCAATCCGCGAGGGTATTGGCCGACTGGAAACACAGGTTGAACGCCTGCAGGAGCGCCGTGAACAGTTGAGGACCACATTCAGACAGGATGAAGATCCCACACAGGAGCTGAAGGAACAGCTGGCAGAGCAACTGGAACGCCGCCTGGTGGTGGAGAAAGAACTGGCGGATGCACGTCAGGCTCTGGAGACTGTCGAGCACCAGATGCGTGAAAGCGAAAAGCGCCGGGCAAATCTGGAGCAGCAGATACAGGAACAGCGCAACGAACTGGAACAGCAGCGTCTGACGGCGCAGGACCTGGTCACCCGCAGCAAAACCATTGTGGAGCAGATTGGTGAACAGAAATTTGATCTGGAAACCCTGTTGGCCTCGCTGCCGGAAGACGCAGACCTCAGCCAGTGGGAAGCTGAACTGGAAAAAATGGCAAATCGCATCCAGCGCCTGGGGCCCATCAATCTTGCAGCGATCGATGAGTTCAAGATTGAGTCGGAGCGCAAAACCTATCTCGATGCCCAGAACGCCGAGTTGGAAGAAGCACTGCAGACACTGGAAAACGCCATTCGCAAAATTGACCGTGAGACTCGCACCCGCTTTAAGGAAACCTTTGATCGCATCAACGGTTCCCTGCAGGAGCTGTTTCCGAAACTGTTTGGCGGTGGCCATGCCTACCTGGAAATGACCGGTGATGATTTGCTGGATACCGGTGTGGCGATCATGGCCCGCCCACCGGGTAAAAAGAACACTACGATTCACTTGTTGTCTGGAGGAGAAAAAGCCATGACGGCAATCGGTCTGGTGTTCTCTATCTTTCACCTCAACCCGGCGCCTTTCTGTATGCTGGATGAGGTAGATGCGCCGCTGGATGATGCCAACGTGGGACGCTATGCACGCATGGTGGCCGAGATGTCAGAAAAAGTGCAGTTCATTTATATTTCCCACAACAAGATCGCCATGGAAATGGCCAACCAGTTGATGGGTGTGACCATGCATGAACCGGGGGTATCGCGCCTGGTCAGTGTGGATGTGAATCAGGCCGTGGAATTGGCCGAAGCCTGAACCTGTGACAATAGACAGCCGGTGTTTAAAGCGGCTATTTCTCATTACAATATTGCTTAAGCCTGACAGGATTTAATGACGATGGAATTTGGAGCTCGCGAAATGATGATTGCTTTGGGTGCCCTGGTGGCCCTGGCAATTCTTCTCGATGTTATCCGTCGCATACGCAATGCCCGTTACGAAAAAATTCATATGCCGCGGCGCAAGCAGCCTATCTTTGATGACGATGATCACCCCGAAGACTACGGTAGCGAATTACCCAGTGGTGGTGCCCGCGTGGTGGGTTATCGGGACGATTCCGATGTCGAACAGTTGAGCCGGGAGGTGCGAGAGCGCGCTGAAGCCAACAAGCCGAAGCTTACCGTGCCCAAGCGCGAGCCCAAACAGAATTCACTGAACCTGGATGATGCGCCCGCCGAGCCCAAGCAGACACAGCCTGCGGCTGAAGAACAGCAGGCCAAGGTTGTGGATGACGAGCCGGTGGTTGATGCGGCAGAAGAGCCGACAGTAGAAATGGAAAAACCTGCAGAGCGGACCAAAGAGCAGAAGAAACCCGTGAGTTCTGCACCGAAAGAGTCCAGGCCACCTGTAGTGAGTGTGGTTGTGCTGCACATGATGGCACCCCCGGAGGAACCCTTCCCCGGCGAGGTACTGCTGGATGCGTTGCTTGGCGCCGGTTTGCGTTATGGCTCAATGAAAATTTTCCACCGCCATACCGGTGACGACGGTTCCGGCCCTGTGCTCTACAGTGTTGCGAATTCGGTGAACCCCGGTACATTTGATCTCGATAACATGGAAAATTTCACCACTCCTGGGGTGAGCCTGTTTTTTGCCATGGAAGATGTGGACGACCCGATGAAGGCGTTTACGCTTTTGCTCGAGGCAGCCAAAAAAATGTCTGCCGAACTGGGTGGCGTGCTCAAGGATGAAAGCCGCAGCGTACTGACCAAGCAGACAGAAGAACATTACAGGCAGCGTATTATCGATTATTGCCGCAGTCAGCTCTCCGGGATTGAGTAATGGCCAAGCCCGATCCGGTGCTTCAGGAAGAGGCCGCGGCTCTTCGTCAGCAACTGCACGATCACAATTACCGCTATTACGCCCTTGATGACCCCTCTATCCCCGATGCAGAATACGACCGTCTGCTGCGTCGGTTGCAACAACTGGAATTACAGCATCCTTCCCTGAAAACTCCGGATTCACCCACCCAGCGTGTGGGTGCGCCACCGCTTTCTGCCTTTGAGAGCGTCACCCATGAAGTGCCCATGCTGTCGCTGGATAATGCCTTTAGTGACGAGGAGCTGGAAGATTTTAATCGCCGCGTCATGGAGCGTTTGAAACGGGACGAACCGGTCAGCTATGTCTGTGAACCCAAGCTTGACGGTGTGGCGGTGAGCTTACTGTACCGGGATGGCGTTCTGGTGCGCGGCGCTACCCGAGGCGATGGCACTACCGGGGAAAATATCACGGCAAATGTTCGCACCATCAAGTCCATTCCGTTGCGCCTGCAAATGCAGCATCCGCCGAGTAGCCTTGAAGTGCGCGGTGAAATTTATATGCCCAAGGCGGGTTTCGACAAGCTCAACAATGAGGCCCGCGAGGCGGGTCAGAAATTGTTCGTTAATCCTCGCAATGCGGCGGCGGGCAGCCTGCGTCAACTGGACTCGAGCATCACGGCATCCCGCCAGCTGGAAATGGCGGTCTACAGCCTGGGTCTTACAGAAGGTGTGGATTTGCCGCAAACCCACATGGAAACGCTGGATTGCTTGCGTGAGTGGGGGTTTCTGGTGAACCCGAATATCGAGTTGCACCACGATTTGCAGGGTTGTCTGGCCTATTACGAAAAGATGGCAGCAATACGCCCGCAACTGCCTTGCGATATTGACGGCATTGTCTACAAGGTCAACGATTTTTCACTGCAACG
Organism: uncultured Porticoccus sp.; assembly: GCA_964395715.1. Classification (GTDB taxonomy): domain Bacteria; phylum Pseudomonadota; class Gammaproteobacteria; order Pseudomonadales; family Porticoccaceae; genus Porticoccus. The sequence goes on along the minus strand of CAYNAU010000006.1, from coordinate 65,890 downwards.
GCGACTGGGCTTTGTGGCCCGGGCACCCCGTTGGGCTATCGCCCGTAAATTTCCTGCCCAGGAGGAGATGACTCGCTTGCTGGATGTGGAATTTCAGGTGGGAAGGACCGGTGCGGTCACTCCGGTAGCTCGCCTGGAGCCGGTGTTTGTCGGCGGTGTCACCGTCAGCAATGCCACCCTGCACAACCAGGATGAGGTCGCACGGCTGGGCCTGAAAATGGGTGATTCGGTGATTATACGGCGAGCGGGTGATGTGATCCCGCAGGTGGTCAAGGTGGTGGAGGAGCTCCGTCCCGCCGATGCCAGGGAGATTGTTTTCCCCGATCACTGTCCGGTTTGCGGGTCTCCTGTGGAGCGTGTGGCAGATGAAGCGGTTGCCCGGTGTTCCGGCGGTCTCATCTGTGCTGCACAGCGCAAGCAGGCCATTAAACATTTTGCCTCGCGCAAGGCCATGGATATTGATGGACTGGGCGACAAGCTGGTGGAGCAGTTGGTGGATCAGGGGCTGGTGCATTCCGTTGCAGATATCTACCGACTCTCCCGGGAGCAGCTGGCGGCACTCGAACGTATGGCAGACAAGTCGGCAGCAAACCTGATCGATGCGCTGGAAGCTTCCAAACAGGTTACCCTGCCGCGCTTTATTTATGCATTGGGCATTCGTGAGGTGGGAGAGGCGACAGCGCGTAACCTGGCGCAGCATTTTGGAAGTCTCGATGAACTCCAGTCTGCCAGCACTGAAACCCTTCAGGAGGTGCCGGATGTGGGTCCAGTGGTGGCCCACTTTGTCTGGGAGTTTTTTCAGCAGCCAGAGAACCTGGATGTCATTGGGTCGTTAAAAAATGTTGGCGTACACTGGCCAGATCCCAGCCCCCCTGATGCCTCAGAACAGCCCCTTGCCGGGCAGACCTGGGTGCTGACCGGTACCCTGGAGACGATGGGGCGTGCCGAGGCCAAGGAAAAGTTGCAGCAGCTCGGGGCCAAGGTGTCGGGCAGCGTGTCCGCCAAGTCAGCCTGTGTGGTGGCGGGTCCCGGTGCCGGTTCCAAACTGGCCAAAGCCCGGGAGCTGGATATTCCAGTGATGGATGAAGCCGCATTGCTGGAACTGTTCCAGAATCATCAGCTGATCTAATTCCCATGTCACCTCAAGCGCCCATCAACAGCCCAACGGGAAATTTTCGCGCCTATTTACAGGGGGTGGGCAGCAGCTCCATGGCTCAAGGGTTGCAGATAGTGCTGTTCCCCTGGTTGCTGGTAGGCGTGCTGGGGGAGACCCCGGAACGGGTCGGACTGGGGCAAATGGCCCTGATGCTGCCCCAACTGCTTTTCGTTCTCTGGGGTGGTGTGCTGTCGGATAACCGTCATCCCGGACGTCACCTGCTGCGCTTGTATCTACTTTATAACCTGCCGTGCCTGATGTTGCTGGCCGCGCTGGTGACAGGACACCTGACCTACGGCCTGATGCTGGTGTTTGGCTTTGTGTTCGGCACGATCACTGCCTTTGTTCAGCCGGCCCGGGAAAGCCTGTTATCCAGGGTTGTGGATACCCAGTTGCAACAGGCAGTGGCCCGGGCATCATTTGTTCAATTCACGGCCCAGAGCATCGGAATTGTGCTGGCGGGTTACCTGGAACAGGTCAGCCTGCCATTGCTGTTACTGTTACAACTGCTGTTGCTGAGTGTATCCGGCTGGCTGCTGCATCGCAGCCTCGGGCCATTAAAAGAGGCGAAAAGCCGGCGCAGTGGGTCAACCTGGCAAGAGATGAAATCCGGTTTGCAGTTGGTAAGGCAAGATCCGCGGCTGCTGCAGTTGATGATGATTGTCGCCGCTACCGGTTTTCTCGGGTTTGGGATGTACCTGGTTGCCATGCCCCTGCTGACCCGTGAGGTTTATCATCAGGGGGCCGCTTTCTTCGCATGGATTCAGTTCAGCTTTATGTTCGGTGTGATTCTGTCCAATCTGGTGATTATCCGCCTGGTGGGCCGCTTCGCCAAACCCGGCAGAATATTGCTGGTCAGCCTGATGGTGCGAGGCTTTTTTCTGGTGGTGATTTCCCTGCATCCGCCCCAGTGGCTGCTGTTTCTGGTTGTCATCCTGTGGGGTGGAGCCTCCGGCTTGGCGATGATGCTGGGTCGCTCCATGACCCATGAAGAATCCCCCCAGGCCTACCGGGCAAGGGTTGTATCTGTTTATCAGTTGGCATTGTTCGGTTCGGCGCCTATCGGTGCCTGGTTGAGTGGCCAGGTCATCGCGGCGTTTGGCGTGCTGCCGGCCATTGGTCTGCTCGGGTTGTTGACCATTGCCGCTGCTATTGTCGCTATTCTATTCAGTGACCTCTGGAAGCAGCAGGGGCTCAAACGTACCAGCTTACCTTCAGAGCCCGAATAAACAGAAAGTCGTCAATATTGTCCCCGAAAGGCCAGCAGGGCAGCTGTCACGGCAACGTTGAGGGACTCCACCTCATTGTGCATGGGAATTCGCACATTCGCATCACAACAGGCACTGACCGGCGGGCTTACTCCGTCCGTTTCATTGCCGAGCACATAGACTACCGGGGTGGCTGGCTGGAAATCTGCAAGACTCTGCTCACTGTGCGATGACAGCGTGCAGGCGGTAACCCCCAACTCTTTAAGCGCTGTCAGTGCTTTATCCAGTTGCTCGCAGTGGATTAAACGACTCTTGAACAGGGTGCCGGCGCTGGCCTTGATCACCAGGGGAGAAATGGATGCTGTGCCCTGCCTGGGCAGCAGAATACCGTGGCAGGGACTGGCGGTGACCGAGCGAATAATCATACCGAGGTTCTGCGGGTTGGTGACACCATCCAGGGCGATCAGGCTGAAATTGCCGCTGGGCGGGTTGGCAATAAAATCCTCCAACTGCAGATGGTGTGGGCAGTCAAGGTCAGCGGCTACCCCCTGATCCTGTTTGCCGTTTCGGGAGATTCTGGAGAGCGCCAGTCGGTCGTGATAGCAAATTTCAATATCACGTTTTTTGGCCAGCACTTTGATTTCCTCGATAATTCCTCCGGGCTTGTTGGTGTCAGCGAGATGTACCCGGTAGCAGGGTATATTCCGATCCTGCAGTGCCTCGAGAACCGGTTTGCGCCCGTAGATGGTCAGCAGTCGCCCGAAGAAGCGTTTGCGTTGCTGGTAGTTGTCTTGGGGATTGTGATCAGCCCGCTTTGTCATGGCGTTATCAGTTTGAATTCAAAGGGCTATTATAGAGTGATGGAAGCCTTAACGGACCAGCAATTACAGCAATTTCAGTTGCAGCTGACGCAGCTGCAGCAGGAGCTTGTTCATTTGCTGGAAATTTCCTCGACGGCCAGTGATGTGGTTACGCTTGACCAATCCCGGGTCGGGCGCCTGTCGCGTATGGATGCCCTGCAGCAACAACAGATGAGTCAGGCCAGCAGAGCCGCATACCGAGCACGTTTGAAAGCGGTAGGGCGCGCCCTGAAGCTGTTTGAAACAGGCGATTACGGATACTGTGAAGACTGTGGTGAGTCCATCGACCCGCGCCGCCTGGAAATCAAGCCGGAGTCTGTTTACTGTCTTGGTTGTCAGCAGGCCTGTGAAGGCAGTACTTAAGTGGATTTGAGAATATTTTTGTAAGCTTCAACGGCATTGCCGAGTCCCATGGCGATGGCGTCCACCGTGAGGGCATGACCAATTGAAACCTCCAGCAACCCCGGAATCGTGGCGTACCTGACGAGGTTTTTCAGGTTCAGGTCGTGACCGGCATTGAGTCCCAGATCGAGTGCCATAGCCAGTTCGGCAGCCCGGTAGTGTTGCCGAAAAACTTCTTCCTGAAGATGGCTTCCCCAGGCAGCTGCATAGGGGCCGGTATAAAGTTCGATTCTGTCAGCACCCACATCTTTGGCGAGACGAATCTGCTCCTCAATAGGGTCCATGAAGAGGCTGACACGTATGCCCAGTGATTTCAGGTGCTCTATGATCGGGGCGATCTCGTCTGCGGAACGGGTCAGGTCAAAACCGTGATCCGATGTCAGCTGATTATCGCTGTCGGGGACCAGTGTGCACTGGTCCGGTAGGACTTCTTCCACCAGGGGAATAAACCCCGGGTAGGAATCCCGAGGCGGCGCAAAGGGGTTACCTTCCACATTGAATTCGAGGCCGTCCATTGGGGACAGCAGGGATGACAGTTCCCTGACATCCCCGGGACGAATGTGCCGCTGGTCGGGTCTGGGGTGCACCGTAATGCCGTCGGCGCCATGCTCGATACAAGTCCGGGCATGGGCAATGACGTCTGGGTAGTTGCCGTCCCTGGAGTTGCGAATCAGGGCAATTTTGTTGAGATTGACACTTAGAGCCGTGGACACGCTTACTCGTCGCCAATAATACGTGCACTGACAATATGAATCGGTTTTCTGGGTACATCGCCGTAGGGGCCAACCTGGCCGGTGGGAACGGCCGAAATTTTATCGACGACGTCCATCCCTTCCGTCACCTTGCCAAACACGGTGTAGCCGGCATTCTGGCCATTGCGGTCGAGGAAGGCGTTATCCACGGAATTGATGAAGAATTGCGCCATGGCGCTGTCGGGATCATTCGTGCGTGCCATTGCCACACTGCCGCGAATATTTTTAAGTCCGTTGTAGGCCTCGTTTCTGACGGGTCTGCCCGACGGTTCTCTGGGGCTCATGTATTCATTAAAACCGCCAGCCTGGATCATGAAGCCGCTAATCACGCGGTGAAAAATCAGGCCATCGTAGTGTTTTGCTTTGACGTAATTGCTGAAGTTGGCCACCGACTTGGGGGCTTTTTCGGGGTAGAGCTCCATCTTGATGTCGCCCATGCTGGTGGTCAGCAGTATTTGTACCGGCTTTGATTCAGCGGCATTAAGTGACAGTGCAGTGAAAGCGAGTAAAACGGTAAAGATAATTTTTTTCATCATTAAGCCCATTCAGAAAAGCGTTTACGTTTTTTCAGGCGCGGGAGGACCAGTGTTAACAGAGAACCCATGACCACGGCCAGCGCTCCGTAGAGAAACCAGGTGTTGCGCTCGTTATTGGACAGCCGCTCATTGGAGGCCTTTAGAACGTCGATTTCACTTTGCAGCATACCGTTGCGCTCCAGAAGCTCTTTGTTTTGCTGACTGATGGCGACTGCGTTGGCAGAGATTTTTTTAAGGGATTGCAGCTCTCCGCTGATACCCTCGTTGTTGCTCTGCAGGCCTTCCAGGTGACTGGTCAGCTGATCGTTCTCTTCCCGCAATAAGGCGAGTTGTTCCTTGAGCTGCGCGGTCTGTAGTTCGGCAGCAGCTGTTCTCTCCTTCATGCTTTCGATCTGCTTGCGGGCGGTTGGTTCATTTTGCAAGTAGTGGGATGGCATCCAGCCGTCGAGACCACTCGATGTGGTGACATGGCTCCAGCCCTCCTCGTTGGTTTCCACCAGGGTCATTGCCGTACCACTTTTAATGCCCTTATGAAGAATGCTGCAGCGGGGGCAGGGCGAGGAGCGGAGAGGTACACGATATTCATCGGATACGTAAACCGTTTCAGCCTGAAGGTTGAAGGCGAGCAAGACAAGAATTGCCGCAGTAATTATCCTCATGGTAGATCCTGTTTTCGGTAACAACTTTCGGTAAAAACATCCCGTTCTAGGGGAGTACTTTTTTAAAGGGTTTGACCGCCACATTGGCGTAGACTCCGGCAGCAATATAGGGGTCTTCGTCTGCCCACTGCTGGGCCTCCTGAAGTGAGTCAAACTGGGCCACAACCAAGCTGCCGGTGAAGCCGGCGTCCCCGGGGTTTTCACTGTCGATAGCCGGGTGAGGTCCGGCGACCAGCAGGCGCTCCTGGGTTTTCAGGGCTTCCAGTCTTGCCAGGTGGGCGGGGCGGGCCGTAAGTCGTTTGGCCAGGCTGTTTTCAGTGTCTTCACTGATAATGGCGTACCACATGAACTATTTTCCCTTTGTCTCGTGATGGTGAATAACGTCTTCAAGAGTTAATCCGGTCAATCGAGTAATGCCCCGAAAGAGATAAAACAGAGCTCCCATCAGCACAATCATTGCCGGCAGGGCAATCACTGGAAAACTCAAGGCCGTCATTTTGCCTAACTGCTCATTAAACTCAACTGTTCCCGGCTGGCTGGTGATCAGAATGGTTGCCAGCAGATAATTGAGCAACGACGAAAGGAAAAAAGATCCTGCGACCAGGCACGAGGCGTTGGCCAACAGTTTTTCAAAATCCCTGCCGTTGCCATTTTCCTGTAACGCCAGAGCAATTTTGTCGGTTTGCAAAATTTTGTCGTTGTATAGAAAGGTTTTGACAAGCGGGTAGGGGGTTTTGAGGGATATTAGGGTGGCCACGCCGAAAATGGCTGGCACCATGGCCTCTTTGATCGCAATGTAAGCCGGGTCCAGCTCCAGCAGGCTGATACCCCCGGTCAGCAGCACACTGACCGTTCCCAGTGCCGAAAAAAAGTTGATTTTGCGAGACTGGACAAAGTCTTTCAGGCCGTAGGTGAGGGGAAAAGCCAGTGCAATGACAACTCCCCATTGGGTCCCCAGATATTCTTCACCGCTAAGCTTGGTGAGGATTACCGTAGGCAGAATAATATTGAAGAGCAGGTTGAGAAGGAGGCTTTCACTTTTAGGCGGCTCTTTGCGACTAATGTCTGAAGGCGAAGATTGTGTCATCAAGTTACAAATCAAGGGAGTGAAAAGGGCTTAATTGTACGGGATAGCGGGTATGGAATCGAGGCTGAAAAACGGTGTCAATTTCGCTCGCTGAATTCTGTGTGGCATTTGGCAGTATGCAGTTTCGATGGTTGAATTTTAAGCAAAAATAAGGCAATAATGGCAAAACTGCCACAACAGATTTAAGAAATATCCATATCTTGATGAAAAATAAGGAAAATCTTCTATGGATGCTCTCAAGGTTGGCAAGCAAAAAGCGAATCTCTCAATGGACGAAAAAATGGAATTTGGCGACCTGCTCATCTCCTATCTCGAGCAATTGGGGGTGGAGTATGTGTTCGGTGTGCCGGGCGGTGCTATTGAGCCGTTCTACAGTGCCCTGGCACGAAGTGAGCGCAGAGGTGGCCCTCGTGCAGTGATTGCTCGTCATGAGAGCGGCGCAGCCTTTATGGCGGATGGGTATGCGCGCAATACCGGTAAGCTGGGTGTCTGCTGTGCGACCACCGGGCCCGGAGCGACTAACCTGATTACCGGTGTTGCTTCAGCCTATGAAAACAATATACCGATGCTGGTTATCACCGCGCAGACGGCGTTGTCCACCTTTGGTCGTGGCGCTTTTCAGGAATCATCCTGTACCGGGACGAATACCGTCGGACTGTTTGAGTACTGCACTCGCTATAACACCCTGGTGTCCCACGCGGGGCAGTTTGAGGCCAAACTGGTTTCCGCGATCATGACGGCTACCCAGTCTCCGGGTGGTCCCGTACATTTGAGTGTGCCCCTAGATATCATGCGTGATCGTGTGATGGCGCCACCCAGCTATGATCTGGTTAACCTGCTCAACAAACCTTCCCTGGTGGACGACGTGGCGGTCGAGCAGTTTTATGAAGAACTGGTTAACGCCAAAAGCCCGGTGTTTCTGATCGGTGATGAGGCGAGTGAAGCAATCGGGAGTATTCTCACTCTGGCGGTGGACCTCAATGCCCGCATAATGGTAACGCCCCATGGCAAAGGTCTCGTTAGCCCCTACCATCCGTTGTTCAGGGGTGTTATCGGGTTTGCCGGTCATCAGAGCGCCCGGGATGTATTGTGTGACCCGGACGTGGATCTGGTGGTAGCAATAGGCGCGACCCTCGGTGAATGGGCTAGTGATGGCTGGGACACCGAGTCGTTGTTGACTACCCGCATGATCCATGTGGAATCAGTAGAAGAAAATTTCACTCGCACCCCGATGGCAAAACTGCACGTCAGGGGGCGCCTGTCCAGCATCTTTGACCGGCTGGTTGATCGGTTTGAAAAGGCTTTAAGAAGTCAGATTAGGGTTGTAGGCAATGATGCCAAACCTGCCGATGACCCTGCGGATAAAGAAAAAGCCCTGCATTTTGAAATGGAGGATCTCGAGGGTTATTGCTCCGATGCAACACCCATCAAACCACAGCGTCTGATGCGGGAGTTGCCGAGAATTTTCCCCCCAAATACCCGCTATCTCGCGGATTCGGGGGGCAGCTTCACTTGGGCAACCCACTACCTCCACCCCTATGATCGCCGTATTGCGGGTAAGCGCAATGCCAGGGGCGGGCTGTTTCGGGCATCTCTGGAATTCGCTTCCATGGGGTGGGCCATCGGTAGTGCGGTGGGTACTGCGCTGGCAGAAAAAGGTGACCCGGTGGTCTGTATCACTGGCGATGGCAGTCTGTTGATGAGCGGTCAGGAAATTACCGTTGCCATTCAGGAAAAATTGCCGGTGGTATTTGTGGTCCTGAATGACAGTTGCTATGGCATGGTGCGCCATGGGCAGGAGTTGACCGGGGCGGAGCCCATCGGGTTTGAGTTGCCAGAGATTGATTTTGCCCAGTTTGCCCACTCCATGGGGGCGGCTGGACATATCATTAAATCTCCCGAGGATCTTCTGGCCCTGGATATTGCTGAAATCTGCAGTAGGGAGGGACCCACCCTGTTGGATGTTCGCATTGACCCGGATGAAGTGCCGCCCATGGGTATGCGTGCCAAAGGCTTGAAGCAGATGGTATGAGCGAAAAACAACCCGAGCAAATCAGCACAAAAATCTGGCGTGAGACGGCAGAGGGGGACAACCCCTTTGCTGCTTCCGCATGCTTCTGTGCCGGTTACGATGTATACGGTGACCTGCTGGGCAAAGCTACTTATATAGAATACCTGTACCTGCTGTTCAAACTGGAGCGTCCAACCCCAAAACAGGCCAAACTGTTGGAAGGGTTGGCGGTTGCCCTGGCAAACCCGGGCCCCCGGGATCACAGTGTGCGTGCAGCTATGTGTTCTGCAGTTGGCGGGTCTACCCGCGCGTCAGCATTAATTGGTGCCATTTCGGTGGGTGCTGGCAATCTGGGGGGTGGTCGTGAAGTCTATACCACTGCCCAATATTGGTTGCAGTGTGGGATGGATATTGAAGCTTGGCAGCGGATGATCCAAACACCTCCTTGCGAAGAACGAGCAGATGTATGGTCCCCCATGGAACACCCGCCAGGATTTGATCCAAATGGCGTTTCCTGCACGACCCCTGTTAAACAGACGTTGGAGTATCTATCCAGCCTGGATATATCTGGCTTTCAGCATTTGTCCTGGCTTTCATCAAATCGTGAAAAACTTGAGGAGGTTGCCGGGTACCCTTTGGCTATGTCCGGCGTAGCTGCGGCGGCCTTGGCAGATCTTGAGTTCTCGCCTGAGCAGTCAGAGATGCTGTACTTGTTGATGCGTCTGCCCGGGGCAGCTGCTCACTCACTTGAGCAGGACTTAGCCTGGCGAAAATATCCTTTCTTTGGGGATGGCTTGAAGTTTGCCAACTACGCTGAAGTGTCGGATGAGAGGGTTGAAAATGATCCCGGCTAATAAGCTTGAGTGCTACGAAGATAATTGGGAAACCGCTATAGGGGGCTGGATCCCCGGTGAAAAAGTACTGCTGAGAGGCAAGAATGTTCTGACTGAGCTTAAGGACTACAGGTGGATGGAGTATCTCCTGTTTGGCATAACGGGAAGACACTCTCCGCGTATAGCCAGACTGATTGAAGGAATGTGGGTAATTTGTACGAGCTTTCCTGATCCCCGGTTGTGGAATAACCGTATCGCAGCGCTTTCGGCTACAGCAAGATCTACGGGAGTGCTTGGGTCTGCAGGCGCTCTAGCAGTTTCAGAAGCCACCATCTACGGGTTTAAGCCGATCAAAGGTGGTATGGATTTTTTATACCGCATAGATAGCCTGCTCGACGAAGGGCACGATTTTGATAATCTGATTGCCAATGAAATGAAAAAGTACAGGGGCATATACGGGTATGGACGCCCCCTTGTTGATCAAGATGAAAGAGTTACTCCCCTTTTAGATTTTGCCCACTCAATGAAAGCGGGTCAGGGCCGATACACAGAATTGGCATTTAGAGTCGATGAGTATCTTGGTAACTCAAGGTATAAATATCGAATTAATGCTTCCGGTGTTGTGGCTGGGTTGCTGGCGGATGAGGGCATAACGCCTGAACAACATTATCACCTTGCAACACTGACATTTACTGCAGGAGTATTTCCCTGTTTCCTTGATGCGGCGGCAAAGCCAGAAGGTGCCTTTTTTCCTTTAAGAGTATCTCGCATCAACTCAAAAGATGCTCATGAACAGCGAGCTTGGGGTGAGTAATAAAATGAAAAAATTATATGGTGTTATTTTGTTGTTAACTTTGGGCAACAGTTATGCTGACGAGTTGGCTTCAGCTTCTGATATGGAGCTAATGTCATTGTATGGTGGTGAGGAGTTCATCAGCATCGCCACAGGGGTCACTCAGCCCATAGCCAAGGCCCCCGCTGTTGCATCAGTTGTAACGAGAGATGATATTGAGAAGATGGGCGCCAGGGACATTGATGAGGTGTTGGAAACCATTCCCGGGCTGCACGTTGCAAGAGATAGCGCAGGTTACAACCCTGTCTATACCTTTAGGGGCATATACGCCGGGTTTAACCCTCAGGTCTTAATGCTGATCAATGGGATACCGATCACGAATTTGCTGAATGGTGACAGAAACATTGTATGGGGTGGCATGCCGGTAAACTCAATTTCAAGGATTGAGGTGATACGGGGCCCAGGATCTGCACTTTATGGTGCAGATGCTTTTGCCGGTGTTATTAATATCGTGACGATGGAGGCTGATGGAAATGAGCACTTTGAAGCGGGGGCGAGATATGGCACCTACAACACCAAGGAATTTTGGGTCAGTAAAAGCGGGTCAGTGGGTGACCTTAAATTCTACGGCATTTTAGAGGGCTTAAAGACCAACGGCTTGAACGAAATTGTGGAGTCTGATGCACAAACAGTTCTGGATAATCTTACTTTTACCAGTGCATCCAACGCTCCCGGCCCAGTCAATATGCAGAGAGAAAACTATGATGCACGTGTCGAGCTAGGTTACAAGGAATTTACTTTCAGGGCTGGATTGCAGTCCCGAAATAATGCTGGAGACGGCGCGGGCGCTGCACAAACATTGTCTGAAGATAACCGGTTCTCAAGTCAGAGAATCAACACGGACCTGACCTATGAAAACAAGAACCTGACAGATAATTTGTCTCTGAAAGTACAGGCGAGTTATCTACGAACAAGCCAGGAGGTCCAGGGAGACCTGGTGCTTTATCCGGCCGGAACCACAGGTCCTTTTTTCACTGCTCCTACTTTCCCAGGGCTCTATCCCGACGGGGTAATCGGAACGCCGGAAGTGTATGAGCGGCACTCCAGGATCAATATAACCAGTTTCTATACAGGCCTGGATGATCACGAGATAGGCGTTGGTGCCGGTTACTATTACGGGGATCTCTATAAGGTCAAGGAATCAAAAAACTATGGCATAAACCCTTACACCATGGGCCTTATCTTGCCGGGCGATTCCCCTGTTAACGTCAGCGATACTCCTTTTGCTTTCCTGACGGAAGACGAGAGGGAAAATAACTATTTCTTTGTCCAGGATGTCTGGCAATTTGCCAATGATTGGGAACTGACAGCCGGAATCCGATATGACCATTATTCCGATTTTGGCGATACTGTGAATCCGCGTCTCGCACTGGTTTGGTCGACAACCAGAAACCTGACCACCAAACTCCTTTATGGCGAAGCTTTCAGGGCGCCGTCTTTTGCCCAGACTCGGGCACTATTTAACCCGCTGTTTCAGGGTAATGCGGATCTGGACCCGGAAGAGCTCAAGAGTTACGAGCTGGCATTCGACTATCGGGCCAGTTACAACCTGACGTTTAACCTGAATGCGTTCTATTACGAATGGGAAGATATTATCCAGTTTGTTTCTGCGCCCGGTGGAAGCCAGGCGCAGAATGCCGGGGAACAGACAGGGCATGGGTTGGAGTTTGAGGCTCGCTGGCAAGCCACTGAAAAGCTGGAATTGATTGGCAATTTAGCCTGGCAGAAGTCAGAGGATAAAAACCTCAATACAAATGCTGCAAATTCTCCTGAAAAGCAGATCTATTTACAGGCTGACTGGGAGTTCCTGCCCCATTGGTTTATGAATGTGCAAACTAACTGGGTGATGGATCGCAACCGTGCTAGTGGTGATCCACGTTCCGATATCGATAATTACGCACTTGTTGATTTGACCCTGCGCCGCAAGGCACTTTGGGACAATATTGATGTGGCTCTGATCGTCAAAAACCTGTTTGACGAAGATGCACGGGAGCCCACTCAGAATTCTGGCCTTGGTCCACTGATCTATGATGACCTGCCTCTGGCAGGGCAAACTGTGATGGGCGAAATCCGTTACAAGTTCTAGGGAAGGGCATAGGTATAGAGGTGCAGAAGGGCACAAGGATGATTAGACGTAATCCATATATTCATTTCAGGTGGAACAGATGGCATACCAGTCTGTTTTTGCCACTTGTTATTGTGTTATCTGGCCTGAGCAGCAAAAGTGTCAGTGCTGAACTGATGGTGCTGTATCCGGAAGTGAAAGCGCCTTTCTCGAAGGTGTTTGAAGATATTTCTGAAGGTGCAAGGGGGGGCTTTGACGGCAACACAACCTTTGTAGCGTTGGGCGAAAAAGCCAATTTACAACCGGAAGTGAACAGTAAAAAGCCGGATGTTGTTCTTGCCCTGGGCAAGCGTAGCCTTCTTGTGGCAAACGCGCTCGAAAATCGCCCCCCTCTGGTACTCGGTGCGGTTAACAGTGGACAATATCAACATCCGGGTATCGTCATGATTCCTGATCCGGAGGTGATTCTCGATCGTTTGTTGGTGCTCTCGCCCGGGGTCAGGCGCGTTCACGTGGTCCAGAAATCCAAGGGCGATGACATGCAACTGCGCGGGGCCATGGAGTATCTGGCTAGCAGGAATGTTGAACTGATCATAGACCCTGCAGAGGATCTCAGGGAGGCAGCCTCTATTTATGCTGAAATGCTGGAGCGAGCTAACTCGGGCGATGCCGTCTGGATACTCCAGGACGGCTCGTACGTGAACAGTGCGATATTCTCACTGCTACTGGACGCAGCCTGGAATAAGAATCTGGTGGTGTTTTCATCCAACCCCCTGCATGTCAAGCATGGAGCGTTATTCGCAGTTTATCCGGATAATAAAAAAATGGGTGCCAGCCTTGGAAAAATTGCGAACGAGTTATTGGCACAGAAAGCTGAGCCGTCCATGCGACCCCTCAGGGATGTGCTTCTGGCGGTCAACGAGCGGACAGGAAATCACTTGGGTATCTCCCTATCCAATGATATCAGGGAAAAAGTCGACCTGATCCTGCCTGCCAGGTAACCTCTTCCCCATGAATCGCTATGTGAATAAATCTGCCGGCAGTATGAAGTTCAGGCATCAGCTGACACTGATATTTGTCGTCGGCATTTTGTTCATGGCGCTGATTACCTCTCTGGCTGTCAGCAATATTTCGAGTCAGATATTTCGGGACCGCCAGGTTGAGCAGGGCCTGCAAGTTGCTGGTTCGCTGGCCAAGCAGGGTGAACTGGCACTTCTTTATCAGAGTAAGGACAGCGCCAAAGAACTGGTCGACAATGCCCTTAACTTCCCGGGTGTAAAATCTGTGGCCGTGCTCACAGAGACCGGGGAGGTGCTCTACAGCAGTAATGATGAGCTGCCACCTATTGCCAAGCGGCCAGATGATGTGGCTTTGGTGAATGAGGATAGCAGTGTCTGGTTGTTCAGTGCACCCGTGATTGCCGGTGAGTCCCAGGACAATATCTGGAATGAATTTGATAGCCCCTCAACAGACAGTGAGGAGTTGCTGGGCTATATCCTGCTTCAGATAGGTAAAGATGCCTCTATTCTGATGGAGCAAAGTATTCTGCGCAGTAACCTGCTGATCTCTCTGGTTGTCGCGGTCATCCTGTTGTTAATGTTACTCGGCATTTCCCGCCGCTTGACGAACCCCTTGGAAAAGTTGGCCAGCAGCATGAAACGGGCCGAGAGCGGAGATTCTGTGATACGCGCCGACCTGGGGGGGCCTGCAGACATTGCCGAGATGCAACATGCCTTTAACTCCATGATGGAAGCTTTGGAAAACCGGCAGCAGGAGCTCATGCGGGCCATGTCAGCCGCGCTGGAATCGGCCAGAATCAAGGGTGAGTTTGCGGCGAATGTAACCCACGAACTGAGAACCCCGATGAATGCCGTGCTGGGCATGCTCGATTTGTTAATGACCATGGGGCTGAGTCCCAAGCAGCAGGAATATGTGGAGACGGCAAAACTGTCAGGGGAAGGGTTGCTGGAACTGATTGATGAAATCCTCACCTTTTCCGAGATTGACTCCAACAACCTCACAATCAAGAAGGAAGACTGTTCCCTGCATGAGCTGTTGGATGAAGTGATCAGCCTGCTGGCCAATCAGGCGCTGAAAAAGAAAATTGATGTCGGTTATCTGATTGAGGAGGGCGTTCCCAAGTACATCCACGGCGATGGTTCGCGGATCCGGCAGGTGATTATTAACCTGGTGGGCAATGCCATTAAATTTACCGATATGGGTGAAGTATCGATCTACGTTTCCTGCCTGGATGAAGAGTGCCCTCCGGAAGTGGGACAGATGCTGCAGGTAGAAGTGCGGGATACTGGTATTGGTATTACCGAAGAAAGTCAGCAAAAGATCTTTGATGCCTTTACCCAAGTGGACTCGTCCAGTACTAAAAAGTACGAGGGTACCGGATTGGGGCTTGCCATCAGCAAGCAAATTGTGGAGCTGATGGGTGGTACCATCCGGGTGGAAAGTGAAACGGGCAAGGGGAGCTCATTCCTGTTTTCCTTGCCTGCCGGTGTTGTTGAGAACCCCAAGAAGCTCTCTCAGCCGGCTACAACCCATGAGTACCAAGGCAAGCGGGCACTGTTAATTGATAACAGTGCCATCGTCGGGGCCTATGGTTCGCAACAGATTGAAAAGCTGGGTATGAGTTGTGAGGTTATCAACTCCGGTGTCGATGCCCTTGAGTACATCCGGCAACTTTCCAGGCAGGAAAAAGCACTGGATGTGCTGTTGATTGACGAGGATATGCCGGGGTTGCGCGCACCCGACTTCCTTCGCTTGGTCCGGGATGAAGCCTCGGTGAAAAACTGCGTGTTCACCGTCTTTAATAATCCATGGGACAAGGAAAGCCCTCCCAAAATTGAAGGGGTCGCGTACCTCAGCAAACCACTGAGGGCCAGCGACCTGAAGAGCGCTTTTGCTCAGCATCTTCTGGGCAAAGCTGATGCGGCTATAGAACGCAAGCGAATTGAACCCCATACCATTGAAAAGCTGTATGCCAACCCCCGGCAGGTGCTGGTGGTCGATGACAACCGGGCCAATCAGCAGGTGGCCATCGGTATGCTCGAACGTATGGGTTGTGAGTGCCAGTTAGCAGAAAACGGCAAGGCCGCAGTTGAAGCCATTGTGCGAAACAGTTTCGACCTGATCCTGATGGATTGCTATATGCCGGTAATGAACGGCTACGACGCCACCAAGCAGATTCGCATGTATGAAGGCGGACGTCATGAGGGGAATGGTGTGCCAATTGTTGCCATGACGGCCAACAATACCCAAACGGAAGTTGAACGCTGCTCAGCCTCCGGTATGGATGATTTTCTTTCCAAGCCGCTGCGTATCAATGAGTTGAAAAAAATGTTGTTGAAATGGGTGCCTGCAGAGGCTGGTGAATTGGAGGTGCAAAGCTCCAGCGCTGAAACAGGCGTTCTTTCATCCGCAACCCAAATGGACATCCCCGGCGACGGCTTTGATCCCCTGGTCATGGAGGAGTTAAAAGGTAGCGTCGGGGAAGTGCTGGTCTCCATGATAGAGGCCTTCCTGGAAGACACCCCGGTCTATCTGCAATCTCTGCAGCATGCAATTCTTGATGGTGATGCCAAAAAAGTTCGGGAACTGGCTCACACTGTGAAAGGCAGTGCCTTGAATTTTGGTGCCAGACGGGTCGCCGACCTTTCCAAGACCCTGGAAGAAAAAGGTGCGACTGATGATCTCGCTGATGCAGAGATTCTCCACAAGCAACTGAAAGAGGCTTATGCCGCTCTTAGTAAGGAACTGCAGGACTATATTGTCGGCAGTGACAGTGCGAACCGTACAAAAGGGAACACCTACAATATTTTGATTGTGGACGATGATCGCTCCATGCGATTGGCACTGAAAAATGTCTTCAAGACAGAAGACTATGTGATTGAAGAAGCCAGCAATGGCGAGCAGGCGGTTGCACTTTGTCAGCGCAATATGCCCGACCTTGTACTGATGGATGCGATGATGCCAGAAGTAGATGGTTTCGTGGCCTGTGAGCGCATTCGCCAGCTGCCCAACGGAGCTGACACGCCGGTGCTGATGGTGACGGCGCTGGAAGATGAAAATTCCATTGTTAAAGCCTTTGCTGCAGGTGCCAACGACTATATTCCTAAACCCATTCACTTTTCCGTTTTAAAGCAGCGGGTATCAAGGTTGATTCAGGCCAACAAGGTCGAGAAACACGTCAAGCAACTGGCCTATCATGATCCCCTCACCGGGTTGCCAAATCGTACACACCTGATGCAGCAGCTGCGTCTGATGTTGAACCGTGCCCAATTGGAAGAGAAAAAGCTGGCCATCCTGTTTCTGGATCTGGACCGTTTCAAAATGATTAACGATACCCTCGGGCACGATGCAGGGGATTTGTTGCTAAAAGCCGTCTCCGAGCGGATTCGACGTTGTGTGAGAAGTCAGGACTTTATTGCGCGTTTGGGCGGTGATGAATTTACCGTCATTCTTGAAGGTGTGACTGACCTGGACACCGTATCCAAAATTGCTGGAAAAATCTGTGATGCGCTGAGTCAGCCCTTCGTTTTCCTGCAACAGAAAATGTTTGTTACCACCAGTATTGGCATATCGGTGTTTCCTCAGGATGGGCAGGATAGCGGATCACTGATGAAGCACGCGGATTCGGCAATGTTCCGGGCCAAAGAGCAGCGAAACAACTACTGTTTCTATGTTGAGGGGATGGAGGACGAAATTGCCCGTCGCATGGAAATTGAGCGGGAGTTGCGCAACGCTATTCAGAATGATGAGCTGGTTCTCTACTATCAGCCGAAAATCGACTTAAAAAATGGTGAATTGATGGGTGTTGAGGCGCTCATTCGCTGGCAGCATCCTCGTCACGGGTTTGTTTCCCCAGATATGTTCATTCCCATGGCCGAAGAGTCAGGGCTGATAAACCAGGTCAGTGACTGGGTGCTGCACAACGCCTGTAAGCAACTAAAGCAATGGCAGAAAAGCGGCCACAAACTGCAGGTTGCTGTGAACCTGTCGGGCAAGGATGTCCAGCTGGATGACTTCAAGGAAAAAATGCAGCGTATTGTTGAAGAGTATCTGATCGAGCCGAAAATGCTGGAACTTGAAATCACCGAAGGCACATTGATGGAAAACCCCGGTGAGCTGGAAGAAGAGTTGAATGCCCTGCGCGCTATGGGTCTGACCCTGGCGATTGACGACTTTGGCAGTGGTTTTTCCTCCCTGAATTACCTGAAGCGTCTGCCGGTAGATGTCCTGAAAATTGATCGCATGTTTATTCGGGATATGGAGAAAGATGAGAATGACAAGGCAATTGTGGCGGGCATTGTGGCTCTCGCTACCAGCATGGGTCTGAAAACAGTGGCAGAGGGTGTGGAAAACGAAGAGCAGTATCTCATTCTGCAGCAGCTGGGTTGTGATAGCTGTCAGGGATTCTATTTCAGCAAGCCACTGCCGATAAGTGAGTTCCAGAAGAAATACTTTGAAGAGCCGGTTGTTCAATAAATTGACAAAGCATCAGGGTTAAAACCTTGCCTCCACCCGGCCGCTACTGTGAGATAATGTCCGTAGTCAGCATTCAGTAGTGATCTATGAGCCAGTTTTTTACCATTCATCCCGACAACCCACAGTTACGCCTCATACACCAGGCTGTAGAAATCATCAGGCAGGGGGGTGTCATTATTTACCCGACGGACTCTGCCTACGCCATTGGCTGTCATATCGGTGATAAAAAAGCGCTGGACAGAATTCGGCAGATTCGTCACCTGGACAAGCACCATAATTTCACGCTGGTCTGCCGGGATCTTTCAGAGCTGGCACTTTACGCCAAAGTCGACAACCAGGTTTATCGCACGCTGAAGTCCCACACCCCGGGTTCTTACACCTTTATCCTGGAGGCAACCTCAGAGGTGCCGCGCCGCCTGATGCACCCGAAACGCAAAACCATAGGCCTGAGAGTGCCTGCTAACCCTATCGCCCTGGCACTGCTGGAAGAGCTGGGTGAGCCGTTAATGAGCGTAACCCTGATCATGCCAGATGACGAATATCCCCTGACAGATCCCTACGACATCCGGGATATGCTGGAGCGTCGGGTGGATTTGATTATTGATGGCGGATTCTGCGGATTGGAAATGACCACTGTCGTTGATTTGACCGGGGATACCCCTGAAATCATCAGGCAGGGTGTCGGGCAATTCGAAGACTTTCTTGCCTGAGCAAGGCTTCCATGTGTGCTGCTGGTCGCAGCAGCGAATCAAAGTATAATGGCCCTTTCCAGCAGCGTTAACCGTGGTTTCATGGCACCCCAAACACTTCCAGAAGTAGACCCCACTCAGGATACCTTGGCACCGGAGTCTCATTCCCATCCGCTTCAGGAAGAAATGCCGTTCGCCATGATTATGGGGCGCCAGATTACCGAGCTCCCCAAGGACCTGTATATCCCTCCCGAAGCCCTGGAAGTTTTTCTCGAGGCATTTGAAGGTCCCCTGGACCTGCTGCTTTACATGATCCGTCGGCAAAACCTCGATATTCTCGAAATCAACGTGGCAGAAATCACCCGTCAATATATGACCTATATCGACATGATGCAGGCCATGCAGCTGGAATTGGCAGCGGAGTACCTGTTGATGGCTGCCATGCTGGCAGAAATCAAATCCCGCATGCTGCTGCCACGGCAGGCCGTCGAGGAAGAAGAGGAAGACCCACGGGCAGAGTTGATTCGGCGGTTGCAAGAGTACGAGCGTTTCAAGCAGGCGGCAGAGGATATTGACGAATTGCCCCGCCTGGGCCGTGACGTATTCATGGCGACGGCAAAAGAGCCCGACCGGCAGCGTGAGCGCCCCCAGCCGGACGTGGCCATGAAGGAAATATTGCTGTCACTGGCCGAAGTGCTGCGCCGTGCTGAAATGTTCGAGAGCCACAAGGTGCAGCTGGAAAAACTATCGACCCGGGAGCGTATGTCCCAGGTGATGGAAACACTGCGCGACAAGCAGTTTGTGCCGTTTGTCAGCCTGTTCCGACTCAGCGAAGGACGCAGTGGTGTAGTCGTCACTTTTCTCGCCATTATGGAACTCATCAAGGAGTCATTGGTAGAAATCGTGCAGAGTGAATCCTATGGTCCGATCCATGTGAAAGCGCGTTAACGAGTAAGGGAAAAATGGATAACGATCAGCTAAAAAAAATTGTAGAGGGCGCGCTGCTGGCATCGGGGCGATCGCTGGATATCGGACACCTGCAGGGGCTGTTTGATATTGACCAGGTGCCGGCAAAAGATCAGTTGCTTGCGGTGCTTGAGGATATCGAAAATGAGTGTGCCAACCGGGGGTATGAACTGACCAAAACCGCCAGCGGCTACCGTTTTCAGGTTCGCCAGGAACTGGCGCCCTGGATCAATCGACTGTGGGAAGAAAAGCCCAAAAAATACTCACGGGCGCTGCTTGAGACATTGGCTTTGATTGCGTACCGGCAACCGCTGACACGCGGTGATATTGAAGAAATTCGTGGGGTGTCGGTCAGCTCTGAAATCGTCAAAACCCTGCTGGAAAGGGAGTGGGTTCGAGTTGTAGGTCACCGTGATGTTCCCGGGCGTCCCGCTCTGTACGCAACAACCCGCGAGTTTCTTGATTACTTCAATCTCAAGAGCCTGGAGGATCTGCCTGCACTGAGTGAGATTCGTGATATTGACAGTATCGACCCTGAACTTTCTCTGCAGGCCGCGGAGGTCCAGGACGATCAGTCAGCAGGAGACTCTCAGCAACAAACATCTGATTCTGTCGAGGAATCGGCCGTGGAGCAGGAAATACCTACGACAGATGAAGAAAGCAGGTTGCAACAAAACTGATGGCGGATAAGTTGCAAAAAGTGCTGGCTGCAGCCGGCTATGGCTCGCGCCGGGAACTGGAGCAGTGGATCAGTGATGGCCGCATACAGGTCAATGGTCGGGTTGCCAAGTTGGGTGACCGGGTTTCCGCGGAGGATACAGTTGTCGTGGATGGCAAGCGAGCCAAGCTGCCGGCCTCGGATCAGCGTATTCGGGTGCTTGTGTACAACAAGCCGGAAGGTGAAGTTTGTACCCGGTCCGATCCCGAGGGGAGAAAAACTGTATTCGATCACCTGCCCAGACTGAGCGGTGAACGATGGATTGTTGTCGGTCGCCTCGATATCAACACCACGGGTCTGTTGCTGTTCACCAATAACGGTGAGCTGGCCAACCGCCTGATGCACCCCTCCTACGAGGTGGATCGCGAGTATTTGGTGCGAGTGCATGGGCAGGTGGATGACGCCATGATCAAGCGCCTCCGGGAGGGGGTTTTGCTGGATGACGGTATCGCCAAATTCAGCGATGTGGTGCCTGGAGAGCGCGTGGGTAGTAATGGCTGGTACACGGTGGCACTGATGGAAGGTCGCAATCGTGAGGTTCGCCGCCTCTGGGAGTCACAGGGAGTGGAAGTGAATCGTCTCAAACGGGTGCGTTTTGGCCCGATCTTTATGCCCTCCTATGTGCGCAAGGGCCAGTGGATTGAGCTGGACGACAAGTCGCTGTCCGATGTTTTGTCTGCAGTGGACCTGTCTGTTCGCAAAAAGCAGCGGCAACAGGCGCCGCAAGATAAAAAACGCTGGGATCGACAGTTGAAGCGTCTTCGCTCCAGAGGGCCGTCCAGTCGCTAGTCATTCCAGGGTCACTTTCTGAAGCCGTTGCAGGGACACGGGGTCTATGACAAACAAGGAAAAACACGCCTTTATCACCGGCGCCACGGGTTTTGTCGGCGGTGCCCTGGCCGAAAAGCTGACTGGTGAGGGTTGGACAGTGACAGCGCTGGTTCGCCCCCAGAGTGATACGGCCTCACTCTGTTCCCTTGGTGTTTCCCTGGTTACTGGTGATGTTTGCCAGCCCGAAGGTTTGGCCGAAGCAATGTCCGGGGCAGATGTGGTATTCCATTGTGCTGCTCTGACAGGGGTAGGCCACCGCAGCGCAGATATTCACCGTGTGATTGCGCAAGGCACGGGCAACCTGCTGGATGCCGCCCGTACATCGGGGGTGCCGCGTTTTGTTTATGTCAGCAGTGTTGCGGTTTATGAGTTGAGCGATACCGGTGATTGCGATGAGCAGCATCCCCTGCTTAGCAGCAGTATCGATCCCTATGCTCAGGCAAAAATTACCGCTGAAAAGGCGTGTCTTGAGGCGTGCCACGCGAGGGATATAGAAACCACTATCGTCAGGCCGGTATTTATTTACGGGCCGGGAGACCGCCCCGGTGGTTTTTTGCCGGAATTGGTGGCGATGATCTCGAACGGCAAGTTTAAGTTGATTGGTGGTGGAGACCATCAAATTCCCCTGGTTTATATTTCGGACCTCACTGATCTGTTGATGCGGTGTGCCCAGCATTCTGCAGCTGCCGGTGAAATTTATAACGTCTGCTCAAAGGAATCGCCAACCTGGCGGGAACTGGTCGAGTCGTTGTCCCGGGCATTGAACCTGAAGGTTCCTGGTACAGTGAGCGAACGTCTGGTTATGCCAGTGGCAGGCTTGCTGGAGTTGCTGGCTCGCTTTAAGTTGCTGAGCACACTGCCTGTCAGTAAAGCGGCAGTTAGGCTGTTGTCTCGTCCAGCTACTTTCACTGTGGAAAAGGCTGGAAAAGAACTTGGATATGTTTCCGCAGTGGGCTTCAGAGATGGCATAAAAAATTGCCTGCCGATGCTTAAAAGTTTCACCCGATAAAAGTAAGAGAAAGTCTTGTGACCACTAACGTAAGCCCCTTTTCCATAAAAAATAATCTCAGAATTCTATTTGCCCCTGGCCAGGGACAGCTGCGAGCAGTTGATGGGTTGCGAGCGCTTTCTATTCTGATCGTGCTCTCGATCCACTGTGTCTGGTTTCTGAGTATCTTTGATGAGTCCGTAGTTGAGATGTTTTACACGGCTCCGGTCTGGTTGAACTGGGTCTTCAATGGTGATTTAAGTCTGGATATTTTCTTTGTTATCAGTGGCTTTCTGATTTCTGCCATCCTGATGAAAGAATACCGAAAGACTGACAGCATTCGTTTCGGGCGATTTTATCAGCGGCGATTCATGCGGCTTATGCCTGCCTATATTCTGGCCATGGGATTCGGTTTTCTAGCGGCGCCCAACAAGGAATATATCTGGAGCAACCTGCTGTACATTAATAACCTGCTGCCAGCGTCAACGCATTTTATGCCCTGGACATGGTCGTTGGCGATTGAAGAGCAGTTCTACTTCCTGTTCCCCCTACTGCTGTTGTGGGGGATGCGTTCCTGTTCACCAAAGACATTGTTCTGGTCCATGTTAATGGCTTTTATCGGTTTTGTGGCTGTCAGGTTCCTGATCATCTGGCGCTATGAATTGTTTTTGCCGATATGCTGGTATGAGAAGTCCTGTGAAGGTTTCTTCGATGTCATTGACTATATCTACGTGAAGCCTTGGACTCGCTTCGGCAGTTTTTTACCGGGGATATTTGCGGCTTATTTCCACGTCTATCACCAGCCTGCGATGATCGGCTTTTTCCAGCGTTACCGGGTAGCTATTGCCTGGCTGACGTTTTTGGCCCTGGTCATGGTTGCAGTGATCTTTACCATTCCGGTAAACAACCAGCATGCGACCTTCCCCAAGTTCTGGGGGGCGCTGTATTACGCCAGTTGCCGCCACCTCTTCACCATTGCCATCTGCTTTATCATGGTAAGCAGCCTCTACGGGGATTATGGTATTTGTCGCTGGATATCCCGATTTCTATCTAGCCGTTTCCTGTACCCAATAGCGCAGTTGGCCTATTCAACCTATCTGTTCCACCCGTTTGTGATTGCTGGCATTTATACGGCGATTTTCCAAGCTGCCCCGCAACTGCCAGTGTTACAGAAGATAGCCTTTGCCGTGCTGGGAGGCGTTTCCATCAGTTTGCTGGTGGCGTTTATCGTGTTCTTGCTGATAGAGCGCCCATTCATGAATATGCGCAGCAGCAAAAGTGAGCGTGCTGAAGCACCGATGTTGGCTGAAACTCAGGGATAATCTGGCTGTTACTGCGCATCCAGTGATTGCCCGGTCACGCCCTGGCTGTCATCGCCCATAAGGTACAAGTAGGTCGGCATGATCTCCTGTGGGGTCTTCACTGACGCCGGGTTTTCTGCCGGGTAGGCCGCAGCCCGCATACGGGTGCGCGTGGCGCCTGGGTTAATACAGTTGACGCGGATATTGCTGGTGCCATCCAGCTCATTTGCGAGTACCTGACAGAGTCCTTCTGTAGCAAACTTGGAGACCGCATAGGCGCCCCAGAAGGGTTTGCCCACGCGTCCCACTCCCGAGCTGGTGAAAATGATGGAGGCGTGATCCGCTTTACCCAGCAGGGGCAATAAGCATTTGGTCATCAGAAACTGGGCAGTGACGTTGACCTGCATGACTTTCTGCCAGCTCTCGAGTTTGTAGTTGGCGATGGGCGTGCGTTGACCCAGTTCGCCTGCGTTGTGCAGCAGGCCATCCAGTTTACCGAAGCTTTCCTCGAGTCGGTCGTGCATGTCTTGGTAGTCTTTTTCTACTGCGCCATTCAGACAGATGGGGTAGATCCCCGGCTGGGGTCCGCCGGCAGCTTCAATCTCGTCGTAGACCGTTTCCAGTTTGGGGACTGTGCGACCGATCAGAATCACGGTGGCGCCGTGGGCGGCGAAGGTCTTGGCGGCGACAGCGCCGATGCCGTCACCGGCACCGGTGACGGCAATGACTTTGTTCTCTAACAGCTTGTCAGGTGCCTGATAGCATTTTGGGTCCATGAGTCTTCCTTTAAAAAATCAGGTTGGCCAGCTGAGTGGCACATGCCACCGTGTGGTTGGCACCCCAGTCGTAGGGATCCTCATCTTCACTGAGGTAACCGTAGGCGGCGGCAATGGTTGCAGTGCCGGCCCGGAGACCAGCTTCAATGTCACGCAGGTGATCGCCGATAAACACTGCTTGCTGCGGCGCAATATTGATCTGGTGTAGCGCCAGCAACACAGATTCCGGGTCCGGCTTGGTGCGTTGAACATGATCGGGGCAGATGACAGTGGCAGGTGGTGGCCATAACGGCAATTGATCAAGAATAGCCAGGGTGTAACGCTCGGGTTTGTTGGTGACAATGCCCCAGGGAATGTCGTGTTGCGCCAGTTTTGACAGCAATTCAGGGATGCCTGGGAAAGGGCGCGTACGGTCCGCAAGATTGTCAAAGTAAAGGGTCAGCAATTCCTGACGTACGGGTTCGAAATCCGGGTGTTCCGGCTCCAGCTGAAAAACCTTGCTGATGATGCCGGCTGAGCCGTGCGTCACAAGGCGGCGAATATTGGCCTCGTCGAGAAGTGGCATTCCCTTGCTGTGCAGCAATTGATTGGTGCAGGTCAGGAAGTCCGGCGCTGTGTCCAGCAGGGTGCCGTCCAGATCGAACAGCACGGCGCGGTATTTTGGTGTGGAAGAGAGCGGCTCAGACATCAGGCAGGTTTGCGGGCGTAAACCATGTAGTTGACCTCCACATCGCGTGCATCAAGACGGTAGCGCCGCGAAAAAGGGTTGTATACCAGCCCTGTCATCTCCTGCAGTTCCAGCCCGCAGTCGCGTATCCAGATGCCCAGCTCGGAAGGGCGAATGAATTTGCTGTATTCATGGGTACCTTTGGGCAACAATCTCAGCAGGTATTCCGCGCCGATCACGGCGAACAGGTATGACTTCGGATTGCGGTTGATGGTGGAAAAATACAGGTGGCCGCCGGGTTTGACCAGGCGGGTGCAGGCCTTGATGACGGAAAGTGGATCTGGCACATGCTCCAGCATTTCCAGGCAGGTGACAACATCAAAGGTTTCGGATTGCTGCTCTGCCATTTCTTCAGCGGTACAGCGCTGGTAATTGACCGCAATGCCGCTTTCAAGGCCGTGTAACTGGGCGACTGCCAGCGGGGCTTCCCCCATGTCAATGCCGGTCACGTCTGCACCTCGGTGGGCCATGGCCTCGGCGAGAATGCCGCCACCACAGCCGACATCGAGCAATTTACATTCTGCAACCGGGGAGCGTTCATCAATCCAGTTAGCGCGCAGTGGATTTATGTCGTGCAGGGGCTTGAATTCGCTTTCCCGGTCCCACCAGCGGCTGGCCAGGGCTTCAAACTTGGCTATTTCAGCGCGGTCTATATTGGGTGCGGGCATCGGTTGTTCCGGGTGGTTGCTGGTTTATTGAGAGCTATCCTGGTTATGCATCAACCAGTTTGCGGCGCCACAGCTTGGCCTTGGTCAGTACTTC
This sequence comes from uncultured Porticoccus sp., assembly GCA_964395715.1. Taxonomy (GTDB): domain Bacteria; phylum Pseudomonadota; class Gammaproteobacteria; order Pseudomonadales; family Porticoccaceae; genus Porticoccus. The sequence goes on along the minus strand of CAYNAU010000006.1, from coordinate 40,214 downwards.
CATTTCATTGATGGTCAGCAATTGTCGGTCTGACATCAGGGCTGTGCCGTTGACCCATACATGGCTGACTCGACTGCCTGACTGCGTGTAGACCAGTTGAGAGGCCGGATTATACAGCGGTTCGGTTTCAATTGTCCCCACCGCGACTGCCGCCAGGTCCGCCGCCTTGCCGGGTTCGATACTGCCAATCTGCTCTGCCCAGCCCAGAGCGCGGGCACCATTGATGGTAGCCAGGCGTAGAGCCTGGTGGGCATCAACAACGGAGGGGTCGCCCGCTACTGCTTTGGCGACCAGGGTAGCTGTATTCAGCTCGCCGAACATATCCAGGTCATTATTGCTGGCCGCTCCATCTGTGCCCACTGCCACATTGATGCCTCGCTGCAGTAATTTTGCTACCGGGCACAATCCGCTGGCCAATTTCAGGTTGGACTGTGGACAGTGAATCACCTGCGCGTTGAATGCGGCGATGGTGTCGATATCCGTGTCGTCCAGCGTGGTCATGTGCACGCATTGGGTGAGTGGTGAGAAAAATTCGAGCTCTTTCAGGCGCTGAATGGGTCGTACGCCATATTGTTTGATGCTGGTGGCAACTTCCTCTGCCGTTTCGTGCAGGTGAATCTGAACAGAGGCCTCCAGCTCCTCGGAGTACGTGGCAATTTTGCGCAGTGGGTCATCGCCAACGGTGTAGGGGGCGTGCGGCCCGAAAGCAATTCTGATCAGTTCACGACCCTTGAAGTCGTCCCGGAGTTGTAAGCCTTTGTGAATGTATTCGTCGGGTCCGCGTCCCCAGGGCGAGGGGAAATCAAAAACCGGAAAGGCAATTTGGCTGCGTATGCCGGCTTGCATTGCGGCTTTGGCAGAACTCTCCGGAAAGAAATACATATCGGAAAAACAGCTGGTGCCGCTGCGGATCATCTCTGCAATGGCCAGTTCTGTACCGTCCTGAACGAATTCTTCGTTCACCCAGCGCATTTCTGCCGGCCAGATGTGCTCTTCGAGCCAGGTTTTGAGTGGATAGTCATCAGCGAAGCCGCGCAGCAACGTCATGGCGGCGTGGCCGTGTGCATTGACCAGCCCCGGAATCAGCACGTGATTGCCCAGCTCGACCTCTTCGCTGGGGAGGTATTTGCTTTTGGCTTCCCTGGTTGGCAGCAGGGCCACGATCACCCCTTCGTGGATGGCAACACTGCAATTTTCAAAGATCTGATCTTCGGGGATCACCGGGATAATCCAGCGAGCTGAAATCAGCAAATCCACGGGTTGGGTGATCATCGCTCGGTCATCCTGTAACGGCTTCGGGGCAGGGCAGTATAACCGCAGAAAAAAGATCATTAAACAAAGGCATACAGGGGAGGCGAGGGTGTGTTTTGTGGTATGATCTCGCGCTTGTTTTGGCGCTATTTGGTGCCTTGGCATAAAACAAGCATAAAGGGGATTGAGCACCAGCATGGGTGAATTAGCCAGAGAAGTCCTGCCCGTCAATATTGAAGACGAACTGCGTCAGTCATACCTCGATTACGCCATGAGTGTAATCGTCGGTAGAGCGCTGCCCGATGTACGCGATGGCCTCAAGCCGGTGCATCGTCGAGTGCTGTTTGCCATGAATGTGCTTAACAACGACTGGAACAAGCCCTACAAGAAGTCGGCGCGGGTTGTGGGCGATGTGATAGGTAAATATCACCCCCACGGTGACTCCGCTGTTTACGACACGATTGTGCGTATGGCACAGCCGTTCTCGCTGCGCTACATGCTGGTGGATGGACAGGGAAACTTTGGTTCCATCGACGGCGACTCAGCCGCCGCCATGCGTTACACCGAAATTCGTATGGCGAAGATTTCCCATTCCTTGTTGGCGGATCTGGATAAGGAGACCGTTGACTATGTGGAAAACTACGACGGCACCGAACTGATCCCCGAGGTGTTGCCCACCCGGGTGCCCAACCTGCTGGTTAACGGCTCTTCCGGCATCGCCGTGGGCATGGCCACCAACATTCCGCCCCACAATCTGAAAGAAGTGGTCAATGGTTGTCTGGCGCTGATCGATAACGCTGATATCTCCATCGACGAGCTGATGGAGTACATCCCCGGCCCCGATTTTCCCACCGCCGCGATTATCAATGGCAAGGCGGGGATCCTTCAGGCCTACCGCACCGGCCGAGGCCGCATTTATGTGCGCGCCCGAGCGGAAGTAGAGACCAATGAGAAGACGGGCCGCGAGACCATTATCATCAGTGAAATTCCCTACCAGCTGAACAAGGCTCGGCTGATAGAGCGCATTGCCGAGCTGGTTAAAGAGAAAAAGCTTGAAGGTATTTCCGAGCTGCGCGATGAGTCTGACAAGGATGGCCTGCGCGTAGTAATTGAGATCAAGCGCGGTGACGTGGGTGAGGTGGTTCTCAACAACCTCTATGCCCAAACCCAGCTGCAGAACGTATTTGGTATCAACATGGTGGCGCTGGTTGATGACCAGCCGCGTACCCTCAACCTCAAGGAGATGCTTGAGGCGTTTGTACGCCATCGCCGCGAGGTGGTGACCCGCCGCACCGTTTACCTGTTGCGTAAGGCCCGCGAGCGCGGCCATATTCTGGAAGGCCTGGCGGTGGCTATTGCCAACATTGATCCGGTGATTGAGCTGATCAAGTCCTCTCCGACGCCTGCGGAGGCTAAGGAGCGACTTATCGCTGAGGGTTGGCCTGCCGCTGCAGTCAGCCAGTTTCTGGAGCGAGCCGGTAGCGATGCCTGTCGTCCAGAAGACCTGGAGTCCCAGTTCGGGCTGCGTGAGGGCAAGTACTATCTGACTCCGGCTCAAGCCCAGGCCATACTGGAGCTGCGCCTGCATCGTCTGACAGGAATGGAGCACGACAAACTGCTCACTGAATATCAGGAGAAACTAGAGGAAATTGCCGAATACCTGACCATTCTCGGTTCTCATGATCGACTGATGGAGGTGATTCGCGAGGAGCTGAAAGAGGTCAGTGAAGAATTTGGCGACGCCCGCCGCACCGAAATTATCGAGTCACAGCACGATCTCACGATTGAGGACCTGATTACTGAAGAGGACCGCGTGGTCACCATTTCCCACGGTGGTTATGCCAAGACTCAACCCCTCAGTGATTACCAGGCCCAGCGCCGCGGCGGCATGGGCAAATCTGCGACGGCCGTCAAAGACGAGGATTTTGTCGAGCACCTGCTGATTGCCAATACCCATACCACAGTGCTGTGTTTTACCAGTGCCGGCAAGGTGTACTGGCTCAAGGTTTATCAAATCCCCCTGGCTGGCCGCAATTCAAGGGGTCGCCCGATGGTGAATTTGTTGCCGCTGGATGACGATGAACGGATCACTTCCATCCTGCCAGTGGAGGAGTACAGTGCAGACCGTTATGTCATTATGGCTACGGCCAATGGCACGGTGAAGAAAACCTCCCTGGATCAATTCTCCCGCCCCCGCAGTGTCGGTTTGCGCGCTGTCGATCTGGTGGAGGGTGACCATTTGGTGGGCACCGCCATCACCGATGGCAGTTGCGACGTGATGCTGTTCAGCAGCGAAGGCAAGGCCGTGCGCTTTGCCGAAGAAGACGTGCGCGCCATGGGCCGGGTATCGAAGGGCGTGCGTGGTATGCGCCTGCCGGAAGAGCATCATGTGTTGTCGATGGTAATTCCCCAACAGAATGGCTGTGTGTTGACCGTCTCCGAAAAAGGTTATGGCAAGCGCACGGCCCTGTCTGAATTCCCCACCAAAGGTCGTGGCGGTAAGGGCATGATTGCTATTCAGGCCAGTGAGCGCAACGGCCCACTGGTGGGTGCTGTGCAGTTGTTTGATGGTGACGAAATCATGCTGATATCCGACCAGGGCACCATGGTTCGCACCCGCAGTGAAGAGATATCGGTACTTGGCCGCAATACCCAGGGTGTGAGAACCATTCGCCTCAAGGAGGGCGAATCGCTGGTGGGTCTGGCGCGTATTGAAGAGCAGGAACAGCCTTTTGATGAAGAGACGACGGAGTGACGGGCAGCAAGTATGGCAGATGATAAACAACTGACCCGGTTACGCGATCAGATTGACAGTATTGATGACCAGATACTCGCGTTGATCAGCGAGCGGGCCAGATGTGCCCAGCAGGTGGCGGAAGTCAAACAGTCCGCTGGCGAAGCTGTCTTTTATCGGCCCGAGCGTGAAGCGCAGGTATTGCGCCATATCATGGCAAAAAATCAGGGCCCGCTGGACAATGAGGAAATGGCGCGACTGTTTCGCGAAATCATGTCGGCATGTCTCGCTCTGGAGCAGCCTGTCAAAGTGGCTTTCCTTGGTCCTGAAGGCACTTTTACACAGGAAGCCGCGCTCAAGCATTTTGGCCACTCCGCCGTCACCGTGCCCTTGGGTGCCATTGATGAGGTTTTTCGCGAAGTGGCTGCCGGGGCGGTCAACTATGGTGTGGTGCCGGTAGAGAATTCTACCGAAGGCATGATCAATCACACTCTGGATACCTTTCTTGACTCCACACTGAGTATTTGTGGTGAAGTGGAATTGCGTATTCACCACCATCTGCTGGTTGGACCCAATACCCACACCGACCACATCACCCGTATTTATTCCCATTCCCAGTCTCTGGCGCAGTGTCGGCAGTGGCTTGATGGGCACTATGCGAAAGCAGAGCGTATCGCTGTCAGCAGCAATGCAGAGGCGGCCAAACGTATCAAGGGGGAGTGGAACAGTGCGGCAATTGCCGGGGATATGGCGGCCGAGTTATACGGCCTGACCAAACTGAATGAGAAAATCGAGGATCGACCGGATAACTCAACGCGTTTTCTTATCATCGGCAGAGACAGTGTTCCCCCAAGTGGTGATGACAAGACCTCGATCATCGTTGCAGTGCGCAATGAACCTGGAGCCCTGCACAACCTGCTGGAACCCTTTCATCGCAATGGCGTTGATTTGACTCGGGTGGAAACCCGCCCATCGCGGACCGGTAAGTGGACCTATGTGTTCTTTATCGATTTTCTCGGGCACAGGGATGCCCCCAATGTATCGGCAGTGCTCGCAGAAGTGGGCAGTATTGTCGCCGACCTCCGAGTGCTTGGCTCCTACCCGAAAGCCGTGTTGTAACAAGAATCAAGAACAATATTTATGAGCGTGGATTTAAAAAGTCTGGCTTTGCCCGGCGTACAGCATTTGCAACCTTATCAGGGCGGCAAGCCCGTGGAGGAGCTGGAGCGCGAACTGGGTATTTCAGATGTCATCAAGCTGGCGAGCAACGAGAACCCTCTAGGACTCAGCACCAAGGCTCGCGAGGCTGTTGACCGGGTATTGAAAGACGGGGCTCGCTATCCGGATGGAAACGGTTACTACCTGAAAAATGCACTGGCCAGGCATCTGGATGTGGATGTCAACCAGCTTACCCTGGGTAATGGTTCCAATGACGTGCTGGAATTGCTGGCGCGGGCCTTCCTGGGTCAACAGCACAACGCGGTGGTCGCCGAGCACGCCTTTGTTGTCTATCAATTGGTGATTACTGCCCAGAATGCCCGTGCGGTGATTGTCCCTGCACGGCAATGGGGTCATGACCTAGAGTCCATGGCGAATGCCGTTGATAACCAGACCCGCCTGTTATTTATTGCCAACCCGAATAATCCCACGGGAACCTGGGTGCCTTTGAGTTCGGTAGAGGCCTTGCTGAAATCTGTGCCACCACATGTGCTGGTGGTTCTGGATGAAGCCTATTACGAATATGTGGATGAAGCCGGATATGGTTCGGCCCTTGAATTCATTGGGCAATACCCCAACTTGGTGGTGACTCGCACTTTTTCCAAAGCCTATGGGTTGGCTGCACTGCGTGTGGGTTACGCGGTTTCCCACCCCGATGTAGCTGATATCCTCAATCGTCTGCGTCAGCCATTCAATGTCAACGGCCTGGCGCTGGCCGCTGCGCAAGCGGTGTTGGCGGATGACGAGTATCTGCAAAAAAGCATTGAAATGAATCGCCAGGGTTATCGGCAACTGATAACCGGTTTCGAGAAGCTGGGCCTCGACTACATTCCTTCAGCCGGTAATTTTGTCGCTGTGCAGGTGCCGGGGGATGCTACCGAACTGTACCGGTCTCTGCTGCAGCAAGGCATTATCGTGCGACCCATTGCACTGTACGGCATGCCGAATCATCTGCGGGTCTCCATTGGGCTGCCTGAGGAAAACGAACGCTTTTTAAATACTCTGTCACAGTTGCTCTCAGTTGGAGGCGCAGTCTGATGGCGACCGGTATTCAGCGCCTGCTGGTGGTAGGGCTCGGCCTGATAGGGGGCAGCCTGGCCAAGGCGGCCCGTGAGCGCGGTCTGTGTTCTGAAGTCATTGGCAGTTCCCGCAACCCCGAAACACTTGAAAAGGCACTGGCTAACGGCGTCGTAGATCGTGTTGTGAGTAGCCTGGAAGACATTGCTGGCGATCTCGGTGCAGGGGACGTGGTGGTTATCGGAGTCCCCACCCTGACTGTTCCCACCATCGTGAATCAGCTGCAAGCACTACTGTCTCCTGACGTGACTATCACTGATGTCGCTTCCGTCAAGGGCAGTGTGGTGGCCTCGGTGCGGGATGCTTACCAGGAGATTCCTCCGCAATTTGTGCCGGGCCACCCGATAGCCGGGTCGGAAAAAAGCGGCGTAGAAGCGGCCAATTCCACACTGTTTGACGACCATCGTGTGATTCTGACGCCATTGTCTGAAACAGGCGCGGATCACCTGCAGCGGGTACGAGACCTGTGGCAGGGGGTGGGCGCAGTGATCAGTGAAATGCCGGTGCCTGAGCACGATGAAGTACTGGCCGCCACAAGCCACTTGCCACACATACTGGCTTATACCTTGGTCGACGCATTGGCACATATGCGAGAAAACCGGGAAATATTCCGGTATGCTGCCGGCGGTTTTCGGGACTTCACCCGCATTGCCGCCAGTGACCCGGTGATGTGGCACGATATCGTTATGGCCAATAGCGATGCGCTGATGAAGGTGCTGGACAACTTCACCGATCACGTAAGCAGCCTGAAAGAGGCCATAAAAAGCAAGGACAGTGCCTATTTGCTCGGGGTTTTTACCCGAGCCAGGGAAGCACGTAATCATTTTGCCAAGATGCTGGAAAACAAGGCTTATCTGGAAGCAATGACACAAACCATCGATTATCGGGTATCTCCCGCTGAAGCTGTAACCGGTGACATTCGTGTCCCCGGCGATAAGTCCATTTCCCACCGCTCCATCATGTTGGGGTCTCTGGCCAACGGTACTACCGAAGTCACCGGTTTCCTGGAGGGCGAGGACAGCCTCGCCACATTGCAGGCATTCCGGGATATGGGAGTGGTCATCGAAGGTCCCGTCAATGGCCGTGTGACCATCCACGGTGTCGGCATGCAAGGCCTGCAGGCACCGGTGGGTCCCCTGTATTTGGGGAACTCAGGAACTTCCATGCGATTGTTGGCGGGATTGTTGGCTGGGCAGGCATTCGACGTCGAACTGACCGGTGATGAATCCCTGTCGAAACGCCCAATGGAAAGGGTGGCGGCTCCCCTGAGAGAGATGGGTGCCGTCATTGAAACGGCCGAAGGTGGACGGCCGCCGTTGCGTATAAAAGGTGGACAGACCCTCAAAGCCATCGATTACAAATTGCCGATGGCCAGTGCCCAAGTGAAATCCTGTGTCCTGCTGGCAGGCTTGTACGCACAGGGAAAAACCCGAACTACTGAGCCAGCTCCAACTAGGGACCATACTGAACGTATGCTGACGGGGTTTGGTTACCCAGTGGAGCGTCATGGCGCCGTGGCCGAGTTGAGCGGTGGTGGTAAAATGACCGCAACGGCTATTGACGTGCCGTCAGATATCTCTTCTGCCACATTTTTTATGGTGGCGGCTGCCATTGCGCCCGGTTCGGATATCACCCTGACGCATGTGGGGGTTAACCCGACCCGGATTGGAGTGATCAATATCCTGCAGATGATGGGCGCGGACCTGGAGCTCACTAACTACCGCGAGGTGGGCGGTGAGCCGGTAGCCGATATTCGTGTTCGCTATGCGCCGCTACATGGCATACACATCCCTGAAGACCAGGTGCCTCTGGCGATTGATGAGTTTCCGGCACTGTTTATCGCTGCGGCCTGTGCAGAGGGAGAGACTGTGTTATCCGGTGCTGAAGAGTTGCGGGTCAAGGAAAGTGACCGCATTCAGGCCATGGCAGATGGCTTGGAAATACTGGGTGTCAGGACTGTTCCGACCCCGGACGGTATTGTGGTCACCGGCGGCCCCATTGGCAGCGGTGAAGTAGACAGCCTGGGTGATCACCGCATTGCCATGTCTTTTGCCGTGGCATCATTGCGGGCCAAAGGGCCGATACTGATACGAAATTGCAATAACGTGGCGACATCATTCCCGGGCTTTGTGGCATTGGCCAACAATGCCGGGCTGAAGATAGCCGAGGAAACAAGATGATTGAAAAAAAGGTCCCCGTAATAACCATTGATGGACCCAGTGGGTCGGGTAAGGGCACGATCTGCCAGTTGCTGGCAGCCAGGCTCGGTTACCACTATCTGGATAGCGGGGCGCTTTATCGCTTGTTGGCCCTGGCCGCAAAGCGGCACGGTGTGGCCTTGGACAATGTGGAATCGCTGGCGGTGCTGGCGGCTCATATGGATATTTCCTTCCGCACCCAGGATAACGGCGATGCTCCCCGAGTGATGCTGGAAGGTGAGGACGTCAGCTCGCTGATTCGCACCGAAAGTGTGGGCACTGAAGCCTCACTGGTTGCCGCCTTTCCCGAGGTGCGGACAGCGTTGCTGCAACGTCAAAGGGCGTTTGCGGTTATGCCGGGATTGGTCGCCGATGGCCGGGATATGGGGACGGTGGTTTTTACCGATGCCGACGCCAAAATCTTCCTCACAGCCAGCCCCGAGGAGAGAGCCGAGAGGCGCTATAACCAGTTGATTGATAAAGGGGAAAGTGTTAGCCTTGCCGCCCTCGTCGAGCGGGTGCGCAAGCGGGATGAGCGCGATATGAACCGCAAGGTGTCTCCGATGGTTCCCGCCGCCAATGCCATTTTGCTGGACAGCACTGGCATGACCATCGATGAGGTATTGCAAAAAGTTGTAGATCACGTCACCGCCAACGGTATCGATCTGCCGCAATAAACCGGGATTCGCAGCGTTTCACCAGATACGCGCTGCGTTGCCCTGAAACCAACAGCCCGCATGACTGGTAGTGCGGTTTGAGAGTCTAACGACTCGTTTTTATCACAGGTAAATCTCAATGAGCGAGAGTTTCGCAGAACTTTTTGAAGAAAGCTTGAAGACCGTCGAAATGAGCACTGGCTCCATCGTGACTGGTGTTGTCATTGATATCGACAAAGACTGGGTTACCGTTCACGCGGGCCTGAAATCTGAAGGTGTTATCCCCAAAAGCCAATTCCTGGATGACGATGGTGAAATCCATCTCGCTATCGGCGATGAAGTCCAGGTAGCCCTGGAAGCAGTGGAAGATGGTTTTGGCGCTACCCGCCTGTCCCGTGAAAAAGCCCGCCGGGCAGAATCCTGGATTGAGCTGGAAGCAGCCCACAAGGCAGATGAAGTGGTTAAAGGTGTCATCAGTGGCAAGGTCAAAGGTGGCTTCACTGTTGATATCAATGGCCTGCGTGCCTTCCTGCCAGGTTCCCTGGTAGACGTGCGTCCGATTCGCGACACAGCACACCTGGAAGATAAACCACTCGAATTCAAGGTCATCAAGCTGGATCAAAAGCGCAACAATGTCGTGGTTTCACGCCGCGCTGTTATGGAGCAGGTGAACACGGAAGAGCGTGATGAACTGCTGGCGAAACTGGAAGAAGGCGTGACCCTGAAAGGTATCGTCAAGAATCTTACCGACTACGGTGCCTTTGTGGACCTGGGCGGTATCGATGGCCTGCTGCACATTACTGACATGTCCTGGAAGCGCATCAAGCACCCCAGCGAAATCGTCAATGTGGGCGACGAGATTGACGTCAAGGTGCTCAAGTTCGATCGCGAGCGCAGCCGCGTGTCTCTGGGTATGAAACAAATGGGCGAAGACCCCTGGGCCGATATCTCCGGCCGTTACCCCGAAGGTGCCCGCGTCAAGGCTGTGGTTACCAACCTGACTGATTACGGCTGTTTTGCCGAACTGGAAGATGGTGTGGAAGGTCTGGTTCACGTGTCTGAAATGGACTGGACCAACAAGAACATCCACCCCTCCAAAGTAGTACAGCTGGGTGATGAGGTTGATGTCATGGTTCTGGATATCGACGAGGAGCGTCGTCGTATCTCACTGGGTATCAAGCAATGTCATGTTAACCCCTGGGATGAGTTTGGCTCACTGCACAGCAAAGGTGAAAAAATCACTGGTAACATCAAGTCCATCACTGACTTCGGTATCTTTATCGGTCTGAATGGTGGTATTGATGGTCTGGTTCACTTGTCCGATATCTCGTGGAATGAAACCGGCGAAGACGCAGTACGCAACTTCAAGAAAGGTGATGAAGTGGAAACCGTTATTCTTTCCATCGATCCGGAAAGAGAGCGTATTTCTCTGGGCATGAAGCAACTGTCTGACGATCCATTCTCCAGCTATGTAGCTGAGAATGATAAGGGCACAATCGTGACCGGCACCGTGAAAGAAGTGGATGCTAAGAGTGCAACCATTACTTTGAGCGGCGAAGTGGAAGGCCAGTTGAAAGCTTCCGAGCTGTCACGTGACAAAGTAGAAGATGCACGCAATGTCCTGAATGTTGGTGACGAAGTGGAAGCGAAGATCGTGAACGTGGATCGCAAGAACCGCGCTATCAATCTCTCCGTGAAAGCGAAAGACGTTGCTGAAGAAAAAGCGGCGATCAAAGAGCACCGCAAATCAGAGACCGATAACATCGCGCCGACGACCATCGGTGATTTGATCAAGGCACAGATGGACACGAAAGAGAAGTAATGGTTAGATAGGGGTAATGGAAACATTACCCCTTTCTACTTTAAACTCAGGTAGTTATGACAAAATCAGAATTAATTGACCATATTGTCAGTCAACAGGATCAACTGCCTCCCAAAGATGTGGAGTTGGCAGTGAAGATGATCCTGGAACGCATGACCCAGGCGCTGGTCAATAACGACCGCATTGAGATTCGTGGTTTCGGTAGCTTCTGCCTGCATTACAGGGCGCCCAGAGTGGGAAGAAACCCTAAAACCGGTGACTCGGTGAAGCTGTCCGGCAAGTATGTGCCGTACTTCAAGCCAGGTAAGGAATTGCGGGAACGGGTAAACGAAAGCCTGACAGGTTGATCCCCGGCGTTCAGCATGAGAATAACCGGGGCTGAACCTCGAGAGTTTGGTTACAATAAACGGCAAGGCTTCGGACTTGCCGTTTTTTTATGAGGACGTTATGGCACTGCTGAAAAAACTCTGGATATTGCTTGTCTGTGTGTTGGCTATTCTTTTTGGGCTGTCGATCGTTCTCGCCAACCCGGAACCTGTCTCCATGGTGCTGCTCGGGTATTCCCTGGGTCCGATGCCATCCGGTTTGTGGTTGTTGTTGGCCGTATCTATTGGTTGCCTGCTGGGTATCATTGTCAGCCTGCCGGCACTGTTGCGCGTCAAGCGGCGTGCCTACCTGTTAAACAAGCAACTGACAAAACAGCGTCTGGCCAAGACTCAAGATAAACCGTAGGCCCTTCCGGACCCGATGTTCGAGCTCACTTATGCTGTTTCCCTGATTCTGCTATCCGCACTTTGCTGGTACGCAGGTCACCTATACGGCCTACGCAGGGGCCGAGCAAAGGAGGCCTCCAGTCAGCTCACCCAGCATTATTTTCAGGGTATTAACTTCCTGTTAAATGAACAACCGGATCAGGCCATCGATACCTTTATTCGCTCGGTCGATGTGACCCCGGCAACGCTGGAAACCCACTTGGCACTGGGCAACCTCATGCGCCAGCGTGGGGAAATGGAACGTGCGATTCGCGTTCATCAGAATCTTTTATCCCGCCCCAACCTCACAGGCCAGCAATTGCGGCAGGCTCGCATGGAACTGGCAAGAGATTTCTTAAAGGCAGGTTTGTTTGATCGGGCAGAGCGGTTGTTTCTCGACTTGGTAGATGATGAAAGTGGCGCTCTCAGGCAGGCTTCCCTACTTCATCTGATTGATATCTACCGTCATGAAAAGGAGTGGGAGAAAGCCATTCGTGCCGCCAGTATGATGGACAAAAAGCGCTTTGGTCGCAGCCCCGAGGGCCAGGCGATAGAACAGGCCAATTTTTGCTGTGAGTTGGCGGTTAAAGCAATGGCCAGTGGTGACTTGCTGGAAGCAAGAGGTCACCTCAAATCGGCACTCAAGTTCAACCGCAATTCATCGCGTGCCAGTATGTTGTGGGGCAAGCTGGAAGTACTTTCCAATAATCATTCCCTGGCACTGAAGCGTTATCTGGCCGTACCGGAACAGCAGCCGGAGTTCCTGACCGAGATATTGTCGCCTGTCAGGGACTGTTATCAGTCCCTTGGAGATAAGCCGGGTCTGCTTCGCCAGTTATCCAGTTGGCTGGAGGAGTATCCCAGTGCCAGTCTGCTGAATATGGTGGCAGAGGAGATTGCCGTTCAGCAGGGCGAAGACGCTGCCATCGGATTTCTCGGCGATTACCTGGAGCGCCACCCGTCCCTTAAAGGGCTGAATGCACTGTTGGGGTTCTATTGGCCGTCGGAAGGGGCCGTGGGCCGCCATCTGGGACTGCTCAAACATACATTGAGTACGCTGATTGACAGGAACCCGGCCTACCGTTGCATACAATGTGGATTTAAAGGTTCGCACCTACACTGGCTTTGTCCACAGTGTCAGCAGTGGGAAACCGTGCGCCCGCTGAGGGGTATTGAGGGTGAGTAGTGCACCCGGTTATTACGCAAATGTTGAGATAAGTAATGAATAACGACAGTAAAGTAATTGTTGCACTGGATTACAATTCGGCCGCATCCGCCCAGCAGTTTGTCGATAGTGTGTCCCCTGCACTTTGCAAGCTGAAGGTGGGCAAGGAGCTGTTTACTCAGTCCGGTCCGGAGTTTGTCTCCGGGCTCGTAGACCAGGGATTTGACGTCTTTCTTGACCTGAAGTATCACGATATTCCCAACACTGTAGCCAAAGCCGTCAAGGTTGCCGCAGACATGGGGGTATGGATGACCGACGTGCATGCTTCAGGAGGTCGGCGCATGATGGAAGGCGCACGGGAGGTGCTGGATCAGAGCAATAGCAACATGCTGTTAATCGCTGTCACAGTGTTGACCAGTTTTGGCGAAGAAGACCTGGCCGAGATTGGCATTCAATGCAGTCCCGAGGAGCAAGTACTGCGGCTGGCATCCCTGGCGCAGTCTTCCGGCATGGATGGCGTAGTCTGTTCTGCCATGGAGGCAAAGGGCTTGCGTCAGGCATTGGGAGATGCTTTTACACTGGTGACTCCGGGTATACGCCCGATGTCTGCAGCAGGGGATGATCAGCGCCGTGTCGTCACACCTGCCGATGCTATTGCCAATGGCAGCAGCTATCTGGTTATAGGCCGCCCGATAACCCAGGCTACAGACCCCGTTGCCACTCTGCTTGCCATCAATTCTGAAATTTCGTCATAATGAGGCTGCGGCACATGGGGTGCCGCTTCTCTATAACAGAAGTGCTTCGGCACAAGGAGCTCGTTATGCAAGCGCTTATTCGCGTGATCAAAGTTCTATTGTTGACGGTTGTCATGTCATTACCGGTCTGGCAGGTGGCGTATGCTGCTGATATGTCATCACCGACGGCGGCCCAAACTGATCTCATTAACATCAATACCGCCACAGCGGAGCAGTTATCCGAGATGTTAACCGGCATTGGTGACAAGCGTGCGGCAGCCATCATTGCCTATCGGGAAGCCAATGGCCCGTTTTCAAGCCTTGAGCAATTGCTTGAAGTTAAGGGTGTGGGTGAGAAAGTGATGGAGCAGAACAGGGACAAAATGACATTGAAGTAACCCTGACTCGATCACACCGGGCCAGCCCTTGGGCTGGCCTTTTTTATGATGACGTTTCCGGTTTCACCCAGTCAGAATAGCTGATAGGGTGCCAACAGTGTCTTTCTGGAAACACGCCATGAGTTCGCTGGATCATTACATCACCCACCTTGAGTCTTTATCCCCGTCCAACCTCGGACAACTGCGGGAGCTGGTTTGCGATGACATCCGTTTCAGTGATCCCTTCAATGACATTATCGGTGCTGATGACTACCTGGCATTACTCAATGAGATGTTTGACCGCCTCGATGATATTCGCTTTACGGTGCACGAGGTGTCCCGGGAGGGCATGGTCGCCCATCTTTACTGGACCTATAGCGCCAGCAGTAGGCTTACCGGCCAGTTCTCTTTTCAGGGTTCGAGCCGTCTCGTCCTGGCTGACAACGGTCGCGTGTCAAGACACCAGGATTTCTGGGACAGTGCGGAAGTGTATGGCCGGTTGCCACTTATTGGCAGTTTGATTCGCTGGTTGAAAAGACGTACAGCCTATCGTGGTTAAAAGTGCAACTCCACATTTAGGCCTCGTCGTGTTCCAAAACGAACAGCCCCACATCGAGGGCGCCTTCCTCAAAGCCACCTTCACAATAGCTTAGATAGTAACGCCACAAACGGTAGAAACGTTCATCAAACCCCAGTTTGATTATTTCCGGCCATGCGTCTTCAAACGCTTCACGCCAGCACCTCAGGGTTCGGGCATAATCTCTGCCGAACATCTGCCGGTGGGCGAGATGGAATCCGTGTTTGGAACATTTCTCCCTGAGTATCGCCACGCTTGGCAACATGCCGCCGGGAAACACATGGCGCTGTATAAAATCAGCCTGTTTGGAGTAGCCAACAAAGCGATCATCATCAATGGTAATAATTTGCAGTACTGCCCGGCCACCGGGTTTCAGTATTCTTTTCAAGCGGGTGAAAAATGTATCCCAATGTGCCTGGCCCACGGCCTCAAACATTTCGATGGAAACCACGCCATCATACTGCTGCCGGATATCCCGGTAATCCGTGAGGGTAATGTCCGCCCGTTGCTGCTGGCCAGCCGTGCACAACTTGTCTTTTGTCCATTGCAGTTGCTCTTTAGAGAGAGTGACACCGTGAACCCTGACGTCATGGGTGTTTAACAGCTGCCGGGCAAATTCACCCCAGCCGCAACCGATTTCCAGAATGTCATCACCGGATTGTGGTGCCAGCAGCTCCATAATCCGGTTGTACTTCAGCGACTGAGCATCCTCCAGACTGGCCTCGGAAGCGTCGAACAGGGCTGAGGAGTAGGTCATCCCCGGGTCGAGCCAGTGTGCATAGAAGCGGTTGCCGAGATCGTAATGAGCGGCAATATTTCGGCGGCTTCCACTGCGGGAGTTGGGGTGACGCCAGTGGTAAATGTTGTACAGGAGGTTGTTGCACCAGCGTGCAGAGGCTATGGCGCTGAGGTGTTGTTCGTTTATCAGCGCCCAGCGAACCAATGCCGTCAGGTCGCTGCTGTGCCATTCTCCCTGAAGATAGCCGTCTGACCAGCCGTTGGTGCCGCCCAGAAAAAGTCGCAACAGAGGTCTCAATGACTGCAACCTGACTTCAACCTGGGGCGAGCCGGTTCCGAAGCGTTTGCGAAAACCACTGGGGAATTGCAACGTCAATTGTCCGTGACAGCTATCCAATCGGGATGTTAACTGACCGACCAGAAAAGATTCGATAGAGCCCGGACGTTTGTCTGGCCCTGGAATCATTCCTGCCACTGGCAAGTCAGAACTTTTCATGATGCATATCTCCTTGTTGATCCCGCCAGCTGATGGCGGTAGCGTCGTGGTGCTCATGTCTTGGCTGAAGTTTCAGCCCCTTAATCCACAATCTCAGAGCTTCCCAATGAATGCCTCCAATGACCTTCAGGGTCATCAGCGGGTAGCGGACAAAGAGCGCCAGCAGGCTGCCACTGGTCAATGGCCGCTGGGTGCCGGTAAAACTGGCAAATAATTTGTGCCCTTCAGTGCCATCGTGCCCGATTTGTTCCTGATGGATGCAAATTGCCAGGTGTTCGCCATCCGGCGGCAGAATCCGGAAACGATAGCGACTGGCCATGGGCATAAAAGGGCTGACATACATCTGTTTATTGCTTTGCTGTCTCACCCATGAGCTGGCGCGAGACTCCTCTGTGGGAAGCAGGTAACGATGCCGCTGTCCGAATGTATTGGTCACCTCGTAAATAATGACACGCAGCCGTTGTTGCTGGTCGTAGCAGAAATAGACACTCAGCGGATTAAACACGTACCCGAGTATTCTCGGATAACAGAGTAGCTGAATCTGCGCACAGGCTTCCGGGTAGCCCCGTGCATTGAGCAACCGGCAGATATGCTCCTTCAGCCCGGACGTACCGGCACCGTGATCTTTCTCATGAAAGGAGAAAAGGTTAAAACGGTTGACCGACAACCAGCGCAGCTGCCGTTGCAGCGTCGGCAGTTCGTCCAGGTCGATCAGCAATGAAAATACCCGGTAGACAAAACGGTGACGCCTGGGTTGCCAGCGATGGTGCAGAACGTGGCCGCAGTAAACCGAGGACTTCAGTCTGTCAGGCACGGCGTGTCTCCAAGTTATCGCGACATACTGCGTAGTCGGGGGGCACAATAATTCGGCCATTGGGGTTATCTACTTTCCAGGGACGCATCACTCCCCCCAATGCTTCGGCGACAGCCAACCCCGACTGCAGTCCGTCTTCATGAAAACCATATCCGAAGTAAGCGCCGCAGAACCAAGTGCGGTTTATACCCTGCAGTGACCACAGATGGCGCTGAGCGGCGAGGGATGCCTGCCCAAACAGTGGGTGATCATAGAAAAAGCTGCGCAGAATTGTCCCCTGGCGCGGCATATGCAATGGGTTCAGAGTCACAATTAGCGGTTGCTCGGTGTTGAGGGGTTGCAGGCGATTCATCCAGTAACTTACCGAGACCCGGGGGCCATCTTGCCGCTGGCTGGTAAGATAGTTCCAGCTGGACCAGGTTTTCTTGCGCAGGGGCATCAGCGAGGTGTCCTGGTGCAGAAAGGCAAAGTTTCGCTGGTAGGGAAAGCATCCCAGCAGGGATTTTTCTTCACGGCTGGCATCGCTGAGAAGGTCAAGTGCCTGATCGCTGTGACAGGCAAATACAACCTCGTCGTAAGTTTCTCTGTTACCGAGCATATCATCTACTACCACGTAGTCGCCGTGGCGAGTGACGGACTGTATGCGAGTGTTTAACCGCACTGCATTCCCCAACTGTTGTGCAATCTTGTCCACATAGCAGCGGCTGCCATTCACCACGGTTCGCCATTGGGGGCGGTTACGCAACTGGTTGAGTCCGTGATTGCGACAAAAACGCAGAAAGCTAGTGGCGGGATACTCGAGCATTTTTTCTACCGGCATGGACCAAATAGCAGCCCCCATTGGCAGTAGGTGATTGTAGATAAATGCATTGCCGTAGTTGTGTTGTTTGAGTAGTTGACCGAGGGTCAGATGGCTGTTTTCCGGTGCTTGTAATAGTTCATCGGCTTCCCGGTAGAAACGCATCAGATCTGTCAGCATCGACCAGAATTGCGGCCTGACTAGGTTGGATTTCTGTGCCAGCAATCCTGACAGACCACTACCGGAATACTCCAGTTCGCCGCCATTGATGGAGACGGCAAAGGACATATCCGTTTCGCAAGTGGTCACATCCAGTGCATCAAAAAAAGCCACCAGATTCGGGTAGTTAACCGGGTTGTAGACAATAAACCCGGTATCAACGCTGACAGGCTGTTGATCGAGCTCAAACGTGACCGTATTGGAATGGCCCCCCAACCGGTCATCTTTTTCGTAGAGGGTGACGTCCTGGGATTGGCTGAGAAGCCACGCACAACTCATACCGGAAATGCCCGATCCAATCACGGCAATTTTTTTGCGGTGTGGATTCACCGGTATGGGGGTGGCATTCATACAGAACCTCTAGCTACAGTGACATAAGGCTACTACGCAAATCCCTCTCAGTGGGATCACCGGTTTTTGTTTGGCTTTGCGTCAGCTTGGGACTACCCTAGGTTGATCTTTTCAGCCATGTTACTCGTAGGAAAGCATATGAGGGGTAAACCTCCGGGAGAGACGGTGGACAATGTTATCGCACTGAAAGCGAGAGACATGGCTGAGATAAAAAGCGCTGACTGGTCGACGATGCTGGCATCGTTGTCCAAGACCAGGGACAAGCAGCTCTTTATAGAGCTGTTTCGTCACTTTGCGCCGCGTATCAAGGGCTACATTGGCCGCCTGGGACTAACCGAGGGTACTGCTGAAGAGCTCACCCAGGAGACTATGTTGCTGGTGTGGCGCAAGGCGCACCTGTTTAATCCTGAAAAAGCGGCTGCCAGTACCTGGATTTACACCCTAGCCAGAAACCAGAGCATCGATTGGATGCGCAAGCAGAAATACCCGGAATACGATCTCGATACCTGGCGTGATGAGGAGGGAGAATTGCACGAAGAGCATGGGGCAGAGCAGTCAATGACTTCAGACCGCGTGGCCATGGCCCTTCACCAGCTGCCAGAAAACCAGGCACAGGTTATCTATATGTCATTTTATGAAGGCCGCACTCATTCGGAGATTGCCGACCGGCTTTCCATACCGCTGGGCAGCGTCAAGTCGCGGATTCGACTCGCCGCTGAAAAGCTCAAGCTGATGCTGGGAGGTGATGATGAGTATTAAACACCACTTGGACGAAGCGACATTGTTCAGCTATGTGGCGGGGGCTGTGGGCCAGGGGGTTGCCTTGGTGGTAGCCTGCCACCTGTCGGTGTGTGGGCACTGTCAACAACGTGTTCATAAACTGGAAGCCATAGGTGGTGCCTTGCTTGAAAGGGGTAGCCTCTCGGCTGTCAGTGATAATTCACTGCTGCATGTACTGGAGCGTCTCGATACTGAGCCCCTGGAAACGCCTGTTAGCTCAGCGCCACACCATTCGGAGGTGCCGATGCCCCTGGCCAGTTATGTGGGGGAGTCCCTGGATGATATTCCATGGAAAAAAGTTGTCTCCGGACTCTGGGTTCACGACCTGCCAGGACAGGGAGAGGGCGTTACCCGGCTGCTGCGCGTCGCGCCGGGCAAAACCGCATACCCCCATACTCACCGGGGCAGTGAGCTGACGCAGCTGCTGCGGGGTTCCTACTCCGACGACGTGGGCCGTTTTTCCCCCGGAGATGTTGCCGACCTGGATGACCGCATCACCCACCAGCCCCTGGTGGACAGTGACCACGATTGTATCTGCCTGATCGCTACAGAGTTTCCCCTGCGCTACACCACCCTGATGGGCAAACTGGCGCAACCCCTGCTCGGCCTGTAACCCGGGAACGTCCTTGATGAAGCTGGTCTGGTTTCGTAACGATTTGCGCTGTCGCGACAACCCGGCGCTGTTCAATGCCTGTCGGCGCGCTGAGGGCAGGGGGGTTGTGGCGGTTGTCGCCTTCTGTACCGAGCAATGGTCCGGCCACGATGAATCTACGGCCAGGGTTGAATTCTGGCTGGCAAGCCTGCGATCCCTGCAAGCGGAGTTGGCCGAACTCAATATACCCCTCAAAGTGATTGACACCGGCACTTTTGACCGCGTGCCAGAACAGCTTTTTTCCCTTGCCCGCGAACTGCAATGTGACGGGTTATTCCTGAACCGGGAGTATTGCCTCAATGAAGTGCTGCGGGATAAACAAGTTGTCGAACGATTTCACACAGCGGGTATAGAGGTCTTCGGCTTCCATGGCGATGTGGTGTTTCCTCCGGGCACCATCATGAATGGGCAGGGCCATCCGTTTCGGGTGTTCACACCGTTCAGCAAAGCATGGCGACGGGAGTTTGCATCGCAGCACCCACAACCGCTGCCATTGCCTGAGATGCAGCCCCGGATACCGTTGCAGGCATACGGGGACGGTGACCGATTACCGGATACCCTGGCCTATGCTGTGGGCAACACTCGCTGGTTGGAGGAACTCTGGCCGCCGGGGACGGAGGCTGCTCACCAGCGCCTGCAACAGTTTGTGGCAGAAAAGGTAGAGGATTACAGTGGTCAGAGAGATTTTCCCGCCCATGAAGGCACCTCTTGCTTATCGCCTTATCTCAGCTGCGGAGTAATTTCAGCCCGTCAGTGCCTGGCCGCACTACAGGCTGAGTTTGCGCCCGATAACTGGCTGGATAACCAGTGGGTCTCTGAAATTATCTGGCGTGAATTTTACCGTCACCTGATGGTGCATTTTCCGGAGATGAATCGCTGGCAGCCCTTCAAGCCAGATGTGGAGACGCGCATTCACTGGTTGCAGGATGAATCGCTGTTTGACGCCTGGAGTCGGGGAGAAACCGGTTACCCCATTGTCGATGCCGGGATGAAGCAGTTGCTGTCCACCGGATGGATGCACAACCGGGTACGCATGATTGTGGCATCGTTTTTAACCAAGCTACTGCGACAGGACTGGCGGGATGGGGCGCGTTTTTTTATGCAGCACCTGGTGGATGGAGACTTTGCGTCCAATCTGGGTGGTTGGCAGTGGAGTGCCTCGGTGGGTGCAGATGCTGCCCCCTATTTTCGAATTTTCAGCCCCATGCGTCAGGCTGAGCGGTTTGATCCACAGGGTGAATACGTGGCTCAGTGGTTGCCCGAGTTACGGTCTTTGAATGGTCTGCAACGCCATGATCCGGAACGGGCTGCTTCTCTGGGGCGTCCATTACCCATCATTGATTACACCCGGGCGAGAGCAGAAAGTCTGGCCAGTTATCAGCGGGCAAAGTGAGGTTGCAGCTATTGGCTTGTGTCCGCGCTGCACCGTTTGTCAGTGCGCAGACAGGCTTGGCGATAGCGCCGCCGGGCGAACCCTCGGTAGGCCCATTCAAGCAATCCCTGTAAATGGCATAACTCGATGGTATTTGCCAAGTGTCGGTAGCCAGGCAACGCCCGCCACAGAGCAAGAAATGCCTCCGCACCCTGCGCAATAACGCCGTGGTCTCCGATCACGTGGAAGCGTTTCATGGCTTCTTCTTTGTCAATTCCATGTTGTTCAAGCTTTGGGCAATGGCCTGAAATATCCTGCCAGTCAATGGGCTTGAGGCTTTTCAGTTTCCGGTAATGGCGAATTTCTTTCTGGCAGGTGGGGCAGGCTCCATCGTAGAAAACGATGGTGGGCTTCAATCCTGAGCCCGATGGTAACCCGGATGACATACGACAGCTTTGGGACATCATTGGTTAACTGTCTTCCTGCAACAATTTGTCGGCCAGGGCATTCGCACTTAGCCAGGCGCCTTCACTACCATCGTGTCTGAACCAGTCACCGCAGGCGCCAACACGTTGTTCATCGCTCCACAGGTAATCATCCATCAGCGTTGATTGATGGCGTGCATAAAGCCAGCGATGGCTTCGTAGCCCTGTAATGTTAAGCGTTTGTTTTGTGATTCCCGAAAAGCTTTCCAGCATTTTTACTGCCACTTCATGGGATGGCGAGTCCACATGCTTCATGCTCCAGTGTTTGTTTGCTTCCAGTTGCCAGATTTCCCAAAAGGGACGGGTGTCAGGGTGAGGGCCGCGCTGTGTGCAGATTGCCCTGGACAGAACCGGGTGTTGGCCGCACAGGTAACCACTACCAGCTCCACTGCTTTGTTCCAGTCCAACCACCGTGACCCAGGTGGGCAGGGTATCAACACTGGTCGCGAAGTGCACAAAATGATCGACAGGTGCCAGTAGGGGCAGCGCCTGAGGTGCCGGGGTTGCCACCACTACCGCGTCATGACTGGCTGCCTTGCGGCCATTAGCATCCTCCAGAATGACGCCCTTTCTGGTGGCCTGAACTGCCGAAATGCGGATACCGGTATTGAGAATGGCACCCTCTATAAGACATCGTGTCATACAGCTTTGATAAGGTCTGGTCGACAATACACTCACGGGTGGCAGGGTCCTGCCATCGAAATCCTGGGGATAAAGAACGAGATTCTGTATATCCGGTTGCTTTGATAGCCAGTCGTGAAAGGCCTTTGATTCTGGTTCGAACCAGGGCGTCCCCAGGTTGGTGGCCGTATCACCAAGCCGACAGCTGGCGAGCCGTCCCCCCGTGCCACGGCTTTTTTCGTAAATAGTAACTTTCCGCCCAGCCTGAAGAAGGCGGTTCGCGAGTGTGGAGCCAGCCAGCCCGGCACCGATAATGGCGATGTTTTTTAGTGTCATTGTCTGACTCGATCTGTCCGATGTGGTCTCTATGGCCTGCAGTATTTTTTATGAAAAAAGTTTTTATACCGGGGTCTTATTGCAGCAATGCTTTCACGGCCTGTTTAAAGCGCTTGCTGTCCGGTGACGTAAAACTACTGTACACATCGACGACTTCTCCCTGGCGGTTGACCAGGTATTTGTAGAAATTCCATTTCGGGTAAGTCCCCGATGATTCCCCCAGAAATTTCCAGATGGGGTCGGCGCCTTCTTCTCGCACCTGACTTTTTGCAAACATGGGAAACTGCACGCCATAGGTGACCCTGCAGAAATTATGGATTTCCTCCGGTCGGCCGGGCTCCTGGCCGCCGAACTGGTTGGATGGAAAACCCAATACCACCAGACCCCGGTCGGCATATTCTTTGTAGAGCGCTTCCAGCCCCTCGTATTGTCCGGTGAATGCGCATTTGCTGGCGGTATTCACAATAACGAGGACTTTCCCCTTATAGGCATCACAAAAGTTCACGGGTTGATTGCTGATCAAATCGGGAACACTGAACTGGTAGATATTGTTACAGGTAGCCTCATTGCCCTCAGTAACTTGTTGGCTGTCATTCATTTCTGCCATCCCTGACATAGCGACCATGCACAGGCAAATTGAAGCACTCAAGTTCGGCCATTTGAATATTGAGGGGGAGGGTGACATCGCAGTTCATCTCTCTTTAGAAACACACGGTCAGCGACGGATTCGTCAGGTTGTTCCCCGCTGGGGCACAGGCTTCTGCATGGGGCAGAACCTGTATCAATTCAGCCTGCCTGACTCCGGCAGAGCGGCAAACAGCGTAAGCCTGTGAAAGGTTTTGGCAGGTCACTACCTTGCCATGACCGTCTTTGATGAGCTTTTCAACCCAGTCGTCACCCTGTATAAAGCAGACCTGAATAACCATGGGGCCACAGGATGAAGCTACAAATTTCACACTGAAGGGTTTTCCGCTTCTTCGCAATTTTGCCAGTTGTCTTGTTCTCATAACGGTTTTCCATCATCAACAAACTGTACGAAAGTCCGCTGATGGCGGATCACTCAAAAGCATGGATGATCTGCCAACGCAATTGCTGCGTAAGATCTGCACAGTGAGAAAATTAAGCGCCTAGTCTGCGATGGAGCGACCATGTTCTCAGGCCTGTCACAATTTTGGTGGGTAAATCTGGCCGGCTTTCAGCTGGCTTGGTGGCTTTGCATCCTGATGGGTGACGATGCCCTTTGGATTGTGGTGGCGCTGTTAGTGATGCACCTTGCTGGTCATCGCAAACCACTGGTCGAATGTCTGGTAATTACAAGTTGTGCGACCCTGGGATTTGCGGTGGATACATTTCTTACACTGTATGGCGTATTTGTTTTTGGTTCGGGACAGGGTTGGCCTCCGCTGTGGTTGTTTATGTTGTGGCTTGCCTTCAGTGCCACCTTGCGACAGGGCCTAGCCTGGTTTTCTGGTCGCTACCTGTTCTCGGCTCTGGCGGGTTCTCTGGTGGGTGCGTTGACATATCTGGCAGCCGGCCGTTTGGGCGCCGTGAGTTTTGGCCTCACTGGATTGCAGGTGGCAGTAATGTTGGCCCTGGAATGGTTGCTGCTGTTTCCTGCCCTGGTGAAATTGGCTGATGCCGTCGGGGGTTGGCGTGTTACAGATTAGTCGCTGGCTCCTGATCTTCCTGCTGGCCTGTCCACTTTCTGCGGTGGCCAGGACACTTCCGGAAAACCTTCAGAGTGTTGGGCAGGCTGAACTGAGCTTCCTTTTCTTCAAGATATACACCGCGGAACTGTTGAACCCTCAAGGTGAGTTGCTGCAGCTAAAGGGACCGCTGTTGTTACGTCTTACCTTTCATCGTGATATCAGCAATACCCGATTGCTCAAGGAAACCCGCAAGCGACTGGCGGGGGAAATGACCTCGCAGCAACGCGACGACTGGCTCGATCACCTGGGTGAAATATGGCTGAGCGTGGAAAAGGGTCAGCAGATGGCTTTTTTCATGGATAGGGAAGGCCATGGTCATTTTTACCTCCAGGGACGGCACATTGGCTCACTTCCCGAAAAAGAATTCTCGCAGGCTTTTCTCAACATCTGGTTGAGCGAAGACAGTGCCTATCCGAAGCTGACCCGAAAACTGCGGGGAGAAATCTAATGATGGAGAGATTGTCATGAGGACATTAAAGACAAAATCAATTTATATGGCAGGGGCTTTGCTGGCAGGTTGTTCGGCAAGCATTGATGATTACCAGAACAATACCCCGGCTTTGCACCTGGATCAGTTTTTTAATGGCAAGCTTGAGGCCTATGGCATGGTGCAGGATTTTCGCGGTCGTGTGATTCGGCGGTTCCGCGCCGACATCTACGCCACTTGGGATGGGAATCGTGGTGTATTGGACGAGCAGTTCTTTTTTGACGATGGCGAACAGCAACAGCGTTGCTGGAAGCTCACCAAAGATGGCAATCACTATACCGGTGTAGCCGGGGATGTTATTGGCACTGCCGAGGGGGTAACCCAAGGGAACGCATTGAACTGGCACTACACCCTGGCCATTAGCGTGAATGGCAAGGAGAGGCACCTGCAACTCAATGACTGGTTGTACCTGATAGACGAGGATAATCTGATAAACCGGGCGACCATGAGCAAGTTTGGTATTCCTTTAGGTAAAATTACCCTGTCGATACACCGCTCAAAAACGACAGAGCCAAAAAACCTGTGGTCTGTTTGCGATCTCAAGCACTGATCCTGGAGACTAGTAATGACCTGTAAAGCTGAAGAGGCCTGCCCCTGGCAGGTGGTGTGGATTACCGGCGCTGGCCGGGGCATTGGTGCTGCACTGTCCAGAAAGTTATGCCAGCAGGGCTGTACGGTTTACGGTTCGTCGCGAACCATGGAGGAACTACTGCAACTGCAACAGAGTCTGGCCGATACCCCGGGAAGATTTATTTCGGTGCCGCTGGATATTCGCCGGCCAGGCCAAATTTCCACACTCTTCGAACGCTGGGATAGTGAGGGTGTATCCCCGGACCTCTTTGTGTTGAATGCGGGCATTCATGATCCCGACGGAGCCGGGCGGTTCTCAGCCCAGCGGTGCCGGCGATTGCTGGACGTGAACCTTCAGGGAACTATCAATTGCCTGGACTTCGCCCTGCGACACAGTATGCACCGGCATGCGGGGCATATTGCGGTGATGTCTTCCGTGGCGGGATATCGGGGCCTGCCGACGGCAGCAGCCTACTGTGCCAGCAAGGCCGCGTTGATCAGTCTGTGTGAGTCGCTCTATATGGATCTTCAGGGCACGGGGATTCGCCTGCAGGTGATCAACCCGGGTTTTGTTCGCACGCCGCTGACGGATAAAAACGATTTTCACATGCCAGCGCTGATGGAAGCGGAGGATGCCGCAGAGGCCATCTATCGGGGGCTTTTCTCCCAACGTTTCGAAATTACCTTTCCGGCACGCTTTGTGTACTGGCTGAAATTATTGCGCATCCTGCCCCATCGCCTGTACCTCCCTCTAATGCGCTGGGTGGCCTATCGGTCAATGTGATTGAGACAGGTATAAGCTGATCACAACGCCTCAAAGTCATCCGTGAGCACACTGTCGAAGCGCAGCTGATCGTAGGCTTTCAGTGGCTCGACATCGGCTTCGCCGATAATCTCCAATCGCAGTGCTTCAGACAGTTCGGTGACCAGATCGCCACTGGCTCCCAGTTCTCCCTTGCTGCGGGCGCGGCTAAATTTCTGCCAGGCGCTGTCCACTTTCAGCAGCGCCTGAAAGGTATTTTCAATACGTCCGGCGGCATCGTCGGCGCTGTCGCTGACAAACACATATTCTTTCAGGGCCTGACGAACCGGGTTGGGCTCCATGATCAGCGCTCCCAGTTCACGGATCTGGTCGTCGCCGGGAGCCCGGT
This sequence comes from uncultured Porticoccus sp., assembly GCA_964395715.1. Taxonomy (GTDB): domain Bacteria; phylum Pseudomonadota; class Gammaproteobacteria; order Pseudomonadales; family Porticoccaceae; genus Porticoccus. Next base: position 14,073 of record CAYNAU010000006.1, on the reverse strand, counting down.
AACGTCTGCCCAGGGGCAGGCAGAATATCTTCAATAGCCATCCCAGCCAACGTTGCGGGAAGTTATCACAGAATGCCACCAGGCTCTGCTGGGCATTGTTCAGGGAGCGTTTGAGTGCAAATGACGCATGGGCGTCATTGGCATCACTGGTCGGCAGTGATTGGTTGTATTTGAGGATACTGCAGGCGATTAACAATTCGCTGTGAATATCGCCAAGCCGGGCAGACAGCAGCTCCCTGCGCTTGATGCTGCCTCCCAGTGTGCCCAGCGCCACATCGGCACAGGTGGCCAGAGCTGCGCTCAGGTGATTGATTTTCTGGTACCAGGGTTTATTGAAGCTGTTGGCATTGATCGGCAGGGGACTGCCCAGTCCGCACCCGAGACCAAACACCAAGGTGCGCGCCATGTTACTGCCAGTGTGTGCCAGGTGTGCCATCAGCAGCGGCTCAAATGCTTCTTTTCCGGCGGTTTCATCCACATCCTGCAGGGCCTGAAGCTCTTCAAACAGGTAGGGATGGCAGCGCATGGAGCCCTGGCCGAAAATCATTAACGAGCGGGTGAGAATGTTTGCGCCTTCAACGGTAATGGCCACCGGCATGGTGTGGTACATGGCAGCCAGAAAATTGCGAGGCCCCAACTGAATGGCCCGGCCGCCCACTACATCCATGGCATGATTGACCATGGTGCGCATACGCTCAGTGGCATGGTACTTGGCCATGGCCGTGAGTACCGATGGTGCGCCGTCATCCAGGCCCCGGGTAACCAGTTGTCTCATGGCTTCCAGCGTATAAGCGCCGGCGGCGATCTCCGCAGTGGCTTCCTGGACCCCTTCGAATTTGCCAATTTCCATGTTGAACTGACGACGGATCCGGGCATAGGCACCCACATTGAGGTAACACATCTCGCTGCCTGCGGTGGCCAGCGAAGGCAGTGAAACCCCTCGCCCAGCGCCCAGGCATTCAATCAGCATGCGCCAGCCCTTGCCGGCCATGCTGGCCCCGCCAATGATCCAGTCCACGGGAATAAATACGTCCTCCCCTTTGATGGGGCCGTTCATGAAGGGGCCACCGGGGTTGTGTCGGCGACCAATCTCAATGCCGGGGTGATTGGCGGGTAACAGCGCACAGGTGATGCCGTAGTCGACCGTGTCCGGGTCGCCCAGCAGGCCTTCGGGATCGCGCAATTTGAAGGCCAGGCCAATTACGGTGGCAACCGGTGCCAGGGTAATCCAGCGTTTGCTGAAAGTTAATTTAAGGCCTAGTACCTCTTTGCCGTCCATTTCCCCGCGGCAGACTATGCCTATGTCGGGAATGGAGCCTGCATCGGAGCCCGCCTCGGGGCCCGTGAGGCCAAAACAGGGCAGTTCTGTGCCGTTGGCCAGCCGTGGTAACCAGTATTGCTTCTGCTCTTCCGTGCCATATTTGACCAGCAGTTCCCCTGGCCCGAGAGAATTGGGAACCATGGCGGTCACCGCCGTGGTGGGGGATTTACTGGCGATCTTGCTCATGATGCGGCTTTGGGCATAGGGGCTGAAATCCAGACCGCCGAATGTTTCGGGAATAATCAGTCCGAAAAAGCCTTTCTGACGCAGGAAATCCCAGGCTTCAGGGGACAGGTCCTTGCGTTGACCGATATCCCATTCATCCACCAGTTGGCAGAGTTGTTCCACTTCGTTGTCGAGAAATTGCTGTTCTTTTTTGCTGAGGTGGGGCAGAGAAATATCGCTGAACATGGACCAGTCAGGCTGGCCGCCAAAGAGCTCCTTCTCCCACCAGGTGGTACCCGCCTCAAGGGCTTCCCGTTCGGTTTTACTCATGCTTGGCATGGAGCGGCGTAGCAGCTGATAGGCGGGTTTTATCAGAGCGCGTTCGCGCCACTGGGGGATATTAAGAATGGTGGTGATCAGCAGGGTGGGGAATAACAGAAGCCACATAATGCCGCTGTAGGTGGTCAAGAACAGGGTGCCCAGGACTAAGATGACTGATCCCAGTCGCAGCGGAGGTTGGTAGTAGAGTACTGAAACCAACAGAGCGATAAACAATAACAGTGATAACAACATGGCTAATTCACCTTAAATGGCCTGCCTGATAAAAAACCTGTTTCTAACTATACGACACCTTAGATGATCCGGTTCTATTCGCCCAGCATCGACACGCCAGGGTGTGGGTGTGACAGGTTATTTACAGCGTTGGTAGTGGGAGCCGATGCACTTGGCAGCCTTGGCCTGGCCGTCAATCACTTCTTTCAATGACATGCGTTTGCGCAGGGCATGCAGGTTATGTTCGGACGCTTTGTCGCCATTGGCCTTGGCAGCAGACATCCAGATGAATGCCTTGACGTTATTTTGCTCGGTCCCTCTGCCCTCAGCATACATATTGGCGAGCTTACTTTGTGCCTGAGGGTTGCCATTCTTTGCTTCCTGCAGGGTGTCTTCAAAGATGGTACCGGCGATGGTGCTTGCGGGAAGCAGTAAGAGAAGGAGAAGACGGGGCAGGGATTTGAATATCATCAGAGTAGCCTGTGGCCTGTTATTTTTTTGAGAGAACCGGTGTGGCAATGGTAATTAAACCGGTGGTTACCTTTGGTCTTGAACCTTAGCGAAAGCAGTTTAGAGTGAATAAAAAACTGCTGCAACACCACATCAAGTCGGTGTAAGACGCTCGATTTTGTGTCCGAGGGAGGGCGGATAATTTGGGTGGAGGTACTGTATAAAAAAACCTGAGCATATCCATGATAAATGTAGGGAACTTTTGAACCCCTACAGTTGACTAATAAACATTACAACACAACTCCTTCTCCTCAAGCAGCAGTCAGACCCCGATCACAGCAATGGTCGGGGTTTTTTGTGGCGTATTGCAATGGGCCTTCGTAACGGCGAGTTTTTGCCAAAATAAGTCTGAAACCCTCTGTCTCCTTCAGCGTTGCCCACAAACCAGATATCAACAAAAGCTGCCAATGGCTGGATTTCTCAGCACAAAAACTCAGTAAAGCTGGCTCCCATAGACTATGTTTAACAACGTTGTGCCTCAAAATCAGACTAACTGGGCGCATCCCTGCCTCTGATCACCGGTCAAGGCCTCACCAGGAGAATAGATATGAGTGCTCCAACAATAGTGACGGGATTCACCACCAGGTCGAAGGTGCAATCAGTTGAGTGCCGAAAACTCGCCTGGCTTATGTCATGCAGTTTGATGTTGTTGCTATGCCTGCTAACTGCAGATGCGAGTGCTGATACTGCTGCACTCCGTAACCCCGGGGAGACAGCTTCATTTGAGTACGCTACCGATGGCATGACACTTTGCAGGAGAGGGACCAGAGCGTCGCTCACAAACATTACATGTAACCTTCTAGGGGGGAAAACGGCAGCTCGACCACTTGAAAGGGAAGTAGAAACTAGAGCGTCTCTAGTTCAGGGCGCCCAGAATCTAGGGATCCCGCAGTATTCCGAGGCCTCAATTTCTAATGACTTTGAGATTTCCACAGACGGAAGTGGCTTCAACCAGTTGGTAGATGTGACGATTAGCGTAAAGTATTCTTTTTTTGGAAATTTCGTGGCGGTGGGGCTTTATACACTCGAAAATTCTTTAGGCATTCGCATTCAGGATAGAACCACCAACACGTTTGTTGCGACCCATACACTTGAGTCAATGCAAAGACAGGGCGATCAAGGGCTTACCGATATTGCATTAGCACAGGAGCGTGCGGTAAAACCTGAGGAGTATGCTCAGTTCACAGTTAAACTGCGAAGGGGAGGGCTATACCGTATACATTTTCAGCTCCAGTCCTATGCAGTAAGTTTTATAGCAGGTAATTTGAGGGCAGATGCCTGGGCTGACTGGGAATTCCTTAAAGTCTCAATTGATGAGGATGAGGTAGAGCTTCTGGTTAATCATGATGCAAATATTAACGCACGACTGGATGACATTGAGGACACGCTGGAATCCCAGGGGGAACAATTGGATGAGATTGAACGACTTGTGCGGGAAATTCAGCGCCTGACCCTGACCCCTCAGGGACAACGGAATTCTGATGGGCTTAAATGGCCAAATAAAGATTAAAAATTGAAGAAGTTGAAGGGCAAAAAATAGTTACTTACTCCATGCCCCGATTACCTGTGCCCGGGTCCAGGCAGGCTGGTAACTTGTGTATAGAAGACGCGCTCAGTGAGAAGAGTATGCCTGAAAGATTTTAATTGCTAATGCCTGGCATTTGAGGTTGTTTGTCGATAGTTGTCGCTATCTGGGTTAAAGACCCCGTATCACTCCAGTGATCGGGGTTTTTTGTGTCTGCAAAATCGAGTGCGTTTGCGGCCCAGCGGTAGATCCGGAAACGAGTTTATTGAGGCATGAAAAAAGGGCTGTATTGCTACAGCCCTTCTAGTATTTGGCTCCGCCTGCTGGGCTCGAACCAGCGACCCAATGATTAACAGTCATTGAATTTAGTATTTCATGGCTGGACAAGGCAAGCTATGTAAATCATATAACCTATTAAATATAAAGATAAAAACTAATTTTGGCCGGACATGGCCGGTTGTTGCATTTCCTTGTAAGTCGGTCTAAAGTGTTACCCAGCATGTTACCCAGGCGACCCAATGACTGACAAGAAAAACAACACGATACCCCCTGACCGCACACTTCAAAAAATGAAGCCCCCGGCAAGCGGTCGGCTTGAGCTGCGCGACAAGATGGTTCCTGGTCTCTACCTTCGTGTATCAGCCAGCGGCATGGTCTGGTATCTCCGCGCTCGTCCCCCTGGTGAGAAAAACCCCATAGCAATTCGCCTTGGCCCTTATGGATCACACCCTGGCATGTACACCCTCAAGGAAGCGCGCAGAAAGGCTGAGGATTGGAAAGACGCTATTAAGGGTGGCAATGACCCCAGGTTGGAGGCAAAGGCCGCTAAAGCGCGATTCAAGACCGATTACGAGGGGACTGTTGAACGATTCCTGACGCAGTACGTAAAGCGCAATCTGAAACACAACACGCTTTTACAATACACCAGCATTTTACAGGGCGACCTGCTGAAAAAGTGGCGCTCCCGACCTATTCACAAGATCACTCGCGCTGATGTTATTTCAATCATTGATGACATCGCAGAATCAGGAAAGCTGGTTTTAGCTAATCGCACCCTGGCAGTGCTGAAAAAGTTTTTTTCCTGGTGTGCTGAGAAAGACCTGATCCCCATTGATGGGGTTCTGCCGACTGATCGAGTCAAACCACCACTGAAGAAAGAGCAGGCCCGCAAGCGTACTCTCAGTGATCCAGAGATTGTGGTTTTCTGGAAAGCCTGTGAACAGCTTGGCTCGCCTTTTGGCACTTACTTTCAATTCCTATTAGCAACAGGCCAGAGACGCAGCGAGGCGGCCTGTATGGCGCGCTCAGACGTTAAGGAAGGGGTGTGGACGCAGACGGATAACAAAGCCGGGAGAACGCATTTACTGCCCTTAAATAACCTTGCCGAAACCTTGCTAAAGAAGCTGCCGAAGATTGCACGCTGTAAGCTGTTTTTCTCCACCAATGGTAAGACCTCGATTCAGGGTCAGTCGAAGGCGAAAGCGCGACTTGATGAGCAAATCAAAAAGCTACTGAAGGATGACAGCGAGTTATTTCAGGAGCCGTGGCAGATACATGATCTGCGCCGGACGTTCACCACGCGACTGCGCCAACTGGGCATAGGGCAGGACGTTTGTTCAGCCTTGTTGAACCATGCGGCCAAAGGTGTCACTGCTCAACATTATGACCAATACGGAATGCTGCCGGAGAAAACTCACGCCATGAAAGTGTGGGGTAATTTCCTGGAGTCTTTGATTAAAGACAAAACCGACAACGTAATAGATTTCAACCGGGCCTGACTGGCGCAGCCACGCCAGCAGACCCTAACCACAAAACGATCTACAAAGGAGATCAAATCATGGCTACTGAAAATCTTACCACGTTCCAAAAACTCCATATCGCTAACAAACGAGTTCAGGAGGCGGAAGAACTTAATACGGCCCTTTGGGCAATTTCACAGTTGGGTGACATGCTGACAGCTGCTCAGTCCGACGCTGGCTTTGAAAGTATCAAGGAGCGCCATTGGAGCGCCATAGGCATATCAATTAACCGGATGGCGGAAAGCCTCTACTGGGCGCATGACAAAGAGATTATGCGCTTGGAGGACGAGGCAGGAGAGATCGCCGCAAGATATGAAGCGGAAGAACAGCGGATTAAGGCTTTAGACCTAAACCTGGATGTCGAGGAGAGAAAGGAAGTTGTCAATTTCCTGACCAAGTTCAATGCTGGAGAAATCACGCTGGAAAACGTAAAGGAGTTGTGTCCTGGCCTGAAGCCTGAAACTGCTCAGAAGCTGTTCGAATATATTGACGCTGATCTGTCAGAGGCTAGTTAAGACTCGCTTGCCCTTGTGCCGTATGGTTTTTCTGTTGTTTTTGACCAAAAATGACAAATTGGTCACGCTGTGAGAGCCATGACAAGGGCAGCTAATATCATTCACTTCTGAAACTCAATAACCACGCGGCCTGTAGCCAAGAGCATAGGTTGAAAAGAGCGATTTTATACAGACACAACGTGATTAATTGGCAACTTCCCTGCCGCACATGATCATGCAATGATCGTTATCGCGCTATCGAGAAGTAGGGAGCTTGATAGTGAGATAGACAGGAAAAAGCCCCGGGTGGTTCAGACCCGAGGCTTTGAAGTTTCCTGAATAGCAGTCCCAGGAATGCCACCTTATTTAATTGGTGGCTTTTGTTAATCGAGGTAAGTCGATCAACGTAGTCAAGATACAAAATGTATTTGTAATTTACAACCTTTGGTTGGGGATTTGATCGGCTTTCCTCCTCGTTTGAGGAAAGTATTATGGAGTTTGTCCATCAAGAGCGGCTAAATGCTGCCTTGTCTGCTGTACCTGAAAGATCGGGTCAGGCCAGAAAGCTGCTGGCGTATCTGATCGCTAATCCAGAAGAAACCAGTCAAACGCTGTCTGCGGAAACAGGGATTCGAAACCTGTCCAATGCCGCAAAAAATCTCAATCGCTACCTACAAAAGCGCGGGCTATTTGTCGCCTGCGTCCGCCCGCTGACACCTGAGCCAACAGACTGGCGCTGGTCTGTCTATTCAAGGGAGGTGGCCCATGGCTGAACAAAAGCTGATTCATCCACAATCCGACGTTCGAGCCGAATGCGGCGTTTCACAACGGACCTGGTATCGCTGGAAAAAGGATGGCGTGATTCCTGGCCCTGATGTTGAGGTGTCTGGCAGGCCATATTATTCAGCGCAGCGCAGAAAGGAATTGATTGCCGGGCTTATCGGTGAGGAGGCTTCACTATGATACGTCCTCCAACCAAAACTGAACGCATCCTGGAAACCCTTCTCGAAAGGCCGCTGACTCGTTTTCAGGCAGAGGCTATCGGAGATCATGCGCTTAACTCCACAGTGAGCTCATTGCAGAAGCAATATGGCGTGAAAGTCTCACGGCGAACGATCAAAGTTCCTAGCCGATTCGGTGTTGCTACATGCTGTTCATATTGGGTTGCCCCAGAGGATGCGAAACAGGCGAGAGAGGTTTTAAAGACCTTCTGGAAGCGCCGTGGTTTTAATCTAGCTGCGTAAATCAAAAACGGCTCCCCAAGTGTCGAGCAAGGGGGGCCGTAACTATTTGGGGAAATAGTATGGAAGATTCTACACAAAAAAGATCCGTCCCTCCATCCGAGCGATTCTTTGCAATCGGACGCGAGGAGTTTCACAGGGTATGCGAGTTGGGAATGAATGCAGCCTGTCTTTACTTGGTTCAAGCATGTGGAACCGGGCGAGATAACATCAAAACCAACTGGAGCAAAAACGCACTATCAACCTATACGTCGATAAGCAGGAGTCGAGCAACCGCCGCCCTGGATGAGCTTCTAAAAAGCAAGCCTCAGTTACTCAGGCAAACCAAGAAGGGGAAGCATCCATGGTTTGAAATTATCAGAAGTGATGACAGTGAGCTTGTGTGGTTGCCTGTAAGTTTTATCGTTGGGGCTGCTGATGAAACTCCGCCCCTTGAGCTTATCCGTCAGACGGGTGATGTGATGATCCTTCTGCTGGCAATAGACATCTACGCGGAAACAAATATTGCAGATGAGGGGGGGCTGCCAAGAACCTCTTATTATCGAGAGTTTAAGAAAACAGTTATTGCATCCAACGGGGAATTTGAGATTTATGGATACAGTGGTGAACAGACAAACACCTGTTATCCCCATCACCCAGTAGTTAAGCCACACTACAACACCAGAAAAGACAGTTGCGACGATTTCTTTTCTCGTGTCAGGACATTAATGTCGCTTGGCCTTTTCTATTTTGTGCCTACCGTGTTCGAGTCTTGGGAGGGAGCTCCACTCTTTCCGTTGGTAAATCCCTTCAGTGGGGATATTGCACCGGCAGAGATATTGGATTTTGCATTCAATTTGCTGCCAGAAGAATACGAACATGTTCTCTATGAGCATGATTTCATTTTGGCATTTCCGCGACACTTCACCAGCGTCATGGTGGCCTCGGTGCTTGTTCCAAAATATCGACAACATACCAGCATTACGGCTGCTGGTTATGCGGAAACATGTGACCGCTTCAATCATTGGTTGCATGTGTACGAAAAAAGCAAATTAGTCAGAGATGAGCGCCCTGCAATATCAAGGGTGTATCAAGGGGATCTCAAGGGTTATTCAAGGACAAACCAAGGGTGAATCAATGAACGTACTAACAACGTGCGCAAAGCGCACACGTCGGGATTGGCATAAACAGGCATTGATTGATCTCGGTTACATGGATGAGCCAGATGTGGAAAAAGTTAACCAGGATTGCACTGAAAAACCACTGCCACGCATCCTGGAGGGCGGGTGTTTGCTCTACGTTATAACTGCTGCCAAAGACATCTGATCAGCCATCACCAGACTATACCTGATCGCCTGAACCCCTAGTGCCAGTTGACTTTCAGGGCATATACTGGTAATATATACAGTGGTAACAAATAGAAAACGGTGGAGTTATGGCAAGGCCCAAGGGTTCAACAAAAGAGCGAGTTTTGATGCGTGATGCTTATAAAGCCAGTCTGCTGGCAACGGCTGAACGGGCAAAAGCTGGCGACCCTGGAGCGCAGGAATTATTCCTGAAAGCTGTCGGCGTGTCTGGTGAAAGTCTGCCGGACAATCCTGTTAAAAATTCAATGGTCGGGTGGTCATAGCCATGCGTCCGAGAGCAAATATCCACAACATTCGTGACTTCGAAAAGTTCTTACTTCGGAATGGGTTTTCCCGGTCAGAGGCAAAAACAATCGCCGGTCATGGATTCAAAAGATTAGACAATTCTCCTGAGGGCGATGTGGTGTCCTTACCCAAGCTGAACGCGGTTGATCGCTCATTATCCGCTGCCAGTGCCACAGGCCGTTGAACAGGGCTTAACTGTTCACCCCGCCCGCAGGGTATGCGTGCTGAAGCCTACCGGCCCTGTCTGCGAGACGCAGGCGCTTTTGAAATAAAAGAGGGCCATTACCACAACCGAATACGTGGTTTCTGTGCGGGCGTGACGCCGCATTGTAGGTAACAGCGCGACGCTGCCCTTTTAGATCATGGTTCGTGTTTCTCTTCGCGACGACTAGAAGCAATCAAGGTGGTAACAACCCAAAAAATTGCAACTTTTCAAAGGTAAAGAACATGAATCAAGTAACACAAAAGGATGTCCTGGAAGCTGTAGAAGGCTTGGTTGACGATGTAAATGGCAAGCTGGACCGCCGGTTTAATGACATCGAAGACCGCATCATGAATGTTGAGCAGAAAGGCGCGGCCTCTGTTTCTATTAGCGCTTACAAGCAGCCCGAAAATAAAGGCTACCGCACGTTTCATGCAAAGGGCGGCCCTGTTTATGAGATCGACGCAGGCACAAAAGTCGCCGATGTCCTCAATATGCCGAAAGCTGACATATCGTTTGATCGTTGGTTGGGGGCAATGGTCGCTGGTGAGAAGTCTCAAGATAAGGCGGCACTGGATTTCATCCGTGAACAGAAATCAGTCGCGACCACTTCAACAGGTGTGAACGTTCCGACTCAGTTTATTTCAGGCTGGATTGATAACCTGCGGGCTGCCTCTGTATTGCAGCGTGCCGGAGCTGTCACTGTGCCAATGAACGACAAGACGGTTCAGTACGCGCGTGCAACGGGTGACCCTACTGCTAGTTGGCACCAGGAAGCGGGGGCGATCTCTGCCACTGATCCGACCTTTGTAACTGCCTCACTGACTGCCAAAACGATTGTCTGCCGCACCCAGGTAACGCTGGAGTGTATGCAAGACTCTCCCAATTTTGGTCAACAGCTATCCAGTGCCATGTTTGGCGCGTTGGGTGCTGAAATTGATCGGGCTGGTTTGTTTGGCGCTGGCAGTGGTGGCGAACCCGAAGGCATTTATGGTCAGTCTGGTGTGGCTACTGTCGCCTCAGTCGGTACGCCGACCAATTACGCCGAAATGATCTCGGGGTTGAAGGCGCTGCTGGACAACAATTGTCGGCTGGATGCAATTGATAAGTTTGCCATTATGTCTCCGAGAACATGGGCCACTTATCAGAACCTGGCTACAGGTATTGCTTCTGACAATACCCCGCTGGAGCGCCCGCAGGCTTTGCGTGGTATGCAATTCCTTCCGACCACAAATGTTAGCGACACCCTGGCAACAAGTTCTCCCGCCTTGGACAGTGCCATCTTCATGGGGGACTTCAACCAATTGATTATGGGCGTTCGCATGGATCCGAGCTTCAAGATACTCGAGCTTGATACATACGCCTCCAATCTTCTCTATGAAGTCGTTGCTGTAGCGCGTGTTGATTTCATGCTGGCCCGCCCTGCAAGTCTCTGTACTTTGACCGGCGTTGCTGCTTAACCCACTAGGGGGCTTCGGCCCCCTTTTTTATAGGTGCCAATTATGAACAGAGCAACTGAAGCTGGACGACACTTGATCGTATTAAAAGAGCTGGTAGCAGCTTATGAGCAGGCAGCGCCATACATGCCTGAACACTTGCGTGAGGATTTGCTGAAAAAATTGATAGCTATTCGTGATGACCTTGGCGACGAGCTAAACATCCTCAAGATAAAAGCTGTCTGCAACGTATAGGGGAGGGTGGGTCAAATCCTCATAACCATGTGAGCGTAGACCGATGCCCCCTCTTTATTTTCACAACCGCATTTGAAATGTTATGAGTAACCAATATGGCAAGTGATGAAGCAAAATTAATCGTTAAGTTTGAGGCGGAGAACAAGAAACTCCACCAACAGCTTGACCGCACCACAAAGCGGTTAAACCGTTTTGAGAAAGGCGCTAAAAAGAACGTTGCCGGGGTATCGTCTGCGTTTAAGGGATTGGTCGGCGGTGTGGCGCTTGCTGCATTCACCAGAAAGGTGATTGAGTCTACTAAAACCCAACAGGCAGCGGTAAAGCAGTTAGAGCAGGGCTTGGCATCCACGGGTAACGTGGTTGGTCGGTCACTGGAAGAACTCACCACCAAGGCGCAGGAGCTTCAGAGCGCCAGCACCTTCGGGGATGAGGAAATCATCGGGGCCATGTCCCAACTGGTGACGTTTACCAACATCACCGGGGAAGCCTTCGACCGCACCACACAGGCAGTGCTGGACCTGTCCACAAGAATGGATCAGGACTTGAAGTCATCTGTCCTGCAATTGGGTAAAGCATTAAACGATCCTGTTGCCAACCTCGGCGCTTTGGGTCGTGCTGGTATTCAGTTCAGCGATGCCCAAAAGGACACCATCAAAGCCTTGGCCGAGACTAACCGCTTGGCTGAAGCGCAAGACATCATCCTCAAAGAACTAGAAAGGCAGTTTGGCGGCTCTGCTGCTGCTGCCCGTGACACCCTAGCTGGTGCGCTCGCCTCACTTAATAACGCCTTCGGTGATCTGTTCGAGCAGAAAGACGATGCAAAAGAGCTGACCGGCGCGGTTAACGAGATGACCACAGCAATCAAGGATCCGGTAGTGGTTCAGGCTGTGCAAAACATCACCAATGCCGTAGTCACTGGATTCAGTAAGGCGGTGAAAGCCATCACCACCACTATTAACCTGTTTAAGTTCCTGGGTGACGAGGTTGCCGCCTTTGTTAACGGCCCCGCCTTGGGTGACTTGCCCAGGCTTTATGATCGGCTGAACGACCTGGAAGAAAAGCGGGCCAGTATCGCCAATAGTTCAGGACGCAATGCCAGGAATAAGGGCGAACGCTTGGCCGAGGTTGATGCGGAGATTAAACGAGTAAGTGAACTGATCCGACTGTCCGAGGAAATGGCCACTCTGACACCTGTAGAAACACAGGCCGGGGGTTCCAATTCTGTATCGGCTCCCGTTCCTGCTGTTGTAGGGGTTGCAGATACATCACCGTATGAAGAAAGCCTCAACAAAGTGAAAAGCCTGCTGGAAAGCATACGCACCCCACAGCAAGAATATGCCGACAATGTGCGAACGCTGGACAGCCTGGTTAAGTCTGGAAAGATTACACAAGGCGAATATAACCTTGCTCTGTCCGAGTACAACCGCGTCCTGGATGAAGCAACCGGCGCTAATGCTCAATGGCTTACCGATGTTGCCGCCGCTGAACGTCATGCGGAGATGGCAAAGACTGAAATCCAAAAGCTGGAAGAACAGCTTGCCGAGCTTTACGCCTTGGCAGAGCGCGAACCCGACCTAATCAGTGCCGACACGGTAGAGGCTCGAGCAGGGCAGATTAAAGAGCGCATTCAAGAAGTAAAAGACGCGGCGGAGGGTGCCACAGAAGGGCTGTCCGTTTTTGCCGAGCAAGCCGCCCGTAATTCGCAGGATGCCTTTGCCGACTTCCTGTTCGACCCGTTCAACGATGGGCTGGACGGCCTGTTGAATAACTTCCTTCGCACCATGCAAAGGATGGCTGCCGAGGCTGCGTCAGCTAAGTTTTTTGAGGGGTTGTTCGGTACAGCTTCAGGAGGATCAGGCGGTGCGGCAACGGCTGGCCTGCTTGGTTCTGGTGGGTTGGAGAATTTCTTTGGGGGCTTCTTTGCTGATGGCGGCTTTCCTGATCCCGGTAAAATCTCTGTAGTTGGTGAGGCTGGCCCGGAACTGTTTGTTCCCAATGGAGTACGGGGCGAGATTGTTCCAAACCATGAACTCGGTGGGCCATCCATTAGCGGTGTGAACATGAACTTCTACGGTGTTCGCACCGAGAAAGAAGCAAAGATAGCTGGTGGCGCTATGAATAGGCAGCTTGCCAAGCTTATTGACGGCTCAAGGAGGTATTAAGAATGAAAAAGTCTGACGCAATTCATGGGATTGATGAGATTGAGCGCAATATGACCCGAGCCTTTCAGGAGTTGAGGGCAGACATTGTTAACCATGACAGCGGATCGTCAGAGATCAATGAGAACGACGCTATGCTTCACCTCAAACGGTTCTATGAAAAGATCGGTCCCGCTAAGTGGGGAGAAAGAAACAGCGGAAAAAGGCATTGATGACGAGTTGTTAACAGGGGGAGGGCGGGTATATCCTCAAAGGGTAAACACTGTAGACCGATGCCCCCCTCTTTATTTGTTAAATCGTAACAATTTTCTATTAGGAAAAGTTTTTTTATAGCTTCAGGCAATACAAGGAGGTATTCCAATGCTGAAGATGAGAAGGCGACCTGGTGAGGTTCTGATTCTTAACACTGCTGATGGCCAAGTGCGTATAACGTTCGGGCTGGACGGTAGGCAGATAAAGCTGGCGATAGACGCGCCGAAGAATGTGGAAATTCTCAGAGGAGAATTGCTTGAAGTGAAACCTTATTGTGAACTTCCCGCCTTTCCTGATGACTAACTAGAAGCAACAGCAACAAGCTTCTCCCCAAGCAACGAAAAGCCCCGGATCACACCCCATGACCGGGGTTTTTTGTGTCTGCAAAAAATGGGAGCGTTTGTTACCCCAGCTGTTACCCAAGAGGGATTTTCTTGCGACGATAAAAAAGGGCCGTATCGCTACAGCCCTTCTAGTATTTGGCTCCGCCTGCTGGGCTCGAACCAGCGACCCAATGATTAACAGTCATTT
>CAYNAU010000005.1:173440-173506 GCA_964395715.1 uncultured Porticoccus sp. | reverse complement strand
AAGCACCTGCCGAAGAAGCACCTGCCGAAGAAGCACCTGCCGAAGAAGCACCTGCCGAAGAAGCAC
>CAYNAU010000005.1:2222-173340 GCA_964395715.1 uncultured Porticoccus sp. | reverse complement strand
CTGCTGCAGAAGATGAAGAACCCAAAGCTGAGTAACGTTTTGCGGTTTGATCGGGCGGCCCCAGTGGCCGCCTTTTTTATTTTTGGGGAGGTAAGTGGCTGAACAGGGCTTGTAATTTTGCATCAGTAGGATACTGTAGCAATATACAGTATGTTGGTGAGATGGCATGACCCTGATACTCGGCATTGACCCCGGTTCCCGAAAAACCGGTTTTGGCGTAATCAACGCCGTTGGTGCAAACGCTGAATACGTCACCAGCGGAATTATCCGTTTGCCCGAAGGCGCCCTTCCCGAGCGTCTGAAAATTATTTTCGACAGCCTCAGCACCCTGATTTCCGAATATCGCCCGACCACCATGGCCGTGGAAGATATTTTTCTGGCCAGGGATCCCAGGGCCGCGTTAAAACTTGGCCAGGCGCGGGGCGCCGCCATAGCGGCTGGCACCAACGCCGGCTTGAGTGTGGCCGAGTATGCCGCTCGCTTGGTTAAACAATCCGTAGTGGGCACCGGGGCGGCCAACAAGTCGCAGGTGCAGTTTATGGTGACACGTCTGCTCAAGCTGTCTGCCGCGCCCGCCGAGGATGCTGCCGATGCCCTGGCTGTTGCCCTCTGTCATGCCAGAACCCTGAGCACAGCCTCGGGTTTGTCCAAGGGAATCCATTATTCCCGGGGTCGTATCAAGTCTATGCCCGGAGCTGGCAGTGAGCAGGGGAGTCCGGTGAAATGATCGGCCGTATCAGCGGTGTGTTGCTGGAGCGTCAGGCACAGGAGTTGCTGATTGATGTGCAGGGTGTCGGTTATGAGGTCCAGGTTTCCCTGACGACGTTTTTTGACTTGCCCCCTCAGGGTGAAATCGTGGTGCTGCATACACACCTGGTAGTACGCGAAGATGCCCATCAGCTCTATGGCTTTGGCGAGCAGAGCGAGCGTGAACTGTTCCGCCACCTGATCAAGGTCAGCGGTGTTGGGCCCAAGCTGGCGCTGGCCATTCTTTCCGGCATGACCGCCAGCGAGTTTGTCAAAGGTGTTCAGAATAACGATGTGGCGGGTCTGGTTAGGCTGCCGGGAGTGGGTAAAAAAACAGCTGAAAGGTTGATTGTCGAAATGCGCGATCGCCTGCAAAGTTTTGCCACGAAAGATATGCCGGTCTCCTCGCCCGCAACCCGTATAGAGCAGGCCGACGCGGTTCTGGAGGCAGAGAGTGCGCTGACTTCCCTTGGCTATAAACCGCAGGAGGCTTCGCGCATGGTCAATGCTGTAGCCACGGAAGGGCAAAGTAGTCAGGAATTGATTCGTCTGGCACTCAAAAGCATGGTTAAAAGCTAAGCGCAGCAAGATATACTGGCCGCTATGATCGAAACAGACCGTCTGATTTCCCCCGAAGCTTCCGTTCAGGAAGATCGTTTCGACCGCGCCATTCGCCCCTTGAGTCTTGCCGATTATGTCGGCCAGCAGGCTGTGCGCGATCAGCTCGACATCTTTATCGGTGCGGCCCGTAATCGCGGTGAGCCTCTGGATCATACCCTGGTGTTCGGTCCCCCGGGGCTTGGCAAAACCACCCTGGCACATATCATTGCCAATGAACTCGGCGTGGCCCTGAAAACAACATCCGGTCCAGTGTTGGAGCGTGCCGGCGACCTGGTGGCGTTGATGACCAACCTGGAACCAGGGGATGTGTTGTTCATTGATGAAATTCACCGCCTCAGCCCGGTGGTGGAAGAAGTGATCTACCCGGCCATGGAAGATTATCAGCTGGATATCATGATTGGTGAAGGCCCGGCGGCCCGCTCTATCAAGCTTGACCTGCCGCCATTTACCCTGGTTGGAGCGACCACCAGGGCCGGTCTGCTGACTTCACCTTTGCGGGATCGCTTCGGCATTGTGCAGCGGCTGGAATTCTATTCGGTCGAGGAGCTGAGCCAGATCGTCTACCGTTCAGCCGGTATGCTTGGTGTCAGCCTGGACAAGCCGGGCGCCGCTGAAATCGCTCGCCGTTCACGGGGTACGCCGCGTATTGCCAATCGCCTGTTGCGGCGGGTCAGGGATTTTGCAGAAATGAAGGCAGACGGCAACATCACTGCTGATGTGGCAGACCAGGCACTGAACATGCTGAATGTCGATGGCAAGGGATTTGATCATATGGACCGCCGCCTGTTGCTGGCGATTATGGAAAAATTCTCTGGGGGCCCAGTTGGAGTAGAGAGTTTGGCGGCGGCCATCAGTGAGGAGCGCGGTACCATTGAGGATGTGATTGAGCCCTACCTGATACAACAAGGCTATATGACCAGAACCCTTAGAGGGCGTATGGTGACGGCCCTTGCCTACGAACATTTTGGACTACAGAGTCCGGATAATTTGCCCCGGCAATTGGATTTAACGGATAAATGACCAAAGAATATTGTCTACCCATTCGCGTCTACGTGGAAGATACCGACGCGGGTGGCATCGTCTACTACGCCAACTACCTGAAATACCTGGAACGTGCCCGTACTGAATTGATGCGGACCCTCGGGTATGACAAACCTGCTCTTTTTGATGGGATGCAGTTCGTAGTGCATTCTGTGGAATTGAAATATCGTGTTCCGGCGGTGCTGGACGACCAAATCATTGCTACCGCGCGGCTGGTGGGTGTGACAAGAACATCCTTTACCATCGCCCAGACGGTAAAACGCGGCGAACAAATTTTAGTGGAAGGGACTGTGCGGGCAGCCTGTATCGATCACGACAGCAAACGCCCGGTAGCCATTCCTGAAAATATGATGCAGACCCTCAAATCTGCACTCTGATAACCTGACGGGAGTAACCGGTGAACGATCATTTATCCCTCTGGAGCCTGATAGCCAATGCCACGCTGCTGGTGCAGTTTGTCATGTTGCTGTTGTTCTTCGCTTCAATCATCTCGTGGGTCATGATTGTCCAGCGTGGCCTGTATTTGAGAAATGCCGCTCACACACTGCGCAAGTTCGAGGATAACTTCTGGTCCGGTATCGACCTTAACCAGCTCTACCATGACTGCGGCGCGCAGGGCTCGGTGGAAGGGCTATCCAGTGTGTTCCGCGCAGGATTCCGTGAATTTAACCGGCTGGCACAGCAGAAAAGTCATGTTGATCCCGATACCGTAATGGAGGGAACCGAGAGGTCCATGCGTGTAGCCCTGTCACGGGAAGAAGAGCGCCTCAACCGCAATTTGCCCTTCCTCGCCAGCGTGGCTTCCGTGAGTCCTTATATCGGCCTGTTTGGCACGGTCTGGGGAATCATGAATGCATTTCGTGGCCTGGCTACGGTGCAGCAGGCAACCCTGGCAACCGTCGCTCCGGGTATTTCAGAGGCGCTGATTGCTACGGCGATGGGGTTGTTTGCTGCGATTCCCGCGGTGCTTGCCTATAACCGTTACTCGGCGTCGGCAGACAGTATTTACAGCAGCTATGAAACCTTTGCCGAAGAGTTTTCCAGTATTCTCCACCGCCGCATTCACGGTGATTGAGTATGAAAGGTCCCCGGCAAAAACGCCGCCTGGTTGCAGAAATTAATGTGGTGCCATACATCGACGTAATGCTGGTCCTGCTGATTGTCTTCATGGTCACCGCACCGCTGCTGATGCAGGGGGTTAAGGTGGAGTTGCCCCAAGCGCCTTCCGCCCCCCTGGAAGATAAAGATCTGGAGCCGCTGATCGTCTCTGTCAAAGCAGATGGTACGTATTACCTGGATCTGGGCAATGGCAAGAATGAGCAGCAATCCCTGGATGTGATTGTCGACAAGGTCAAAAAGGTGATGGGTGTACAGCCCAAAACCCCGGTACTGGTGTGGGGTGATAAAGCCGTGGATTATGGCACGGTGGTGCAGCTCATGAGCCAGCTGCAGGGAGCCGGGGCACCTTCGGTCGGGTTGGTGACAGAGCCGCCTGGAAGAAACTGACCACTGTGTTTTCGGGCAAAGCTTCCACATATACGGTCGCCATTCTGGTCAGCCTGCTGTTGCATGCCGGCGTGGTGATGCTGATGGTATGGCATTGGGAGCCGGAGCATAAACAGCGCAAAGTGGCACCACCCAAATATGTACAGGCTAAGTTGATGACGTTGCAGCAAAAGGCGAAGCCGCAGCCTAAGCCTGTCGCCAAGCCCAAACCGAAACCCAAGCCGACAGCAAAGCCGGCGCCTAAACCGAAACCCAAGCCGGCGCCGAAACCGGTACCAAAACCAGCGCCGAAGCCCAAGCCGGCGCCGAAACCGGAACCCAAGCCGGCACCAAAACCGGAGCCGGATAAAAAACAGTTGCAACAGCAACTGGCCAGCGCGCTGGCAGAGGAAGAAGAGTTTCTGGCCGCATCGAATGAAGAAGAGATAGCGGCCAGCTACCATGACTATATTTTTGAGCGTATTGCGGCAAACTGGAGCCGACCACCGAGCGCCCGCCGGGAGATGGAGGTTGAGCTACTGGTTCAACTGGTTCCCACAGGTCAGGTCATCAGCGTCAGTGTGGTACGTTCCAGTGGCAATTCCGCGTTTGACCGCTCTGCCGAGCAGGCGGTACATAAAGTGGGCCGTTTTGAGAAGTTGAAAGAAATTGAGAATCCCAGGGTATTCGACAAGTATTTTCGTCGGTTGACCCTGGTATTCAGACCAGATGATTTGAGGTTATAACCTGTGAGCAAAAAATTAGGGTTGGTTCTTTCCCTTGCCTTGACCACGCTGTTTTGGCTGTCCCCGGCTGCGGCCGAATTCACCATTGAAATTACCCAGGGGGTGGATAACCCCACGCGCATAGCCATTCCGCCGATCACCCAGTCTGGGCGGGCATTGCCGGAGGATGTCAGCAATATTGTGTCCAGTGATCTGCAGCGCAGCGGTCTGTTCAGCCCTATTCCACGCCAGAATATGTTGTCATTTCCCGCCACTATTAAAGAGGTGTATTACCGGGATTGGCGCATTCTCGGCAGCGAGTATCTGGTGGTCGGGCAAGTGGTTGAAAATGCCGGCCGTTACAGGATCACCTTCAGCCTGGTTGAAATCACTGGCGGACGCACGGTCTTTACCAAAGTGGTGGATGGCGGATCGACACAATTCAGGGACATGGCCCACTACATCAGCGACCAGGTTTACGAGGCCATCACCGGAATCCCTGGTGCCTTTTCCACCCGGGTCGCTTATGTGACGGCCTATCCCAAGGACGGCAGCATGAATTTTCGCCTGATGGTGTCTGATGCAGACGGCCACCGGGAGCGCATGTTGCTTGAGTCCCGCCAGCCGATCATGTCGCCCGCCTGGTCTCCGGATGCCAGTGAACTGGTTTACGTCTCATTTGAAACCGGTAGGCCGGCCATTTTCAGGCAACGGCTGGCCACGGGTGCCCGCGAACAGCTGACCAATTTCAAAGGACTGAACGGTGCGCCTTCATGGTCCCCGGATGGTCGCAAGCTGGCCTTGGTTCTTTCCAAAGATGGAAATCCGGAAATTTATACCTTTGATCTGACCACTCGCCAGTTCAGCAGAGTAACCAGTCACTTCGCCATTGATACCGAGCCAAACTGGACTCCGGACGGAAAATCACTGATTTTTACCTCGGATAGGGGGGGTACACCACAAATTTACAAACTGGCCATTGCAAGTGGGAGGGTAGAACGCTTAACCTTTGCGGGGTCGTACAACGCCAGACCAAGACTTGCTCCTGATGGGCGTACTTTGGTCATGGTACACCGCGATAATGGCAACTTTCATATCGCAACACAGGATCTGGTTACGGGCGACCTGCGAGTTTTAACACAAACGTATCTGGATGAGTCCCCAACCGTTGCCCCTAATGGTGCTATGCTTTTGTATGCTACCAAACAAGGCGACAAGGGAGTACTGGCGGCTGTTTCACTGGATGCGGGTGTGAAATTTTTATTGCCAGCGAGGCTCGGAGATGTCCGAGAACCTGCCTGGTCACCCAAATAAACAAGCTTGTTTTTAGTTACAGGAGATTACAATGAAGACACAACTGCTCAAATATGGCGCAATCATCTCTTTTATGGCGGCGCTGTTGTCGGGCTGTTCCACCACTGGTAGCGATGAAGACGCTTCTGCATCCACCTCTATGCCGAGCCAATCCGTCACCACTGGTACCGTGAGCACTCAGGACGTAAGTGGCGCCACACTGGGCACTGACAGTGCAGTAGCCCGTGTATTCTACTTTGAGTTCGACAAGGCTGTATTGAATGCTGAAGCTCGAGCTGCCCTGCGTCTGCACGCGGAATGGTTGAAAGCCCACCCGGCAGTTAACATTCGCCTGGAAGGTCATGCGGATGAGCGCGGTACCCGTGAGTACAACATGGCTCTGGGTGAACGTCGTGCCAACTCTGTTCGTGATTTCCTGATTCAGGAAGGTGTAAGCGCCAGTGTTATGGAAGTGATTAGCTACGGCGAAGAAAGCCCGGCTGCCATGGGCAGCAACGAAGCTTCATGGGCCCTGAACCGTCGTGTTGAAATGAAGTAAAGGCTAACTGCTTTGTGAATGGCGTCCGGTGTGTAGTCGCGCCGGACGCTTTTAGCTGTCAGGGTATTTTGACAGCTTGCTCGATAACAACTTCTGCACATTCTGCTTGTCCATATCAGGGTCTGCTTAATTTATCAGGGGTATGACTCATGCGCGCTTTTATCGCCAGCACCCTCCTATTTGCCTGCATCCCTCTAACGCTTCACGCAGCGGCTCCAGTCTCCGAAATTGGCAGTGAGCCCGCCTATAATCCCCCTCCGATTCCCGTTCCAGTGCCGGTGACTCCGACTCCTCAGCCAGTGGCACCGGCGGCAGTGGGTGACACCCATTACCAGCTACAGATACTTCAGGATGAGGTGCGAACTCTGCGTGGTATGGTCGAGGAACTGAGCAATGATATTAAGCAGCTTAAAGCCCGTCAGCTGGATGATTACATGGATCTGGATCGCCGTCTCAGCGGGATGAGTACTGGCACTGCGGCAACTCAGGCCACACCAGCAGCTAATTCAGCCCCGACAACCACCACGTCGACTTCCGCCAGCCCAAGTGCAAAGCCGGCACCTGCGTCGGGTGACGAGGCGGCTGATTACACTGCCGCTTACAATGCGTTAAAAGCGGGCAAAACTGCAGAGGCAACGACATTGTTCAAACAGCATATTGAACAGTTTCCCAGTGGTGTGTACACAGCCAATGCACATTATTGGTTGGGTGAAATCTACCTGCTGCAAAACAACCTGGAACAGGCCCGGCAATCGTTCAACACCGTTATTTCCAGTTACCCGGCACACCGTAAAGCCTCTGATGCCACGTTCAAGTTGGGGTTGGTGTATCACTTGATGGGCGATAAAACGCAGGCCAAGTCTCTGCTTGAGAAAGCTGCTGCGGGTAATGATAATGCCGCCAAATTAGCGCAGAGCTATCTCAGAGAAAACTTCTAGCTGTATAACCTGTTGCCGGTTTTTTCCGTTAAACTGCGCGGTTTCTGCCGCGTAGTCGAACTTTCATGGAACAGACATCCCTTAGAATCACCGAGATTTTTCACTCCCTGCAGGGTGAATCCTCCACCGTTGGCCTGCCAACGGTGTTTGTGCGTCTGACTGGTTGTCCATTGCGCTGCCACTACTGCGACACGGAATATGCATTCTATGGCGGTGAGAGGAAAACCCTGGCGCAAATTCTTGATGAAGTGGAAGTTTTCTCAACCCCGCGGGTTTGTGTCACAGGGGGTGAACCGCTGGCACAGAAACCCTGTCTAGAGCTTTTGACGGCACTTTGCGATCGCGGCTATGCCGTGTCACTGGAGACGGCCGGAGCGATGTCCATTGCGGATGTTGATCCCCGCGTCGTCAAGGTCATGGACCTGAAAACCCCCGCTTCCGGTGAGGCTCATCGGAATCTTTATGACAACCTCGCGCTGTTACAATCCACCGACCAGATAAAATTTGTGATCTGTGACCGTCAGGACTACGAATGGGCGAGGTTGAAGCTGGACGAGCTGTCCCTGACCGAGCGGGTAGACGAAATCCTGTTCTCCCCAAGCCATGGTTCACTACAGGGAAAAGAGCTGGCAGAGTGGATTCTGGAAGACAGGCTGCCGGTAAGATTCCAGTTACAACTGCACAAACTGCTGTGGAACGATACCCCGGGACATTGATTGATGAATGAAACAGACAAGAAAGCCGTTGTTTTGGTGTCGGGTGGCCTCGACTCCACCACGGTACTCGCGATGGCCCGCCAGCAGGGGTTTCGTTGTTTTACGCTCAGTTTTGATTACGGGCAGCGGGCCCATGCGGAGCTGGCGGCTGCACAGCGATGTTCCGAACAATTGGGTGCAGAACAGCACAAAGTGGTGCAGCTGGACCTGCGCACCATTGGCGGCTCCGCACTCACCGATGACAGCATTCTAGTACCGGAAGAAGAGACCAGCGGTATTCCCGTCACCTATGTGCCCGCCCGCAATACAGTATTCCTGTCGATTGCCCTGGGCTGGGCCGAAGTACTGGAAGCCTGCGATATTTTTATCGGTGTGAATGCGGTGGATTATTCCGGCTACCCGGACTGTCGGCCGGAATATATCCAGGCTTTTGAGAGTATGGCCAATCTTGCTACCAAGGCTGGTGTAGAAGGTCGCTATTTGCGCATCAACAAGCCACTGATTGATCTGACCAAGGCTGAAATTATTCAATTGGGGATGCAAGCCGGTGTGGATTACTCGCAAACCGTATCCTGTTATCAGGCCACGGAAGAGGGATTGGCCTGTGGAAAATGTGATAGTTGCCGGTTGCGCAAAATCGGTTTTGAACAGGCCGGGGTTGAAGATCCAACCCGTTATATTCTCTCGAAATAAACACTTGATTTTTGATTGCCCATAAGTAAGATATGCGCCTCTTCCAAGGGTCGTTAGCTCAGTTGGTAGAGCAGTTGGCTTTTAACCAATTGGTCGCTGGTTCGAATCCAGCACGACCCACCAAATACAGAGCCTCCAGCGATGGGGGCTCTTTTTTTTGTCCCATTTAACTGATTCTGTCCCATTCCCACTACTTTTTTGGCAAGTCGTATCTCAGAGTCAAAGAAGCAACTGTCTTCTTGTTACTTTCCCTGCTAAGCGGTAATTTAGTTAAATTATGGATATCACGATCAAGGAAATTCGATACCAGAATCTGTGGAAGCTGGTAGACGAAGCAAAAAACAACAAATCAGAAGTTGCCAGGCGCTGCAATAGTACCCCTGCGTACATTGGCGACATCCTCAGGCGTGTTAAAACCAAGTCCGGGAAGGAAAGAGGGGTTGGGGATGATTTAGCCCGAAAGTTGGAAAATGGGTTTGGTAAGCCGAGAGGCTGGATGGATGTAGCCAGTAAGACATTTTTTGATACCAAAGAAGAATTTGCCTCTGATACTAAAGTGTCAGTTGTAGGTGGAGAGGGAAATACAGGGGTGCCTGTTTGGGCAAATATCGCTAGAGCCCTTATGAAGGAACAGGGTGTCACTCAAGATGAACTGAAAAGTACTTTTCAGGTTAAGTCTCGCGGTAGCGTGGGCCACTATCTTTCTGGAAGAAGAGAACCTTCAATAAACCAACTCATGCGCTTGGCAAGATATTTAGGCATCACGACGTCTCAACTAATCGGAGAAGTTGGGATGGACGAGTCTGATCAAATCCAAGAATTTTCCCAGTTAATTAAGTCCTTGGGGCAAGAAGAGAGAGATCTTGTGATGCGTATACTTCGAGCTGTTTGTGCTGACTAAAAACCATGGCTAGAAGAGGCTTTCTACTCTCATATTGTTACAAAAAACTGCTTAAAAAGTTGTCCCATTCGCAACACCTTACCTAATGAAAACAATGGGTTATATACTGTATGTTTGTACAATCGAATGGGACAGAGCTATATCGTAACACATTGAAAAATATAGGAAATATTTGGATTGGGCGAGTGGCTTTTAACCAATTGGTCGCTGGTTCGAATCCAGCACGACCCACCAAATTCTGAAGAAGCCGGGCTTGCCCCGGCTTTTTCGTGTCTGCAATTCACACAATGTCTTCAACCGATTTTCAGGTCTGATGAGGCGCCGTGCAGAATACCGCTGCGCTTTTCTATTCCATCCTGAACTTCTGTGTGCCAGAAAAGCAAAAAACCTCCCCATGTTGGGGAGGTTTCAAGCGTTACCAGAAATAAGCGTGGAAGCGAGGTGCTAGAAGTTTTCCCACTCATCCGCTTGAGCTGCTGCAACCGGTGCCCGCGGAGCAGACGCTTTTGTTGCCGAAGCTCCATTGGCCGCTGGTTTAAGGGACGAGCCAGGCTCGCTCTTGGACTGCTTCTGCCCGCTCCTCACCGCTTCCAGAATGCTGTCATCAACGGTGAAGAACTTCATCAATTTGTCCATGGAACGAGATTGCTCATCCAGCAATTCACTGGATGCTGCTGCTTCTTCAACCAGTGCCGCATTTTTCTGGGTCATTTCATCCATGGCTGTAACAGCCTGGTTGACCTGCTGAATGCCGGTGGATTGTTCTTGGCTGGCCGCGGCAATCTCGGCAATGATATCGCTGACTTTCTTCACCGCATTGACGATTGCCTGGAGGGTTTCACCGGACTCGTTGACGAGACTGGAGCCTTCATCCACTTTTTGTACGCTGTCCTTGATCAGGTGTTTTATTTCTTTGGCTGAATCCGCCGTGCGTCCAGCCAGGTTGCGGACTTCGCTGGCAACCACGGCAAACCCCCGACCGTGTTCTCCGGCGCGTGCCGCCTCGACCGCGGCATTGAGAGCCAGCAAATTGGTCTGGAAGGCAATTTCATCGATCACGGTAATAATGTCAGCAATTTTCTTGCTAGAGTTGTTGATTTCCGCCATGGCCGTGATGGCGTTATTGACTACATTGCCGCCTTTTTCGGCTTCGCCTCTCGCGTCGGCTGCAAGGGTGCTGGCGTGTTGTGCATTCGTGGCACTCTGCTGAACAGTGCTGGTGAGCTCTTCCATGCTGGCGGCTGTTTCCTCGAGACTGGAGGCCTGTTCTTCAGTGCGTTGGCTGAGGTTGTTATTACCTTCGGAGATTTCTGCTGCCCCCGCTGCAATCGCCGCTGTGGCTGTCAGGATATCTCCGACCATCTGCTGCAGATTCTGCACGGTGGTATTGACGGAGTTGCTCAGGTCTGCAAATTCGCCCGAATAATCGCCACTCATTTGTTGCGTGAGATTGCCGTCAGACAGAGATTTCACCACCCTGATGCATTCGTGTAGCGGTCCGACCATGGCATCGATCAGTTGATTGATGCCGTTGCTCAGGTTCTTGATAAAACCGCTGTACTCCTCTGCATCAATACGCTTGCTCAGGTCACCCTGCGAGGCGGAGTTGATCAGATCCTGAATCTGGCTTTGGGCATCTTTCTGTGTAGTGATGTCGGTGGCAAATTTCACTACCTTGTAGGGCTCGCCGTTCATATCGAGAATGGGGTTGTAGGAGGCCTGAATCCAGACTTCTTTGCCGCCCTTGCCGTATCGCAGGTACTCGCCGGCATCGTATTCGCCGCGGTTCAGTTTTTGCCAGAAAGCCTTATATTCCGCACTATTGGCGTAAGCCGCATCGGCGAACATGCTGTGATGCTTGCCGCGTATCTCATCCAGGCTGTAGCCCATGGTGCTGAGAAAGTTTTCATTGGCGGTAATGATGGTGCCATCCAGTTCAAACTCGATGATGGCCTGTAGCTTGCTGATCGCCGCAATCTGTCCTTCAAAATTGGCGGTTGAGCGTTTTTGCTCGGTGACGTCGGTGGCGAATTTCACCACTTTGTAGGGCTCGCCATTCATGTTGAGAATGGGGTTGTAGGAGGCCTGAATCCAGATCTCCTTGTTGTTTTTTCCGAATCGACGGTATTCACCGGCGTCGTAATCGCCTTGGTTCAGCTTTTCCCAGAATCGCTTGTATTCGATACTGTTGGCGTAAGCAGTCTCGGCAAACATGCTGTGATGCTGGCCGACGACTTCATCCAGGCTGTAGCCCATGGTTGAGAGAAAATTGTCATTGGCGGTGATGATGGTGCCATCCATATTGAATTCAATGACAGCCTGGGCCTTGTTGATGGCTTCTATCTGCCCTTTAAAATTGGCGCTTTCCAGTTTCTGGGCGGTGACATCACTGGCATATTTCACCACTTTGAAGGGGTTGCCATTGGCGTCAAAAATAGGGTTGTAAGAGGCTTGAATCCAGATTTCCTTGCCGCCCTTACCGAGACGCTTGTATTCGCCCGAGTCGAATTCGCCTTTCTTCAGCTTCGCCCAAAAGGCTTTGTATTCAGCGCTCCTGGCGTACTCGGGCTCAGCAAACATGCTGTGATGCTGGCCCTTGACCTCAGCCAGGGTATACCCCACGGCGTTCAGAAAGTTGTCATTGGCATTAAGAATATTGCCGTCGAGATCAAATTCGATCACTGCCTGAGCTTTGTTGATGGCGCTTATTTGCCCAGCGTAGTCGACTTGTAGTTCTCTTAGGCTCTCAATTTCAGCAGCCAGCTTTTCGGCATCATTATTCATGGCAGTGTTCATAGCTATTCTCTATACATTTTCTGATGAAGATAGATATATCCTTTGCTGAAATCTGTTCAGCAGTTCAGATACATGGTTCATTCCCGCACGCTCTCGTAGAAAGTCGGTGCAGGCCCAGACCGCAATGTATGACCTGATCGTGAGATGCAATCAGGTCTACAAAACACGGGCACATATAACTCCCTTCGGCTCGGGAGCCAGAAACTTTAAACAGTGGTAAGGGGCAGAGAACTAAGATAAAACGGCGGTTGGTCGATAAAATAGTTAGCGTAGGGGCCAGAAATTAATACAACAGTCACGACATTCAGACAGAATAAGAGATGAAACAGCTCAGACTCGAAGAGGAAGTCTCTCGTCTCACACAGCAAATTGCGGAATACCAGCTGCGAATGAATGAGCTGAAGCAACGCAGCGATATTCAGGATGCGCTGAATGAAATTCTCAATATTTCCCTGATGCCAATTTCCTTAGCCGAGCAGATGGAGAAAATCCTGATGCTGGTGCTGGAAATTCCCTGGTTAGCTCTGGATAAAAAGGGTTGTGTGTTCCTCGCTGATGAAAGCGGAGCTACCCTGAACATGGTGGCTCACCACAATCTCAATGAATCGCTGTTGGGATTGTGTGGTCAGATCAGGTTTGGCCAGTGCCTTTGTGGCAGGGCGGCGGCTACACAACAACTGATTTTCCGCGACCGGGTGGACCATGATCATGACATTCGGCCAGATGGTATGAAGCCCCACGGTCACTACAACATGCCCATTATTTCCCATGGCAGGACGTTGGGCGTTCTCAACCTCTACGTGCGCGAGGGGCATGAGCAGTTGCAACTGGAAAAAGGTTTCCTGGCAGCCTGCGGCAAAGCCATGGCCAGTATTATTGAACGCAAGCGCATTGAGGAGCAGTTGCACAAACTGTCCTATATGGACGAGCTCACCGGCATCGCCAATCGGCGCAGTTTCATGCAATATCTGGATCAGATCATTGATGATGCCTACCTCAACAGCCGCAAGTTCGCCGTGCTGTTTATTGACCTGGATTATTTCAAAGCCGTCAACGACAACCACGGGCATGAATACGGGGATCAGATACTGGTGGAAGCCGTGGCACGTATTAAAGGGGGTTTGCGGCAAACCGACTTCATCGCCCGGTTGGGTGGAGATGAGTTTGTTGCGGTGCTGGAACTGGTGTCTGGCGCAGACAAGGCGCTGGCTATTGCCGGACAGGTCATCAAAGCGGTATCTGAGCCCTATTGTCTGTCTAGTAAGACCCTGACCATTGGTGCCAGTGTCGGTGTCAGTCTTTACCCCGAGCACAGCAAGTATTCGGAAAGTTTGTTGAGAATGGCAGATACGGCGCTTTACCAGGCCAAGGACAGCCGCGGTGAGGCCGTGTTGTATCGACCCTGATCCCGCCTCTGCCTGTGTTGCACACTAGCTGAAGACGGTTGTTCCCAGATAGACCATATAACCGATGTAACAGGACAGCAGCACCAACCCCTCAAAGCGGTTAATCCGCCCCGGTCCCCGGAAACCATAGCAAAATACAAACAATAGCAGTGTCAGGGCTGTCATCACCAGAAGGTCTCGGCTCAGTACCTCCGGGCCCACCGACATGGGGTGGATCGCGCCGGCGATACCCACCACCGCCAGGGTATTAAAGATATTCGAACCGAGCACATTGCCCAGGGCAATGTCGTGTTCCCCCTTGCGGGTGGCAGCCAGCGATGAGGCCAGTTCCGGCAGAGATGTGCCGATGGCAATAATGGTCAGGCCGATGACAATGTCACTGACACCCAGTCCCTGAGCAATTTCCACAGCGCCCCAGACCAGCAATCTTGAGCTGGCGACCAGCAATACCAGTCCCAGAATCAATTGCCACAGTGCCTTGGATAGCGGGGCAGGGTGCGCGGCCAGCTCTTCTGCCACTTCACTGCCCAGTACATCGGTTTTATTGCGCAGCCCCTGTTGAATCGTCCAACCCATCAGGCAGGCAAACAGCCCCAGCAATATCCAGGCATCAGTTCTGGAAACATGGCCATCCCAGAGCTGGAAGGCGGCCAGTCCGGCAAGGACAATAAGGATCGGCAGTTCCTTGCGCAATACCTGGGAGTGAACCGCAATGGGGCTGATAAGTGCCGTGAGGCCAAGAATAAGTGCAATATTGGTGATGTTGGAACCGTAGGCATTCCCCAATGCAATGCCCGGATTGCCCTGGGAGGCGGCGAGGGCAGAGACCACCATTTCTGGTGCGGAAGTGCCAAAACCAACAATGACCATACCGATCAGCAGCGGCGGCATGCCGAAGTGACCTGCCGTGCCGGCGGCGCCATCTACAAACTGGTCGGCACTCCAGACCAGCACAATCAGCCCTGCGATAACGGCCAGTAATGGAATCAGCATATAACGTCCTGGATGCTCAACAATCGGGGTAACCGGAATGGGTCAGCATCATCTTACCCATGGGTATAAATAGCAAGTCTGGGGCAACAGGGAGAGCTGCGGAGCTTTCCCTCCGGGTTGTCCAAGTAATCAGGGGTATGAATGTTGCATCACTGATGTTATCCGTCAGTGGGAGATAGACCATGTTTTCAATCGATAACCTGAACGAGGCTTTGACGCCCTGGGCCATTGTGACTGGTGGCGCGGTGATCAGTGCAGTGGTTCTTTATATCCTGAAAAAACTGATTATTCACCGCCTGCGCAAACTGACCAGTGAAACCCGGTATATGCTGGACTCGCTAATGGTTTATGCACTGTCCCCGCCGTTGACCGTGTTTGCCGTCGCCTGCCTGTTAATGATTGTCGAGGCGCTGCTCAACTACACGGGATTGCTGGCAAATATGGGTCAGGCCTACGGCGATACGGTGATCAAAATACTACTGATCATGGCCGTTATCCTGTTCGTCGACCGCATCACCATGGGGTTTATCGGTGAGCAGGCCGAGCGGCATGAGAGTTTCAAAAACAGTAAAACCATTCTCAAGGGTATCAGCCGGGGCATTATTATCTGTATCGGTGCACTGGTATTGCTGGGCACGCTGGGTATCTCCATTACGCCAATCGTGGCATCGCTGGGCATCACCTCCCTGGCTGTGGCACTGGCGCTGCAACCTACACTGGAAAACTTTTTTTCCGGTGTGCAAATGGTGATCGATAAGCCTATTCGTGTGGGAGACTTTATTGAAATTGAATCCGGGGAGCAGGGCTTTGTGGATAAAATTGGCTGGCGTTCCACCTGGATCAGGATGCTGCCCAACAACACCATCATTATGCCCAACAGTGAGCTGTCCAACTCCAAGATCATCAATTATTTCTACCCGGAAAAAGAGCTGTCGGTGCCGGTGGAAGTGGGAGTCCACTACAGTTCAGACCTGGAACATGTGGAGCGCGTGACCCTGGAGGTGGCGCGCGAGATTCTGGTCAGCCATGAATGGGGTGTTGATGATTACGAGACCTTTGTGGTGTACACCGCATTTGCCGATTCCAGTATCAACTTTACCGTGATGCTGCGCGCCAAGGAGTACTTCAACCGTTTCTGGGTAAAGTCAGCTTTTATTAAGGCATTGCACAAGCGTTACGCCGAGGAGGGCATTGTGATTCCTTATCCCATCCGTGCGCTCAACACCCGGCAGGAGTCGGCGACCTTTACGCCACCCATGACAGATATTTGACCCCGCAGCGGGTGTTATTCCCTTAAGGGTTATTGGGTTGCCGGCAGACGTGTGAGCAGGCTGAACAACAAGCCGAATACCAGGGCAGCGGCACCGATGGCAAATGCCTCGCCGAGGGTGCCGCCCGAGGCAAGCCACATTTTGGTCAGCCAGGGGCCCGCCACCTGTGCCAGCCCGTATAGGGCCACCAGGGCCGCGGAAAGTTTGGGGCCCTGATGGGGTTGCAGTGCCCGCCCGATGCGCTGGGTCAGCAATACGGTGCCCAGAAATGTGCCGCCCACCAACAGCCCGCAACAGATAATCCCAAAAGTGCCGCCGATCAGCACCGCCGCCAGCACCCCACACAACTGCACCACAAAGTTGAGTCGCAGTGCCGGTAAGTCCCCCATGATGGAGCCCAGTGTATTCCAGACCCATGGAGATGGAATGGTGGCCAGAGCCACTAACAGCCAGGATCCACTAGTGAGCCAGTGTTCCGGGGACAGGGTGAGGCTGGCCAGCAGTGGCAGAAAAGTCATCGGCAGAATGTAGCCCAGCCCGGCCCCCGCGTAAGACAGGAAGAGTGGCAGGCTGGCGCGATTCAGCAGTTGCTTTGCGGGTTGTTCCGTGTGGTTCTCGGTCTGGCTGGTGATGGGGATTTCCAGTCGAAGCAACTGACGGATTCCCCACCACACCAGCGGCAGGGAGGCCAGCGCCGCCGGCCACCAGCGTCCCGGTCCTTGCAGCCAGTCCCGGCTGAAACTGACCAGCGCACTGGACAACAGCAGACCCACGCCAACCCCGAGATACACAAGACCACTGAGGGAAGCTCGGTTACGCGATACCAGCCACTCCAGAATCAGCGCTGGCACCTGAACAAACACCACCCCGTTGGCGATTCCATTGAGACAACGGGTGATGCTCAGTGCTGTGGGGTCCACCAGTTGTGTTTGTGCCAGTGTTGTCAGTACGTGAGTCCAGAGGGCGATGGGTAACAGCACACGGATATGGGGAATGCTGTGCCAGCGAATCGCCAGCAGCGCACCGATCAGATAACCGAGGTAGTTCCAGGTGGCAACGGCCGCGCCCTGTTGCGGTGTCAGCATACCGTCGCTGATAAAGTAGGGCAGCAAGGGGGTGTAGATAAACCGTCCCAGCGTGTGCACTACCAGTAAGAGTGCTGCGCCAGCCAGCAGGATATGTAATTCCCTTGGGGGGAATCCTGAAGAATGCTGAGGGTCGTTCATGTGGAGTGTCCTTACCTCCCGGCTCCAGCAGGTGTTGGTCGTAAGAAATGGTTGTTCATGGGGCTGCCAGTAATTCAGGGATTCTCGGCCGGATGGCCAGCCATTTTTTCCAGCGCCGGCTGGTAGTTCTGATCAGCGGACAACTGCAGCCAGTGAAGGGATTGAGCTTTGTCCATAGGTTGTCCAACGCCGGTTTCGTACATCACCGATAGCGCGTATTGGGCCTCGGCATTGCCCGCTTCTGCGGCCACTTTAAATAGTTCCCCGGCGCGGTTAATGTCCTGTGTTACCCCGAGTCCGGTTTCATATAACCAGGCCAGCCTTGTAACAGCCTCGTAATCAGGCGGTGTTGCCTCTGCCATCTGGATCAGCAATTCCCGAGCCTGATCTACCTCGCCCTTCGCAATCAATTGCCGCACCCTGAGCATGGGGTCATCTGATGCATTGCCCCCCAGACTGATGGACTTGAGCATCCCGGAGGCATCTTCATCGCCATCCAGTGCGGCGATGGTCAACCAATGAGTGGCCGTTTCGGCACTCACCAGCTCGGGATGGTTCATATGCATCAGGCCAACCTGGTAGGCGCCTGCCCGGCTGCCCTTTTCTGCCGCCTGCAGATAGTAGTCCCGCGCTACCATGAGATCTTTTTCAACGCCCATACCCTGTTCATAGAGAATACCCAGATTGAAGGCAGCTTCGCCGCTGCCCTTGCCGGTAATGTGCAGCCACATCTCCCTGGCCACCTCGTAGTGGGCCATTTTGAATTCCGCGTAGGCCAGGTAAAGCTGCATTTTCGGTTCTGCGGCATGAAATTCTTCGGACAGTTCCACCTCTGCCTGGGCGCAGAGCGATACCAGCAGTGTGGCCAGTAAAAGTCGGGTCTTGAAAAATGTCTTGGCAAACATGGCAATTGCTCGGGCTGACAATGGATTCACTATAGAGCATTGAAGCAGTCTGTCCGACAAAGTACCACGGTGCTTTAGTCCAAAGAGGGAGGAGGTGACTTCCAGGCAGTTTAGGGATTATGTCAGGTCGTTTCCGTGATGGTGCTATCCAGCAGCAGAAAATCAATTTAATAGAATCAGGCATAAACCATGTAGCTTTAGGCAGAAAAATTATTGTGGAATTACCTACACTCAATCACTTAGGGTCACCGAGAAGTTCAGGTGACGACCACCAAGCACTGAACAGTCAGGATTCGGGAGATATTTGAATGAAAACGATTGGTTATGCCGCCCACTCACCGCAAGCGGATCTTGTACCCTTTACCTTCTCAAGGCGTAGCCTGCGCCCGAACGATGTGGCGATAGAAATACTCTATTCGGGAATCTGTCACTCCGACCTGCACCAGGTGCGTAACGATTGGGGCTTCAGCCAGTATCCCATGGTGCCGGGCCATGAAATTGTCGGCAAAGTGATCGAGGTCGGATCCGGGGTTAAAAAATACAGGGTCGGCGACAGGGTTGCAGTCGGTTGCATGGTGGATAGCTGCCAGCAGTGCGACCAGTGTGCGCGCGGTGATGAGCAGTTTTGCCGCGAAGGTATGACACAAACCTACAACAGCCCAGACCGTATCGATGGCCAGATGACCTATGGCGGTTATTCCAAACATATTGTTGTGCGTGAAGAATTTGTGCTCTCAGTGCCTGACGTGCTTGACTTGAGTCTGACGGCCCCGATTCTCTGTGCTGGGATAACCACATTCTCACCGTTGCGAAACTATCAGGTGGGTCCGGGCAGTCGTGTGGGTGTGGCGGGGCTCGGCGGGTTAGGCCATATGGCCGTCAAACTGGCGAAAGCGATGGGGGCAGAAGTGACTGTCCTCACACACTCTGCGAAAAAGGAGGCAATGGCGAAACAACTGGGCGCTGAAAAAGTGTTGATCACCAGTGATGAGGAGGCAATGGCCAAGGCTGCCAATTCCCTGGACCTGATTATCAACACCATTCCGGTTGAGCACGACATTAACCCCTATCTGCCGCTACTGGATGCCCGCGGCACCATGGTTATTATCGGGCAGCTGGGTTCCGTGGGCGATCCCAGTACCGTGCCATTGATTTTTGCCAATCGCAGTATCGCCGGTTCGTTGATTGGCGGCATCGCGCAAACGCAGGAAGTGCTGGATTTTTGCGCGCAACACACTATACATCCCGAGTGTGAGCTGATTGAAATAGATCAGGTGAATGACGCCTTTCGCCGGCTCGAAGAGGGTTTGGTACCACATCGACTGGTGATCGATATGTCTTCTCTGGCTTGACTGGGCAAGCCTAGCTAAACAGGCAGAGGTAATGAAGGTCGCAGGAGGTGGTTTGACAAGGCCTGGTTCTGTACCGGGTGCGCAGGCTTGATCTGAATTGCGGTTTATGTTGCACAGAGTCAGGGCAACGGCTATTGTTGTCCAAATGTGTTTGGTGTTAGGTGAGGAATCCACTTGAAGCCAACCGATATAATAAAAAATAAAGAGTACTTCCATCGGGTCGTCGACTGTCAATTTGCCTGCCCTGCGCATACCCCTGTTCCTGAATACATACGCCTGATCGCGCAGCAGCGATACACAGAAGCCTACATGATCAACTGGGAATCCAATGTGTTTCCCGGTGTGTTGGGGCGTACCTGTGATCGCCCCTGTGAGCCAGCGTGCCGCCGGGGTCGAGTTGAAGAAGAGCCGGTTGCCATCTGCCGTTTAAAACGTGTGGCAGCAGATCATAAAGAAGAAATCTCTGCGCATTTGCCAGTTATTCCGACTACTAAAAATGGCCGAAAAATAGCCTTGGTGGGTGCGGGTCCCGCCTCGTTGACCGTGGCGCGTGATTTGGCTCCCCTTGGCTATGAGCTTCATCTTTACGACGAACAGAAGAAAGGCGGTGGCTTTATGCGCAGCCAGATACCGTCATTTCGTTTGCCTGAATCCGTATTGGACGAGGAGGTCGGTTATATCCTCGATATGGGCCTCGTGACCCACTTCAATCACTACGTGGACAGCCTCCAGGACTTGTTGAGCCAGAACTACGATGCGGTTTTTGTGGGCTCGGGGGCGCCTCGAGGGCGGGACCTGGCCAATCTGCCGGGTCGCCAGGAGGCAGATGAATCAATCCATATAGGCATTGATTGGTTGGCCAGCGTGGCCTTTGAACACACGGAGTCAATTGGCAAGCGCGTGATTGTGTTGGGTGGTGGCAATACTGCGATGGATTGCTGCCGAACCGCCCGTCGCCTGGGAGGCGAAGACGTCAAGGTCATTGTTCGCAGCCCCTACGAAGAAATGAAAGCCTCCCCGTGGGAAAAAGAAGATGCCACCCACGAAGGCATTCCCATCATAGAAAATCACGTACCCCTGGAATTTGTCCATGAACAGGGCAAGTTGGTGGGCATGCGTTTTGAGAAAGTCCGCGCGGTTTACGATGACCATGGCAAGCGTTCCCTGGTGCCCACGGGTGAGGAACCGGTCCTGTATCCCTGCGATGCTGTGTTGGTAGCCATCGGTCAGGAGAATGCCTTTCCCTGGATCGAAAACGACATCGGCATCGAGTTTGACGATTGGGGTATGCCGGTACTGAACCCGCAGACCTACCAGTCTTCCCTATCAAAGGTTTTCTTTGGTGGGGATGCGGCATTTGGGCCCAAGAATATTATTACCGCCGTCGCCCAGGGGCATCAGGCAGCCATATCCATTGACCTGTTCTGCAACGGGCAAAAGGTAGAGGAAAGGCTGCCACCCAGCACCAACCTGGTCAGTCAGAAAATGGGTATTCACGAGTGGAGCTACGATAACGGTATCACCACGGATGACCGAAAAATTGTCCCTTTAGTTGAGCTGACCAGCGCGCTCCAGAACCGTTCTCTGGAAGTGGAATTGGGATTCGATGTACAGACAGCCTTTGTCGAAGCGCAACGTTGCCTGAACTGTGATGTACAGACGGTATTTACCGATGACAAGTGCATTGAGTGCGATGCCTGCGTCGACATCTGCCCCATGGACTGTATCAATTTCATAGAAAATGCCGAAGAGGAAGAGCTCAGGCAGAATATTCGGGTCAAGGCCAATAATGTGGAGCAGGCGCTCTATGTGTCCGGGGACCTCAAGACCGGGAAAGTGATGGTGAAGGATGAGGACGTTTGTCTTCACTGTGGGCTTTGTGCGGAACGATGTCCCACCGCAGCCTGGGATATGCAGCAGTTCTATTATCAGGTGACCAAGGCAGCGTCAGCATGCAAAAAATAACATCGGTCAATGATTTTGTGGTTTGTTTTGCCAACACCAATGGTACGGGGTCAGCCAGTGCCAACAATTTGTTTGCCAAATCAATTTTTCGCATGGGCATACCTGTCAGCCCGAAGAATGTCTTTCCCTCCAATATTCAGGGCTTGCCCACCTGGTATGAAGTACGGGTAAACGACAAGGGCTATTTGGGACGGCGGGGTGGCGTTGACCTCATGGTGGCGGTCAATCCCCAGAGTATTGCGCAAGACGTTAAATTGGTGAGCCCCGGTGGTTATTTCCTCTACGACAGCACCAAGCCGCTGGACACGGGGCTTCGCCGGGATGATATCAACCTGTTGGGAATACCATTGACGGATATTTCCCGGCGTGAGTATACCGACCAGCGCCAAAGGCAACTGTTTAAAAATGTGATTTATATCGGTGCATTGTCAGCTCTGCTGGATATGGAATTCGATGTACTGAAAAACCTGATTCACGAGCAGTTCAAAGGCAAGGAAAAGCTGATCGCCCCAAATATACATGCTCTTGAACTGGGTTATCAGTACGCCCGGAAAAACTTTGATTGTCCCCTGGGAATTCGCATAGAACGCAGGGCCATGGTTAACAATCATATTTTGATGGAGGGCAATAAAGCCCTGGCACTGGGTGCCATCTATGGTGGTGCCACCGTCGCGGCCTGGTATCCGATAACTCCATCCACATCAGTGGTTGAGGAATTCGAGCAATATGCCAAGCGGCTGAGAATCGATCCCGGTTCCGGTAAATGTAACTATGCGATTGTCCAGGCAGAAGATGAGCTGGCGGCAATCGGCGTGGTCGTCGGCGCCTCCTGGAATGGTGCCAGGGCCTTTACCGCTACATCGGGGCCGGGTGTTTCCCTGATGAATGAATTTCTGGGTTTGGCCTATTTTGCCGAAGTGCCGACGGTGTTAATTGATGTGCAGCGTTCCGGCCCCTCCACAGGTATGCCCACCCGCACTCAGCAGTCAGATATTTTATTGGCAGCCTATGCATCCCATGGTGATACCAAGCACGTGCTCTTGTTCCCCGCGACACCAAAAGAATGTTTTGAGATGGGTGCTTCCAGTTTTGAGTTGGCGGATCAGTTGCAGACCCCGGTGATTATTATGAATGACCTGGATCTGGGGATGAATGAACACTTTTCTGAGCCGTTGGAATGGGATGATGAAGCCTGTTACAACCGTGGCAAAGTGCTATCAGAATCCGACCTGGAAGACATGAAGGAGCGTTACGGTCGTTATCTGGATGTAGATAATGACGGCATCTGTTATCGAACCTATCCCGGCACTCACCCAACTAAAGGCGCGTTTTTTACGCGTGGCACGTCACGCGACCGCTATGCTGTCTACACCGAAAGCAGCGATGCGTATGTGGATAATATGGAGCGCTTATTGGTCAAGTGGGAGACGGCCAAGGGCTACGTGCCGAAACCTGAATTTCGGCCTGCGGCGAAAGCGACCACCGATGGCATGATCTACTTTGGCACCACCAAGGCTTCAGCGGAAGAGGCGTTGGATATCCTGAACGAGCAGGGGGTCCATCTGGATGCAATGAGAATCAGAAGTTTTCCCTTTAATGCAGATGTCGAAGCGTTTCTTGAAAACCATGATCAGATATATGTGGTGGAACAGAACAGAGATGGGCAATTGCGCACTCTGTTGATTAATGAATGTGAGATAGCGCCTGACAAACTGAAAGCACTGTGCTGTTTTGACGGTATGCCGGTAACTGCCCGCTGGATTGTTGATCATGTCTTGGGGGGAGGGAAAGCGGCCCGTCCGGTGCCTGCTATCAGGGAGGTTAAAGTATGACTTACCTGCGACCTGAATTCCGTCATCCCGACTTACCTGTCAACGACCTGGGCTACAGCAGGAAAGACTACGAAGGAGCCATATCCACACTCTGTGCCGGTTGTGGTCACGATTCAATCAGCGCAGCGGTGATTCAGGCCTGTTTCGAGTTGGCTATTGAACCACACAAAGTGGCAAAAATATCGGGCATTGGCTGTTCCTCTAAAACCCCTACCTACTTTTTAGGCAAGTCACACGGCTTTAATTCGGTGCATGGGCGCATGCCTTCTGTGGCCACTGGAGCCAACCTCGCCAACCGCGATTTGACTTATATAGGTGTTTCCGGCGACGGCGACACTGCCTCAATCGGTATGGGGCAGTTTGCCCACGCGGTTCGCCGCAATCTGAATATGCTGTATCTGGTGGAAAACAACGGTTGTTATGGTTTGACCAAAGGACAGGATTCAGCCACTTCCGATATTGGTTCAATTGGCAAAAAGGGCACGCCGAACCTGTTTGAACCCATCGACCTCTGTACCCTGGCGCTGGAGTTGGGCGCAACCTTTGTCGCCCGTAGTTTTTCAGGGGATAAAGACCAACTGGTACCATTGATTAAAGCCGCTATCAGTCATTGTGGCTTCGCACTGATTGATGTGATGTCGCCCTGTGTGACCTTCAACAACAACCCAAACTCCACCAAAGGCTATGAGTTTGTACGCGACCATATTGCGGCCACCGGCAAGACCGATTTTATTCCCGTACGCAAGGAGATCATGGCGGAATATAGCCCCGGTTTTACCCAGGAAGTTACCCTGCACGATGGCTCGGTGATACACCTCTATAAAAACGATAGTGACCTGGATCTACATGACCGCCTGAGTGCCATTCAGGCCATCCACCGGTGCAAGGAAAAAAATGAGATTCTCACCGGCCTCTTGTATCTCGACCCCGATTGCGAAGACCTGCACCAGATTCTCGGTACTGTAGAGAAGCCACTGCGCGACCAGGACGAGGAAGTACTCTGCCCGGGCAGTAAAGCCCTGGAAGCGATCAACGAAAGTTTGCGTTAATTTCAATAACAAAAAAGCCCCGCTCTTTGGTGGGGCTTTTTTTATTCTGGGCTGACGTCGCAGCTTGGTGACTGGTTGCAGTTGCTCGCTATACGGGCGTGTGTTGTAGTTGCGGGCTGGTTGTAACGGATGGTCATAATGAAACACACAATCAAGCCATTAATTCTGGGGTTGTCTTTGTTTGTGTGGGTTTCAGGCAATGTCTACGCAGCGGAATCTGCAGTGCCGGATGCTGGAAGCAGCGACAATACTGCCGCTGTGGTGGATCAAACCCGTTCATTGTCTGTAGCAGAAAAGGTCCAATCGCAATTCTATCGAGGTATGACCTCATACCTCGAAGGAGACTATCAGTCCGCCGCCAGGAGTTTTCATCAGGCCGCAGGACAAGGGCATGCCAATGCGCAGTTTACCCTTGGGGTGATGTACTACCAGGGAGATGGCGTCACTCAGGACTACAAAGAAGCGATCAAATGGTATCGCCTGGCGGCAGATCAGGGTCTGGCTCCCGCGCAGTTCAATGTCGGCATGATGTACTACCAGGGCGATGGTGTTGTTCAGGATTACCAGGAGGCGGCCAGGTGGTACGCCATGGTTGCCGAACAGGGATTGGCGCAGGCGCAGTTCAACCTCGGCATGATGTATAACCTGGGGCAGGGCGTGAGTCAGAACCCGGTGCGTGCCTATATGTGGGCAGACCTGGCCGCAGCCAAGGATCATCCCAAAGCGACAGAGTTACGTAATACAGTGGCAGAAGTGCTGGCGCCGGCAGATATTGCAAAAGCGCAGCAACTGGCAAAAGAGTGCCAGGAAAAAAATTACAAGGGTTGTTGATGTTTGGTTAGAGCAGCTGTGCCCAGTAACTAAAAAGCCCCACCCGAGGGTGAGGCCTTTTAGTGATTGGTGGAGGCGGCGGGAATTGAACCCGCGTCCGTCAGTCCTC
Organism: uncultured Porticoccus sp.; assembly: GCA_964395715.1. GTDB lineage: Bacteria > Pseudomonadota > Gammaproteobacteria > Pseudomonadales > Porticoccaceae > Porticoccus. The sequence goes on along the minus strand of CAYNAU010000005.1, from coordinate 147,886 downwards.
TGCCGAGGGATCTACATGCTTAGTTCAGTCTATTAAATTTAACAGGTTACAACCCGACTAACAGGGCACGTAAACTGCGATTCTGGATAGTGTTTAACGAATCCACTCCAGACAAGCTTCATCGCGATCCTGTGAGATATGACACCTGATAGCCCCGAAAGGCTCCGGACGCACAAGCACGGCTCCGGTCAGATGGCACCCTACCGGGTATTAAGCGGCGAGTGCGTAGTTGTCGTCGTTGGCAACTATAATTTGCGACTTTGGATTTACGAGATTGGTCGCCATCTCGGCATGCACCCAGGGTTTTGTAACCGGCGTCGAATCCAAATCGCCCCCTGAAAATGACAGTTAATAACTGTGGCGGCATAGTACCACAGCATCGTAACGACTCTTAGACTGTTATGGGGTTTTCCGGTTCATTTTCAAGCCCGGGGATTTTTATTCCTCGATGATTTGAGCCTGCAGGTAGTTTTGAATGCCAATCTTGTCGATCAACCCCAGCTGGGTTTCCAGCCAATCCACATGCTCTTCCTCGGATTCGAGGATGTCGTTGAACAGGTCGCGACTAACGTAGTCTTTGATGGATTCCGCGTAGGCAATGGCTTCACGCAACACGGGAAGGGCTTCCATTTCCAGTTTGAGGTCGCATTCCAGCATTTCCTGGGTGTTTTCGCCGATGTAGAACTTGCCCAGGTCCTGAAGATTGGGAAGGCCCTCAAGAAACAAAATACGCTCGGTGACGCTGTCCGCGTGTTTCATTTCATCGATGGATTCGTGGTATTCCTTGTCTGCGATCTCCTTCAGACCCCAGTCCTTGTACATTTTGGCGTGGAGGAAGTATTGGTTGATGGCACGCAGTTCGTTACCCAGTACTTTGTTTAAATACGCAATAAGTTGTGTATCACCTTTCATGGGATGTCCCTTCAAGTTCTGTAAGTTTTACGGCCTCTCTCAATCATAGGTTACCGAGTTCAGGGTGCCGCTACTACCATGAGTTGACAAAAAAATAGGACCTGGTGGGGTCCTATTATCAGTTAATAAGGCTTGTAGGCCAGAAAAGGATGGTGGTAATGGGAGTTACGCAGTGCTCATGGCGTCGAAGAAGCTGGCTTCGGCAATCGCCTCTTTGAGGATGGCTTTTGCCTGGGGCAGGCATTTGCCGCATTGGCTGGCAGCGCCTGTGCACTGTTTCAACGCTCTCATGTTGGAAGCGCCATTTTCTACGGCTTCCCGAATATCCCGATCAGTGACGGCATTGCATATACAGACATACATAGGGTGTAGACACTTCTTGTTAATGAGAACTGTTATCAATCCTAAATGATAACAATTATCAATGTCAAAAAGTTTTTTCAGGATATTTTTAGCTGATTGTCAGAGATGCCCGGATAGGGAACTGTCCGGGAAGATGGCTATTACTGGTTGTGGCGCATAATTCGCTGTTTCTGCCGTTCCCAGTCGCGGTTTTTTTCGGTCTGACGCTTGTCGTGTTCCTTTTTACCTTTTGCCAGTGCGATTTCGCATTTCACCAGGTGATTTTTCCAGTAGAGTGCAGTGGCCACACAGGTATAGCCTTTCTGGTTCACGCCGTTGAACAGGCGGCTGAGCTCCCGCTCGTGGAGCAGCAGTTTGCGGGTGCGCGAGGGGTCGGTGACAAAGTGTGTGGAGGCGGTTGGCAGGGGCGTAATGTGTGCCCCGAGCAGAAACGCTTCGCCATCTTTCAGCAAAACGTAGCTGTCTGTGAGTTGTACTTTTCCGGCCCGCAAGCTTTTCACTTCCCAGCCTTTCAGCACCAGACCGGCCTCGAATTTTTCTTCCAGCTGGTATTCGTGACGCGCCCTTTTATTCAGTGCGATGGTAGCGCTTTGCTTCTTTTTCTGAGGTTTCTTGGCCATGGCCGGGCATTATAAGGATTGCACCCGGTAGCGCCTATGGTTTTGTTGCTGAGGGGAGACCGCAGTCGGTTTTTCCAGAGGGGGATTGCCGGTACAATCGACCTCAACAACGTTTGAGCAGTACTGATGCCAGAACAACAACTCACAGCTGCAACCCAGGGTCGTGGCCTTCACGGCGCCTGGACCAGTCGCTGGACATTTATCATGGCGGCCACAGGCTCGGCTGTGGGGTTGGGCAATATCTGGAAATTCCCCTATATCGCCGGCGAAAATGGCGGTGGTGCCTTCGTGCTGGTGTACCTGTTATGCATTCTCCTGGTCGGAATGCCGGTGATGGTGGCGGAAGTGATGTTGGGTCGCCGTGGTCGCCAGAGCCCCATTAATGCCATGCGTTTTCTGACCGAGGAAGCCGGACTGCACGGTGCCTGGCACGCCATTGGCTGGCTGGGTGTTACCGCGGGATTGATGATTCTTTCCTATTACGCAGTGATTGCTGGCTGGGCCCTCTATTACATCGGGGAAATGGCCTCGGGCACCTTTATGGGCGCCAGCGCGGACCAGGCCGGCGCAATCTTCGGTGAACTGTTAGCAGACCCTCAGGAGTTAATTTTCTGGCAAAGTATTTTTATGGTGCTCACCATCGCTGTGGTCATCGGTGGCGTCACCCGGGGTTTGGGCGTGGCCGTTCGCATACTGATGCCCATGCTGTTTGTGCTGCTGCTGGTGTTATTGGGCTTTTCCATCCAGCGCGGCGATTTTGCCCAGGGCTTCAGCTTTCTGTTCAGTTTTAATGCGGAAGCGCTCACCTGGGCAGGGGTATTGGAGGCGTTGGGTCATGCCTTCTTTACGCTCAGCCTGGGGATGGGCGCCATCATGGCATACGGCGCCTACATGCCGGAGCACGCTAGAATCGGTCGCACGGTGTTGGCTGTGGGCGTGCTCGATACCCTGGTTGCGTTAATGGCCGGGTTGGCAATCTTTCCGATCGTGTTTGCCAATCCCACCATTGAACCCGGCGCGGGCCCGGGGCTGATGTTTGTCAGTTTGCCCGTGGCGTTCGGCAACATGACGGGTGGCCTGTTGTTCGGCAGTTTGTTTTTTGTGCTGGTGACGCTGGCGGCCTGGAGTTCGGCCATCTCACTGATAGAGCCGGCTGTGGCCTACCTGATTGAAACAAAGCGCTTCAATCGTGTCACCGCTAACCTGCTGTTGGGTGGTATTGCCTGGGTGGTGGGGCTGGGTAGTGTGTTGTCTTTCAATGTCTGGGAAGAAAAACGTCTGGCGGGTTTCAACTTTTTCGAATTTATGGATTTTCTTACCTCCAGCGTGATGTTGCCGCTGACGGGGCTGTTTATCGCGCTGTTCGTGGGCTGGCTGATGCGGCCCGATACGGTGCGCAGGGAACTGGAAGATGAGACCCACGCGGTCTTTCTTGCCTGGCGCTGGATAGTGCGTTATCTCTCGCCCGTCGCCGTGCTGGTAGTGTTTGTGCTCGGTGTTTACAAGACGTTTGCCTGATGTTGACTACCATTAAGCGCAGTGCGCTGGTCATGTATTCAGCCCAGCAGATGTTTGATCTGGTCAACGATGTGGCCAGTTATCCGCTGTACATGGATGGCTGCGTCGGGGCACATATTCTGGCGGAAGATCCGCAGTCGATGACAGCCCGACTCGACCTGAAGAAAGGCGGGGTGGGGCACAGCTTTACCACCTGCAATACGCTCTACCCCCATGAGCGCATTGTGATGCAGCTGGCGGAGGGTCCGTTTAAAAAGCTCACCGGCGAGTGGAGCTTCAAGGCGCTGACTGATACCGCCTGCAAGGTGATGCTGGATCTGGAATTTGAATTTAACAGCCTGTCGATGGGCTTGGCCTCGGGGAGTGTGTTTGCCTCAGTGGCCAACAACCTGGTGGACTCTTTGTCAAAGCGGGCGCAAGAGGTTTATGGCCGATGAAAGATGTGGAACTGATTACCGTTGAAGTGGCTTACGCATTACCCCAGCGTCAGCAGCTGACAACCCTGCAAGTGGCGCCGGGGACTACCGCCTATGAAGCAGTAGAGCAATCGGGCATTGTGCAACAGTTTCCGGAAATTGATCTGGAGACGGCAAAGATGGGGATTTTTGGTCAGTCCCTGGGCAGTAAAGGCTTGAAACCACCCAAAGAACAGGTGCTACAGGCGGGTGATCGGGTGGAGATTTATCGTCCGTTGCTGGTGGACCCCAAGGAAGTCAGGAAGCGTCGGGCTGAAAAGGCCAAGCAGGGGGCCAGCGAGTAATTACTCGGCTGCTTCGTCAGCGTCAGCTTCCGGTTGAGTGGCCTCGGGCTCTGCCGGTGGCGGAGCCAGGGCGGAAGGAATGAAGTCGCCGCGGAAACCCACCAGTTTTTCGTCTTCAAAGTAAATGGAGACCTGTTCGCGCACTTCGTCACCTTCTGAAGGGTACAGGCTGTAGTAGTAATCCCAACGGTTCTCGTTGAAAGTGTCGGCGATCATGGGGGTGCCCATAATGAATCGCACCTGGGACTTGGTCATCCCGGGCTTAAGCTGATCAATCATTTCCTGGGTGATCACATTGCCCTGCTGAATATCAAATTTATGGATACTCGGCAGTTTCGGCATGCTGAAGCTGGGCATGGAGATGCCTGAACAACCCGAGAGGGAGACCATCAGGGCCAGGCAACAGCTCAATCGTGCAGTAAAGTGCATCTGTGGGGTTCCAGTCATTTCAGCGAAGGGCGATAATACCGAATCCATCCAGTGTATAGAAGGGGCGTTACAGGAATGAACGATGAAAACCGTGAATTGCGAAAGGCCGGGCTGAAAGTTACGGTTCCACGCCTGAAAATCTTGCAACTCCTCGAAGAAAGTGGCGAGCGCCACATGAGCGCGGAAGATGTTTACCGCAAGATGATGGAAACCGGGGACGATGTCAGTATCGCCACGGTTTACCGGGTTCTTACCCAGTTTGAAAGCGCTGGTCTGATCACCCGCCACAACTTTGACAACGGCCCGGCGGTTTATGAAATGGACCGCGGTGAGCACCACGATCACATGGTGAATGTGGATACCGGAAAAGTGGTTGAGTTTCACAGCGACGAAATTGAAGCCCTGCAAAAAGCGATTGCGGAAAAGAACGGCTATGAGCTGGTGGGGCATAACCTGGTGCTGTACGTTCGCCCCAAGAAATAATTTCCAGCAGACTGCCAGACCTTTTACCTAACAGGTTTTAATCTGGTTTCTGCCGCCTTCCTTGGCCCGATACATGGCGCTGTCGGCGGCTTTCATCACGCCTTCAAAGTGCAGGGCATCCTGGGAATCGGCCACCCCCATGCTGACGGTGACCCGTATATTGCCGTCCCGACGGGACGCCCCGCGTTTTTTCTCGCCACTTTTCTTGGTGCGGGGACGGCTTTTCTTGTCGCGGGTGGTCATGTCGTAATCGGCAATATTTCTGCGCAGGTCCTCGAGGAAATCGAGGACCTGATCGGCGTGTCGGCCCCTGAATAGTAGACAAAATTCCTCGCCGCCAAAGCGGTAGGCCTTGCCGCCACCGGAGATGCGGCGCAATTTTGCCGCGACGGCCTTCAATACCTGGTCACCGACATCGTGCCCGTAGTTGTCATTGATCTTTTTGAAATGGTCCACATCAACCATGGCCAGTGCATAGGTGCTGCCCATGCTGCGCACGTCCCTCAGCAGCGCCCGTCGGTTGGGTATCTGTGTGAGTTCATCCCGGTACACCATGTTCAGCAGACTGTGGGTCTGGTTGATAATCAGTAACAGTCCCGCTGCTGAAAACATGATCGAGGATATCTGCGGGATACCAAACCAGCCCAGGGTGATAAAGCCGAACAGCACACAACCGGGCATGCTGGTGTCGAGTTGCTCTTTCTGGAGTATGGGCAGTGAAACGCCCAGCACAAAGGCCAGAGTAAACAGCAGTCCCGACAGGGATGAGATTTTAAGATTCAGCAGGTCGGGATTGGCTGCGCTGGGCATGAGTGTGTCAAACCAAAGGGGCTGCCACTGGAACAGGCTGATCACGATCAGCACGAAGATGGAGATAAAGGCGGTCAGCACCAGGAACCCCGGGTGGCGCCAGCCCGTGTCAGGTAAAATAATGAACAGCCCCAGCAGCACCGGCAGGCACAGGGAGGTTAGGGCAAATATCTGCCCGGCGGGTTCGCTGCTGAGGGGTTCCTGCATAAAAACTGTGATCAGCCAGTAGCCTAGCAACATGGTACCGGCACCGCCCAGATCGCGTGAGCGATTGGCCAGAACTGCCATGAAAGCCGCCAGCCCGCAGACGATAAATGGCAGTTGGGTCAGCAGGGAAACCTGTTCAGTTTTCAGGTTAGGCAGTTGCCAGTAGGTCAGCAGTGCCAGTACGAGACAGAACAGAGGGGGGAGAAGGCGGACAAGGGATTGTGTCATATCTCGCTGTATCTGAACGCCTTCGATAAGGAATTCGCTACAGTCTAAGGGGTTGGCGGGGGTGTCGTAAATATACGCCACGGGCCGAGCCGATATTTTGCGCCCGGTGGCGATCAATGGTTAAGTGCTGATGGGATGCCAGCAGTGAGCAGGGGGCGAGAGTGAAAAAGTTGTTTAATCAGGTGCTGTGGCTATGGCTCGCCGGCGCTTCCCTGCCGGCGTTGGGGGATGACGCCTGTCTGCTGCTGGCAGAGACTTACTACGAGCAGATTTTCTGCGAGCTGAAGGCGTTGGGGCAGGGGAAAAAGTTACCCGCCTTCTATGACTTCCGGCGCAATGACGAAATGACACAGGCATTGCTGCTCAAACGACCTGCGGCAAAAGTAGGCGTCAGCCTTGCAATGCCCGTGCGGCAAAAGACAGCAATGCCGGCAGTCCTGGTGCAAAAGGCCAAGCAGGTCAGCTCAGCAGACCCGGTCAGTGCCTGCCGCCTGGAAGGGATATCCCTGTATTGTGGGGAGAATCATTACCGGTTAGTGGCAAACAAGGAAAATGACAGGCTGAACCCCGGTGCACTGGGTGACGGTAATCGTATGGATATCCCCGGCCCGCAGGGTGCGTTGAATGGGGCGAAACAGCTGGAATACCTGCGTTTGTCCTATCGGCAGTACTTGGCGAAGATGCTGGAAATCGGCCTTGGCGGATCGACGTTTTCTTTTCGCAAATTTGTTTATCTGTATGAAGACGTGACCAGTCGCGGTCTGGACTTCAGGCAACGGTTTGAAACCATGTTCGGGTTTCTGAAAAAAGATAAACAGAACATGTCAGTGAGTGAGCGACTGCCGGATATCGACAATCTGCAGACACCTGACTGTGAGCCCCTGGATGAGCGATTGGCGGTCTGTGATGGCGGCTACAAAAATCTCGTCTTTATAGCCGCTGACTAGTCGATTCGGTCGGCGGGGCCGTGTTCGATGACCCGTGAGGGTTTTGCCGTCAACACACGACAGGCGGTGAGCATATTGATAAGCGATTGTCCCAGATGCTGTTCAGCCATGGCCAGTTCGCGGCCAACAATCATTTCCCGTTCCTGATCGCTGAGATTGGCGGGGTCACAACCCAGTTGCTGATCGATGCGTGACATCAGCTGTGCCATCAGCATTTGTGCCTCTTCCCGGGACTGATACATCTCAAAAGGGGCGTTTTTCATCATGGAGGGCAGGTCGCGCATGGCCTGGAAAGTAGCCTTGGTGTTGCGTACTGCCAGTCTTGCCGGAAGCATGGAGAGATTAAAACCTGCGGAGAAAAATTCAGAAATCATCAATTGAACCCGTTGAAAGACTCAGAGTTTTCAGGGTAACGCAGTGTCTTGTCTACGTCGAGCTTGATGGCGGGAAATGCGGAAAGAGATGGGACCCTGCCGACGAGTTTGGTCGTCAGCAGGGTATTAATGGGTTAGGCAACAGTTGATGCCACGGCAATCAGCACAAACATTACGCCAATTCCCATCAACATCAATTTGCCGACTCTACCCAGGGTTGCAGTATCTTCTGCGAGCATCTTATTTACCTCCTGACAGTTGGAGGCGAAAGCATAAAATTTTCTTCGCAGGGCAGTATTGATTCAGATCAAATGGAGGGGTTGGCCAGTGCCAGCAGTTCTCTGGCGTGGTCGCGACTGGTATCGGTGATGGAGGCGCCGCCCAGCATGCGGGCGATTTCCTCAATGCGTTCAGATTCCCCAAGGGGTTGAATATCGCTGTGGGCGGTGTTCGTGCCGGTCTGCTTGCTGACAAGTAGTTGGTGATGAGCGCAGGCGGCTACCTGTGGCTGGTGGGTCACACAGATGACCTGGCCGCGGTTGCCCAGCTCCCGCAGCAGTTCTCCCACTACATTGGCGGTGGCGCCACCAATGCCGACATCCACCTCGTCAAATACTAGGGTTGGAATGGTGGCGTGGCGGGCGGCGATGACCTGAATGGCCAGACTGATGCGCGACAGCTCGCCGCCGGAAGCAATTTTTGAGAGGGGTCTGGGTTCTGTGCCCGGGTTGGTGGCGATCAGAAATTCCACACTTTCCAGGCCTTGGGCTGAGGGTTTTTCCGGGTTGCCAGGTCGCAGTTCCACCACAAAGCGGGCGCCTTTCATGGACAGGGAGGCAAACTGCTGCTCCACTTGGCTGGAGAGTAACCTGGCGGCTTCTGCACGTTGGTGGCTCAGAGCCTGTGCCTGTTCCTGGTACTGTGCCAACAGCTGGTCGACCTGCCCTTGCAAGGCTTCCAGGCTCTCTGTACCGCCGGTCAGCTTATCCAGTTCCTGTTGCAGTTCATCCCTCTGTTCCGGTAGCTGCTCGGCCTGGATGCGGTGCTTGCGGGCCAGTTGATAGATGGCGCTAAGGCGGTCTTCAATGTCCTGAAGTTGTTCGGGGTCCAGTTCAAAGCTGTCCAGGTGATGCTGAACTTCCCGGCCTGCTTCTCCGACCTCAATCAGCGCGCTGTTCAACAGCTTTTCTGCTTCCATTAACCCGTGGGGCTTGTTTGGCATCGCGCTCAACAGCTGTACGGCACGGTTCAGTCCATCCTGAAGGTTGAAGGTGTCTCCCTCCTGGCACAATTCGATCAGGGCATGACTGTCTTTCAGGATAGATTCGGCATTGGCCAGAAGCTGCTGTTGTTCCTCCAGTTGTGCCAGCTCACCCTTGGCCAGGCCGAGTTCTTCAAACTCCTGGAGCTGAAACTGCAGCAATGCCTTGCGGGCGTCCAGCTCATCGCTGGCATTGGTGAGCTGTTGCAGCTGCTGGTTGAGGCGGCTCCACTGTTGCTGGCAGTTGCGCACGGATGCAGCCAGATCGCTGCTGCCGGCGAAAGCATCCAGAATCTCGCGATGGCAGTCCTTGCGCAACAGGGACTGGTGTTCGTGCTGGCTATGAATATCGATCAGCATTTCACCCAGATCACGCAGCTGTTGCATCGTCACCGGCTGACCATTGATATAGCCCCGCGAGCGCCCTTCTCTGGTGATAACCCGCCGCAACAGACATTCGTCGCTGTCGCAGGCCAAATCGTTTTCCGACAGCCAGTGACGGGCCGGGGCGGATTGTGAAATATCAAACAGGGCGGTTACCTCGGCCCGTTCCTGGCCTTCGCGAATGCGGTCGGTGTCTGCTCTATCTCCAAGTGCCATGGACAGTGCATCCAGCACCAGGGATTTGCCAGCGCCGGTCTCCCCGGTCAGTGCCGACATGCCGGCGCTGAAATCCACTTCCAGAGATTCCACCAGGGTGAAATTGTTGACGCTGAGGCTGGTGAGCAAGGGGCTGTTCCGAGTCAGTGTTGCGATTTGTGCAAAGGCTAATGGTATACAGAATTTTTAAGTGCGTCTGCCCTTGAAACTACTTGTTCAGACCCAATATAGGCCGTGAACCAAAGTCCAGAGGGGGATCGTTGCGTGTCGACGGAAAAGCACAATTCGCAGGAGCCGGAACAACAGCAGCCGGAGGCGGAGCAGTCAACCGAAACTCAGCCGGAGGAATCCCAGGCTGAAATAAGTCAGGAGCAGAGCGTGGAGCAAGTGTTGGCCGATTTGGCCGAGGCCAAGGACCACGTTTTGCGCACCCAGGCGGAGATGCAGAACCTGCGTCGCCGTATGGAGCGGGATGTGGAAAACGCCCACAAATACGCACTGGAGAAGTTCGTGGGTGAGCTTCTGCCGGTGGTGGATAACCTGGAGCGTGCCATCGGTGCCATTGACAGTACCAATGAAGAATTCAAGGCAGTGGGTGAAGGCATCGAGCTGACACTAAAGAGCTTTCTGGACGTCCTCGGGCGTTTCAAGGTCGACACACTGGACCCCAAGGGAGAGTCATTTGACCCCGAGCTGCACCAGGCCATGAGCATGCTGGAAATGCAGGAAGTAAAGCCCAACACCGTGGTAGATGTATTCCAGAAAGGCTACACCCTGAACGGCCGCCTGGTGCGCCCGGCCATGGTTGTGGTGTCCAAAGCTGCTACCGCATAAGCAAATACCGATGGTGAGGGTTGAAATCCCGGAAAGCGGGCCAATATACACAACCAGAAGCCAGTTATTAACAGATTGATTTAACCCGGAGATTCAGAAAATGGGCAAGATTATCGGCATTGACCTCGGCACCACCAACTCCTGTGTGGCCGTCCTTGAGGGCGATAAACCGAAAGTCATCGAAAATGCTGAAGGAACGCGCACCACGCCTTCCATTGTGGCCTTTACCGATGACAACGAAGTATTGGTGGGGCAGTCTGCCAAGCGCCAGGCGGTCACCAATCCAAGCAACACCCTGTTTGCGGTGAAGCGTTTGATTGGTCGTCGTTTCGAAGATGATGTGGTACAGAAAGACATCAAGATGGTGCCCTACAAGATTGCCAAGGCTGACAACGGTGATGCCTGGGTTGAAGTGAAGGGCGACAAGAAAGCGCCACCGCAGATTTCTGCCGAAGTGCTGAAGAAAATGAAGAAGACCGCAGAAGACTACCTGGGTGAAAAAGTCACCGAGGCGGTGATTACCGTGCCGGCCTACTTCAATGACTCCCAGCGTCAGGCGACCAAAGATGCCGGTAAAATCGCCGGTCTCGAAGTCAAGCGGATTATCAATGAGCCTACGGCCGCAGCCCTGGCCTACGGTATGGACAAGGGCGCGGGCGATCGCGTTATCGCTGTCTACGACCTGGGTGGTGGTACCTTCGATATTTCCATCATCGAAATTGCCGATGTGGATGGTGAACACCAGTTTGAGGTGCTGTCGACTAACGGTGATACATTCCTCGGTGGTGAAGATTTCGACCTGCGCCTGATCGAATACCTGGCGGCAGAATTCAAGAAAGAGAGCAGTATTGATCTGCACAATGATCCGCTGGCTCTGCAGCGTCTCAAGGAAGCCGCTGAAAAAGCCAAGATTGAGCTGTCTTCCAGCCAGCAGACCGAAGTGAACCTGCCCTACATCACGGCAGATGCCACTGGTCCGAAACACCTGGTGGTAAAACTGACCCGCGCCAAGCTGGAGTCCCTGGTTGAAGAACTGGTGTCCCGCTCCATGGAGCCGGTCAAAATGGCCCTGAAAGATGCGGGCAAGTCCGCTTCAGACATTGAAGATGTGATTCTGGTCGGTGGTCAGACTCGCATGCCGTTGGTACAGAAGTACGTATCCGAGTTTTTTGGCAAGGAACCACGTAAAGATGTAAACCCTGATGAGGCAGTGGCCGTGGGCGCTGCGATCCAGGCGGCGGTTCTGTCCGGCGATGTGAAAGACGTGCTGTTGCTGGATGTGACCCCGCTGACGCTGGGTATTGAAACCATGGGCGGTGTGGCGACCCCGCTGATTGAGAAGAACACCACGATTCCTACCAAGAAATCGCAAATCTTCTCTACCGCAGACGACAACCAGACCGCGGTGACCGTCCACGTAGTACAGGGCGAGCGCAAGCAGGCAGCGGGCAACAAGTCCCTGGGTCGTTTTGACCTGGCGGATATTCCCCCGGCACCTCGCGGTATGCCCCAGATTGAAGTGACCTTCGATATTGATGCCAACGGTATTCTTAACGTTAGCGCCAAAGACAAGGCCACCGGCAAGGAACAATCCATCGTGATCAAGGCCTCTTCCGGTCTGTCCGATGAAGAAATTGAAAACATGGTCAAGGATGCGGAGGCCAATGCCGCCGAAGACCAGAAGTTTGAAGAACTGGTACAGGCTCGCAACGCCGCTGATGGTTTGGCCCATGCGGCCAAAAAGACCCTCGAGGAAGCTGGCGACAAAGCCAGTGCCGAGGAAAAAGAGGCCATCGAAGCTGCCATCAAGGAAGTGGAAGAAGCGGTGAAAGGTGACGACAAGGAAGCCATGGATGCGGCGGCCAACAAGTTGTCTGAAGCCTCTGCCAACCTGGCGCAGAAACTGTATGCAGAGCAGGCAGAAGCTGCACAGGCCGGTGCTGCTGGCGAAGGTGCTGCCTCTGCCAGTGGCAACCAGGACGACGCGCTTGATGCCGAGTTCGAGGAAGTGAAGGAAGACGACAAGAAGTAAGGGGCTTCCCTGATTGTCGTTGCCGGCCTTCCAGCCGGAAGCAGGCGCGGGTCATGCCCGCGCCTTGCTGCGTCTGAAAGGAAATGATTCTTCAGGATGCACGAATTAGTTTGATACGCTGCCCGCTGGGCAGTTAACCCGACAACAGAAGTTGATACGCCATGGCCAAACGCGATTTTTACGAGATTCTCGGTGTAGCCAAAAGTGCCTCTGCGGAGGAGATCAAAAAGGCCTACCGCCGCATAGCGATGAAGAATCACCCGGACCGCAACCCGGACAACAAAGAGGCCGAGGACATCTTTAAAGAGGCGACGGAAGCCTACGAAGTGCTTTCTGACAAGGAAAAGAAAGCAGCCTACGACCAGTACGGCCACGCGGGTGTAGACCCCAATAGCGGGTTTGGTGGTGGCCCCGGTGGTGCGGGTTTCGGTGATTTTGGCGATATCTTCGGCGATGTCTTTGGCGATATTTTTGGTCAAGGTGGTCGTGGCCGGGGTGGTCGCGGCGGTCCGCGCCGCGGTTCAGACTTGCGTTATGACCTGGACCTGGATCTTGAAGATGCCGTCCGGGGCAAAACCATTCAGATTAAAGTGCCAACCCTGGTGGGTTGTAAGACCTGTGATGGCTCTGGCGCCAAGAAGGGCAGCAGCCCGACGACCTGTTCCACCTGTGGCGGGCATGGCCAGGTGCGCATGTCCCAGGGCTTTATCGCGGTCCAGCAGACCTGTCCCACCTGCCGCGGTCGTGGTCAGGTTATCAGCGATCCCTGTGGTACCTGTCACGGGCAGGGTCGGGTGCACGATACCAAGACATTATCGGTCAAGGTTCCCGCCGGTGTTGATACCGGTGATCGCATCCGCCTTTCCGGAGAGGGTGAAGCCGGGCCGGAAGGTGGTCCTCCCGGGGATCTGTATGTCCAGGTCCGCGTCAGGGAGCATGCGCTGTTCCGCCGTGAAGGCCGCGATCTCTACTGCGAAGTGCCGATCAGTATTGTCGATGCCGCCTTGGGTGGCGAAATTGAAGTGCCGACACTGGATGGCCGCGTCAAACTGAAAATTCCTGCCGAGACCCAGACCGGCAGGCTGTTCCGGTTGCGTGGCAAAGGGGTCACCAGTGTGCGAGGCGGCGGGAAAGGTGATCTGTTGTGCCGTGTTATTCTGGAAACCCCGGTCAATCTCAATGCAGAACAAAAGGAGTTGCTGGGCAAGTTGCAGGAGAGCCTTGAGGGCGGCAAGCACTCACCGCGCAAGACGTCCTGGTTTGAAGGTGTAAAGAAATTCTTTGATGGCTTCGCGCTGTAGTGCGATTCGCTGCCGGACAATAACGAGAAGACCCTATGACACGAATTGCAGTGACCGGTGCGGCCGGTCGTATGGGGAAAACCCTGATAGAAGCGGTAACCCTGAATCCTGACACGCAGCTGACGGTAGCCATCGAGCGCCCTGAGAGCACCCTCATTGGTGCCGATGCCGGAGAGCTGGCTGGTATCGGCAAACTCAACGTGTCAGTGGTTGGCGATATCAACCAGGTGCTGGATCAGTTCGATGTACTGATTGATTTCACGGCACCGGTGGCCACCCTGGCAAATGCCCAGGCCTGTGCTGCCGCTGGCAAAAAAATGGTGGTCGGTACTACCGGATTCACTCCGGACCAAAAGCAGCAACTGTTGTCGGCAGCCGACGCTACCGGCCTGTGTATTGCGTCCAATTTCAGTACCGGAGTCAATCTCTGTTTTAAATTGCTTGAAATGGCGGCCAAAGTGCTTGGTGACGACGTGGACATCGAAGTTTACGAGGCCCACCACCGCCACAAGGTGGATGCTCCGTCTGGTACTGCCCTCAGTATGGGTGAAGTCGTCGCCAAAACCCTGGGTCGCGACCTGTCCGAAGTGGCCGTTTATGGCCGGGAAGGGCAGACCGGTGCCCGGGATCGCCAGACTATTGGTTTTGCCACGGTTCGCGCCGGCGATATTGTTGGCGATCATACGGTGATGTTTGCCGCCGAGGGTGAGCGTGTGGAAATCACCCATAAAGCCTCCAGCCGTATGTCCTTTGCCCGCGGGGCTGTGCGGGCCGCCGCTTGGCTACAGGGGCAGGAAAAAGGCCTTTACGATATGCAGGATGTGCTCGGTCTGAAGTGACGGCATGTCCGTGAAAACAGCCAATTTTTTGCCCCGGACGGCATGATATCGGCTGGACAGATCGGGGTGCTTGCCCTAGAATGCGCCGTTAGTTTCCGCAGACAGAGCAAGCCCTGTAATTACCGGTGAGGGACGCGGTTGGAGAATTTGAAAGCGAGGTGAGACGTGCGGTTTCATCTCGCTTTTTTACAGCCTGACGTTAGCCAAGCTACACCGGATTGTTGCTTAAGGAAATGAGCTGTCACACTAAGAATTCCCTAAAGGTTTAGGAGGTCGCTTTGAATACCGATAGCCATCGGTCCGCTATTCTCGCGCTTGAGGATGGCACTGTGTTTGAGGGTATCGCCATTGGCGCAGATGGGCTCTCAAGTGGTGAAGTGGTATTCAATACAGCATTGACCGGCTACCAGGAAATCCTCACCGATCCCTCCTATGCGCGCCAGATCGTTACCCTGACGTATCCACACATCGGCAATGTCGGTGTTAACAGGGAAGACTGTGAGTCCGAGCGCATCTGGGCCGCGGGTCTGGTGATTCGCGACCTGCCACTGCTGGCCAGCAATTTCAGGTCCGAGCAGGCGCTGGATGAATACCTGAAGGCGAACAATATTCTTGGCATCGCCGACATCGACACCCGCAAACTGACTCGCATCCTGCGCGAAAAAGGCGCCCAGAGTGGTTGCCTGATGGCGGGCCATGTTGATCGCGACGAGGCACTGGCCGCAGCGCGTGCCTTTTCCGGTCTGAAAGGCATGGACCTGGCCAAGGAAGTCACCACCGATAAATCCTATGCCTGGTCCGAGGGCAGCTGGCAGCTGGGTGCAGGTTTCACGGCACCGGAAAACAAACCCTATAACGTGGTGGCCTACGATTTTGGCGCCAAGCACAATATTCTGCGCATGCTGGTGGACCGCGGTGCCAACCTCACAGTGGTGCCAGCCAAAACTCCGGCAGCAGATGTGCTGGCCATGAATCCCGACGGTATTTTTCTGTCCAATGGCCCGGGTGACCCGGAGCCCTGCGATTACGCCATTCAGGCGATCCGTGACTTTCTGGAAACCGACATCCCGGTTTTTGGCATTTGCCTGGGGCACCAGTTGCTGGCCCTGGCCAGTGGTGCCAAGACCGTAAAAATGAAATTTGGCCATCACGGCGCCAACCACCCGGTGAAAGATCTGGATAACGGTACGGTAATGATCACCAGCCAGAACCACGGATTTGCTGTGGACGAGGCGACCTTGCCGACGAATCTCCGCGCGACCCACAGTTCACTGTTTGACGGCTCGCTGCAGGGGATTCACCGCACGGACAAGCCGGCCTTCAGCTTCCAGGGCCATCCGGAAGCCAGCCCCGGCCCCCATGATGCAGCACCGCTGTTTGACCACTTTTTCGAATTGATTGAAGCGCGCGGCCAGGCCAGCTGAACCGGGCTCTATTCCGTGCGCGGTGCCTGTAATGGCACCGAAATAACACCTGCTGACAGGTACCAAGTTAACGGCTACGGCCTAAACTGACGACGACTTATGCCAAAAAGAACCGACATCAAAAGCATCCTGATCCTCGGCGCCGGTCCCATTGTCATCGGACAGGCCTGCGAGTTTGACTACTCTGGCGCCCAGGCCTGTAAAGCCCTGCGCGAAGAGGGTTACCGAGTGATCCTGGTGAACTCCAACCCCGCTACCATCATGACCGACCCGGCCATGGCCGATGCCACCTATATCGAACCGGTGGAATGGCGCACTGTAGCGAAGATTATCGAGCAGGAACGCCCGGACGCGCTGCTGCCCACCATGGGCGGGCAGACAGCCCTTAACTGTGCGCTCGATCTGGCGCGCGAAGGGGTGCTGGAAGAGTTTGGTGTCGACATGATCGGTGCCGACTCCGATGCCATCGACAAGGCCGAAGATCGCGATCGTTTTGACAAGGCCATGAAAGCGATTGGCCTGGAAACACCCAACGCGGTGATTGTGCACAGCCTGGAAGAGGCGCTGCAGGTGCCGGATCGTTTCGGCTACCCCTGTATTATCCGACCGTCCTTCACCATGGGCGGATCCGGTGGCGGTATTGCTTACAACCGTGAAGAATTTGTAGAGATTTGCCGTCGTGGGCTTGACCTGTCACCCACCAACGAGCTGTTGATCGACGAATCGCTGATCGGCTGGAAAGAATATGAAATGGAAGTGGTGCGGGACAAAAACGACAACTGCATCATCATCTGTTCCATTGAGAACTTCGACCCCATGGGGGTGCACACCGGTGATTCCATCACCGTGGCGCCGGCCCAGACCCTGACGGACAAGGAATACCAGATCATGCGCAACGCCTCCATTGCGGTGCTGCGCGAGATCGGTGTGGAAACCGGCGGTTCCAACGTGCAGTTTGCCGTGAACCCCAAGGATGGTCGTCTGGTGGTGATCGAGATGAACCCCCGGGTTTCCCGCTCATCTGCTCTGGCGTCGAAAGCAACCGGTTTCCCCATTGCCAAGGTGGCGGCCAAGCTGGCGGTGGGTTATACGCTGGATGAACTGCAGAATGACATTACTGGCGGTGCCACTCCGGCGTCCTTTGAGCCCAGCATTGACTATGTCGTCACCAAGATTCCGCGTTTTGCCTTTGAGAAATTCAACCAGGCCAACGCCAAGCTCACCACCCAGATGAAATCCGTGGGCGAGGTGATGGCCATCGGTCGCACTTTCCAGGAGTCCCTGCAGAAAGCCCTGCGCGGTCTGGAAGTGGGTTCAGCCGGGTTTGAACCAAAAGTCGATGCCTCCACTGAAGAAGGTATGGCCGAACTGCTCGAACAGCTCAGCAACCCCGGTGCCGAGCGCATCTGGTATGTGGGTGACGCTTTCCGCGCCGGGATGACGGTGGACGAAGTGTTTGCGCATTCTGCGATTGACCCCTGGTTCCTGGTGCAAATCGAAGACCTGATCAAACAGGAGCAGGCCCTGCAGGGCAGTTCTCTGAAGGCGTTGGATGAGAAAAAACTGTTCAGCCTGAAGCGCAAGGGCTTTTCCGATAAACGACTGGCGGTACTGCTGGAGACATCGGAAACCGCTGTGCGTAAGCACCGTCACAGCCTTGGCATTCACCCGGTCTACAAACGGGTTGATACCTGTGCCGCGGAATTTGCCACGGCCACTGCCTACATGTACTCCACCTACGAGGAAGAGTGCGAGTCGCAGCCCTCGGGGCGGGACAAGATCCTGGTGCTGGGTGGCGGCCCCAACCGCATCGGTCAGGGCATCGAATTTGATTACTGCTGTGTTCATGCGGCGCTGGCCATGCGCGAAGACGGTTACGAGACCATTATGGTCAACTGTAACCCCGAGACGGTTTCCACCGACTACGACACCTCCGATCGGCTGTATTTCGAGCCGGTTACCCTGGAAGATGTACTGGAAATCGTGCGCCTGGAGAAACCCAAAGGTGTCATCGTTCAGTTTGGCGGCCAGACGCCGTTAAAACTGGCCCGCGCCCTGGAAGCCGAAGGTGTGCCGATTGTCGGTACCACCCCGGATGCGATCGACCGGGCGGAAGACCGTGAACGCTTCCAGCAGATGATTCACAAGCTGGACCTGCTGCAGCCACCCAATGCCATCGTCCGATCCAGTGATGAGGCGATAGACGCTGCTGCGGGCATTGGTTACCCACTGGTGGTCAGACCGTCCTACGTACTTGGTGGCCGGGCCATGGAAATCGTCTACCGCGAGGAAGAGTTGCTGCGCTACATGCGCGATGCCGTACAGGTTTCAGAAGATGCCCCGGTGCTGCTGGATTACTTCCTGTCCTCGGCCATTGAAGTGGATATCGACGCGGTCTGTGACGGCGAAGATGTGGTGATCGGTGCCATCATGCAACATATTGAGCAGGCGGGAATTCACTCCGGTGATTCCGCCTGTGCCCTGCCGCCCTACAGCCTGCCCGAAGACGTGCAGAACGACATGCGCGACGTGGTCAAGGCCATGGCGGTGGAGCTCGAGGTGAAAGGGCTGATGAACGTGCAGCTGGCCTGGCAGGATGGCAAGATCTATGTGATCGAAGTGAATCCCCGGGCGTCCCGTACCGTACCGTTTGTGTCCAAGTGTATTGGCACATCCCTGGCAAAAATTGCCGCACGCTGTATGGTGGGGGTATCCCTGAAGGATCAGAACTTTACCCGCGAAATTATTCCGGCCTATTTCAGTGTGAAAGAGGCGGTATTGCCGTTCAACAAATTCCCGGGTATCGACCCGATTCTCGGCCCCGAGATGAAGTCCACCGGGGAAGTGATGGGGGTTGGCGACACCTTTGCCGAGGCCTATGCCAAGGCAGAGCTGGGTGCCAGTGACCCGATTCCTACGTCGGGCACCGCGTTCCTCAGTGTCCGCGACCCGGACAAACCCGGTATTGCAAGTGTCGCCAAGGGGCTGATCAGCTGCGGCTTCAAAATTGTGGCCACAGGCGGCACCGCCCAGCTGATTGAGGATGCCGGTTTACCGGTGGAGCGGGTGATGAAGGTCAAGCAGGGTCGTCCGCATATTGTGGATATGATCAAAAACGACCAGATTGACCTGATTGTGAATACCACTGAGGGTCGACAGGCGATTGCCGATTCGTCGACCATTCGCTCCAGTGCTGAGCAACATGGCGTGTATTACACAACCACACTGGCCGGCGGTCAGGCCGTCTGCATGGCGCTGGCACAGGCCGGTGAAATAAAAGTGAGAAGATTGCAGGAACTGCATAAGAGGAATGTCTGATGCAAAAAATTCCCATGACGGTTGAAGGTGCAGAAAAGCTGCGCAAGGAACTCGATAATCTCAAGAAAGTGGAACGCCCGCGTATTGTGGCGGCAATTGCCGAGGCCCGTGAACACGGTGACCTGAAAGAAAATGCCGAATATCACGCGGCCCGTGAGCAGCAGAGTTTTGCCGAAGGTCGTATTCAGGAAATTGAAGGCAAACTGGGCAATGCTCAGATCATTGATATCACCAAAATGCCCGCCGGGGACAAGGTGATCTTTGGTGCCACGGTGGATATTATCAACTTGGATAACGACGAGACTGTGACCTACAAGATTGTTGGTGACGACGAATCAGATGTGAAATCCAACAAGATTTCCTACCAGTCCCCCATTGCCAGGGCGCTGATTGGCAAGGAAATTGGCGATATCGTGGTGGTCCGGACGCCGTCCGGCGACGTGGAATACGAAATAGACGATGTGAAGCACCTTTAAGTGCCAGTTGTTTATTAAAGTGATTTTTGACAATCACCATAAAGGGGCTGTAAAGCCCCTTTTTTTATCGTTACCTTTCGCCAGCTCCGTTGAGTAATAGGGCGTGTCCGGTTTTTCCGTGCGGGTGTGTTACTGGTGACGGCGGCTTGGACCTTATCGACGCCAATATCACTTTCTGCCAGTATGTGCCCTCAAAATAAAAACAGGGGGCATTAACATGCGCAAGGATATCGAGTTCAAAACCGAAGATGGGGTAACGCTGCGGGGTTGGCACTATGTGCCGGAGGGTGCCCAGGGGCCAGTGCCAACCATCGTCATGGCTCATGGCTACTCGGCCGTCAAGGAAATGTATCTCGACCGCTTCGCGGAGGCATTTGCCCGAGTCGGTCTGGCGTCTATCGTGTTTGACAACCGCAATTTTGGGGCCAGTGATGGCGAGCCGCGTTATGAAATTGATCCCTGGCAGCAGGTTCGCGATTACCGCGATGCTATTACCTACGCCGAAACCCTGCCGGAAACCGATGCCCAGCGGATAGGTATCTGGGGCTCAAGCTACAGCGGCGGACACGTCATGGTGGTGGGCGCACTGGACCGCCGGGTGAAGTGCGTGGTTTCCCAGGTGCCTCTGGCCAGCGGCCATCGCAATGTGCGGCGGCTGATCCGTGCCGACTACCTTGCCTCGGTACAGGCCATGTTTGATGAAGACCGCCGAGCGCGTATGAACGGCGCGGCGCCGGCCATGATTCCCGTGGTGGCCGAAGACCCGGCGGCGCCTTCGGCCCTGCCCACACCAGACAGTTGGACCTGGTTCATCGAGACAGGTAAAACCCGTGCCCCCTCGTGGCATAACGAGGTGACGCTGCGCTCCGTGGAAATGTTTACCGAATATGAGCCCATCAGCTACGCACGCTACATCAGTCCGACACCGTTTATGATGATCGTGGCGCTGGATGACGTGCTGACGGTCTCCGACCTGGCGCTGGAAGCCTACGAAGAGGCGCTGGGCCCTAAACAGCTGGTGACCCTGTCAGGCGGGCATTTCGATGCCTATGTGAATGACTTCGAGGCAGCCTCCGGGCCGGCAACGGAATGGTTTCTACAACACCTGGGCAAATAGCCCAGGTGCAATCATTCGTTGGATAGTTAAGGGGAACGTGGCTGCGGCAGTGGATTACCGCAGCAGATTGGACAGCTGGGCGTTGGGCTTTTCTGCGCGGCGCAACAGCAGCACGATATGGCCGATGGACTGCACGGCCTCGGCGCCCAGCTTTTCGGTGATTTCGGCAATCACCAGCTGCTTCGCCTCTTTGCCGCCAACCGCCAGTTTTACCTTGATCAGTTCGTGATCGTTCAGGGCCCGATCAATCTCGGCGAGAACGGATTCGCTGAGACCATTACCGGCTACGGTCACCACCGGGTTGAGATTGTGGCCCAGGCGGCGCAGATGCTTTTTGTCCTCGTTGGAAAGTGTCATAGAATAGCTGTCCTGTTTAACGGCGCGTATTCTAGCCGAACTGCTATCAGGTTGATATGGGACGCTCAAAAAGCAGCCACCGCTGGCTGCAGGAACACAACAAAGATCACTACGTGAAGCGCTCCCAGCAGGAGGGCTATCGCTCCCGTGCCAGCTATAAGTTGCTGGAACTTCAGGAAAAAGACCGCCTTTTCAAGCCGGGAATGACCGTTGTTGACCTCGGTTCTGCACCCGGTGGCTGGTCCCAGGTGGCGGTCAAACTGGTGGGCGATAAAGGGCGGGTTGTCGCTTCGGACATACTGCCCATGGACAGTATTGCCGGTGTGGACTTCGTGCAGGGCGATTTCACCGAGGAAGCCGTGTTTGAAGAAATTCTGCAATTGCTGGACGACGGGCAGGCAGACCTTGTAATTTCAGACATGGCCCCCAATATGAGTGGTATGAAGGCAGTGGATCAGCCGCGCGCCATGTATCTGGTGGAACTGGCGCTTGATTTAGCCTGCCAGGTATTGAAACCTGACGGCGTTTTTGTTGCCAAAGTATTTCACGGCGAAGGTTTCGACAGCTTTCTGCAGGATGTCAAAAGCCGTTTTCAACGTGTGGTAACCCGCAAGCCCGATGCCTCCCGGTCACGATCCCGGGAAGTTTATCTGGTAGCCCGCGGCCTTAAGGGTTAGGGAAAGGGTGAATTAGCGGGGCGGGCCTGTGGGTTGGCCCCTGTGTTGCCGGGCGATGGGTATCGCCGGCATTAAGATGAGGAAGTTCATTTGAACGATATGGCCAAGAATCTTGTGTTGTGGCTGATTATCGCGGCGGTACTGCTGTCGGTATTCCAGAATTTTAGTCCCCCTGCCAAAGAGGATGAAATCAGTTACTCCTCTTTCATTGAAGAAGTGCAGAGCGGCCGGGTCACCAATGTAGAGATCCAGGGGCTGACCATCGAGGGTAAGCGCGCCGATGGCAGCAGCTTCAAGACCATTCGTCCCAATGTCCCGGACTCCGGGCTGATGGGCGATCTGCTCAACAACAACGTCACCGTGCAGGGGCGTGAGCCGGAGCAGCAGAGCCTGTGGACGCAACTGCTGGTGGCATCGTTCCCGATTCTGCTGATCCTGGCCATTTTCATGTTCTTCATGCGCCAGATGCAGGGCGGCGGCGGTGGCCGTGGCGGCCCCATGGCTTTTGGCAAGAGCAAGGCGCGTCTGCTGGGTGAAGACCAGATTAAAACCACCTTTGCCGATGTGGCCGGTGTGGATGAAGCCAAGGAAGATGTCCATGAACTGGTAGACTTCCTGCGCGATCCCTCCCGCTTCCAGCGGCTGGGTGGTCGTATTCCCCAGGGCGTGCTGATGGTGGGTCCGCCCGGTACCGGTAAAACCCTGCTGGCCAAGGCCATTGCCGGCGAAGCCAAGGTGCCGTTCTTTTCCATTTCCGGTTCTGATTTCGTGGAAATGTTTGTCGGTGTGGGTGCTTCCCGCGTCAGGGATATGTTTGATCAGGCCAAGAAGCAGGCCCCCTGCATTATCTTTATTGACGAGATTGATGCGGTCGGTCGTCACCGTGGTGGTGGCTACGGCGGTGGTCACGACGAGCGCGAGCAAACTCTGAACCAGCTGTTGGTGGAAATGGATGGTTTCGAAGGCAACGAGGGCATTATTGTCATCGCTGCCACCAACCGCCCCGATGTGCTCGACAAGGCGCTGCTGCGTCCGGGTCGTTTTGACCGCCAGGTATTTGTTGGTTTGCCGGATATTCGTGGCCGCGAGCAAATCCTCAAGGTGCACGTGCGCAAGGTGCCGCTGGATGAGCACGTCGACCTGGGTATTATCGCCCGCGGAACCCCCGGCTTTTCAGGTGCCGATCTCGCCAACCTGGTGAACGAGGCCTCGCTGTTCGCGGCGCGCGCCAACAAGCGCATTGTCACCACGGAGGAGTTCGAAAAAGCCCGCGACAAAATCATGATGGGTGCCGAGCGCCGTTCCATGGTGATGTCGGAGAAGGAAAAGGAAAATACCGCTTACCATGAGGCCGGTCACGCCATTGTCGGCCGCATGATGCCTGAGCATGACCCGATTCATAAGGTGAGCATTATTCCCCGTGGTCGGGCGTTGGGTGTTACCCAGTTCCTGCCGGAAGAAGACAAGTACAGTATGAGCCGTCGCCAGTTGTCCAGTCAGTTGTGCAGCCTGTTTGGCGGACGTATTGCCGAGGAACTGATTCATGGAGCCGATGGGGTGACTACCGGGGCATCCAATGATATCGAGCGCGCCACGCAAATGGCCCGCAACATGGTGGTTCGCTGGGGTCTTTCCGACTCCATGGGTCCGGTGTTATATGGCCACGAAGAATCCCAGATGCCCGGCACCGGCAATGCCACCTACTCGGAAGATACCGCACGGGAAATCGATGTTGAGGTGCGCCGCGTACTCGACGAGAGCTACGACCGTGCCAAGAAAATCCTCGAGGACAATATCGACGTGCTGCACGCCATGAAAGACGCCCTGATGGAGTACGAAACCATCGATTCCGACCAGGTGGATGATCTGATGGCCCGCAAGCCTGTTCGTCCTCCCCATGAGTGGCGCGACCAGGATTTTGGTGGCCGACCCGGCCCGGACGGCGGCAAAACCGATAGCGGCGATGCCGATGACACCGGTACCGTTGGCGGTCCCGCTAACGAGCACTAAACAGTTCCCCGGCCCGCTTCTGGCCGGGGGCTTTTTTGCAATTCTGAAAGCTGTTTTCCATGGTGATGTTCATCCCTGGCTGTGCCTTCAACCAGAGCGCGAGAGCCTGAACTGATGCATCTTGGCCGCTTCATGCTGGACCTCTCAACCCCCCGCATTATGGGCGTGTTGAATACCACCCCCGACTCTTTTTCAGATGGCGGTGCCGTTCATGCCAGTGACGGCCGTCTGGATATGTCCAGGGTCCTGCGACGGGTAGAGGCCATGGTTGCAGAGGGAGCGGCGATTATCGATGTGGGCGGCGAATCCACCCGCCCGGGCGCCGCGGCCGTCACGGTCGCAGAAGAGTTGCAGCGGGTGGTGCCCGTGATTGAAGCGATTTCAGCACGTTTCGATGTGCCGGTTTCTGTGGATACCAGTACCGCCGAGGTTATAACAGCCGCCGCAGAGGCTGGTGCCAGCCTGATTAACGATGTGCGGGCGCTGCGTCGTCCCGGAGCATTGCAGGCAGCTGCCGAAACAGGCTTGCCCGTTTGTCTGATGCATATGTCCGGTGAGCCAGACAGTATGCAGCAACGCCCGGAATATGAAGATGTTGTGCAGGAGGTCAGAGACTTTCTGGCCAGCCGCGTGGCAGCTTGTGAAGCTGTAGGAATAGAGCGGGACAAACTGCTGCTGGACCCGGGCTTCGGGTTTGGCAAAACCCTGCAACACAACTTGGACTTGTTTCGGGGGTTGGGGGAGTTACAACAGTTGGGAAGGCCACTGCTGGTGGGCCTCTCCCGAAAATCCATGATTGGTGCGCTGCTGGACAAGCCGGTTGAGCAGCGTATGGTGGGCAGTGTGGCGATGGCGATGCTGGCCGTGCAGCGGGGCGCCAGCATTGTACGTGTGCACGATGTGGCGGCGACGGCCGATGCCCTGAAAATAATGACAGCGATCGAGAGATAAGCATGGCAAGAACTTTTTTCGGTACCGATGGTATCCGCGGCAGAGTAGGCATTCACCCCATTACGGCCGATTTCGTGCTCAAACTGGGCTGGGCAGCGGGTAAGGTGTTCAGTGAGCAGACCCAGGGCCGCAAACTTATCCTGGTGGGCAAGGACACCCGCGTCTCCGGTTATATGTTTGAGTCGGCCCTGCAGGCAGGGCTAATTGCCGCGGGGGTAGATGTTGCCCTTCTCGGCCCCATGCCGACGCCGGCTATTGCCTACCTGACACGCACCTTCCGTGCACAGGCTGGAATTGTTATCAGTGCCTCCCACAACCCATATTACGATAATGGCATCAAGTTCTTTGGCGGTGATGGCTTCAAGCTGCCCGATGAAGTGGAGCTGGCCATTGAACAATATCTGCACAATGACATTGTCACCGAAGAGTCCAGCAAGCTGGGCAAAGCCCACCGCGTCCCCGATGCCGTGGGCCGTTACATAGAATTCTGTAAAGGCACTCTCCCTGCCGGCAGCAACCTGCAAGGCCTGAAACTGGTGGTCGATTGCGCCAATGGCGCTACCTATCACACCGCCCCCAGCGTATTCCGGGAACTGGGCGCCGAAGTGGTGGAAATGGCGGTCAACCCCGATGGTTTCAACATCAACGAAAACTGCGGCTCCACCAAGCCGGCATTGCTGCAGGAAGCGGTGACCAGCCAGGGTGCCGACATGGGTATCGCCTTCGACGGCGACGGTGACCGCGTGTTGTTCGTCGACCACATGGGCCACATGGTGGATGGCGATGAACTGCTGTTCGTCATCGCCAAGCACCGCCATGAGCAGGGCGAATGCAGTGGTGTGGCGGGCACCTTGATGAGCAACTTCGGTATGGAAATCTCGCTTAAAGAACTGGGTATTCCATTCTTCCGCGCGAAAGTGGGTGATCGCTACGTGATCGAAGCCATGCGCGAACGCAAGTGGCAGTTGGGGGGCGAAAGTTCCGGTCATATCATCTGTAGCGACCTGACCACCACCGGCGATGCGGTGGTTGCGGCCCTACAGGTGCTCTATGCCATGCGCGAAACCGACACCTCGCTGCACGATTTGAAAAAGGGCATGAAAAAATTCCCTCAGAAGATGATCAATGTGCGCATCAAGCAGAACTTCAAACTGGAAAATTTCCCTCGCATACAAGAGGCCGTGGCAGCAGCCGAGCAGACCCTGGGTGACCGGGGCCGGGTACTGTTGCGACCCTCCGGCACCGAACCGCTGGTTCGCGTGATGGTGGAAGGTGAAGACGCCAAACTGGTGGATGAACTGGTGACCCACGTGGCGGAAGTGGTGACACACGAAGTCGGTTGAGTGCGGTCTGGTTTGAAAGCCGAAGAATGGCGTATTTGGTCCTTTGGAATCGCGCCGTGATCAGTTGTAGTTTGGCGGTAACTTCGTTAATATTGCGCCCCTTTTCAGGGCCGGGAAAACCTTAATATGCGTCGTCCCCTGGTAGCAGGCAACTGGAAAATGCACGGTTCCCGCGAATCGATAGCAGCGCTTCTGGCAGGCTTGCCGAAGCTCGGAGGAGTGGAGGTGGTGGTTTGTCCGCCCTACGTGTATCTCCCCGAGGTGATTGCGACGTTGCATGACACCGATATTGGTGTCGGCGCACAGAACGTTTCTGAGCAGCAGCAGGGCGCCTACACCGGTGAAGTCAGCGCCGATATGTTGCGCGACATCGGTTGCCGTTATGCCATTGTTGGCCATTCCGAGCGGCGTACGCTCTATGGCGAAAACGACGCACAGGTGGCAGCCAAATTTATGGCGGCCCAGGCCGCAGGGCTGGTGCCAATTCTCTGTGTCGGGGAAACCCTGGCGCAGCGGGAACAGGGTGAAACCCTGGCAGTGATTAACAGCCAGCTGAATACAGTCATTCAGGCAGCTGGCATAAAAGCGGTTTGCAGTGCGGTCATCGCCTACGAACCGGTTTGGGCTATAGGCACCGGCAAAACAGCCACCGCCGAGCAGGCCCAGGAAGTACACAAAGCCATTCGCCAGCAGTTGGGTGCGAACGGCGAGGGCACCCGGGTGCTCTATGGCGGCAGTGTAAAAGCTGCCAATGCGGCCGAGCTGTTTGCTCAGCCGGATATCGACGGCGCTCTGGTGGGCGGAGCCTCACTGGACAGCGCCGAATTTGGCGAGATTTGTAAACTGGCCTAACCTCAAGGCGAAGCAGGCAAATGGAAAAACTGATATTGATTGTTCACCTGTTGACGGCTCTGTCCATTATTGGACTGATCCTGGTACAACAGGGCAAGGGCGCAGAAGCCGGCGCATCATTTGGTTCCGGTGCCTCGCAAACCGTATTTGGCAGTGCCGGTGGCTGGAACTTCTTCAGCAAGGTTACCGCTATCATGGCGACCGTGTTTTTTGTCACCAGCTTTGCCCTGGCGGTAATGGCCAAGGATAACGCCAAAGTCGGTGATAAAGTGCTGCCCGAGCTAGAGGCCGTACAAATGGAAATACTGGAAGAAGTCCAGGAATCGGACATTCCTTCCGTAGATGAAGATATACCCTCGGCACCTGCATCGGAAATTCCCGCGCCTGCAGGTACAGAGTAACAACCGTTTATTGCCCAAGTGGTGGAATTGGTAGACACGCTATCTTGAGGGGGTAGTGGCGTAAGCCGTGCCGGTTCAAGTCCGGCCTTGGGCACCATATCAACATCCGGTAACATCCGTTACCGTCTATAAGGCCCCGGAAATCGGGGCTTTTTTTCGTCTGTCGAATCTGACTATGTCCGATAACGTCCGTTGACATAGGGGGTATATCGGGGGTACTTTTGTGGGGTACCCCAGATTATTACCTGCCAAGGTACCCCCATATGGCCACGGACAAGCTCAATGCTACGGCTGTTAAAAGCGCAAAGCCCCAGGATCGAGACTATAAAATGTTCGATGGGGGTGGTCTCTTTCTTCAAGTGAAGCCCAACGGCGGCAAGTATTGGCGCCTGAAATACCGTTTCCATGGCAAGGAAAAGCTCCTAGCTTTGGGGGTGTACCCAGCTGTATCGCTTGCTGAAGCCCGAGAGGCAGCTAGGGAGGCTAAAAAGGCACTGTCGAAAGGTGAAGACCCGGGCCTGTTACGAAAACAGGAGAAGCGTGCTAAACGCCTTGCCTCGGCCAGCAGTTTCGAGGCCATTGCCCGGGAGTGGTGGCTACACCAGAAGGGTCGATGGACAGAAGATCACGCCCGCCGGGTGATCGAGTCACTGGAGCGTGATGCCTTTCCCCACATCGGTTACCGCCCTGTCTTTGAGATCCAACCCCCAGATGTATTGGAAGTCATACGTCGCATCGAGGCGCGAGATGCCCTGGACGTTGCTGGTCGAGTGCTTCAGCGTTGTTCCTCTGTCTTTCGCTATGCGGTTCAAACTGGTCGATCCCAGGTAAACCCCGCCGCTGAACTGACCGGGGTGCTCAAAAAACGCAAGCAGGAACACCGGGCTGCGGTAACGAGACAGGAGCTGCCTGAGCTGCTTCGCAAGGTTTCCACTTATGACGGGCACCCTCTGACCCGATATGCGCTGAAACTGCTGATTATGACCTTTGTCAGGCCTGGAGAGCTGAGGGGCGCCCGCTGGGAAGAGTTCGACTTTAAGGCCAAGTTGTGGCGAATCCCCGGTGAACGCATGAAGATGGGGACGCAACACCTTGTCCCGCTGTCTCGCCAAGCGCTGGCGCTACTGGAGGAAATCCGGCCTATCTCTGGCCGCTACGATTTAGTGTTCCCCGGGGAAAAATCACGGGCCCGGCCCATTTCTGAAAACACCATGACTTACGCACTCTACCGCCTCGGTTACAAATCAAGAGCCACCCCCCACGGCTTTAGGACAACCGCCTCTTCGATTTTGAACGAGGAGGGCTTTAACCCTGATGCAATCGAAAGGCAGCTGTCCCATCTCGAACGGAATCAGGTACGGGGCGCGTACACTAAGCACGCTGAATACTTGAAAGACCGGGCGGTAATGATGCAGTGGTATGCCGATTACCTTGATCACTTGGAAACAGGTTCAAATGTCGTGCCTGCAAACTTTGGTGGGGATGCGTGAAAGAATCTGCCCTTGGGGCAGATAAATTTGGGTGGGCGGTGCTGCAACACAACCACCTCCTTAACCAAACCGACGAAAGGACATCAATATGGTCGATGTAGGTGGTACCCCCGATAACAAAACCAGAATGCTGATTGGAGGCGCTCTTGGCTCAATAGTCACCGAGGCTGGCATTGTACTGGAACTACTTCGGAATCTGAGGGGAAAGACTAAGGCGGACCTGGCGTTCTGCGAAAAGTTATGAGTTATGGCCTGCTAGACCTAGAAGGTATTCACTTTTCTGTTGAAGTAAATGGAAGGAATAGCCCTTGGCTTTATGAGAGTGAGTTTTTCGATTGGCACAAGAACAAATTGGCAGACGAATCTGCGACTTCGGCACAAGAGCTTTTTGAAAAACTAGAAGATCAATACGACCCCAGCGACGTAAAAATATTAGCTGCAACACTTCTTCAGAGTTGCTTCTGTGCGTCGAGATTTGCTAAAGATTTTGTCACCAAATCAGACCCAGATACCAAGGCGCGTGATCAATACCGTGATGCCTACAATCGCTCAAAAGAATATGCCTCTCAGCTGAGGGAAATAGCAAAAGAACTTCAGGCGCCTGCTCGGGGAAATACAGTAACTAACGCTCTTTACCTTGCTGAAGCGATACACAATGTAAAAATTCGTTCGGCATCTGGAAGCCAGCGTGTTGATGTTCTATACGGGAGTGTGCTCACAGCTCTGGCTGGGGCATTTGAAGATCACTTTTTCGGGCACAATGCTGGGACACACGAATCCCGTTTTGCCTTTGGCTGTCTTACTCTCTCAAATCCGCTGAACTCCCGGCGGTCGCCAACTGTAGAAACCTCCCTGTTATTTGACCTGGTTTTTCGGCTAAGAACTTTTTCAAACAAAGATTGGGCGCCGCATAATGGCGGACATCTACCAGACGAGGCTTGGCAAATCGAAAAGGGCTGGAGAATGCCAGGGTATGGCAAGCCAAATTACCCACTCGCAACTGCGCTGGTGTCATTAACTTTTGGTTGTCACACTAGCGCCAATACTGCCACTAATACGCTCAAGAGTTTCATCGAAAAAAACTCGCCAAGCATACGCCCGTGGCCAGATAGCCTAATTGCAAAAGCCCCCTCCTTGAATTCCAAACTGGCCTCTAACTCATCTGAAATCCGCAAGACAGCAATCACTCTTCGCAAAAAAAGTGAAGAAAAGAACCGCTAATTTTCACGCCTGATTTTTCACGTTTTGCATCGCACCTGTAGGGCATCAGCCCCAAACTCTCCATGTTACCGGCCAATGCCGGGCGCCAAAAAATGACACAGGAGATAAACCATGAAAGAAAGTGCCACAGTGCCTGAGGAGAGAATCTGCCGCCTTCCTGAAGTAGAGC
Source organism: uncultured Porticoccus sp. (assembly GCA_964395715.1). Lineage (GTDB taxonomy): Bacteria > Pseudomonadota > Gammaproteobacteria > Pseudomonadales > Porticoccaceae > Porticoccus. The sequence goes on along the minus strand of CAYNAU010000005.1, from coordinate 117,562 downwards.
AGATGACCGGTCTCCGGGCGTCGCGAATTTATGACCTAATGGCGGAAAGCCGCTTCCCTCGCAATTTTAAATTGGCGCCCGGAGGTCGGGCTTCAGGATGGCTTAGATCAGAAATCCTGGACTATGTGGCGGCCCGCGTGGCCGAACGTGACGCCATTTCCGGACAGGCCGCGTAGGGGGGGGTGAACAATGGAAAGAAAAAAAGGCCCCGGCCAAGTGACCGAGGCAGCATATTATCAGGGCAATTGTACCCTAAAAGCCCGCCGGAAGAGCGCAGGAAAACTTTCCTATATGCTAAAGCAATTTTCGACAGGCCAACGGCTTCACCGCTTTGCCGCGGAGCGAATTGGAGATCATGCCCTACCATCTACGATTTCTTCGTTGCAGCAGGCACATGGCATCAGCTTTTCACGTGAGTGGGTGGAAGTGCTCAATAATTTAGGTGGTGAGACCCGGGCGATGATGTATTTGCTCGAAGGCAACGACCTGACCCGAGTGCGTAATCTAGCGTTGGAGGGTGACTGATATGGCCAAACAACCCAACGCGAAAGGGCGCACGGAGGCGCCTGGAGGCTTCGCTGGAGTTCCAAGAATCGTCATGAAGACGGCTGATTATCGTGGGCTCAGCTTCAAGGCCAAGGCATTGCTATTAGAACTTAGCTATCAATTTAAGGGCAAAAATAATGGCAACATCACTGCGGCCCTTTCCGTGCTTCGTGAGTTTGGCTGGACGAGGTCAGCGACGATCAGTGCTGCAATTCATGAGCTTTTGAAAGCAAATCTGTTAATACGCACTAGGGAGGGCCGCTTTGTTAACCCCGGTGCCAAGTGCGCGCTGTACGGAGTCACTTGGCAACCAATCAACGAATGTCCCAGTGCCGACCTTGACCACCCTCCTACCATTCGCCCGCCGAGGCAGTTTAGTCTCGAGGCTCTAAAAATTAACAGAACGCCCGTTACGCTGAGCGTAATTGGTGCGGACGCTACGCGGAGCGAACAAGCCCAGAATCAGAACGTTTTGAGTAATAAGTCGGTACGCCGAACGTAACGAAAATGACTATTTTCGCTTGCCCACCTATTACGGAAAACGTTCACCTTCTTAGTAATACCATCACCAGTAGCAAAAAACCGAACGTTGAGGACCAAACATGAAAAACGAAATGCCGATATATACACCACCCACGACCACCGGAACTCTGGGGTCCTTCCTGGCTCTTTTCTTCTTACGGGGGTGGCGCTGAGCGCGGGGAGAAAGAAATTTTTTTAGTAAAGGGAGCCTCATCATCATGGTAGGTAATCTTCTGTGGAAGGCACATCCAGCAGGGGATGTTCCAAGATCGAGGTTGTGTGGTCATGATAAAGAATTGTAAGTGTCTTCATCATCGACATGTTGAGTGAGGTGAAATAATGGTATCTGAGATACTGGCATACAACATTAATTGGTTTGCAGACCATTTTGGTATTTATCGCCAGACTGTTTCCAAACGTATTAAGCAGGCAGGAATTGATCCCGTGGTTGAAAGGGGTGGGGTGAAACTCTATACCGTGCCAGAGGTTGCAAAGATCCTACTGAAATCCAAGTCTTGCCAAAATTGGGGCAATCTTGACCCATCAATGCTGTCACCTCTTGAGCGGCAGCAATTCTGGAGCGCAGAGAAAGCGCGTATTCAATCAAGTTTGGAGGAAGATAAATTGAAGAAGTCGCGTGGCCAACTGTTAGAAGCAGACGATGTGGAGTACAACATAGCTAGACTATTAAGGACAGTGAGGGAAGTTCTCTTGATAATTCCCGATGTACTTGAGGCGGAAGCAGGCTTAAATGCTAAGCAGCGTAAGGTGGTAGAAAATCATATTGACTTGTTGTTGAAGAATGCGAGTCAAACTGTCAGAGAGGGGTTTAAAGAAAAACCAACTAGAAATGACGAAGGCAAAACTGCCTCTGTTTGAGTTCAAGATATCCGAAAGGTTATGGGGCTGAGGTTTCGGTTCATTAGCGTAGACTGTATAACATTAACCTGACGAGACCCCTAGTTACTTACGGAGTGGTTCTGTTAATGTCGACATGAATTTCAGTTAATGTATTGAGCTCAGAGTAAGGGCGCTTTGATTGGTGAAAATGGTGCCCCTAGAATGGCCCCATCTATAAAAAAGGAAGTTTTGCTGATGACGCCACCCCCAACCGATAAGCTGGAAGCTGAAACCCGAGAAGAAATTGATACGAAGCTCATTGCTGCCGGATGGGTGATTCAGGACAAAAGCCGCCTGAACCTCTATGAATCCCTTGGTGTGGCAGTCCGTGAGATGGACACCGATACCGGTCCCGCCGACTACATGCTGTTTATTGATGGCAAGGCCTGCGGCATTATTGAGGCAAAACGTGAAGGCGCTGAGTTAGGCCATGTGGCTGAGCAATCCGCTCGTTACGCCGCTTCAAACACAAAGCACATAGAGCGTTGGGTCTCAGACGATCAACCTCTGCCATTTCTGTATGAAGCCACAAATCATGAAATAAGATTCAGGGACGAGAGAGACCCACATCCGCGTTCAAGATATGTATTTCACTTCCACAAGCCCGAAACCCTCAAGTCATGGCTGGAAGAGGGTGAAACATTAAGAACCCGCCTACAGAACGACCTTCCTGAACTGATCACCAAAGACCTGCGTGCTTGCCAGATCGACGCCATCCAGGGCATCGAAGAATCCCTAAAAGCCGCCAAACCCCGCGCACTATTACAAATGGCCACCGGATCCGGCAAAACCTACACCGCCGTCACCCAGGTCTATCGCCTGGCCAAGTTCGCCAAAATCAAACGCGCCTTGTTCCTGGTAGACCGTGGCAACCTCGCCACCAATGCCAAGGATGAATTTGAACAATTCGTCATTCCCAACGATGGCCGCAAATTCACCCAACACTACAACGTCAACATCCTCGGCCGCGCCGGCATCCCCGACGCGACCAAGGTCACTATCTCCACCATCCAGCGCATGTATTCACAGCTCACCGGGCAAGAGCTGGATGACGAAGCCGACGAACACTCCGGCTTCGAAGTCGAATCAAGCACCGTCAGCAAAGAACCAAGGCCGGTCAGCTACAATCCCGACATCCCCATCGAAGAGTTCGATGTCATCATCATCGACGAATGCCACCGCTCCATCTACAACCTCTGGCGCCAGGTGCTCGAATACTTCGATGCCTTCCTCATTGGCCTCACCGCCACACCCACCAAAAAGACCATCGGCTTTTTCAATCAAAACCTCGTCTCCGAATACACCCACGAAGACGCCGTGGTCGACAAGGTCAATGTGGGCTACGACATCTACCGCATCAAAACCGAGCTCACCGAACAGGGCAACACCATCGAAGCCGGCACCGCCGTCGAAATCCGCGATCGCCTCACCAAACAAAAACGCCTCGAAGTGCTCGACCAGCAAGAAGACTGGCTCGCCCAACAACTCGACCGCAGCGTTCTGGCCCCCAACCAAATTCGCACCGTCATCCAGGCCTTTAAAAATAATTGCTTGCCCGAATGTTTCCCCCATCGCAAATGGCAAGGAAGCGAGAAAGCGCATACAGAAAGAAAGATGGAATGGGTCCCCAAAACCCTCATCTTCGCCAAAGACGACGACCACTGCGACCGCATCGTCGATGCCGTGCGCGAAGTCTTCGATGAATCGAATCAATTCAGTAAAAAGATCACCTACAAGGTAGGCAAACGCGAAGCCGAAGAATCCATCAAGGCCTTCCGCACCGATCCGCAATTTCGCATCGCCGTCACCGTCGACATGATTGCCACCGGCACCGACATCCGGCCACTGGAATGCGTCATGTTCATGCGCGATGTCAAAAGCCAGGCCTACTACGAACAAATGAAAGGCCGCGGCACCCGCGTCATCAGCCGCGACGAACTGCACAAAGTCACCCCCGATGCCCCCGGCAAAAGCCGCTTTGTCCTGGTCGATTGCGTCGGCGTCACCGAAACCGACAAAACCGAAACCAAATCACTGGAAACCAAACCCAGCGTCTCCACCGCCAAACTCATGGAACAAGTCGCCCGCGGCGATCGCCACTCCGACACCCTGCGCGCCCTGGGCAATCGCATGATTCGGCTCGACCTCAAACTCAACGACCAGCAACGCAAACGCATCAGTGAACTCTCCGGTAAACCATTAGCGCTCATCGCTGGTGAGCTCATCCATGCAACGAATGAGGATCATCTGATTGAAGCAGCAAAAATACACGCCAAAACCGAACAACCAGATGAGAAACAAATACAGGAAGCGTTTAAGCCCAAGGCCGATATCCTAATCAAACCCTTCCACAACCCAGACCTGCGCGAACTACTGGAAGAATACCGCAAAGAAACCGACCAACTCATCGACGACAGCGCCGACACCCTGCTCAGCGCCGGTTACGATGAAGAAAAAGCCGAAGTCCTCATCCAGAACTGGCAACAGTTTATCCAGGACCACAAAAACGAACTCGACGCCATCCAGCTCATCTACCAGCAGCCCTACCAAAAGCGCCACCTGAGTTACGAGCAAATCGAAAAGCTGGCAGAAGAAATCCAGCAACCGCCGTATAATCTCGCGCCGATAGAAGTGTGGAAGGCCTACGAGCAGTTGGAAAAGAACAAAGTCAAAGGCGTACCGCCCAAAGAACTGCTAACCAACATCGTCAGCCTCATTCGTTTTTCCACCGGCCTCAGCGACGTGCTCGAACCCTTTACCGAGTTGGTCAACAACCGCTTTGACAACTGGCTAAAACAACAAGGCAAAACCTTCCAGCCAGAGCAACTCGCCTGGCTCAAAAAAATAAAAGACCAAATCGCCCAAAATGCCGAAATGACGGTAGACGACTTTAATTACATCCCCTTTAACCAGGAGGGTGGGTTGTTAAAAGCGAGGGAACTGTTTGGGAAAGATTTAGATAAGTTAATACAAGAACTGAACGGATATTTGATTGCATGAGCGCAGTATTAGAAAAAATCAATGAATTACCTGAAGGCTGGGAAGAGCGCGATCTTGAGGACGTACTTGAAGTCATTCGTGGTATTTCATTTAAGAGTAATGAAAAGTTAAAGGAACCTGGTAAAAACACGGTCGTATGTTTGCGTACTGCAAATGTACAAGAGAATGTAGATTGGGGTGATCTTTGGTGGGTGCCTGAAGATTTCGTAAAGAGAGAAGAACAGTTCATACGAGAAAACGACATTCTAATGTCAAATGCGAATAGTTATGAATTGGTTGGGAAAGTATCACTTGTACGAGCGGTCCATGAGAAAGCTACTTTGGGGGCTTTCATAACGATGTTGCGGGCTCGTGAAGGTTCCGATCCAAAGTTCTTTTTCTATCAGCTTCGTAGTCATAGGGTTGTAAAAGAAATCCGCTCAAGAGCTTCGACGACTACAAACATTTCGAACGTTTCGACTGGCAAATTAAAAGATTTACCGTTGTGGGTTGCGCCATCCGAACAACAAAAGCGCATTGTCGCCAAAATCGAAGAACTCTTCTCCCATATCGACGCCGGCATCGAAGCCCTAAAAAAAGCCAAACAACTCCTCAAGCAATACCGACAATCCATCCTCAAAGCCGCCGTAACCGGCGAACTCACCAAAGAATGGCGCGAAGTAAATAAAGATAAACTCGAACCTGCCTCCGAACTACTTGAACGCATCCTTAAAGAACGCCGTCAGAAATGGGAAGAATTTGAGTCTGAGAAACATAGAATTACTAACAAAATTCCAAAAAATGTAAATTGGAAGAAAAGATATAAAGAGCCGCTCGATTTTGATTTCGATGATGATATTGAATTACCGACTGAGTGGGCGCAGGTAAGTCTCGATACGGTTACGGATCTTCTGACCGACTATCATGCTAATGGTAGTTATAAGGTTTTGAAAGAATATGTTGTTTTGCAAGATGAGCCTAGCTATTCGATATACATTCGGTCAAAGAACTTTGAAAAAGAAGATTTTGTAAATGACCTAAAATATGTATCAGAAGAAGCTTATCTGAAACTTTGGAAGTCAAAGCTATATGGTGGTGAATTAGTAGTAGGGAAGATTGGCAATGCGGGTAGGGTTTATTTCATGCCTAAACCCACAATGCCGACCACGCTGGGAATGAATCTATTTATGTTGAGGTTAAATAAGTATGTAAATAACAAATATATTTACTACGTATTAAAAAGCGGGTTAGGTTCATTACAAATATCGAGGCGCGTCAAAGGCGTGGGGAACCCAACTATAGATAAAGTCAGTTTGAAAAATATATGCATCCCATTGCCGTGCAGAAAAGAGCAGGACTTACTTGTCGAACTAATTGAAGACAATCTAGATAAAATAAACAGACTTGAAAAAGATATCGATTCCCAGTTCTTAAACGTAGAAAAGAGCAAACAGTCCATATTGGCTTCTGCTTTTTCAGGAAAGGTCTAAAGGGTTTAGGAAATGACTCCGGAGACATTAGAGTGGTTGTCAATAAAGGTGCCAGGCTTTGCAAATCTGTCATCAGAGGAGCGAGACGCAATCGATGATTTTTCTTTTCTCTGGAGTCTCTTTGAGGGAAAAGTAATGAATAGGCGTTGTGATTTGCCTCGAATCCGTAACTACGTGCAGCAACTCGAAGAGCAGGGTGGTTTAGAAATATTAGAGGTTGATCAGTATGTTGGATATTTAAGAAATCGTTATTTTAAAGGTGGTGATGTAACTGATTATTATTACGGATTAAATCTGGACGTACATAATAATACAGAAGAAGTGTTAGAAACCTTAAGAAACGAAGGTGTGTCAAAATTAGTCAAGGTAATTGGTTGCCTAATTGTTATTTATCGACTGAGAAATAATCTATTTCACGGTGAGAAGTGGCAATACTATCTTCAAGACCAATTGACTAATTTTTCTCAAGCGAACAAATTTATAAAACAACTTATTCAGCTAGACGTACAAGGATATTGAAGTTGGCGGAAGATAGTAACAATAAAGTCACGCTTGCAAAGTTGCTAATAACTCAATCTGATTTTAATAATCAGGTTGGTCTGGCAGTAGAGTCGAACGCATCCGATTCCCCAAAAGTGGATTTATTGTATTTGAAGTTCAAAGAAGATAGGCCTTCAGAAAATGAGTTAGTGGAAGTGATTTTCCACCAGTTGATAAATTATGCTTTGCCTGCAAAAAAACGCGCTAAAATTTATGATTTAAATGGGAATATTCTTGATACTAGTCAACATATGAAGTTGTTCTCCGAAGCAAGAAGGTCTTTTATTGCCTATAACGCGTCCAATCCGAGTCAGCAGAGTGAGAATCGATACTCTGAAGTAGGTGAGTTGATATCCTTTTGCGTTGCATCGCAGTATCTAAGTGCAGCACAAATAGCTGCAAAAATGGCATTAAAAACAAATTCAGAAATGCCAGTATTTGGGCTTGATGGCATACATGCTAGATTTGAATCTGATAATACTCTTACTGTTTATTACCTCGAATCAAAAATGACCAGCGAAGCTAGTGGTGGAGCGAAACAATACGCGGATTCTGCTGCAAAATTCGAAGAAGATAGAAAGCACAAGCTCAACGAGTATAGGATTGTTCGTGATTTAAGTAATCTTGACGCGCTTGAAGGGGAAGAGAGAGAGCTAGTGATAGATTATTTCGATCCATATAGTAGCCAGAACGAAAAAATACGTGAGAGATTTGTAGGTATTATTGTTTACTCCGAAAATCTATATGAAGACAAGCTGGAAGTTAATGATGAGCAGCCATTAGATATTCATGAAAATCACTTTAGAGCCAATTATTTGAAACAATACGATGACATGAAGGAGTATGTTCGAAAATATTTGGTCAAAAGTGGCGCAACTCTAGGTAAAAGCCGCGCATTCTATATTGCTGTTCCTAGCACTAAGACAATAAAAAAACTATTCGCAGGAGAAATGTCTGGTGAGCATGTTCGCTAATGATTTGACAGAGAGGATTAAGTTAAATCCAGAGTTCTGGGTAGATTTGGAATCAGTATGGTCAAAAGGGATGGCTAGCTTGTTTCCAAAAATCGATAACGGCACAAGCGTGATATCTGATGGACTTGAAAATGCGGTAAAACGACATATTCAATCAGCATCCATCTTTGCTCAGTCGTCTGTAGAGTCAGATAGAGTAATGGCACAGGCTATGGCGTTATATGCCTCTTTGGCATCTGATGACATGCGCCCTAGGCAAGCTGCATTAAATATTTTATCAGAACTGGGCAATTTCCCCGGTCATGATAGATTAAGCGCTGATTTGAAGATCAAAGACGGCTCGTTTGAGAACTATTTAAGAAATAATATACTAAAGTCACTGAATACAGTGCAGATCGCCAGCAAAGCGTTTTCACTCACGGACTTCCAACATAAGGTATGGATAAATTTACCTAAGTCATCTGCAACAGCAATTTCAGCGCCAACCTCAGCAGGTAAGTCTTTTGTAATCTTAGAATATTTATGTCAACGAGCGATTGAAGAAAATAGTTATTGTGCTGTGTTTATTGCACCAACTCGTGCGCTGCTTACAGAGATATTTGGAAAAATAACACAACGACTCGAAAATAATCTAGATAATATTAGAGTTTCAACAATTCCAACATTAGATCCAGATACAAAGAAAAAGCAAATATTTGTTTTGACGCAAGAACGGCTACAGGTATTGCTATCAATTTGGGATGGTGTCTTTGATCTTGTGATTGTTGATGAGGCGCAGGCTATTAGCGATAACTCCAGGGGAATGATATTACAAGATAGCTTGGAAACAATACGATCAAGAAGTAATAACTCTAGATTTCTCTTTTTAGCGCCAGGTGCAACCGGTTTTGATGCTTTTAATCAAGCTTTAGATATGGATGATCTAAAGATAGAGCAGACAGATTTAACTCCTGTTGTACAAAATCGAATAATAGTCCAACCAGTCGCAGAGAACGCGAAAGCCCTTAAGCTCTCATTATTTGCTGAAGACAAAAAAATTGCATTAGGGACTTATGAGTCGGAGCGCGGTTTTGCAAATGCCAAAACCCGGTTGGCAGCAGTGTCATTAGAATTAGGAATGGGGGGTGGTTCTCTCGTATATGGTACTGGACCTGTCGATGCAGAAACAACGGCCGCGCAAATAGCATCTGATATAGAAGGTGATGATGCAACATTTAAAGAACTGTCAGAATTTATAAAGAAGCATGTACATAAGGATTACTCGCTGGCTAAGCATGTACTTAAAGGCGTAGGCTTTCACTATGGGAAAATGCCTAGCTTGTTAAGAGAGGCATTGGAAGAAGCCTTTAAGACATCAAAACTTAAATATTTGGTTTGTACTACTACGTTATTTCAGGGTGTAAATTTGCCGGCAAGAAACGTGTTTATTGATACACCAACACGAGGCCGTGGTGACGAATTAGATTCTGCATCTTTGTGGAACTTTGCAGGCAGAGCTGGGAGGCTTGGGCAGGATATCGTTGGGAATGTATTTTTGGTGGATTATGAAGACTGGGAGAGTCAACCGTTAACAAACAAGACTAAATTCACGATAGTTCCATCATTTCGCAAAACTATACTAGATAATTACGATGAAGTTCTTTCTAAATTACGCGGTGAAAACGAAGGAGAACGACCATTCCAACCATATAGTCCAACTGATGCTGCATCTGGTCTGCTTTTATCAAAATCAGCTAAAGATACCATTGATAAGTATGTCAAAAGATCTCTTGTAGGTAGATTATCAGAGGAAAAATGCAAACTATTAGTGGAAACAGCTAAAGAAGCGGTTAAAGAAATAGATCTTCCTGATGTGATTATTGCCAATAACTGGACAGTAAACCCTTTTGGCCAAGCTAGATTACTTAAGCGATTTAGAGAAAAAATTGTTAAAGAAGACTATGAATCATTGATACCGAGAAATCCAACAGATAATGTTTACCAAAATTACGTAGCAATATTTAGTCGCATTAATAAATATATTCTTGGTAACAATACATCTAAATTTGCAAATAAACTTACAGGGACTGCGCTGGCATGGATGAGAGGTAAACCTCTCCCCCAGCTTATAGATGAACAGATTAAATATGCCAAGAAAAACAATGGCAATAAGCCTGTTAAAGTCGATACGCAGATAAGGGGCGTGTTCGAATTTGTTGAAGATATATTACGATTTAAGTATGTGCAATTAGGTAAGGCTTATATAGATCTATTAAGGTTTGCATTAGATGAGGCAGGTTTAACGGAGAAATCTAAAGGAATTTATGATTTTCCTTTGGCGCTAGAACTCGGTGTCTCATCAGTGGCGGGCCAAGCTTTTATAGAGCTAGGGCTCTCTAGAATAAGCGCGTCTGTCCTTGAGAATTTAATCCCTGACTCGAATCCAACTGTTTCTAAGGCTCGTATTTGGTTGCATGGTTTGACTGGCAATGAATTCAAGCTTTCTCAGGTAATACTAGATGAGCTACACAGAAAAGGGCTTGTAACAGAAGCGGTAGGATAGTTACATCTATTAAACATACAGAAATAATAAATTATTAAGCATAAAAAATATGAGCGCAGCAGAAATAGTCAATAAAGTCTGGAACTATGCCCACGTCTTACGTGATGACGGTGTGGGTTATGGGGATTATGTAGAACAGATCACCTATTTAATCTTCCTCAAAATGGCTGATGAGCGTGATAAGGCCGGTCAGCAAGTGCAGGTGCCGACTAAATTCAATTGGGGCCATTTGGTCAAGCTCGATGGCGATGATTTGGAACTGCAATACCGCCATACCCTGGAAAGCCTGGGTAAGGAAGGTGGCATGTTAGGTACCATCTTCCGCAAGGCGCAAAATAAAATCCAGGACCCCGCCAAGCTGGAACGCTTGATCAAGATGATCGACAAGGAGCAGTGGTCTACCTTGCCGGCGGATGTGAAAGGCGACATCTACGAAGGTTTGTTGGAACGTAATGCGCAGGATGTAAAAGGCGGTGCCGGGCAATACTTTACCCCGCGCCCGTTAATTCAGGCGATGGTGGAGGTGATGCAACCCAAACCCACCGACACCGTGGCCGATCCCGCCTGTGGTACCGGCGGCTTTTTATTGGCCGCTCACGATTACATGGCGGGGCAGGCTACCTCCAAAAAAGAACAACGTCATCTCAAAGAACACGCCTTACGCGGTAACGATATTGTCGATAGCGTGGTGCGCTTATGTGCCATGAACTTATACCTGCACGGTATCGGTGGCGATGAATGCCCGATTAGCGCCAATGATGCCCTGGCCAAAGAAGTGGGGGATGATAAGGTCGATATGGTCCTGGCCAATCCGCCCTTTGGTAAAAAGAGCTCCATTACCGTCATCAACGAAAAGACAGGTAAAAAAGAACAGGAAAAGCTGGTCTATGAGCGCGAAGACTTTTGGGCCACCACCTCCAACAAACAGCTCAACTTCGTGCAACACATCGCCAACATGCTCAAGATCGACGGCAAGGCCGCCGTGGTGGTGCCGGATAACGTCCTTTTCGAAGGCGGCGCCGGCGAAACCGTGCGCAAAAACCTGCTAGAACGCTGTGACCTCCACACCTTACTGCGCCTACCCACTGGCATCTTCTATGCCCAGGGTGTCAAGGCGAACGTCATCTTCTTCGACGCCAAACCCGCCTCCAAAACCGCCTGGACCAGAAAACTCTGGGTTTACGACTACCGTACCAACGTCCATAAGACCCTAAAACAAAACCGCCTGGCCCTGAGTGACTTCGATGAGTTCATCGAATGCTACAAATCCGGTGATCGTAGCAAACGAAAGGAATCTGAAAACAATAAACGCTGGAAGTCCTTCACTTACGACGAACTTATCGCTCGCGACAAAACCAACCTCGATATCTTCTGGCTCAAGGACGAATCCCTGGAAGACACCGAAAACCTGCCACCCCCAGAGATTTTGGCTCAGGAAATTGTTGAGCAATTAGAGGCGGCGTTGGAGGAATTTCGAGGGGTTGTGGGCGAGTTGGAACTGGTCGAGAGTTAAACATTACGCTGTAAGTTGATAATGCCCTCTAAAAGCACCGCCAGCAGTTAACTTTAGGGGGTATTATTGGGGGTACATATTAAACAAGAAGCATTGGTGTTCAATGTAATCAATAAGATAGGTTTTAGATGTGGGTGAGGCCTTGGCACCATCTCAATAAAAAAGCCCCGACCGAAAGGTCGGGGCTTTTTTATGAATATTTCCCAATAACTAAATCGCTTCTTCAGGCAATAATCTAAACATCAACAGAGATGTCACTCAGACAACTGTCTCCAAAATCCCAAAAAAACGGCTTGGCTATACTCACAATACTGGTGCCAATAAGCCGGACAAACGATGTGCTATTCAACCACCGTCAGTTTTGCCGCTGCCGCCGTTCTCACAGGCGGGGGGATTGCCTGTTTAAAAAAGGCGGAGGGTTTTAATCGTTTAACTGGAGTATTCCCTGCCTTGCCGCTGCTGTTTGGTGTTCAGCAGGCTATCGAGGGGGTTGTCTGGTGGTCGCTGGGCACGAATGATCCCGAGCTAGTGCGATCATCGGCAATGGGGTTCCTGTTGTTTTCCCATGTAATTTGGCCGGTGGTGATCCCGTTTTCCTGTTACCTGGCGGAGCCGGAGCAACGCTACAAGGGGCTGTTCCTGTTGTTGACATTATTGGGCGTGGTGTTTGCTCTCAGCACTTATGCGCCGCTGTGGCTGAATCCCGGCTGGCTGGCGGTTGAGGAGGTTCATCACTCGCTGGTGTACCGCACGACGCTTCTCTACGACAGTGTGCTGCCACGAACAGTGGTGACCCTCGCCTACATGGCGATTGTGCTGCTGCCTTTGTTGCTGTCGGTACAGCAGACCTACCGGATCCTTGGTGTGCTGATGTTGCTCGCAGCGATCCTCACCACTGCGATGTTCAAACTGGCCTTTATTTCCGTGTGGTGTTTTTTTGCGGCGCTAATTTCGCTGTATATCTATTTTGTGGTAGTGGTCGCGCCGCAACGGGAGGCCAGTTCCACGGTCTAGCCGGTGGTTTATGCGATCAAGCTGCCGGGAATGTTCAGTCCCGGTAGAGCTTGGTCAGATCAGTGTAATGATCAACCCGCCGGTCCCGCAGGTAGGGCCACATACGGCGCACGTCCTCACCCCGGGCCAAATCTACTTTCACCGCAGCAAAGCTTTCGCTTTCGGTATCTGCCTGCCAGAGAATTTCACCCTGTGGTCCGGCGACAAAGCTGGAGCCCCAAAACTCTGCGCCGGGTCCGCCATCCGGGTCCGGTTCGTGGCCGATGCGGTTGACGCTGATCACCGGCAGACCGTTGGCGACGGCATGGGCGCGCTGGATGGTGATCCAGGCATCGCGCTGGCGCTGTTTTTCGGCTTCGTCATCGGGTGGGTGCCAGCCAATGGCCGTCGGGTAAATCAGCAGGTCGGCGCCAGCCATGGCCATCAGTCGGGCCCCTTCGGGGAACCACTGGTCCCAGCACACCAGTACACCGAGTTTGCCGACGGAGGTCTGAATAGGAGCAAAACCGAGGTCGCCGGGGGTGAAGTAGAATTTCTCGTAGTAACCGGGGTCATCCGGGATATGCATCTTGCGGTATTTGCCGGCGATACTGCCGTCGCTGTCCAGCACTACCGCCGTGTTGTGATAAAGCCCGGCGGCCCGGCGTTCAAACAGTGAGGAAACGATCACCACACCCAGTTCTTTGGCCAGCGCTCCGAGTGTGTCGGTGCTGGGGCCGGGAATGGTTTCCGCCAGGTCAAACAGATCGGGGTTTTCCTGCTGACAGAAGTACAGGCTGCGGTGCAGTTCCTGAAGCACTACCAATTTCGCACCCTGGCTGGCCGTGGTGCGAATACCTTCCACGGTTTTTTTCAGGTTTGCGTCGACATCAGCACCGCAAGCGTGCTGCACAACACCAATGGTCAGCTCGGTCATAAGGTGTTTACCCCTGTTACTTTTGTTGCGCTGCCGGGGCCACTACGCCCCTGGGCAGTTGCATGGTAATGCAGTGAAGACTGCCATGCTGGTGGATTATTGGCAGGCAATCAAGCCCCTGAATGTCATAGCCCGGGAAGGCCATGGCCATCTGTGCCAGAGCCGCTTCGTCATTGGCATCCCGGTAGGTGGGAACGATCACCATGCCATTGAAAATCAGGAAGTTGGCGTAGGTGGCAGGCAGCCGGTGGCCGTCTTCGTCGTATTTTGCCGAGGGCCAGGGCATGGGCACCAGCTGGTAGGGCTGTCCGTCGGCGCTGGTCATGGCTTCCAGTTCACCGGCCATCTGTTGCAGCTCAGCGTAGTGACTGTCGGATTCGTCATCGCAGGCCTGATAAACAATAACGTTATTCGGGCAGAGCCTGGCGAGGGTGTCGATATGGCAATCGGTGTCGTCACCTTCCATGGCACCGTGGTTGAGCCAGTTGATTTTTCGAATGCCCAGATCAGCGCACAGCTGTTGCTCAATCTCCTCACGGCTCAGGGCGGGGTTGCGATTGGGGTTCAGCAAACAGGCGGCGGTGGTGAGCAACGTGCCCTCGCCATCGCTTTCGATGGAGCCGCCCTCCAATACCAGGGTTTTTGGTTGCAGGGTTGCACCGGGGAAGGCGCCCTGGCGAAACAGATCCCCGCTAATGCGGTTGTCCTGCTGAAAGGCGTATTTCTCTCCCCAGCCATTGAACTGGTAATCCAGCAGGCAGAGGGCGTTGTCTTCTGTCACGGTGATGGGGCCGTGATCCCGGGCCCAAGTGTCGTCGGATACCACCGGGTAGAGGTGCAGTTTTTCCTCGGGCACACCCAAGGCTGAAAACCGCTGCTGTATGGCCTCAATTTCATCCGCCGGAGCACCAATAATCACATGCCCTCTGGCTGTCAGTAACTGCACCAGTCGCTCGTAAACGGGAATGACGTCGGGCAGCAGGGGCTCCCAGTCGGTGGCTTTGTGGGGCCAAGTGAGCTGGATGGCATCCTGTGGTTCCCACTCCGCGGGCAAGCGGATATTCGGTGCGGTCATCTCTGGTCTTTATCTCCGTGAAAACGCCGGCAATCTACCATATTCGGGGTTCCCGTGGTGGTTCGTTTTACCCGTCGTTTTCCTGTGGGTGGACTATGCTTAGTCTTGCGGTCAAGAGTGATTATGGGTGCCTGGCGACTCGTTTTGATAAAAATTTGACCCTCTTATCAGGTCGATGTCGTCCTACTTATTGACGAGCTTAGTTCATTCCCAAGTGTCATTGTTGACAGCTATGTGCAGGCAGATACTTGGTCGTATGGGAAATCCTAACTTTTAAATTATTTAGTTTCCCAGATAAAAAATGGTGTGGGGAATTAAATAGTCGCGCCTAAGCATAAAAGCATTTGAGAAAGATAAGAGAAACAGGAGCTCTAGAGATGAAATTGCGTAATCATAGATCGAACTATAAGCAGTTCGCATACTCGACGCTGGCTGCGGCGCTGTTCAGTGCTGTAGCAGTTGGCGCTCAGGCCGCATCATTCAGTCCGGTAACGGATGCCGACATTCTTAATGACCAGGCGACTACCGATGATGTGGTGAGCTATGGCCTCGGCCCGAAAGCCCAGCGCTATAGCCCGCTGAAAACACTCGACACAAGTAATGTTCAAGAATTGCGCCCCGCCTGGGCTTTCTCCCTCGGTGGCGAGAAGCAGCGTGGACAGGAATCACAGCCTCTGGTGAAAGACGGCGTGATGTACATCACCGGTTCCTACTCCCGTCTGTTTGCCATTGATAGTGTCACTGGTGAGGAACTGTGGCAGTACGATGCGCGTCTTCCCGACAATATCATGCCCTGCTGTGATGTGATTAACCGTGG
Source organism: uncultured Porticoccus sp. (assembly GCA_964395715.1). GTDB lineage: Bacteria > Pseudomonadota > Gammaproteobacteria > Pseudomonadales > Porticoccaceae > Porticoccus. The sequence continues at coordinate 101,734 of CAYNAU010000005.1, read as the reverse complement.
CGCCGCGCTGTATGACGACCTGGTGATTTTCGGCACCCTGGACGCCAAACTGGTGGCCCTGGACCGTAAAACCGGCAAGGTGGTCTGGCAGAAGAAAATCGCCGACTACAAAGCCGGTTATTCTTTCACCTCTGCGCCTCAAATCATTAAAGGCATGGTGGTTACCGGTGTTTCCGGTGGTGAGTTCGGTATCATCGGTAAGGTTGATGCCCGCAACGCCAAAACCGGTGAGCTGGTCTGGACCCGTCCGGTCATCGAAGGCCACATGGGCTACCTGAACGGGAAGGAAAACGGCATTACCGGCGGTGAAGCAGGTAAAACCTGGCCCGGCGACCTCTGGAAGCAGGGCGGCGGTGCAACCTGGAACGGTGGTACCTACGATCCGGAAACCAACCTGATTTATGTCGGTACTGGTAACCCGGCTCCGTGGAACTCTCACACTCGTCCCGGTAACAACCTCTACACGTCTTCCCGCGTCGCGATTGATGCCGACACTGGTAAAATCGCCTGGCACTTCCAGACCACACCCCATGATGGCTGGGACTACGATGGCGTTAACGAGCTGATTCCCTTTGACTACAAGGCCGGTGGAAAAACTGTGAAGGCAGCGGCAACCGCTGACCGTAACGGCTATTTCTACGTGCTGGATCGCACCAACGGTGATTTCATCCGCGGCGTTCCGTTTGTGAAAAACATCAACTGGGCCAGCGGCCTGGACGACAAAGGTGCGCCAATCTGGATGCCTGAGAACCGTCCCGGTAACCCGGCTGACAGCGAAGACGGCAAAAAAGGTAACTCCGTGTTTGCCATCCCGTCCTTCCTCGGTGGTAAAAACTGGATGCCGATGGCCTTCAGTAAAGATACCGGTCTGTTCTACGTACCCTCCAACGAGTGGGGTATGGATATCTGGAACGAGCCGATTTCCTACAAGAAAGGCGCTGCTTACCTGGGTGCCGGCTTCACCATCAAGCCCATTTTCGAAGATCACATTGGTTCTCTGAAAGCCATTGATCCGAAAACCGGCGAGATCAAGTGGGAATTCAAAAACAACGCGCCTCTCTGGGGTGGTGTGCTGACCACTGCTGGTGGTCTGGTGTTCACCGGTACGCCCGAGGGTTACCTGTACGGCCTCGATGCCAACAGCGGTAAAGTGCTGTACAAGTTCCAGACCGGTTCCGGCATCGTCGGCTCCCCGATCACCTGGGAACAGGACGGTGAGCAGTTCGTAGCGGTTATCTCCGGTTGGGGTGGTGCTGTGCCTCTGTGGGGTGGCGACGTGGCCAAGCGCGTCAACTACCTGAACCAGGGCGGCACTGTTTGGGCCTTTAAACTTCCCAAATCCTGATTCTCCGTAGCAGTAAAGGCAAAGGCCCGGTGTACTTCGTACATCGGGCCGATGTCTGCCTGACGGCTTATCAAGCCGAATCATTACCACCTGAATTCCGATAATAAATACGCGCGCTGGTTGCTGCGATGGTAAGGATTGAACGGATGTTTGCGAAAAACGGGTTGGCACAGGCGCTGTGGCTGACCGGGCTGCTGATCTTCGCCCTTCTGTCAGGGTTTACCGTGCATGCGGCACCCGATGAAGACAGCCAGGAATTGCGGTCTAACTGGCAGGGGACCGAAAGCTGGCGAGACATTTTTCCCACCGCCAGTGAGCTGGGTGAAAAAGATACCGCGCTGGGTATCTGGCCGGTATTCCGCGGTGCGGCATTACTCGGTTATCTCTTCGAATCCAATGATTTTGTGGCGATTCCCGGATTTTCCGGCGACGTCGTCAATGTGCTGGTGGGTATCGATACCCAGGGCATTTTCAAAGGGGTCAAGCTGCTCAAGCACCATGAGCCCATCTTTCTTCACGGCCTCGGCGAACCGCCGCTGCTGGAATTTCTGCAGCAGTACAAGGGGCTTTCTGTGGCCGACAACATCAAGGTCGGCAAACAGCGGGCGGGGGCCAACGTGTATATCGACGGGATTACCAAGGCGACGGCCTCTGTAATTGCTGTCAACGAAACGGTACTACTGTCGGCGCTGAAAGTGGCCCGTGAAACCCTGGAGGGTTTTGAACCCAGGGCGATTGCTACCGTCAAAACCGGGGAATTTCACCCCCTGAGTTGGGACGAATTATTACAGCGTGGCTATATCCGGCATGTCCGTATCACCCACGACGAAGTGGTGGAAGCATTTACCGGAACTGCCGTAGAAAACCTCAATGACGTCGCCGATGAAGATGGCGATGGCACCTTTATCGAATTTTATTACGGCTACCTGAATGTGCCCGACATCGGCAGGAACCTGCTGGGGGACACGGATTACCAGCGGTTACTCAGGGAGCTGGGGCCGGGTAATCACGCTGTGGCAGTGATGGCCGACGGTGATTACAGCTTTGTCGGTGAGGACTTTGTGCCCGGTTCGGTGCCGGACCGCCTCGCTGTGCACCAGCAGGAACTGCCCATAGAAATCCGCGATATGAATTTCTATGACTTTGACGTGGTCAATTCTCCCTACATTGGCAATTTCGCCACCAGCAAAATTTTCCGCATCAAATCCCAGTCGGATTTTGATCCCGGCGCACCCTGGGAGCTGTCACTGGTTGTCAGCCGTTCTCGGGGGATGCTGTTTGAAACACTGAGTTCGACATTCCCCTCCGACTACCAGTTGCCGGGGTCATTCTTTGTCTATAACGAGAATGTCGGAGATGACCTGAAGCGCGATGCGCCCTGGGTGATTGTCTGGAAGGGGCGTTTCTGGGAGGTGGTGGTGTTGTCACTGAGCCTGGTGTTGCTGACCGCCATCATGGTGTACCAGCACCGCCTCAGCCGTTACCCGAAACTGTTTCACCGCCTGCGCTGGGGCTTTCTCTGGTTTACCCTGATTTTCATCGGCTGGTACGCCCAGGGGCAGCTGTCGGTGGTCAATATTTTCACCATTTTTCAGGCGATGGTTTCCGGTTTCCGCTGGTCTGATTACCTGATCGATCCGATGCTGTTTATTCTGTGGATCTATGTCTTTATTTCCCTGTTCATTATCGGCCGTGGACTGTTCTGTGGCTGGCTCTGTCCTTTCGGAGTACTGCAGGAAATGGCCAGCTGGGTCGCCAAAAAATTCAATATTCGCCAGTGGAAAATTTCCTACCGCGTACACACCCGTCTGTGGCTGGTGAAGTACGTGGTGCTGATTTTCCTGGTTGGTGTGTCTTTTTACTCGTTGACGGCGGCGGAAATAATGTCAGAAGTGGAGCCGTTCAAAACAGCGATTACTCTGGTGTTTGTGCGCTCCTGGCCATTCGTGCTCTACGCGGTGGGTTTGCTGGTACTGAGTCTGTTTGTGCACAAGGCCTACTGCCGTTACCTGTGTCCCCTGGGTGCGGGTCTGGCAATACTCGGGTGGTTCCACCGCTTTGAATGGCTGACCCGGCGCAGTGAATGCGGCAGCCCTTGCCAGCTCTGTAAACACAAGTGTGAAATCGCCGCGATCACCCCGCAGGGCAAGGTGGATTACAACGAGTGTATACAGTGCCTGGAGTGCATTGTTTATTACAACAACGATGATCTTTGTCCACCCCTGATCAATCGAAAAAAACGCGGTGAGTCAGTCGAAGAGATTGTTCAGTTTGTTGATTTAAAACAACAAATCTGAATTCCCTCCGATGCCCGAACGGCCTGGGAAAACCGGTTGTTAAGGCGTCGCTTCAGGCCTCCTACTAAAGACGTGCTTTGTCGGACCCAAAGTAGAATATTAAGTTTTCCCCCCGGGTCTATTATTGGTCACTAAGGGCGACTCTGGAAAAGCGATTTAGCAACACAGACGCTGATAATAACCGGCACAAATTGTTCCATTCTGGAACGCCGCTGATAAACACAGATTAAACGAACATGGTTAGGAGTGAGTCATGATTTATGCGCAACCGGGAACCGAAGGTGCTGCAGTCTCTTTTAAGTCTCGTTACGAGAACTATATTGGGGGCGAGTGGGTAGCGCCCAAAGAAGGCAAATATTTTGAAAATGCCACGCCGGTCACCGGTAAGGTATTTTGTGAAGTGGCGCGTTCCTCTGCCGCGGATATTGAAGCGGCACTTGATGCCGCTCACGCAGCAAAAGATGCCTGGGGCAAAATGTCTGTCACCGCTCGCTCCAATATTCTGCTGAAAATCGCCGACCGGGTTGAACAGAACCTGGAAAAACTGGCAGTAGCAGAAACATGGGACAACGGCAAAAGCGTCCGTGAAACACTGAACGCCGATATTCCCCTGGTGGTGGATCATTTCCGCTACTTTGCCGCCTGTATCCGTGCCCAGGAAGGCACTGCTGCAGAAATTGATGAGCATACTGCGGCTTATCATTTTCACGAGCCTCTGGGTGTTGTTGGTCAGATCATTCCCTGGAACTTCCCGCTGTTGATGGCGGCCTGGAAACTGGCCCCTGCACTGGCAGCCGGCAACTGTGTGGTGATGAAGCCCGCAGAGCAGACTCCTGCATCCATTCTGGTACTGATGGAAACCATTGGTGACCTGCTGCCACCCGGCGTGATCAACGTGGTCAACGGTTTCGGTGCTGAAGCCGGTGCCGCACTGGCGACCAATACCCGCATTGCCAAGATTGCTTTCACCGGCTCTACACCGGTCGGCTCCAAGATCATGGAATATGCGGCGAAAAATATTATCCCCTCCACTGTGGAGCTGGGTGGTAAATCCCCCAACATCTATTTTGAAGATGTGCTGCAGCAGGAAGAGAGTTTTATCAGCAAGTGTGTTGAAGGTCTGTTGCTGGGCTTCTTCAACCAAGGCGAAGTCTGTACCTGCCCGTCACGTGCACTGGTTCAGGAAAGCATTTACGACGAGTTTATCGAGCGTGTTATCGCCCGCGCTGGACAGATTATCCAGGGCAACCCACTGGATACTGACACCATGGTTGGTGCCCAGGCATCCCAGGAGCAGTTGGACAAGATCCTCTCCTACATGGATGTCGCCAAGGCAGAAAATGCCGAGTTCTTGATGGGTGGCAAGCGCAACATACTGGGTGGCGACCTGTCAGGCGGTTACTACGTGCAGCCAACCCTGTTGAAGGGCGACAACTCCATGCGCGTGTTCCAAGAAGAAATTTTTGGACCCACCCTGGGTATCACTACCTTTAAGGACGAAGCCGAAGCGCTGGCCATTGCCAATGACACTGAATTTGGTCTGGGTGCCGGTGTCTGGACTCGCGATATCAACCGCGCCTACCGCATGGGCCGTGGTATTCAGGCGGGCCGTGTGTGGACCAACTGTTACCACATGTACCCTGCGCATGCGGCCTTCGGTGGTTACAAGAAGTCCGGTGTGGGCCGCGAAAACCACAAAATGATGCTGGATCACTACCAGCAAACCAAGAATTTGTTAGTGAGTTACGATATTAATCCCCTAGGCTTTTTCTAAGCTGTTGATTTTCTTCCACCTCTTGGTGCTTAAATCCTCTCGCGAGGGTTTAAGCACTTTTTATTTCTGAACTGTTTCGGGTGGATGCTGCCTATGCTTCAAGGGGACTGATGAATTAGACTGGGGATGATAACTATTAGAGCATCTATGGAGTAAATCCATGACGAATGCCGACGTCATTCGCAGGCACTACTCGCTGAGCCACGACCCGGAGGTGGTGGCCGACGAGCTGTATGAAGGCCTCTACCAGGAGCAGACCGAATGTGTGATTTTCTTCTGCTCCGTGGAATACGATTTGCCCGCTCTGGCTGAGGCGTTAAAACGACGCTTCGGGGACACCATGCTGATTGGCTGTACCACCGCCGGAGAAATTACCCCCCTGGGTACCTGCAAGGGCAGTATTACCGGGTTCAGTCTCCCCAAGGCCCACTTCGCCGTGGAAGCGGCACTGATCGAAAACCTGCACCATTTTTCTTTTTCCGATACCAGCGCCCTGTTTCAGCAGGTGATGCTCAATTTTAACCAGAAGGCATTGCTCCCGGTGCAGGGACACAGTTTTGCTTTTTCACTGCTCGATGGCCTCTCCATCCGTGAAGAACTGGTGCTCAAGAGCCTTAACGATTCACTGGGTGATATCCCGCTGGTGGGCGGATCTGCCGGGGATGATCTGTTTTTCAAGGATACCCAGGTATTTTGCGGCGACCGTTTTTACCGCAATGCCGCGGTCATTATCCTGGTGAACACCGACTGTCCCTTCGAGGTGTACTCCTCCCATCACCTGACGCCGGAAGACAACAAGCTGGTGGTGACGGCAGCGGATGCGGAAGAACGTGTCGTGCTCGAACTCAATGCCGAGCCGGCTGCCCTGGAATATTCCCAGGTGGTCGGTGTGCCGATTGAAGACCTGAGTATCAACACCTTTGCCCTCAATCCCATTGGGGTGAAACTACACGACCAGTTCCATGTTCGCTCTCTGCAGAAGGTCAACGATGACCTCAGCCTGTCATTTTTCTGTGCTATTGATGAGGGGGTGGTGTTGTCTACCTGCCATCGGGGAAACATTGTCGAACATCTGCAGCAAACCCTGGAAGATCTGAAAAGAAAGGTCGGGCAGCCCCAGCTGGTGATTGCCTGCGAATGCATTTTTCGCCAGCTCGAAATTGATCAACTGGATATTCGCGACGATATTTCGGCGCTGCTTAAGGATTACAACGTGATCGGCTTTGATGCCTACGGCGAGCAATACAATGGGCGGCATGTGAATCAGACATTCTCGGGTGTGGCGATAGGTATGCCCAATGGCTAATCGTTCTGGAAAGGCACACGTTCAGGCACAACAGACACCTGTGGTGGTCAACACCGGCGGAGAAGAACAGCCGAGCGTGGAATTACTACAGCGCGAAAATGAAAAGTTAAAAAAGATTAACCGGGTGCTGATTGATCGGATTGAGCGCGGCCTGGCAAACGACAACGGCGCCTACGCCAGTTTTGAAAGCGCCGTGGTGCTGTCTGAAAAAGTTAAAGAGCGCACCCAGCAGTTACAACAGGCGCTGAAAGACCTAGAGCGGGTCAACCAGGATCTGTTCAACGCCAAGAATGAAGCCGAGCAGAAACACCAGCTGCTGATCGATGCTATCGAAAGTATTTCCGATGCTTTTGTGCTGTTTGACCGGCAGCGTATTTTCGCCCTGGCCAATACCGCCTTTTACCAGCTTTGGGAAAATGCGGGACTGGAATTTCTGGGCGGCATGTCCATGCCGGAGATGCAGCAGAAAATTTTCCAGTCCGGGATTATCGATTACTCCACCTCCCAATCAGAAAAACTGACCAGTCGCAGCGATATTTCTACGTTGGGTATTTTTCGGCTCACGGACGGTCGCTGGATGCAGGCCACCGAGAGGCCATCCCGTGAGGGCGGCCTGGTGATGATTTTCACCGATATCACTGCCATTAAACGCAGCGAAGAGGCCAAACGGGAAAAGGCCCTGGCAGAAAAATCCAAGGTTCTACAGTCCACACTGGATCACCTGTCGCAGGGGGTGGCGCTGTTCAACAGCGAACACCAGCTCGAAGCCTGGAATGAGCAGTTTATTTCCCTAGCGGGTATTTCTCCAGACTTGGCAGAACAGGGGGTGTCATTGCAGACACTGCTGGCCCTGGGGCGGGTGGACCCGCGAACCGTGCAGCGGCTTGCGTTAAGGCAGGTGGACATCCGCCTTGAGCAGGCGCTGGACAACGGCACCATCATGGAAATCGAGAGCCACAAGACCGGTACCGGGGCGATTGTGGTGACCTATACGGATATCACTGAACAGCGTCAGTATGAAGAGGCACTGCGGGCCAGTGAGCACCGTATTCGCCTGGTGACCGATGCCATGCCGGCGCTGATTTCCTATATCGACAGGGACCTGAACTACAACTTTACCAACCGCGCCTTTGAGGAATGGTTCAAGCAATCCCGGGATGAAATCGACCAGAAACCCATGGCGCAACTGCTGGGAACGGAAGAGTTTGCTCGCCATCGTGAATACCTGGATCGAACCCTTGGCGGTCAGCGGGTGGTGTTTGAAATTGAACAGCAATTGCCGGGCGGCAGCAAATACGTTCTGAAAACCTATGTGCCCAATTTTGACAGCAACGGGCAGGTGGCCGGTTTCTTTGCTCTGGAGCAGGATGTTACCCAGCAGCGGCTGACCTCCGAGGCCCTCAATCAGGCCTATCGGCACATGGAAAAGCGGGTGCTTGAACGCACCAAGGAATTGACCGAGCTGAACCAGCAGTTGCGACTGGAGGTGACAGAGCGGCAGGAGGCCGAGACCCGGCTGTTTGAGGCCAAGCGCGAGGCTGAAATCGCCAATATTGCCAAGACTAAATTTCTGGCGGCCGTCAGTCATGACCTGCTGCAGCCCATGAGCGCGGCTAAACTATTTGCCAGCGCCCTGCAGGAGTACCAGTTGCCAGACGGCGCCACCAAGCTGCTGGAATCACTGAATTACTCCATGGCAGACGTGGAGAGCCTGGTCAGCACCCTGATTGATATTTCCAAGCTGGATGCCGGTGTAGTGACACCGGACCTGGCACCCTTTGATTGTGGCGTGATGCTGGAGAACCTGGCCAATGAATTCCGTCAGCAGGCGGAGAGGAGCCAGCTCAATTTCCGTTTTGTGCCCTCCTCAGTGACCATTGTTACCGACCGGCAGCTGCTGGCGCGGATTTTGAGAAACTTCCTGTCTAATGCCATCCGCTACACCGACAGCGGCGATATCCTGCTCGGTTGTCGGCGTCGCCCCGAGGGGCTGCTGATGCAGGTCTGGGATTCCGGTATTGGCATCCCGGCAGAGCAACTGGAGGAAATTTTCCTGGAGTTCAAGCGCCTGCCTTCCAATAAGCGTCGCAGCACTAACGGCCTGGGGTTGGGGCTGGCGATTGTCGATAAGATTTCACGCATTCTCGGGCATCCGGTGGATGTTCATTCCGAGCCTGGACGGGGTTCCGTGTTCTCTATCCTGGTGCCTTATGGAGAACGCCAGCTTCCAGCGCCGGCCGAGGTGACTGCCCACCCGGAAGAGCAGGGCAGCGCCCTGCAGGGTAAGCGCATTCTGGTTATCGATAACGATGTCAGTATTTGCCAGGGTATGGAGGTGCTGTTGCAGGGCTGGGGCTGCGAGGTAATGACGGCCACCGGTCTCGATGATATCAATGTGGAAGCACTGCGCGAGGCAATGCCCGACTTGTTTATTGCCGATTATCACCTCGATGATGGCGCAACGGGTATTGATGCTGTGGAGGCTCTGCACCTGCAATTAGGACAGGCAGTTCCCACGCTGATGATTACTGCGAATTACTCTCAGGAATTGAAACAGAAGGTCAGGAAGTCCGGGTACCACCTGTTGAACAAACCCATCAAACTGCACAAGTTAAAAGTGATGTTGCAGCACCTGTTTCAGGGTGCTTCCAAAAAATCCATTTAGTCCCGTAGTTTTTCCGCGGCTCAGTGTTGGCGATGCAGGTATTGATCGAAATTGATTTTGCTGGCACAGAGTACGGCCTGCATGCGGTTATGCACATTGAGCTTGCTGAGAATGGCCGATACGTGAGTTTTTACCGTAGTTTCGGCGATATTCAGCTCATAGGCGATCTGCTTGTTGGATTCACCCTTGGACAGCCTCTCCAGCACCAGCAGCTGGCGCCGGGTCAGGGACGAGATCTGCTTGGTGTCAAACGCCTGGGGCTCTTCCGGTGCGGGGCGAGAGGTGGTTTTGGTGTTGCGAACAATGTCGGAAGGTAAGTAGACCTGCCCCGCCATGATCTTTTTTATGGCATCGCCAATGTTTTCGCCACTGGCCACCTTGCTGATGAAACCCACAGCACCGTAGGTGACCGAGCGCAATACCACATCCCGGTTATCTTCTGCAGAAATGATTGCTACGGGAATGTCGGGGGCTTCATTGCGCAGGTGAATCAGTCCGTTAAGATCGGTCATCCCGGGCATGTTCAGGTCGAGCAGGATCAGGTCCAGCTGGTCGTTTTGTTCGACAATTTTCAGCGCCGCGTCAAAGTCTTCCGCTTCATGGGTAACCGCGTCGGGAAACGAATGCTGAATAACACTGATGATGGCTTCCCGGTAGAGGGGGTGGTCATCCGCTACAAGTATTTCATACATCTTTATACCCACCCAAAGTGGCCTTCTTCTCATAGAGTCTAGCATGCGGGAATGGTGTCAGCAGTATGCCCACAAGCAAAGCTAAATGGTCCCCGACTCGGAGCCATAGGGCAATGGTTTGTTTGACATACTTTAGTCTATCGTTCTCCACCGAAAGTATGGAACGAAATGCCTAACTGACTCCTACCTAAGTCAGATATCCCGCAAAGGGGGAATCTATTATCTTTGCTACAAGAGTTTCCTATAGTTACTTTGAGCCTAGATAAAAGGCCAATACCATTTTTGAGGGTGTAAGTTATGAGTTACAAATCGTTTGCCTTGGCCATCGCGGCCCTGGGCCTGCTGATGTCTGCAAGCAGTCCTGTCTTTGCTCACGGCGATGTGACCCCACAAGCTGTTGATGTCAGTGATCTGGAGCCCCTGGGTGAGGAGTGGCTTGAGGAAAACCCATACTCAGGCAATGAGGCGGCGATAGAGGTCGGCTCCTCAGCCTATAACCAGAACTGTGCCCGTTGCCACGGACTGGAAGCAATCTCCGGCGGTATTGCACCGGATCTGCGCAAGCTGGAGCCCGGTATCGCCGGTGACGAGTGGTATACCTACCGAGTACGCCACGGTGCGACCCGCAATGGCATTCCCTACATGCCTCCCTTCGAGGGAATCCTCAGTCAGGAAGCGCTCTGGGCCATCCGTGCCTGGTTGGAAACCCAATACGATCCAGATCTGTAAGGGGTGACTATGAAGTCCCTGTTAGCGGCTTTTCTTCTGCTCTGCGGGGCAGTTGCTGTCGAAGCGAGATCACTGGAGGATATCCTGGAAACCGGTTTCCTCCGTATAGCCGTGTACCGGGACTTCCCACCCTATTCCTATCTGGAAAAAGGTGCGCCAGCGGGGATTGATGTTGAAGTCGGCAAGAAGATTGCCGAGCAGTTGGGTGTGCAGCCCGCCTGGTTCTGGCTGACCGCTGATGAAACTCTGGATGATGATCTGCGCAATGCTGTGTGGAAGGGGCATTACATGGGTGGGGGTGTTGCAGACATCATGCTGCGCGTTCCCTACGACATCAATTACGATAATGACAAGGTCATTATTGTTGCCCCCTATCACAAGGAGCGTTGGACGGTAGCCCGGAACACGGAAAAACTCCCTGAGTTGGTCAACCTGGCGCCATTCATGTACCACAAGGTTGGTGTTGAAGTGGACAGTGCTCCCGACCTGACTCTCACCACAGCACTGCGCGGCCGCCTGGTCGAGCAGGTGGTACACTACCTGTCCATCGATGAAGCGGTGAGCGCCCTGAAAAAGGGTGAAATCGATGCGGTTGCCGGTATGCGCAGTCAGGTGGAATGGTCTGTGAAAGCCTCTGGTGAAGACTCAGACAGCCAGATGGATAGCCAAAAGTTCGCGATTTCCGATGAAAGTATCGTCAGCTGGCCTCGCCGTGCCTGGGACATCGGCATTGCCGTTAAGGCTACCTTCCCGGACCTGGTCAGCAAGGTGAATACTGCGGTGATGTCCATGACTGATGACGGTCAGATGGCGCCACTCTTCAATGAGTACCAGGTCAGTTACGAATTGCCGACCAAGCCTGCACCCTGATACTTCATTTCTGTCCCTGCATTCATCCACCTCCGATCAAAGCCCTATCAGAGCGCTTTGGTTGGTCCCTCATCATGTCTTTTAGCGACCTGTAGCCGGTTTTCGCTGTCTTCAATACTGCTGTAATCCCGCAGCGAACCGGGATTGTTCGGGTCGCCAATCCAGCGCGGCATTGCCCGGTAATGATCAGAAATCAGGCTGGCACTGTGGTCGAGTTCGTCGAAACGCAGGCCCACCATCTCTGCAAAGGTGTTGATAAAGTAAGCGTTGGAGTAGGGGCGACTCTCGGCTGCCCGCCATGACGTCATATCCCTTTGTCGCCTGAATTCCGGGGAGGCCCAGACAATAAAAGGAACGGTGTACATGGCTGTGGAGGGATCGCCTTCGTTGCGGCCGGTAAACAGTTCGTCCGGGTTGTCGTAGACCTCTTCACCGTGATCGGAAAAATACACCAACAGGCTGTTGCCACCGTTCTTGCGGGTATCGTCGATCAGCGTCGAGACCACCTTATCGTTAAAGAGGATGGCATCGTCGTAACTGTTGTACTCGTCGATCAGATCCGGCGTGATCCATTCGGGGACATCCTCCCGTCCGCTGAACACAGCCTCTTCCTGCGGGTAACGGTAGTGGTAGGCGCGGTGTGTTCCCAGTAAATGCACAACGATCAGTTTTTTACCGGCAGAAGTGTTGAGTGCCTGGGTGAAGGGCTTGAGCACTGCGCTGTCGAACTGGCTGGCGTTCTGTTCCCGGTTGTTGTTCAGGTAGACCTGGTGATCTGCCAGCTGGGAAAAGGTGGTGAGCATGGTATTGCGCCGGGTTTGGGTCTGCTGGTTGGTAATCCAGGTAATATCGTAGCCCGCCTGCTTCATCATATTGATGAGTGTCGGCTGGGTAAAAAAACGTTCCGGGTGCTTTGAATCGGCAAACGACAGGATTTGCTGCAGCGCTTCAATGGTATAGGGACGTGGTGTGACAACATCCTGGTACACCAGCAGATCGCCCGCATTGCGCAGGGCATCAAGATGCGGCGTGGTCTGGCGTTCATAGCCATAGAGACTCATCCGTTGACGGTTGGTGGATTCACCGATAACCAGCACCACCGTATCCGGCAACGCCCTGCTACTGTCGGCCGCCAGGTGCTGTAATGGTGTCACCTCGCGGTTTCGGGCCAACAGCTCTTCCATGCCTGCCATTTGTTCTCGGTATTTGTTGTAACCCACAACCAGGTTCCAGGGTGCCGATGGTTCGACTCTCGCCAGCTGGTGTTCGAGGGCGTTCTTCACCGTTTTGCCGTCATCAAACAGCGCAGTCCCGATAAATGGCCAGAAGGCGATCAGGGAAAATACTAGGGCATAGCTCACGCGCTGATGGCTGCTTATCTTCAGAGGCCGGGTCTGGCGCCACATCCACACGGGGATAGCGCTAAAGCCTGTCAGCAAGAGTGCGAACCACCATTTCCAGTAGGATAGAATGAACTCGCTGCCTTCCGAGACATTGGACTCAAAGGCGATAAAAATGGCGCTTTGAGAAAACTCTTGCCCGTAGATGACGAAGTAAAATAACGAGATCAGAGCTGCCGGCCAGATGACGAGTCCGGCCAACGCCAGCCATATTCGGCTGTAGCGGGGCACCAGAAACATCGGTATCAGCCAGGCAAAGCTGGCTAAAAATACGTCCCGCAAACCAGTGAATCCGGACATGCCGGTTGCGTAGATCGGCAGCTGGTAGCTGAGAGAAAATAAGGCTACAAACAGGTATGCCCAGAGAATGGGATGTTTGGTCGCAACGTGTCGCATGGCTGAATCCAAAGGTCTGTCAGGTTTGCAGGCCACTATACGAAGGCACCCTTAACACAATCTTAAGTAAAGAGGCCTGATAGGGGTGATTGTCCTTGACCGCATGTGGGGGCATCCCTATAATTCACGGCCCTTGAAGCAGCCAATTGGAGGCTTCAGGCGAAACCGGGAGTTATGACCCGGTGGGTGCAGGAGACTCGCTCAGTCTCCACGGCTGAAAAGCCATGCAGTTTGATGCGGGGTGGAGCAGCCTGGTAGCTCGTCGGGCTCATAACCCGAAGGTCGTTGGTTCAAATCCAGCCCCCGCTACCAATTTTGGGTACCAGTGATCTTGGCTGGTACCGGCGCCAGCTTTAGGCGCTGTCGAAAGGCCCCTTCTTAGGGGCCTTTTGCTAGGTGCCAAAAATGCAGTATGAAGTGGGCCGTGTGCCCATTTTTTCATTGTGAAACTTTTCATTGTAAAACCGAGAGGTTGCAGTGGCGACAAAAGAGGAAACGCTCAAAGCAATGATCGCCCCGGTGGTTGAAGCCCTGGGTTGTGAGTTCTGGGGGTTGGAATACTTGTCTTCAGGGCGCTCGGCAATGCTGCGAATTTACATTGATCGGGCGGAGGAAGGCGTGACCGTTGAAGACTGTGAAAAAGTCAGTCGCCAGGTCAGTAGCCTGATGGATGTCGAAGACCCCATCAGTGGGGAGTATACCCTGGAGGTTTCATCCCCGGGTCTGGAGCGGCCCCTGTACAACTTGGAGCAGTTCCAAAGGTATGTCGGTGAAGAGGTGGCGGTTAAGCTACGCTTCCCCTACGAAGGCAGACGAAAATTCAAGGGTCGTCTGAATGGTGTTGAGGGAGAGGATATTCTGTTGGTCGTCGAAGATCACGAATACCTGTTTCCTGTGGATAGCGTTGAAAAGGCAAATGTCGTACCCCGTTTTTGAGGGCGATTGCGAGGCTGACTGAATGAACAAAGAAATTTTGATGGTAGTGGAAGCCGTTTCGAACGAGAAAGGTGTTTCACGGGACGTGATTTTTGAGGCCATCGAGCAGGCCCTGGCCACGGCGACCAAAAAGCGCTACGACGAAGATGCAAACATCCGTGTCGTCATCGACCGCGATACCGGCGATTACGAATCTTTCCGCTGGTGGGAAGTGATGGATGACGACACCCTCGCCGAATTGGGCACCCAGTTCACGACAGAGGAAGCCCGTGAAAAGGATCCGTCCCTGAAAGCCGGCGATGTTTATGAGGAGCAGGTGGAAAATATCGGCTTCGGCCGTATTGCTGCGCAGACAGCGAAGCAGGTCATTGTGCAGAAAGTGCGCGATGCCGAACGTGCTCTGGTGGTAGAGCAGTATCGTGACCAGGTGGGTAGCCTGATCAGCGGCACCGTCAAAAAAGTGACGCGAGAAAATATTATTGTTGACCTGGGTAACAACGCGGAAGCGGTCATGCCCAGAGAAGAACTGGTGGGTCGTGAAGTTTTTCGTATTAACGACCGGGTGCGTGCCATTCTCAAGGAAATCAATTCCGAGAGTCGTGGTCCGCAGCTTTATCTGAGCCGTAAGTGCAAGGAAATGCTGATCGAACTGTTCAGCATCGAAGTGCCGGAAGTTGCCGAGCAGGTGATTGAGATTCGCGGAGCGGCTCGTGACCCCGGTTCCCGCGCAAAGATTGCGGTGAAGACCAATGACGGCCGCATCGACCCGGTGGGTGCCTGTGTGGGTATGCGCGGTGCGCGTGTACAGGCGGTGTCCAATGAGCTGGACGGCGAGCGAATCGATATCGTGCTCTGGGACGACAACCCGGCACAGCTGGTGATTAACGCCATGGCGCCGGCAGAAGTCGAGTCCATTATTGTGGACGAGGAAACCCGCTCCATGGATGTGGCCGTGGCGGAAGAATCCCTGGCCATGGCCATTGGCCGCAATGGACAGAATGTCCGTCTTGCTTCCGAGCTGACTGGTTGGAAAATCAATGTGATGACCACCGACGAAGCGGAAAGCAAGCAACAGGAAGAATCAAGTTCACTGGTATCTACCTTTATGAACCGTCTCGATGTGGATGAAGACGTGGGTATGGTACTGGTCGAAGAGGGCTTCACTTCCGTAGAAGAAGTGGCCTATGTCCCGCTGGAAGAGCTGGCGAGCATCGAAGGTTTTGATGAGGACGTCGCCGAAGAGCTTCGTGCCCGCGCCAAAGATGCACTGCTGACAATGGCGCTGGCCTCTGAGGAAGGGGTTTCGGAACCGGCAGAAGACCTGCTCTCCATGGACGGGATGGATGATGAATTGGCTCACACACTGGCTGCCCGGGGTGTGGTGACCATGGAAGATCTGGCCGAGCAGGCGGTAGAAGACCTGCTGGATATTGCTGATATCGATGAGGCACGCGCCGCTGAACTGATCATGACAGCACGGGCACCCTGGTTCGCCGATGAGGGCGACAACTAAACGATACGGCGGAAAATCGAGGAACACTGATGGCTGAAGTCACTGTAAGCGAACTTGCCAAGGTTGTCGGAGCATCCGTCGACCGCCTGCTGAGTCAAATGCAGGAGGCAGGTTTGCCCCATAACTCTCCTGACGCACCGGTCAGCGATGAGGAAAAACAGAAGTTGCTGGCATACCTGAAAGGGTTGCACGGCGAGCAATCCCGCGAGCCAAAAAAAATCACGTTAAAGCGTAAGACCGTGAGTACCCTGAAAACCGGTGCCGGACGCAAAACCGTGAATGTAGAAGTGCGCAAAAAACGCACCTACGTGAAACGTGATATGGATGAGGCTGCAGAACAAAAATCCGAAACGGAAGTGCAACAGGAAGCACCGGTAGCTGTAGAGGCGCCGGTCAGTCGTGCCGTTGACGACGTTGAGCTGAAACGTCAGGCCGCCATTGAAGCCCGTCGCAAAGCCGAGGAAGAAGCGCGCCAGAAAGCTGAGGAAGAAGCTGCTCGCAAACAGCAGGAAGTCGCTTCTGAAGAAGAAAAGCAGGAAGGGCAGCCCAAGACAGAGGCCGTTGAGCCCGTTGTGGAGCCTGTGGTTACTGACACCCACAAGCACGCTAAAAAGCACGTTAGAGAAGACGACGAAGCTGACGATTCCGAGGAAGCGCCCAAAAAGGCCAAGAAGCGGGGCGTCATCAAGGATCCGAAACGTAAGAAAGAAGATATCCTGAAGGCTGTGGTAGACGAGTCCGACGACACTGCCGATCAGAAAAAACCTCGCCTGCGCTCTGCGACTCCGGTTCCTATCAGGGTCGAGAACAAACACAAGTTCAAGAAGCCCACAGACAAAATCATCCACGCAGTAGAAGTGCCTGAAGAAATCTCGGTAGGTGAACTGGCACAGCGCATGAACGTGAAAGCCGCTGTCGTAGTCAAGGAACTCATGAAGATGGGTACCATGGCCACGATCAATCAGGCGATTGATCAGGATACCGCTATTCTGGTGGTTGAAGAGCTGGGCCACACCCCGGTGCCGGTCTCTGAAGAAGAGGTCGAGCTGAAGATGATCAAGGCACTGCAGGCGGAAGTGGAAGAAAATCTTGAGCCTCGCCCGCCTGTGGTGACGGTCATGGGACACGTCGACCATGGTAAGACCTCATTGCTGGATCACATCCGTGAAAGCCGTGTGGCATCTGGGGAAGCAGGGGGTATTACCCAGCACATTGGTGCTTACCACGTGGATACGCCCAAGGGTACCGTGACATTCCTCGACACCCCCGGCCACGCCGCTTTTACGGCGATGCGTGCCCGTGGTGCCAAGAGCACCGACGTGGTCATCCTGGTGGTGGCTGCAGATGACGGCGTGATGCCGCAGACCGAAGAAGCAATTCAGCATTCCCGTGCTGCTGGTGTGCCCATCGTGGTGGCGATTAACAAAATCGATAAGGAAGCCGCAGATCCTGACCGGGTAACTAACGAGCTGGCTGCCAAGGATGTGATCCCTGAAGAATGGGGTGGTGACGTTCAGTTTGTCAAAGTCTCAGCCCACACGGGTGAAGGTATTGATGACTTGCTGGACGCAGTATTGCTGCAGGCCGAACTGCTGGAACTGACGGCCCAGCGCAGCGGTCCGGCTAAAGGTGTGATCGTCGAATCCCGGCTTGAAAAAGGTCGCGGTGCAGTGGCAACGGCCCTGGTTCAGGCGGGAACCCTGCGCAAGGGTGACCTGGTGTTGGCCGGTGAGAGCGTTGGCAGGATTCGTGCGATGTCTGACGAAGCTGGCCGTCCGACGGCGGAAGCCGGTCCATCGATTCCGGTAGAAATTCTGGGGTTGGATGTGCCTCCGGCCGCCGGTGAGGAATTCCTGGTGGTTGAGGATGAACGCAAGGCCCGCGAACTGGCGGAAATGCGCCAGGAAAAAGCGCGCCAGGAAAAAGTGTCTCGTCAGCAGGCATCTAAACTGGAAAACATGTTTGCCACCTTCGAAGCACAGGAAAAAGGTGTCATGCAGGTGCTGGTGAAGACCGATGTGCGTGGTTCTCTGGAAGCGATTCTTTCCGCATTGGCCGATATTGGCACTGATGAAGTAGAAGTCAATGTGGTCGGTTCCGGTGTTGGTGGGATCAATGAGTCCGACATTAACCTGGCGATTACAACCGGTGCAGCCGTGATTGGTTTTAACGTGCGTGCTGACAATGCTGCACGCCAGCTGGCGGAAGAAGAAGATGTCGATCTTCGCTACTACAGTGTTATCTACAACCTGCTCGATGATGTGAAGCAGGCACTGAGTGGTCTGCTGGCACCGGAAAAACGGGAAGAAATTGTCGGTATCGCGGAAGTGCGCGATGTTTTCCGTTCACCAAAATTCGGCTCAGTGGCCGGCTGTATGGTCATCGAGGGCACCGTCTATCGCAACAAGCCGATCCGTGTGTTACGGGATAACGTGGTCATTTATGAGGGTGAGCTTGAATCCCTGCGTCGCTTTAAAGACGACGTGAACGAAGTGCGTAACGGCATGGAGTGCGGTATCGGTGTAAAAGATTACAACGATATCAAGAATGGCGACCAGATTGAGGTCTATGACATCAAGGAAGTGGCGCGTCAACTTTAACGGTTGCCGTGGCCGCTAACCGGTAACTTCAGGTCGACTGATTTTATGCCCAGAGAATTTACCCGTAATGACAGGGTTGCCGATGCGTTGCAACGTGAGTTGGCGCAGCTGATTCGCGATGAAATGCGTGACCCGCGGTTGGGGATGGTGAACATCACTGCCGTCGAGGTCAGTCGCGACCTGTCCAGTGCCAAAGTGTTTGTTAATCTGGTGGGCGCGGAGTCTGCAGAAGAAAGCCAGGCCGCTGCCGACTTGCTCAATGGTGCTGCCGGTTTCTTGCGATCCCAGGTTGCCAAACGCATGCAGTTGAGGGTCACCCCACGCTTGCGTTTTATCTATGATCTCAGTGGTAAACGCGCCCAGGAATTATCGGCACTGATTGAATATGCAGTGAACACCGACAAACAACGACACAGCGACCCGGATTCTTCCGGAGAGGAATAAGCATTGGGTCGTCGTAAGGGCAGGCCGGTCAACGGCATTTTGCTGTTGGACAAGCCGTTGGGACTTTCATCCAACAGTGCGCTGCAAAAGGTCCGCCGCCTGTTTGGGGCGGCAAAAGCCGGGCATACCGGAAGTCTGGACCCTCTGGCCACCGGCGTGTTGCCCGTGTGCCTGGGCGAAGCCACAAAGTTTACCCAGTTTCTGCTGGATGCGGACAAGTGTTATCGGGCAACGTTTCGGTTCGGCATTGCCACTGTCAGTGGTGACGCAGACGGCGCGGTAGTGAGTGAGGGTGGCGCACCTGATTTGACGGAAGAACAGCTGTTGGCTGTGCTACCCGAATTTCGGGGCGAGATCGAACAGGTGCCGTCCATGTACTCGGCGCTGAAGCACAATGGACAACCGCTGTACAAGCTGGCTCGCGAGGGCGTCGAGATTGAACGCAAGGCGAGGCCGGTGACCATCTTCTCGCTGGAAGTGCAGTCGTTCAGGGAAGGTGAGTTTCCAGAAGCAGACGTCGAGATTCACTGCAGCAAAGGCACCTATGTGCGAACCCTGGCAGAAGATATCGGGCAGCGGCTTGGCTGTGGAGCCTACGTTTCCAGGTTACATCGTACGGCAGCTGGTCCTTTTGATGAGTCACAGGCCATCAGCCTGCCGGACCTTGAGGCATTGTGCGAAAGTGGCGGTGAGCAGGCGCTGGATGCACGCTTGTTGAGCATGGATGCAGGCATTCGGCACCTGACGGCGATCGGGCTGTCAGAGGATGCAGCTTTTTACTTCCGCCAGGGGCAAGCGGTTATGGTGCCGCAGGTCTATCAACAGAGCGAAGAAGGCGATATAGTGCGCGTCTTTAAAAACAGGGACGAAAATGGGGATGCGTCCCCAGGTGATACCGATGTCCTGTTTTTGGGGGTGGCGGAAGTCACCGGCGATGGGCGAGTGGCGCCCAAACGACTGGTCGTATTTTAGTTGTTGAGCCCTTTGGGGACGACAGCTGTGGAATTTGCTCATTGAGAGCAATTGTCGGGCGGGGTGTAGTGATTGACACCCGCCTTTATTACTAGGGTACCTGTAAATATGCGCGGGTACCCCGAATCGAAACCCGCATATTGGAGAAAAACCATGTTAACTGCAGCTGAAAAAGAAGCCATTGTTAAAGAACACGCCCAAGCTGAGGGCGATACCGGTTCGCCGGAAGTGCAAGTGGCGCTACTGACTGCCAATATTAACAAACTGCAAGGTCACTTCGGTGATCATAAGAAGGATCACCACTCACGTCGTGGTTTGATCCGCATGGTAAACCAGCGACGTAAACTGCTGGACTACCTCAAAAGTAAGGACGCAAACCGCTACACTCAGCTGATTGGAAAGCTCGGACTGCGTCGTTAATAGAATTGCTGACGGCTCCTACGGGAGCCGTTCATGCGTAAGGATATAGGTGAAAAATAGTGAATCCCGTAATTAAAACATTTGCATACGGTAACCACACTGTCACGCTGGAGACCGGGCGGATTGCACGCCAGGCCACAGGCGCAGTGATGTGTACCATGGACAAGACAGCAGTACTCTGCACCGTTGTTGGTGCCAAAGATGCAAAAGAGGGTCAGGATTTCTTCCCCCTCAGCGTGCATTATCAGGAAAAAGCCTATGCGGCCGGCAAGATCCCCGGCGGTTTTTTCAAGCGTGAAGGTCGTCCGACTGAAAAAGAAACTCTGACCTCTCGCCTTATTGATCGTCCGATTCGCCCGCTATTTCCCGATGGCTTCAAAAATGAGGTACAGGTGGTTTGTACCGTGATGTCAGCGGAAAAAAATGTCGATCCCGATATTGTGGCCATGATCGGTACATCTGCTGCGCTGGCGATTTCCGGTGTGCCTTTCAACGGCCCCATCGGTGGTGCCCGCGTGGGTTACAACCGTGAAAAAGGTTACCTGTTGAACCCGACCTATTCTGAATTGGAAGACTCCGATTTGGACATGGTGGTCGCCGGTACCCGCGAAGCTGTACTGATGGTTGAATCCGAAGCCCGCGAGTTGCCCGAAGATATTATGTTGGGCGCTGTGCTATACGCTCACCAGGAAATGCAGGCCGTAATTCAGGTAATCGACGAGCTGGCCCGCGAAGTAGGTAAACCCCGCTGGGAATGGCAGGCAGCGCCTGTCAACGAAGCCCTGGCCGATGCCCTCAAGGCACAGATTGGTGAAGCGCTGGATGCCGCCTATCGGACCACTGATAAACAACAGCGTGTTGCGCAACTCGACAGCCTGCGTAGTCAAGCCATCGCTTCACTGGCCAATGAAGAGTCTGGCGTCTCTGAAGAAGACGTACGCGATGCGTTCAAAAAGCTCGAAAAGAAAATTGTTCGCGGTCGCATCATTCGTGGTGAACCTCGCATTGATGGCCGCGATGGCAAAACCGTTCGCGGTATTGACGTTGAAGTCGGTGTTCTGGCCCGTGCCCACGGTACGGCGTTGTTCACCCGCGGTGAAACCCAGGCACTGGTCGTTGCTACCCTTGGTTCCATGCGTGATGCTCAGATGATTGACGCCTTGGAAGGCCGTCGTGAAGACCCGTTCATGCTGCACTACAATTTCCCGCCCTATTCGGTGGGTGAGTGCGGTCGCATGGGTGCCACCGGTCGCCGGGAAATCGGTCATGGTCGTCTGGCTCGCCGTGGTATCGCAGCTGTGCTGCCTAACACGGAAGAGTTTCCTTACTCCATCCGCGTCGTGTCTGAAATCACTGAATCCAATGGTTCCAGCTCCATGGCTTCCGTGTGTGGCTCCAGCCTGGCGTTGATGGATGCCGGCGTGCCCCTGAAAGCACCTGTTGCCGGTATCGCCATGGGCCTGGTCAAAGAGCCCGATGGCTTTGCAGTTCTCACCGACATTCTCGGGGATGAAGATCACCTCGGCGATATGGACTTTAAAGTGGCTGGAACTGCCCAGGGCGTGACTGCACTGCAGATGGATATCAAGATTGAGGGTATCACTGAAGAGATCATGGATATCGCATTGGGTCAGGCATTGCAGGCTCGTCTGCATATTCTCGGTGAGATGAACAAGGTGATTGATAAGGCCCGTGAGGAAGTGTCTGAATCTGCACCTCGCTACCACACCATGAAAATTGATCCCGATAAGATCCGCGATGTGATCGGTAAAGGTGGTGCGACCATCCGTGCATTGACCGAAGAAACCGGTGCCACTATTGATATCGACGACAGTGGCATGATCCGCATCTACAGCGACGACGGCGATAGCCTCAAGGATGCGATTTACCGCATTGAGGAAATCACCGCTGAAGCGGAAGTGGGTAAGGTCTACGAGGGTACTGTGGCGCGTATTGTCGACTTTGGTGCCTTTGTGACCATCATGCCGGGAACGGATGGCCTGCTGCACATTTCCCAGATTGCCAAAGAGCGTGTGGAAAATGTCTCCGATTACCTCAAGGAAGGTCAGCAGGTTCGCGTCAAGGTGCTCGATGTTGATGCCCGTGGCCGAATCAAACTGTCCATTAAAGAACTCCTTGAGGATGAAGGGGAAACTGCTGCCGAGGTTTCGGCCGAAGATGCTGCTCAGCCCAACGAGTAGGACCTTCGATAGCGACAAAAAACGGGGCCTTTGCCCCGTTTTTTTGTGCGTCGGCAAAAGCGTTGGCACTCAGCGCCATCTCAGTTGTCGATAGATGACCACTTGCAGGTACAATCACTGTCCATGAATGAAGATCGCGCCATCAAGAATCCGATGCAGGAATACCGTCTGTACGTCGGACGGTTGCTGTTTACCCTGTTGGTGGTGCTGATCATGGCCGGGGTGTTGCTCTGGCGTTATTACCATCTTCAGGTACTGGAACACGAGGGCCTGGTCACCCTGTCAGATCGCAACCGGGTTCTTGTGGAGCCCATGCCGCCGACCCGAGGTCTGATCTACGACCGCAATGGTGTTCTGCTGGCGGACAATCGTCCCAGTTTCAACTTGTCCATCGTTAAGGAGCGCGCCGGGGACCTCGATACCCTGATTGCTGAGTTGGATCAGCTGGTGGGAGTGTCCGATATTGAACTGGAACGTTTCCACAAACAGATGCAGCGCCGCCGGCGTCCCTACGAACCGGTGCCCCTCAAGGTCAATCTGGACGAGCGGGAACAGGGCGTACTGGCGGTAAATGAGTATCGCCTGCCCGGAGTGGAGGTGACGGTACAGTTGCTGCGCCACTACCCCCTGGGACCGGAGATGTCTCACGTGCTGGGATACGTGGGGCGTATAAATGACCAGGAAATCCAGGACCTCGATCCTGTGCGCTACAGCGGCACCTTGGTGGTAGGTAAAACCGGTCTGGAAAAATTCTACGAAGATGCGTTGTTGGGTCAAGTGGGTTACCAGACGGTTGAAACCAACGCCCGGGGCAGGGTGATGCGACAACTGGAGCAGACTGCTCCCGAGCCCGGCAAGGATCTTCATCTCTATCTGGATAGTCGCCTTCAACACGTTGCCTTCGAAAGCTTGGAGGGAGAGCGAGGGGCGGTGGTGGCCATTGAGGTGGCCACTGGGGGTGTGCTGGCCATGGCCAGTGCGCCGAGTTTCGATGCCAATGAGTTTGTTACCGGGATTAGTGTCGAGAGTTATCGTGCGCTGCTGGATTCCCCCGACCGACCGTTGTTTGACCGTGTGCTACAGGGGCAATACCCGCCGGGATCGACGGTCAAGCCTATCTACGGGTTAGCGGCCTTGCAGAGTGGCACCATCAGCCAGGATTACCGCATCTATGACCCCGGCTTTTACCAACTTAAAAACGATGAAAGGAAATACCGGGACTGGAAAAAAGGTGGGCACGGCAGCCGCATTTACCTTAATGACGCCATCATTCAGTCCTGCGACACCTTTTTTTACGATGTGGGTGTCAAAATGACCATTGATACCATCGCCCTTTACGGTACACGTTTTGGGCTCGGCCAGAAAACCGGTCTGGATATGCCCTCCGAGCGCGCGGGTATCATGCCATCCCGGCCCTGGAAGCGCGCTGCCAAGGGCATTGCCTGGTACCCGGGAGACACCGTCAATACCAGTATTGGGCAGGGATATACCCTGACAACACCGATGCAGTTGGCTGTGGCCACCTCGCGCCTGGCCAGTCGTGGTGAGATTCGCTCTCCGCAGCTGGTGAGGAAGCAGCATGGTGTTCCCCCGCCTGCAGGGTTCATTAAAGCTTCGGAAAACAACTGGGACTACGTGCACACGGCTATGCAGGAAGTGGTACATGGCCTGCGCGGGACTGCCAAGGGCATCAATAAGGGCCTGAACTATCACATTGCCGGCAAGACAGGTACGGCCCAGGTGATCGGCATCAAGCAGGATGAGGAATACGATGCGGAAAAAGTGGCCAAGCGCAATCGCGATCACGCCCTGTTCATCGCCTTTGCACCGGTTGAAAATCCGCGAATTGCCGTGTCCGTTCTGGTGGAAAATGGTGAGCACGGCAGCAGTACCGCGGCCCCGGTAGCGCGCAAGCTAATCGATGCCTATATGGCCCATTACCCGGATGCCCTGGCCAATGAGGTGACCGATGAGCCAGGGTGATTTTGTTCGCCGTATGGGGTCCGGTGGGGCCGCCATTTATGGTGCGCCTAGCCAGTGGCAGAGGGTACACCTGGATGTCCCCCTGTTTTTGCTGCTGACGTTGCTTGCGGCTGTTGGCTTGTTCATTCTCTATAGTGCCAGCGGACAAAGTCTTTACTATGTGGAGCACCAACTGGTGAACTACGCAGTGGGTTGCGCTGTCATGGTGGCGACCGCCCAGGTGCCGCCAAGACTGATGGCCCGATGGGCTTTTTTGCCTTACTTTGGAGGTGTGTTACTGCTGCTGGCAGTGTTGTTTATGGGGGTCGGCGCCAAAGGAGCCCAGCGCTGGCTGGAAATTGGCGGTATTCGCTTCCAGCCATCGGAAATTCTCAAGGCAGCGGTGCCCCTGATGCTTGCCAGCTACCTCGGTCAACGGGCCATACCGCCGCGCTTTAAACACGTGTTTGCGGCGTTGATTTTCATCGCGTTACCACCGGTGCTGGTGATACTGCAGCCGGACCTGGGAACCGCTATTCTGATTGCCGCCTCGGGGCTTTTTGTCCTGTTTCTGTCAGGGCTGCCCAAGCGCTATCTGGCATTTGCGGGGGTCGCGGCGACAGCCTTACTACCGGTAATGTGGTACTACGTTCTTCACGATTACCAGCGCCAGCGTATTCTGACGATGTTCAATCCGGAGGCAGACAAACTGGGTGCCGGCTGGAATATCATTCAGTCGACCATTGCCATTGGCTCGGGTGGTGTCCACGGCAAGGGCTGGATGCTGGGAACCCAGTCGCAACTGGATTTCCTGCCGGAAAGCCATACGGATTTTATTATTGCGGTGCTGGCGGAAGAGTTTGGTCTGGTGGGTGTGATGTTGTTGATGGGGCTGTATCTGCTGATCATTGTCCGTTGTATCATCATCTGCCTGAGGGCCCAGAGTATGTTCGGGCGCTTGTTGGCGGGGAGTATTACGCTGACTTTCTTTGTCTATGTGTTTGTGAATATGGGAATGGTTTCCGGCATTTTACCCGTGGTGGGGGTGCCCTTACCGCTGGTGAGCTATGGTGGCACTTCCATTGTGACCCTGATGTTGGGGTTTGGTATGCTGATGGCTGTCAGCACTGAGAAAAGAAGATCCATCTGATAACTGAGATTGGTGAGGGGTAAAGGGCGCTAGCCCTAGATAAAAATTATGAAAAAAAGAGTGGTCTTTGCGTTAGCCGCAATGTTGTCTGTGTCGGCGCAGGCTGGTTATCTGGATTCTCCGCAAGCGAAGGCCTTTGCTGATCGCATGGTGGCAGAACACGGTTTTGATCGCAGTGAAGTCAATGCCCTGCTGGATAACGCGGAAAAGAAACAGTCCATTATTGATGCCATGGAGCGACCGGCGGAAAAGGTCAAACCATGGAAGGACTACCGCAAAATTTTTATCACCGAAAAACGTATTACAGAAGGGGTCGAGTTCTGGCGTCACAACCGTGAAGCCCTGAAGCTGGCCTCGCAGCAATACCAGGTGGCGCCTGAAGTCATTGTTGCCATTATTGGCGTGGAAACTTTCTACGGACGGATCAAGGGTGGATTTCGCGTTATTGATGCACTGTCGACGCTGTCGTTTGACTACCCACCCCGCAGCGCCTTTTTTACCCGTCAACTGGAAGAGTTTTTGCTGCTGGCACGGGAGCAACGTCAGGATCCCCTCAAACTGACCGGTTCCTATGCCGGTGCTATGGGCTATGGTCAATTCATCCCCAGTAGCTATCGCAGTTTTGCTGTGGATTTTGACGGCGATGGCTTTGCTGACATCTGGGATAACCGCTCCGATGCCATCGGCAGCGTTGCCAATTACTTTGCCAAGCATGGCTGGGTTATGAATGAGCCCGTGGTTACCCGTGCTCGAGCCAAAGGTGATCTGGATAATGCGTTATTCAATAAGCTGGCGCTGGACAAAACCCTGGCCGAATGGTCACAGATGGGCTTACAGTCCGAGGACGATTTGCCTGAAGACAGCAAAGCCCTGCCTTTTGCGCTGGATGCCGAGGGTGGTGAGCAATTGTGGTTGGGGCTGAACAATTTTTACGTCATCACCCGCTATAATCGCAGTACCATGTATGCCATGGCGGTACACCAGTTGAGTCAGCTGATTCTGGAGCGTGTTGGTGAAAGCAATCTCTAGACGCTTTACCCTGTGGGCGGCGCTGGCCGTCACAGTGTTCCTGTTCCAGGGCTGTGGTGGCAGTGGCAGCAGCAAAGGCGGGTACGGCTATGGCGACGGACCCCCACCCAGAGATGTGGACGTCACCAATATCGCCGATGCTGTGCCGAAGGTCGAACCGGTGACCAAGGCCGGCAACAAAAGCCCCTATACCGTATTTGGTAAAACCTACGAAGTAATGCCCACCAGTCTTGGCTACAGGCAGCAGGGCGTCGCATCCTGGTATGGCAACAAGTTCCACGGCCGCAACACCTCCAATGGTGAAGCCTACAGCATGTACGAAATGACGGCGGCCCATAAAACCCTGCCCATTCCCTGTTATGTTCGTGTCACCAATGTCGAAAACGGGCGCAGTGTGATTGTCCGGGTAAACGATCGCGGTCCTTTTCACGGTGATCGTATTATTGACCTCTCCTATGTTGCGGCAAAGAAGCTGGGGTATTCGGACAGGGGAACGGCCAAAGTCATCGTGGAAGCCATCGATCCGCTGAAGTACCAGAAAAACTCGGTGGAGCAGCCGCATATCTATAGCCAACCCAGCGTGATTCCATCGGTGCAGCCGGTGGTCAGCGCCGATGACTACAGCCTGCCTGGTAATACCTTCCTGCAGGTGGGGGCTTTCACCACGCACTCAGCGGCTTCTACCCTGTCGCAGAAAGTACAGAACCTGACGGAATTTCCCGTGGTGGTTCGGCAGCAAAAACAGCCAACACCCCTTTACAAGGTGTTGGTAGGACCTCTGAGCGATAATGTCACGTTGTTGAATCTGCGCAATTTGTTGCAGCAGCGGGAGAATATCAGCCCCTTTGTGGTCTACGAATAACTTTACCTGAAAGACGGGCTGGCCCCGTGCTAGAATTTCCGTATTCTTTTCTGGTACATCCATCCATTGTTAGACCAATTTAAAAACTGTTGCTTATGCTGAAGAAAATTCTTTCCATCGGGTTATTACTGACCCTTTTGCCGGCCATAACTCAAGCCAAAATTCTTATTCCGGCACCACCTGAACTCGCCGCTTCCGCCTGGATTCTGATGGATGCCAATACCGGTAAGGTCCTGGTGGAGCACAATGCAGACCAGCAGTTGCCCCCGGCCAGCCTGACCAAGATGATGACCAGTTATATTGTTGCCGCGGAATTACATAACGGCAAAATCAAGGAACAGGACATGGTTCCAGTCAGTGTGACGGCCTGGAAAATGGGTGGTTCAAAAATGTTTGTCAGGGAAGGGACACAGGTGCCGCTGATGGACTTGCTGCGCGGTGTGATCATTCAGTCCGGCAACGACGCTTCTGTAGCACTGGCGGAGTACCTGGCAGGTAGTGAAAGTGCGTTTGCCGATGTCATGAATCAGCAGGCTCAATTGCTGGGTATGAAAAACACCACTTTTCACAACGCTACCGGATGGCCTTCGGATGGTCACCTGACTACGGCCCGGGATTTGTCCCTGCTGGCTCGTGCCCTGATACAGGATTACCCCGAACACTACGGCATCTATGCTGAAAAATATTACGAATACAACGATATCAAACAACCCAACCGTAACCGTCTGTTATGGCGGGACAGCTCGGTGGATGGTCTGAAAACCGGCCATACCGAAGAGGCGGGGTATTGTCTGGTGGCATCAGCGGTGCGCAATAACATGCGCCTGGTTTCAGTGGTGATGGGGACGAGCAGTGAAGAGGCCCGAGCCCGGGAATCCCAAAAACTGTTGTCGTTTGGCTTTCGCTACTATGAAACCGGCAAAGTCTACAGTGCCGGTGACATCCTGAAAGAAAACGCCCGGGTCTGGTACGGTGTTGAAGACAGCGTCAACCTGGTGGTGCCTGAGGATCTGTACCTGACGATCCCCCGCGGCTCGAAGGATCAACTGGAAGCCCGGGTGGTGTCCGATGAAGACATCGAAGCGCCGCTTACCGAGGGCCAGTCGCTGGGTAGCCTGACCATCAGCTTTGAGGGGGAAACCTTGCTGGATACATCCTTGGTGGCTGACAGGGTGGTGGAAGAAGCGGGTATTTTCTCCCGTCTCTGGGATGCCATTAAGCGATTCTTCATAGGTATCTTTTCCTGATGTCGACACCTGAAGCACCGAAAATAGAATTTCCCTGTGATTACCCCATCAAGGTGGTTGGTAGTGCCGGTGGCGAATTGCACAGCCTGGTGATTGAAACCATGGAGCGCCACGCCCCAGGGTTTGATCAGGCGTCGATAACGGTAAGGGACAGTCGCAAAGGCAATTTTCAAGCGATCACCGTCACGATTACTGCCACCGGGGAAGCGCAGCTCCAAGCCATTTTTGCCGACCTGAAAGATCACCCGCTGGTACAGATGGTGTTGTAAGAGCTGGAATTAAACCCGTTTATATGTCGACAGTACCTGACTTGCCTCTAATCGTGCGCTACCTGGGGTGTCGTGCCTATGCCGATACCTTCGAAGCGATGAAAACGCTCACCTCGACCCGCGATTCCGGAACCCCGGATGAAATCTGGCTGCTTGAGCACGAGCCGGTGTTTACCCAGGGACAGGCGGGCAAACAGGAGTACATCCTGATGCCCGGGGATATTCCGGTAGTGCAGAGTGACCGCGGCGGTCATGTGACTTACCACGGCCCGGGCCAGATTACCGGGTACCTGCTCATTGACCTGAAACGACTGGGCATCACGGTGCGGGATCTGGTCTCCCTCATTGAGGCAGCGCTGGTGGAAACCCTGGCACACTGGGGTATTACTGCGGCACCCAGGCCTGATGCCCCCGGGGTTTACGTGGAAAACGGCGCCAAGATCGGTTCCCTGGGGCTGCGGGTGCGCCGTGGTTGCAGTTACCACGGGCTCAATTTCAATGTCGATATGGATCTCAGTCCCTGGGCGCGCATCAATCCCTGTGGTCTTGGCGTGCCCATGACCCAGATGAACGATTTGCTACAGGACAAGGTCACACTGCAGCAGGTGTCAGAGCACCTTGCCGATATTTTGACCACCAAGCTGGGGTATAATGACCACCGTGTCGAGGGCGACCATCCACTGCTGC
This sequence comes from uncultured Porticoccus sp., assembly GCA_964395715.1. Taxonomy (GTDB): domain Bacteria; phylum Pseudomonadota; class Gammaproteobacteria; order Pseudomonadales; family Porticoccaceae; genus Porticoccus. Next base: position 71,968 of record CAYNAU010000005.1, on the reverse strand, counting down.
CGGCGCAGCAGGCACCTGCACCCTGAACCGAATCTTTGAGGCATGCCGCTGTAATGACTGATACCAACGTAGTTCCGCCAAAACGCACCCGCCGTCTGCAACAGGGTGAGAAGTTGCGCAGTGCTGACAAGGTGGAACGGATCCCGGTCAAGGTGATTCCCACGGAGGAAATCCAGCGCAAGCCCGACTGGATGCGTATTCGCGTCTCATCCTCTCCCAAGGTGCAGGAAATCAAAAAAATCCTGCGCAAAAACAAGCTGGCCACAGTCTGTGAAGAGGCCGCCTGCCCGAACCTCAGTGAGTGTTTCAGCCACGGTACGGCAACTTTCATGATTATGGGGGAAATCTGTACCCGTCGCTGCCCGTTCTGCGATGTGGGCCATGGTAAACCCAACCCTCTGGATACGGAGGAGCCGGCACACCTGGCGAAGGCCATTCACGAAATGCAGCTGAGCTATGTGGTGATCACGTCCGTCGATCGTGATGACCTGCGCGATGGTGGTGCCCAACATTTTGCAGATTGTATCCGGGAATCCCGTCTTCTCAGTCCGGCGCTGAAACTGGAAATCCTGGTGCCGGATTTTCGTGGCCGCATGCAACCCGCGCTGGAGATCCTGACCGCTACGCCTCCGGATGTCTTCAACCACAACATGGAAACCGTGCCGAGGCTATACCGTGAGGCGCGTCCGGGTGCCAACTATGCCTGGTCCCTGAAACTGCTCAAGGAATACAAGCGTCTCAATCCCAAGGTGCCGACCAAATCCGGCCTGATGGTGGGTCTGGGCGAAACCAAGGACGAGTTGATGCGTACCCTGGATGATCTGCGTGCCCACGATGTCGATATGTTGACGGTAGGCCAGTACCTGCAGCCCTCCAAAAACCATCTGCCCGTCGACCGTTTCGTGCACCCGGATGAATTTGCCGAGTATGCAGAATATGGCCACAGTATTGGTTTCAGTCAGGTCGCTTCAGGTCCGCTGGTGCGTTCTTCCTACCATGCGGATAAACAGGCCCGTGGTGAACAGGTGGGTTAATAACCTGCCTAAATGATTTGCGACCGGATAACCCGCCAATGCAAACACCCAAGCTTCTCGATATTCATAACGCCACGGTCTACCGCGAAAACAAAAAAGTCTTTGACGGCTTTTCACTGGCGGTAGAGCAGGGGCAGAGCACGGCCATTATCGGGCCCAATGGCGCCGGTAAAAGCACCTTGCTCAAACTGCTGACCCGGGAACTTTACCCTGTAGTGAATGATGAGTCCCACGTGCGGATCCTCGGTCAGGATCGCCCCATCCTCTGGGAATTGAGGGAAAAAATTGGCCTGGTGTCTGCCGACCTGCAACAGGGTTTTGTTCCGGATGTCAGCGGGCTTGGCGTGGTGGTGTCCGGTCTGCACAATTCCATTGGCCTGTTTCATTACCAGGATGTGACGGACGAGCAACTGGCCCGGGGCAGGATGGTGCTGGAAGACTTGGGAATCTCCGATCTGGCAGGACGGCCCTACAAGCAGATGTCCACAGGCCAACAGCGCCGCTGTTTGCTCGGTCGCGCGCTAATCCACAACCCTGAGCACCTGATTCTCGACGAGCCCACCAGCGGGTTGGATCTGAATGCCACCTATCATTATCTCAGTGGTATCCGTGAACTGTTGCAGCATGGAAAAACCATTCTTCTCGCTACCCACCATATTCACGAGATACCCCCTGAAATAGAGCGTGTGGTCTTTATCGACAATGGCAGGGTGGTGGCCGACGATCACAAGACCGAGCTGCTGACGGATGCCCACCTGTCGTCACTGTTTGACATGCCGTTAACCGTCAGTGTCTCCAACGGTTTTTACCAGGTCTTGCCAGCCTAGTCACAGGCCACCATAATGTGCGCCGATTTGCCGATCCAGGATTACTGACGTTATGAAAGTACAAGACAATGCTGTGGTGGCTTTCCATTACACCATGACAGACGAAACCGGTGAAGTCGTCGAGACTTCCCAGAATGAGGAAGCCGCCACCTTTATTTTTGGCTACCGCAATATGATTGAGCCCCTCGAAGCTTCCATGCTCGGCAAGGAACCGGGGGATAAGTACAGCATTACCCTGCCGCCCGAAATGGCCTATGGAAGACTGCTGACCGACAATGAAATGCGAGTGGGACTGAAAAACCTGCATTATGAAGGCAAGCTGGAGCCTGGCATGATGGTTCCTCTGCGCACCAAAGAAGGTTTGCGCCCCGTGACCATCCTCAAGGTAGGCAAATTCAACGCAGATATCGACATTAACCACCCTCTGGCGGGCAAGACCCTGACTTTTGATGTGGAAATTGTGGACGTGCGCGAGTCAACTGAAGAAGAGCGCAACCACGGCCATGTTCACGGGGACAAGGGCTGCGGTAAGTAAAAAATAACGGCGCTATTATGAAAAATGGCGGGGGTTAAGCGGCAGGCTTAACCCCCGTTTCTGTTTTAGTAGTACTGCAGAATTACACCCAGGGAAACAATGTCGGTGTCACTGCCCGGGTAACCCAAAGCATTGGCATCGCCCGTCACGTAATGCAGGTTGACGGTGGCCTTGTAGCCGTTGATCACATAGTTCAGTCCCCACTCGGTAGTGTCGCTGGTGTCGGCATCCACCGGATCATTCTTCATATAGCGGGCGTATGGCTGGAACTGCCCGGGGCCGACCTTACGGGGAAACAGGTAGCCAGCGGTGGCATAGTAGGATTCCCCTTCAAATAGGCAGAAACACTCATCCAGACCATCGCTGGGGGGAGAGGCCCAGGTGCGATCGCCATCCATATTTTTGTAACCAGACTCCAGAGTCAGTACAGCATTGTTATCCAGTACCGTTTCCGAGAACACATCAAAGGCGTAGCCAAAAAAATCACCGGGATCCAGTTCGCTGCCGCTGCTGTCTTTCTGGCTCTGCATGGAGACTGCTGCGGTGAGAATGTCGCCGCTTTTGCCGAAATGTGTGGCGGCGGTGTAATAACCCACCAATGGCTCGACGTTCTTGAAGTTGTATGCCAGGCGAGCAGCATACAGCAGGTTGTCATCGTCGTTGCCGTAATCATCGGTGCCTTCAAAGATCCCTGCCAGGTATTGCAGTTTATCCAGTTGCCCAAACACCACGGCACCTTCACTACGGCCGAGCCGGCCCGCCGGGCCGTCGTAGTCTGCCGGAAACAGAGGCTGGCGATACTGGTTCCAGCTCATGCCGGTATAGGGGCCGTTCAGTCCCGGTCTGTCGGTGGGGACCAGGGTTCGACCCACCCAGAGCTTGAATGCCGGATCGAGCTCAAATTGCAGAATGGCATCAATCATCATCACGGAGTCGCCCTCATACTTTTCCGTGTTGATGCTCCACTTGAGGTATTCGTGTAACTGGCCGGCCCAGTAGGTCCGCAGACTGTTGATGGTGAACTCATCGCTGCCGTCGGTATCATTGTTGCGGGAAGTTTGTTGCAGGCGTGTGCCGCCACCGACACTGATCCAAAGCGTGTCACTGTGCTCCAGTTTCAGGCCCGCCAAGGCGGGGCTGGCCATGCAGATTAACAATGGCGCAATAAAAAATTGTAGCAGACCGGCCGTATAGTTTTGACGCGCAAAGACGCCCTTCATAGTGTTGAGCACGCTTTTTCCACCCCTTCATGGTTTGTGATTATTGTTTTGCGAGAGTATACCGTTGCCGACAGCCGCAATGCGAACAATGTCGATGACTGCAGCCGGCAACCCTACGAACTAATTTTTATTCGAGAGGTACCCGATCTTTGCCAAAGAACTCGGGCGCCTGAACAGAAAGGGCCTTCAAGGGTTTCTCGGATGTGGTTTTTACTGCGTGGGGAGCGCCCTCGGGAACCTTGATAAAGTCGCCGGGTTTGACGTCAAACTCCTCATCACCCAACCGCATCAGGCCGGTCCCTTCAAGAATATAGATGGTTTCCGAGTGAAAGACGTGCTTGTGTAGCGGCACCGATTTCTTCACAAAAACAATGAAGTCCGAGGCATGTTTGTCGCTGTAAAGCTTCACTACGTGAATATTATCGAGGTCGCCTGGTGCCTGGATATCTTCCAGCTGGAGCTTTTCAGCCTGGGCAAAGCCGCCGCCAAACAGGGCCAGCAACAGCAACGGGTAGCAAAGTTTCACAATGAACTCTCTCTGGTAATTGTCCTGGCTGATAGTAACTGATTGATAGGCAGGTTTCACGGCTTGGGCAAGGTTATACCAGGGGCTGGCTTTTCTTGCCCATTAGTCAGTCAGAGGCAAGTCGGTAAGCCTGTTTGACTAAAATCCAGCGCGACAAACAGCAGGCATGCCCCTGTGGCCGCCAGTTGTTCCTCAATGCGTGGAGGGATGATCAGAATAAAGCCCTGATTCTTGATCAGCGAGGAAAAACTGGAAACCCCGAATGGCATCATGAACAGCCGAAAGGTCTGCCAGTGATCCGGGCGAGTTCCCGGTGGCCGGTTGACACGCAGCAGGGCAAGGCCGATCACGGCACTGATTCCCAGAGAGTTGAGCCACAGTCGGGGAGATGCATCGAAATATAAGTACAGAGTCACCAGATACCAGATCAGGTAACACCAGAGCACGATTTTGCCTGTGGTAAGGTTGGTAACGTAATCGATCATGAGGCTGATGTCCCACCAGAACTGCAGATGAGCCTGTGGCGAATTGAAGCACGGAAACCACCCCGCCGGCATCGGGTAGGCCGGATTAATTCTGCCGCGGATGGCGATGGCGACAGCGGTGCTACTTTATAGCAACCGGTTGTAGACCACCGCCATCAGCCAGCCGAACAATAGCGCTACTACAAACCAGGCCACCATTCCCCAGAGTACACTTCCCAGGGTCAGATGCCAGCCCATCGCTGCGATATCCATGTGAATCATATGTCCGGACATTGCCATCATTGCTGTAGGCAGCAAGTAGACCAGCAGGCTGCAGAAAATCCACAGTATTGCGCTGGTCAGCGCGGCGGCCAAACCGAAGTTCAACGGTTGCAGTGTCATAGCCTTACCCTCCTGTGTCGTTATGGATCACGACACTATTGTTTCTTCAACGCTACTTTTTCTTCAGCGTTTTATAGCCAGTCGGCACCTTGCTGCAACACTGAGCTTCATGGGTGAAATTATCTTTGATGTTGCGGTCGGTTTGCCGTTGCCAGCTCAATTTGATCCGGCTCCACCAGCCGGATCGCACCTTGGCTCCCTGCTGTTCGATAACCTGGATGATATGGTCGATGTCCTGGTGGGAGGCATCGTAGGCAATTTTCAATGACTGCCCGGACTCATCCACGGATACGGCATCTACGCCGGGAAGCTCCTCCAACTCCCTGTAGAGGCGATTGGTATTACTTGCGGTCAGGCTGGTCAGTGCCAGCTTATGGGTGATCAGGAAGCCTGGATCAACCCCTTCACGGTGTTCGGTCATTTACTGTCCTCCTGACTCCAGCCGGAACCGTTTGGCCACAGCAATAAGCAGATGCTTTCCTGTAGGGTTTGCTACTCGCCCTGATGTTCCATCATCTGCATATGGTTCATCATTTGTTCCATCATCATCTGCATCATATTCATGCGCTCCTGCATCATGCCCATGCGATCTTCCATTTTCATGGAACCGGGCATCATGGACATATCTTCCTTGCTGCCGGACATGCTGCCCATGCCACCACCCATCATGTGCATACCTTCCTGCATGTCATGCATATGTTGGCGCATCATATGCTGAGCCTTGTTGCTATCCTTTTCCTGTTTGATGTTGTGCATCAGCGTCTGCATTTTTTCCATGTGCTGATGCATGGCCATTATCTGCTCGTGGGTCATCATCCCCATCATCATTCCTCCGCCCATTCCCTGGTTCATGGGCATGTCCTTGCCCATCATGCCGTCCCCTTTGCCGTGTTCAGCGGCAAGCGCCGTGCCTGATAGGGCCAGGCCGAGAATAAGGACTTTGATTAACGTGTTCATGGTAGAGCCCTCCTGCGGGTTTGGTAACTATCAATGTTGGAAACCAGCGGTAGCTGATTTCGCCGCGTTTGTTACACCAGCTGCGTGGTAGCCATAGGGATCACGGTTGCTCAGTCGTTCCATTTATTTGACCTTCAGTGTTCCCCGGTACATCTGCATCTGGCAGTGGAAGGCATACTCTCCCGGGGCCAGTGCGGGCAGTTGCACCGCTTTGGTCTTGTTCAGCGGCAGGGTTTCGCTGATATCCAGCATCGGGAACTGCACTGTCTCTGCGCAGGGAGATGGGTCCTGGCGCTGGAAATACAGTGCAGCCGGTGTATTGGCTGGCAGCGTAATGTGCGAGGGCTGGTAAACCCCGTTTTCCACCAGTATTGTCAGGCTGTTGGCACTGGCTTCCACTTCGCCTGGGCGATAGAGCCAGAACCACCAGATGATCAGTGCGATCAGCGCCACTCCGATGAGATTGACCAGTAACATGCCTGCCTCCGGTTAATGTTCCTGGGTTTTGAAAAAACGCAGCCGGTTTGCATTCATCACCACTGTCAGTGATGAGCAGGCCATGGCAGCTCCGGCAATGACCGGGCTGAGCAATAGCCCTATAAATGGGTATAGCACACCTGCGGCAAAAGGCACCCCGGCGACATTGTAGATAAAGGCGCCAAACAGATTTTGCTTGATGTTGCGCAGGGTTGACTTGCTGACTGCAATGGCATCTGCCAGTCCGTGCAGGGAACCCCGCATCAGGGTGATGTCGGCACTTTCAATGGCGACATCAGTGCCGGTGCCGATGGCAAAACCGACATTGGCTGCAGCCAGTGCCGGGGCGTCGTTAATGCCATCGCCGGTCATGCCGACGATTTCGCCACCCATCTGCAACTCCTGCACTTTCTTTGATTTGTCCTCGGGCAGCACTTCGGCAAAAAACTCCTCGATGCCGGCCTTTGTCGCCACCGCCTGGGCGGTAAAGCGATTGTCGCCGGTCAGCATCACCACGCGGATACCGTTGTGGCGCAGGCGCCGAATGGCCGCGATGGAATCCTCCTTGATCGGGTCGGCGACGGCGATGATCGCCGCCAGCCGGTTGTCCACCGCGAAGTACATGGGGGTTTTTGCCTCGTCCGCCAGTTCCCGGGCCCTGCCGGCAAAGTCGGCGATGGCAACATTGCGCTCCTGCATCAGCTTGTCATTGCCGAACAACAGGCTGCCGTCGTCACTCAGTGCCTCCACCCCGTGGCCGGCAATGGACTGAAAGTCGCTGATTCTGGCGGGAGCGATGTTTCGCTCGGCGGCGGATTCCACAATAGCCAGGGCCAGGGGGTGCTCAGAACCCGTTTCGATCCCTGCCGCCAGCGCCAGCACCCGCTGTTCATCCAGATCGCCAGCCAGTACCACGTCGGTTACCTTAGGCGCGCCGAGGGTGATGGTGCCCGTCTTGTCGAGCACCATGGCGGTGATTTTCGACGCGGTTTGCAGGGCTTCACCATTGCGGATCAGCACTCCGGCCTCGGCGGCCTTGCCGACCCCGACCATCACCGACATGGGGGTGGCCAAACCGAGGGCGCAGGGGCAGGCGATAATCAGCACGGTGGTGGCGGAGACCAGCGCGTAGGCTATGGCCGGCTGCGGGCCGAAGTTGAGCCATACCAGGGCACTGGTGACGGCAATGATCATAATTACTGGCACGAAGTAGGCAGAAACCACGTCGGCCAGGCGGCCGATAGGCGGTTTCGAGTTCTGTGCCCGCTTCACCATATCGATGATCCGGGCCAGAGCGGTGTCCTTGCCCACCCGGGTAGCCCGGAACAGCACGGAGCCGGATTTGTTGATGGTGCCGGCGACAATCTCATCGCCAATGGTTTTCTCCACCGGGATGGGTTCTCCGGTGAGCATCGATTCGTCGATGGTGGAGTGGCCTTCAGTGACTTCGCCATCCACCGGGATTTTTTCCCCGGGGCGGACCCGGACGATATCCCCGGCCAGTACCTGTTCGATGGGAATGTCCAGCTCACGATCCTGGCGGACCACCCGGGCGGTTTTCGCCTGTAACCCGATCAGCCGTTTGATGGCCTCGGATGTGCGACCGCGGGCCTTGAGCTCCAGGGCCAGCCCCAGGTTAATCAGACCGATGATCATGGTGGTGGCTTCGAAATACACATGCCGGGCCATTTCCGGTACCAGCTCGGGGACCAGTGCTACCACCATGGAATACAGCCAGGCGGTACCGGTGCCGAGGGCGATCAGGGTGTCCATATTGGCGGAGTGGTTTTTGACGGACTGCCAGGCGCCGACAAAAAAGTGTCTTCCGGAGTACAGCATTACGGCCAGGGTCAGAATCCCGATAGCGAGCCAGGCAAACTGCTGTGTCGGGGTGGTGATGGTCATCTCGCCCCCGGCCACGCTGTAAATCATCAGCGGAATACCAAGGCCGAGAGCAATGGCCATTTCTCGCATCAGGCGCTTGTAGTAGGCCAAGTCCGCCTTTTCTTTCTCGGCGAGGGCGTCACTCTCACTGGCCGCTGCGCTGGCGGTGGCGTGATAACCGGCTCCTTCCACCGCGTTGACTAGGGATTGCAGATCGGTATTGCCGCTGACACTGACGGTGCGTTGGGCGAAATTCATCTCCGCCTTACTCACGCCAGGTACGCGGTTGAGTGACGCTTCAATCTTGGCAACACAGCTGCCACAGCTAGCTCCCTCCACCAGTAACTCCCAGTGGGCTTCACCCTGAGGGTGTTCGTGATGATCCTGGTTTTGCTCCTGGTGGTGATGTGACCGATCCTGGGCGCAGTGATCATGGGGTTTGTGGTCGGGCGTATTCATTCTGAGAACTCCTCTATCAGGTGACAGATGGCGTGCCCATTGGGCTCCTGGTCGGGCTTGTCTTTCCAGGAGGCGACTGCATCCAGCATGCGCTGGCGCAAACGAACCATGTTCTGGAAACGTTCCTCAAGCTCCTGCAGCCGGATTTCAATTAATTCCCGGGCAATCGGGCAGGGAGTTTTCCCGGTGTCGGCTACTCCGAGAATCTGTCGAATATCGTCCACGGAAAATCCCAACACTCGGGCATCGGTAATGAAACGCAAGCGGTGGCACTCTTGTTCGCTGTAGGTTTTGTAACCGTTGATGGGATTTTTATTGGGTTTTAGCAGACCGATGCGGGTGTAGTAACGCACTGTGTCAGGTGTTACCCCGATGCGAATAGCGAGTTCATTGACGTGCATATTCTTCTACCAATGATGCTTGTGAATGTGATTTTCCCGGGTAGCCAGCGCCTTTTTATCTGGTGGTTTGGACACCCTTTGTATTAATTGTAGACCTGTGTCTAAAACACAGGTCAACGATCTTTTTTAGGATGTTTAACGGTGAAAAATGTGTTGAAAGGCACGTCGGGTGAGACAGGAATAAAAAAAGATTCTTGGTTGGATTCTCATTGGGAGCCGAGACGTGGTGTTCCCGGAAAAAGGCGATCACCTATCTGTTGTTGCTCCCGGTAGAAGTAACCGGGGTACTTACTTTATGTATAGCGTTGTCGAATCTGGCATGAAGGGTGTAAACACTGTCACTCGGGGACTTTTGAACAGGTCTCGCCCCCGGCATTTTTCCACGCCGAAAATCCCCCTTCAATATGACAGACCCTGTCCAGCCCCAACTCCTTTAACGTGGCAGTGGCCAGAGCTGAACGCCAGGCGGACTGGCAGTACAGAACAAACTGTCTGTCTTCAGCAAAAACGGGCTTGAAGTAGGGGCTGTCGGGGGTGACGATAAATTCCAGTACGCCTCGTGGAACGTGTATGGCATCTGGAATCATGCCCTCTCTGTCCAGTTCGTGGGGTTCGCGAATGTCGACAAAAACAACATCGGCATTGCCCACCAGTATTCTGGCTTCCTCAACCGGCAGGGTATCTATTTTTTCCGAAGCTTCCTGCAACAGTTGTTTGTAGCTTTTGGTGACGGCCATGTGTGTTTCCGTATGTTGTGTGTGGAATAAGGGTGGCTTCCCTGATGGTTGCATGCCCGTTTACCGGGATCTTGCCTCAAGCAGCTCTCTCATCGGCAGGGGCAAAACACTGCGTATTTTTGCGGTAATCCGGGGTTCGTTTTTTTGCCAGAGCACACCGAGATAAATGATGGTGAAGCCCAGCACTGTTAATACAATCGGGAATAGCCAGCTGTCTTCGAAAACCCGGTAAGCCAGGTGGCCCAGATAGGTGCAGCAGCCAATCGCGCCAAATACCACAAAAACACGGCGCACCAGGGCGACGCCAATGCCCAGCATCAGGATATTGATGCAGAAGTAGAAAAACTTGGCGAGCTCGCTGTCGGAATATTGAAACGTCATTCCGCCCCAGAAAGTTATCACACCGAAGATATAAAGCCAGAAGGCATAATCGGCGGTATTTCTGGCCCGAATGTCCACCCAGAAGGCGAGGCAAACAAAAGCCAGGCCAAAGTACATGGAGACAATTGCCCTGAGCTCAAAATCCGGGCTGCCTGCGGCAAGCATGGCGGCAATATCCATGGACATGTACCACAGCGTGACCGCGATCGGCATGATCAGAAACGGATACTTGTATTTCCAGGCCACGATAACGCCCACGGCCAGAGTACCCAATTCCATATAGATCCAGTGCCATTTGATCAGGCGATGGTACTCACGGTAGGCGGTGTCATCCGGCCATATGCCCAGCCCTTGCTGCAGGCCGTAAATGGCCAGCGGGGTGAGGGTAACCACGAAGGTGGCGCAGATACCCGCAGGAACCGGGTAACCTTTTTGCTGAAACACGTGGGTCAGTTTCAGCGCCAGAACGGCATAAACCAGTGACATTGCCAGAATGCCCCAGCCACCAAACATCTCCCACCCCAGGGTCATAAACAGGGTCATCGCATTGATGGCAATGAGTCCTCCCAGGTAATAGAGCACGTGGGTAAAGTCGAACCGGGGGCCACTGGAGGGGTTGTCTTTCAGGAACAGGAATAATTTCTCCGCCTGTTCGCTGCTGATAATGTTTTCCTGAACCGCTGCGTCCAGGTTTTTCTTTGTTATTTTCATCGCCAGCCCTGCAAAACCTGCCATCAGTCAACATCACGCATGCAGTCAATAAAGCACATGTCGGATCATTTGATCATAGCCCAGGTGATGAAGCGAGTTGGCAGTTATTCATCCACCCAGATTTTGCGGATAGGTTCCCCGAAGTCGTCGTAGATGATTTTTTCTTTTGGTTTCCCGGGGGCTGTTTTTGCCGGCCTGGATTTCTTCTGGCGACGGGCATCCAGCGCGGCGACCACTTCCGGGACGGGCGTGCGCTCGGCTTTTGGCTGGCTGAAAAAGGACATGGGCAACCCCTCCATAGGGTTGTCCCGGCCGCTGACGCCGCGGGGTATCTGGTGTATTTCACCGCCGTGTTTCAGGTAGTCCTGTATCTGCTGCTGCAGTTCCCTGCGCAACTGGGACTTATTCGGAGGCTTTTTGAAGGGCGGGTTATCTGCCATGGTCATCGGCCATTCTACCAGTGATCCCATACCGGTCGGCAGGTGTCCGGCAAACCGGGGAACTGACCCAGTTCTGCCCATGGCTGATCCGGCTGATGGAAGTCTGAACCACAGGAGGCTAACAGTGTCTTCTGTACGCAGATATTGGTCAGGTCGCGGGTCAATGATGGCAGCTGGCGCCCGGAAATCACTTCCAGGCCCTGACCGCCAACAGTCACAAAGTCGTCCAGCAGTGCCAGCAACTTGGTGCGGGTGAGATTGTACTTGTCCGGGTGGGCCAGCACGGCAGTGCCGCCAGCATCGCGGATCCACTGAACAATTTGGGGCAGCGTGGCCCACAGCTGTTTGACATCGCCGGGCTTGCCGGAGCCGAGGTATTTCTTGAATGCCTGACGCATATTGCTGACCGCGCCGATCTCTATGAGGTGCTGTGCAAAGTGGGGGCGCCCCACAATGTCACTGCCAGCCTGTGCCTTTGCTCCTTCCAACGTGTCGGGCAGGCCGAGATGGTGAAGTTTTTCGGCAATCTGTTCGGCACGTTGTTTGCGGGCCTGTTGCTGGTAGTGACAGCCGGCACGCATGGCATCGCTGTCGGGTCGGATATTCAGGCCGACAATATGCACGCCAATTTTTCGCCAGCTGGTCGAGAACTCGATGGCGGGAATCACCTGCAGAGGCAGGTTTGAAGATGGCTGCAATTGGCCGAAGGCCGCGGTAGTGTCGTGATCGGTGATCGCCAGCACCTCCACCCCTGCATCGGCTGCCCGCTGCACCAGTTGTGCCGGCTCAAGGGCCCCGTCGGAGCAGGTGCTGTGGCAGTGCAGATCGTAGAGCATGTGGCAATCCATTGTGAGGCGAAACAAACCATTATAGCGCCATCTAGAGTCAGTTTTGGTACGCGTGTGGGCCTGGGCGTTGTTATGGCCGTAGGGCACAAGCCGCTATACTGCGGTCATGGAAACGATCTCCCCCATTGGTCAGGCACTTCAACAGCAGGTACTGGAACAGACCCAACACTTTATCGGGTTGGGGAGCGACCTGTTGGGCCGCCGTTTTGCCGAAGTGCCGGTGGTTTTCGACCTCCGCGGGCGCACAGCTGGCATGTATCGCGTCAAGGGCCGGCAGCGGTTAATTCGTTACAACCCCTGGATTTTTGCCAAATATTTCGATGACGGATTGCGTGTGACCGTACCTCATGAGGTGGCCCATTATTTGGTGGACTGTCTCTACGGCATTCGCCGGGTCAAACCGCATGGCGCCGAGTGGCGTAACATTATGGATGCCTTTGGCGTGAATAGTCGCGCCACTGCCCGATTTGACCTGGATGGCATCCCGGTACGTCGGGAACGGCAGTTTGATTACCACTGTGGATGTCAGTCTCACCGTCTGGGTACGCGTCGTCATTTCAAGATACAGAGCGGCGAGGCGCGCTACCTCTGTCGGGATTGCGGCAACCACCTGGTGGCCGCCTGAATGAGCTGGTTTGTGTATATGATTGAGGCCAGTGACGGTTCTCTCTACACCGGTATTACCACCGACGTGACGCGCCGCTTTGCTGAGCATCGGGATGGCAGGCAGGGTGCCCGTTATTTCAATGGGCGACAGCCGATAAGAGTGGTGTATGTTGAGCCCGCAGAGGATCGCAGCATGGCCTCGAAACGGGAGGCGGCCATCAAACAACTGGGGCGACAGCAGAAGCTGGCACTGATCGCGGAGGGCACGGAAGATGGAAACTGAAATTGTTCACGATGATCAGCAAGGGTGTTTCCTGATCGAACTGGAACAGGGGCGCGCAGTGCTGGAGTATCAGTTATTGCCCGGTAATACGGTAAATTTCTCCCGCACCTATGTGCCGACGGAGTATCGCAATCATGGCCTGGCAGAAAAACTGGTGAGAGCGGGGCTGGCCTGGGCAAACCAGCAGGGGCTCAAGGTCAGGGCGACCTGCTGGTACGTGCAGAGATTCCTTTAACAGCCCGCTGAAAATCTATCTGCGTGGCCGCTACGGCGTTAAGAAAAACCTCAAGGTGCTCAATAGGTCTGTTGAAGAGACTCGCTAAACTCCGCCTTTTCGGTTTTTCTTGCCTTGTATCGCCTGCCTCAAAAACGCTTTCAGACAGACTGTTGGGATTTACTCATAAGTACAAAGATAAGCCGTATCCACTGCTACTTGTAATTGGAAGGTCTGGTTGGCGGCCACTTCAAAGCTGTCGCCGGCGTTAAAGGTCTGCCAGTTATCACTGCCGGGCAGTTTCACAGTCAGTGCACCGCTCACCACCGTCATCACTTCTTTCTTACTGGTGCCAAACTCATACTCGCCCGGGGCCATCACGCCGACGGTGGCGGGCAGGGTTTCGGTCTGAAAGCCAATGGAAACCACAGTGCCATCAAAATAGTTGTTCACTTTAAACATAGGGAAATTCTCATTCAGAGGGACGAATAAACGGGACGCTATAGTACCCGCAGTGACCGGTGGTTAGAATGCGCCCTCTGATATTTTTACGGGCCCGGTTGTGAACACTTGGGATGTGATTGTTATTGGCGCTGGTGCAGCGGGCCTGATGTGTGCCGCGGTGGCGGGTCGGCGTGGCCATCGGGTGCTGGTGCTGGAGCGGGCTAACAAACCGGGCAAGAAAATACTGATGTCCGGTGGAGGACGCTGTAACTTCACCAACCTCTATACGGAGCCGGATAATTTCCTGTCCGAAAATCCCCATTTCTGCAAGTCGGCCCTGAGTCGCTATACCCAGTGGGACTTTATTGAGCTGGTCAACAAACACGGTATCGCCTACCACGAGAAGACTCTCGGCCAGTTATTTTGCGACGATCGCTCCCAGGATATTCTCGACCTGCTGCTGGCAGAGGCCAGTGATGGTGGGGTAACCATAAAAACCCGCTGCGAGATTCTGGAAATTGAGACTGATGATGGCTTCCGGTTAGAGACTAGCCTCGGGACATTCGCGGCCCGTGCCCTGGTGGTGGCCAGCGGTGGCCTGTCAGTGCCAACCCTGGGTGGCTCGGATATCGGTTACCGCCTGGCCCGGCAGTTTGGCCATGAGATTGTGCCCCTGAGGGCTGCGCTGGTGCCTTTTACTTTTACCGATGGTTTCAGATTACTGTCGGAGTCCCTCAGCGGTGTGTCAGTGCCGGTCCAGGTAAAGGCTGGGGGTAAATCCTTCCGGGAAAATATCCTTTTTACACACCGGGGACTCAGTGGCCCGGCGGTGTTGCAGGTGTCCAGTTACTGGCGGGAGGGGCAGGAAGTGCACATAGACCTGCTGCCCGACACTGATGTGGCAAAGTGGTTACTGATCATGAAGTCGCAACAGCCTAGGGCATTATTGCGCACCTTGCTGGCGAGGGAACTGCCGCGCAAACTGGTGCAGGAATTACAGGCGCTGTGGTGGTCAGAGCGTGCGGAGACACCTCTCGCGGAATGGCCGGATAAACAGTTACTGGCAGTGGCAGAACAACTGAACAGCTGGCAGCTGAAGCCTTCCGGTACTGAGGGTTACCGCACCGCAGAAGTGACTCTTGGTGGAGTCAACACCCGCGAAATCTCTTCCAAAACCATGGAAAGCCAGTTACAGCCGGGCCTGTATTTTATTGGCGAGGTGCTGGACATCACTGGCCATCTGGGGGGCTTTAATTTTCAATGGGCCTGGGCGTCCGGGGTGGCCGCCGGGCAGAGTGTTTGAGTGAGAGAGCTATTTTCGGAAAGAGAGCCATGTTGAAAGAAGAATTGCTACAGGAAACCGCAAAAATTGCCTGGCAGGAGCTGCAAAAATTTTTTGCCAATGGTTCCACCATCTACGTGGCGCCGGAGCTGGACCTGATTGATGTGGCCTGGGAAATCTGCCAGGACAACAAGGCAAAGGTCGAGGCTTGGATGGCCGCCGGACAGGTCGGACAGGTCACGGATGAGCAAGCGGTTGCCTGGCTGGAGACCGATGCCCTGGTGTGGTCGGTGGTGGTCAAGCCGTGGGTGTTGGTACAGCCGGTCAGCCATTAGATAGGGCCTTTAGCTCGATAGGAGGGCACACACGAGGGCTCTATGTATCACCCGTGCATCGTCCAGTGCCCGATGTGTTATGTGGTTGCTCGTTTTGTTCAGGTTATCGAGTGTTGCCGCAAAGGCTTCCATTTCGTGATCGTCAAGCCGAGTGGTGATATCCCCGATAGAAAATGTCGGTCTGATGCCCGCACAGTGAAACAGCCGCTGTAGCCAGAAACTGTCCCAGTCCACGTGATCCGAGAAAACTGTTGCAGTCCCCAGCACACGGTTTAATTCTCCTGCAACTATAATCGGCGAGACTCCTTCACTGTAAAGTTGCTCACGTGAAATGCCGTGTAGTTGTTCGGATCTGGGGCTCCAGTGTGTCCAGAATGGCGCAGGCGTAATCAGGTTCTGGTATTCCCGCTGCCCGTTAACAAGGCCGACTTCAATGGGATAGCTGGCGGGGCTCAACCCGCTCGCTTCGATATCCACGACCCATATTGCTTGCTGCATTCTCATACCTCATGGGGACTTACTAGAGGTTCAGATCGATGAGGCCTGGGTGATCATCTGGGCGCCGCCCAGAGGGCCAGTGCAATTTTCTTTCATCGGCATGAATGGGGTGTTCGTTGATGCTGGCGATGCGGCGGCGCATCAGGCCGTCGTTATCAAATTCCCAGTTTTCGTTGCCATATGCCCTGAACCACTGCCCGGAATCGTCGTGGAATTCGTAGGCGAAACGCACGGCAATGCGGTTGTCACTGAAAGCCCACAGCTCTTTAATCAGGCGGTAATCCAGTTCGCGGGTCCATTTGCGTGTCAGCAATTGCACGATTTCCTCCCGGCCGATGACGAATTCCGCGCGGTTGCGCCATGGACAGTCAGGGGTATAGGCCTGGGAAACCCTGTGGGGGTCGCGGCTATTCCAGGCATCTTCAGCCAGACGGATTTTTTCAATTGCCGTGGCTTCGGTGAATGGCGGTACAGGGGGGCGGGACATCGGTGTTCCTCCTCAATATCAGGAAATCGGGTGGCGCAGGCGCCACCCGTGGGGTATCAGGCAACCAGTTCGTCGACCACCGGGAAGTCAATTTCAGTTCCCAGTACTTCGTTGATGTAGTTGCTGAAGGTATTCAGGGCGACGTGCCCGATAATTTCGACAATGGCGGCATCGCTGTAGCCGGCGTCGCGTACCACCTGAACATCGGTGTCGGAAACCTTGCCACGGTTCCTGACAATGTTGACGGCAAACCTGACAGCGGCGGCGGCCTTGGCATCAGCGGACGTGCCCAGGCGGTTGGCCTTGATTTCGCTGATACTCAGCTTGGCCAGGTTGGTGCCGAGATAGGTGTGCGCGGCCAGGCAGTAGTCACAGCCGTTGAGTTCCGCCACGGCGAGGGCAATGCGCTCCCGCGTCTGGGCACTCAGCGACCCCTTGCTCAGTGCGCCATTCAGGCCGAGGTAGCCTTCAAGCGCCTGGGGGCTGGTGGCGAGGATCCGGAACAGGTTGGGTACGCTGCCCAGCAGACTGTTAACGGCTTCCAATGAAGGTCTTGATGCCTCCGGTGCTGCGTCGATTGAAATGGGAGTAGGGATACGAGACATGATGAGCTCCTGTGTTATCAAAGTTGAGAGCCCATACTACAGTTAACCGTTGAGTTGATAATTGGTGCAAATATTAATTATTTATTACGTATAATGAAATTATTGATGCGGCAGTGGAGGCTTGGTCGTGGACAAATTTGAGGCAATGCGGGTTTTTGTGGAAGTGGCGGATACCAGCAGTTTCAGTGGTGCCAGCCGAAAACTGGGGCTGTCCGCACCGGCGGTGACGCGTGCCATTGGTCGCCTCGAGAGCACAATGGGTGTGCGGCTGTTTGAACGGACCACCCGGCACGTGCGACTGACGGATTCTGGTGCCCGGTTTTTTGATGATGCCAGGCGCATCCTGGAAGAGGTCGAACAGGCGGAAGCGATGGCGGCGGGGAGCTATGCAGAACCTAAGGGGGTGCTGTCGGTGACAGCCCCGGTGCTGTTCGGACAGATGCATATCGCGCCAATTATGACGGACTATTTGCAAAATAATCCGGCGGTCACCGTGAGGGCGCTGTTTTATGACCGCATCAGCAACTTGTTAGAAGAGGGGCTGGATGTCGCTATCCGGATTGGCCCACTCAAAGACTCGAGCCTGTATGCTACTTGTGTGGGACATGTACAGCGGGTTGTCTGCGCTTCGCCCGAGTATCTGAAAGTGCGAGGCATACCCCGGCATCCGACCGAGCTCTCAGACCACTCGATTATTCTTGCCTCGACGGTAGAACCGACGACCAACTGGAAGTTTGATACAGCCGTGGGCAACGAATCTGTCAGAGTTTCCCCGCGGCTGTACTGTAGTCAGAACGGTACGGCGATCAGTGCTGCCCTCCAAGGCTTCGGTATTACCCGCCTGATGTCCTACCAGGTGGGCGAAGAGCTTCAAAAGGGGACCTTAAAGCGAATTTTGCGCGACTTTGAACTGGCACCCCTGCCGGTGAACATCGTTTATTTTGGCGGGCGAAAGGCTAACGCCAAGATAAGATCATTTATTGATCTGGCCGTTGAGCGATTGAAGGCGAATCCCTTTATTGATCACTAGTATCGGCAAGCAGGGCCGCAGATTTCAGCGATACCAGTTTTCAGGGCTGATACTCAACGTGGTGATGTCGTTACCAAACCACATCATGCCATCCTGAATGGTGGCCTGCAGGGACATAGTGCGCTCTGCCAGGGAAGTTAATGCCGCAGTGTCCTGCGGGGAAAAATAGTAAACCTCGAGATTCTCGAAGCGGCTCAGGTCGGGAGCGATATTTTGCCACCACTGCTCTGCAGTGCGGGCGCCGTAGGGGTAGACTAGAACCGTTTCAGCGCGGTTGCAGGCTTTGCGGATGCGGCGCTCATCAGGCTGTCCCACCTCTATCCACAATTCGATATCCCCCTGCAGGTTTTTCTGCCAGAGATCCGGTTCATCATCGTTGGATAGCCCCCGGCAAAATTGCAGCTGCGGGTTGGCATTCAGGGCGAAAGCCAGTAGGCGCACCATCATGCGCTCATCGGTTTCCGAGGGGTGGCGGGCAATGGTGAGGGAGTGCGTGTGGTAATAACCGCGATCCATATTGGATACGGCTAATTCCGCCTTGAAGACAGTGGCTTTCAGGGCCATGCGCACAGCACTCTAGGTAATATTCGTGGGCTTTTGGGGCGCTGGGGACAGCGCCACCTCAAGTGGTGAAAGGGCTGGGGGTATCAGGTGATAATACCGGAACCACCCAGTCCGCCGGGGCCGCCCATGCCGCCCATTCCTCCCATTCCTCCCATGCCGCCGTCTTGGCCGGGCACGACAATTTTTGACGCCTGTTCACGGCGCAGCTCTTCCAGCTCTCTGGCAGTGCGCTCAACCGCGGCTTCAGCTTCGGCGCCGAATTTTTCCGCGGCTTCACCAATGCTGGTGGCCTCGATCAGAAAGTTGATGGGCAGTGCGCCCATGGGGCTCATCACCTGGGTCGAACCCATGTAGGCAATTTCACGGTCGTGGTCGCGCTCGCCGTCGGTGGTGACCGGGGTCAGGCGACGGATACTGCCGATCTTCTGGTCGGTGAAAATTTCTTCCAGGTACAGCTCGTCTGGATTCATGCTGGCGTCAAATTTTTTGGAATCACTCATGCTATCAATTCAGTTGTTGATCGTTGGGGCGGACACCCTACCAGATTTTACCCGGGTCGTCAGGGGGCGGTAATCTGGGATTTGAGGGTTTCCACCAGTGCATTGGCTGCGGAGGATAACGGGTAGCGGCGACGTGTCAGGATACCCACCCGGCGTTTGACCACCGGGTCTGTCAGTGGCCGGCTTTCCGCGCCTAGAAGCTGCATTTGTTGAATGGCCAGCGACGGAACTACGCTGATGCCGAGGCCATTGGCGACCATGGAGCCAATGGATGCCAGCTGGTGAGCTTCAAATTCGACGGTCAGGTGTATGCCACAACTGTTGGTGGTGTCATCAATCATTTGTCGCATGGCCGAGGGCCGTTGCAGCGTGACAAAGGAGTAGTCCTGGAGCTGTTCCCAGCGAATGGTTTCCTGTTTCAGCAGCGGGTGGTTGGGGGGGGTGACCACAAAAAAGCTGTCTTCAAACAATGGTTCAAAATGCAGGTCCTCGGATTCTTCCAGGTCAAAGGTGACACCCACCTCGACACGCCCCTTGCGAACCATCTTGATCACTTCTTCTGCGACCACATCCTGCACGGTAATGTTGATGTCCGGGAACTGGTCTCGGAAGTAATGCAGTGCCTTGGGCAGCTTGCTGATGGAAAACGAGGCCATGGTGGCGATACCGAGTTTGCCCCGGCGCATGGCGAAGAGGTTGTGCAAGTCGGTGAGGGCGTTATCCCAGTCGGCCAACAGGCGCTGTGCCACAGGCAGGAAAGCTTCGCCTTCCGGGGTGAGTGACAGCGTGCGGGTGGTCCGTGCCAGCAGCTTGCCACCGACCACTTCTTCCATGTTTTTCAGGGCAATGCTCAGTGCGGGTTGGGACAGGTGCAGACGCTCTCCTGCTTCAGCAAAGTTGCGTGTCTGGGCAACGGTCACAAACGCTTTAAGTTGTTTGATGGTTATGTCCATAGGTCCATTTCTATTTATAAGAAGGGCTAATCAGTTGATTAAAATTTTACGCTTGATAAATATATTGCGCTATAGGATGCTTTAACAGTTTTGCAGGCCGGATGTAATGTCTGCGGGGTAAATCATAAAAAACGATTGAGGAGTAAAAGTTCATGGCGGGTTTCGATAAGGTGGTGAACACCTACGAAGAAGCGATGGCAGGTCTCGAAGATGGCATGACCGTGATTGCCGGCGGTTTTGGTATTTGCGGTATCCCCGAAAATCTGATCGCGCAGATCAAGAAAATGGGCACCAAGGACCTCACCATTGTTTCCAACAACTGTGGTATTGATGGATTTGGTCTGGGCATTCTGCTGGAAGATCGCCAGATCAAGAAAATGGTCTCTTCCTACGTGGGAGAGAACAAACTGTTTGAAGAGCAGCTGCTCTCCGGCCAGCTGGAAGTGGAACTGACGCCTCAGGGCACTCTGGCAGAAAAAATGCGCGCCGCAGGCGCGGGTATCCCGGCTTTCTACACTGCGACTGGTTACGGTACCGATATTGGTGAAGGCAAGGACGTGCGTGAATTCAATGGTCGCAAGTACATTCTGGAAGAATCCATTCAGGGCGATTTTTCCATTGTTAAAGCGTGGAAAGCGGACCGTTACGGCAACGCGATCTACCGCAACACAGCCATGAACTTCAACCCCATGGCCGCCACCGCTGGCAAGATCTGTGTGATGGAAGTGGAAGAGATTGTTGAACCCGGCGAACTGGACCCGATGTACGTACATACCCCCGGTATTTATGTAGATCGTCTGATTCAGGGTACGTTTGAAAAACGTATTGAAATCCGCACCGTTCGCGAAGGTTAAAAGGAGAGACAATCATGGCACTTTCTCGTGATCAAATGGCTATCCGTGTTGCCCGCGAGCTGCAGGATGGTTACTACGTAAACCTCGGTATTGGTATTCCCACGCTGGTGGCTAACCATGTACCGGAAGGTATGGAAGTTATGTTGCAGTCCGAAAACGGCCTGCTGGGCATGGGTCCGTTCCCAACCGAAGATCAGGTTGATCCCGACTTGATCAATGCCGGTAAGCAGACCGTGACCACGGCCACTGGCGCTTCCATTTTCTCATCGGCTGAGTCTTTCGCCATGATCCGTGGTGGTCATGTGGACCTGACCGTGCTGGGCGCGTTCGAAGTGGACGTCAACGGCAACATCGCTTCCTGGATGATTCCCGGCAAGCTGGTGAAAGGTATGGGTGGCGCGATGGACCTGGTGGCCGGTGCCGATAACATCATCGTGTTGATGACCCATGCCGACAAATACGGTAACTCCAAGCTGCTGCCGGAGTGCACCCTGCCGTTGACCGGTGCGGGTTGTATTAAAAATGTTCTGACCGACCTGGCTTTCATTCAGATTTATGACGGCAAGTTCCACCTGATGGAGCGTGCGCCTGGCGTATCCGTTGAAGAGATCGTGGAAAAGACTGGCGGCGAAATCGTCGTTCCCGACAACGTGCCGGAAATGCAGTTCTGATTCTCCGGCCCTGTCATAAAAAGGCTCCCGGTCGGGGGCCTTTTTTTATGCATATTGCCAGCCGTCACGGCATTTTTGTATTGCAGGCTGAATGGCTTACACTGTTTGCTCCCATAGATTTTGCAATCGTCAATCCAATTGTTCGCCCACCATCTACCCCGGGCTGACACCATCCATTTCGTGAGGTGATTTATGTTGAAAGGTAAAACTGCATTGGTGACCGGTTCCAGCAGTGGCATTGGCTATGCCATGGCTGAACGCCTGGCAGATGCCGGTGCCAATATTGTGTTGCACGGCCTGATGGACCCAGCAGAAGGCGCGGCCCTGGCGAAGGACTTTGAATCCCGCTTCGGTGTCGGGTGTCTGTTCAGCGATGCGGACATTTCCACGGCTGAGGGCAATGAAGCACTGGTCAATGTCTCGCTGGAGAAGTTCGGTCAGGTGGATATTCTCATTAACAATGCGGGTATTCAGTTCACCGCATCCGTGGAAGATTTCCCGGTGGCGAAGTGGGATGCCATTATCGCTATCAACCTCAGCTCGGCATTTCACACCACTCGCCTGCTGGTACCGGGTATGCAGGCGCGTGGCTGGGGTCGCATTATCAATATCGCCTCCGTACACGGCCTGGTGGCCTCCCTGCAGAAGGCGGCCTATGTTGCGGCCAAGCACGGCATTGTCGGCCTGACCAAGGTGGTGGCGCTGGAGAATGCAGAGAAGGGTGTCACCGCCAACGCCATCTGTCCGGGCTGGGTAGATACCGAGCTGGTAGCGGCCCAATTCCAGGCTACCGCCGACCGGGATGGTGTCAGTTTTGAAGAGGGCAAGCGTCGCACCATTATCGCCAAGCAGCCGGTACCCAAGGCGACCCAGCCCTCGGCACTGGGAGACCTGGCGGTATTCCTGTGTTCAGATGCCGCCGCTACCATTACCGGTGCAAGCCTGCCTGTGGATGGTGGCTGGACTGCCCAGTAACGCCATTCTGCGGGCAGTCAGAGAGGGTTTGCTGTAGAATCCGCGGCTTCTATTAATTCGGCTGCTGTGGGTTGAAGTGCGGCGCCAGTCAACAGGTCAAGTATGTCAGGCAAAGTTGGATTTATCTCTCTCGGTTGCCCCAAGGCGCTGGTGGACTCTGAACGCATTCTCACGCAACTGCGCCTGGAGGGTTACGAAGTGTCCCCCAGCTATGAGAATGCCGATGTGGTGGTGGTTAATACCTGCGGTTTTCTCGACAGCGCAAAGCAGGAATCCCTGGATGCCATTGGCGAAGCTATGGCGGAAAACGGCCGGGTGATTGTGACCGGCTGCATGGGGGGTGACGAGAAGGCCATTCGCGATGTGCATCCGGGTGTACTGGCAGTCTCTGGCCCCCATCAGTATGAGGCCGTGGTCGGTGCCGTGCACGAATATGTGCCGCCCAGTGCCGAGCACAACCCCTATGTGGACCTGGTGCCGCAGCAGGGGGTCAAGCTGACGCCCCGTCACTATTCCTACCTGAAAATTTCCGAGGGCTGCAACCACCGTTGCAGCTTCTGCATTATTCCCTCCATTCGCGGCGACCTGGTGAGCCGGCCCATCGGCAATGTGATGGATGAGGCTGAGCGCCTGGTGAATGCGGGCACGAAAGAATTACTGGTGATCTCACAGGACACCAGTGCCTATGGTGTGGATGTGAAGTTCCGCACCGGCTTCTGGCAGGGCAAACCGGTGAAGACCCATATGCAGCAACTGTGTGAGGCCCTGGGTGAACTGGGGGTGTGGGTGCGACTGCACTACGTGTACCCCTATCCCCATGTGGACAATGTGTTACCCCTGATGGCGGAGGGCAAGATTCTTCCCTATCTGGACATTCCTTTTCAGCACGCCCACCCGGAGGTGCTGAAGGCCATGAAGCGCCCGGCCAATGAGGAAAAGGTGCTGGAGCGGATTCGTCACTGGCGGGACATCTGCCCCGACCTGACGCTGCGCAGTACCTTTATTGTCGGTTTCCCCGGCGAGACCGAGGCACAGTTCGAGTATCTGCTGGACTGGCTGAAGGAAGCTCAGCTCGACCGCGTTGGCTGCTTCAAGTATGAAGCGGTTGAGGGCGCGCCGGCGAATGCGCTGGCCGGGGCCGTGCCGGAAGACGTCAAGCAGCAGCGCTGGGAGCGCTTTATGGAAACCCAGCAGGCGATCAGTGCAGAGCGTTTACAACGCAAGGTTGGCAGCACCATTGAGGTGTTGATTGACGAAGTCGATGACGAAGGCGCCATTGGCCGTTCCAGTGCCGATGCGCCGGAGATCGACGGCAATGTATTCCTGGATGGTGAATTTGGTCTGCAGCCCGGTGATCTGGTGAAGGCCAGGGTGGTTGAGGCTGAAGAATATGACCTGGTGGCGGAGCTGATTTCGTAGTTCGCAGTTGTTGCCGACAAAAAAGGTAATAAAAAAGGCCAGCTTTTCAGCTGGCCTTTTTTTGGGTGTGAACAGACTTAGTGCTGGTGTCCGCCCTCGCCGTGAACATGACCATGGGCCAGTTCTTCATCACTGGCTTCGCGGACAGTCTCAATCTTGACGTCAAAGGTCAGGTCTTTGCCCGCCAGCGGGTGGTTGCCATCAACGGTGACGGTCTCATCGGAGGCGGCGGTTACCACGACAGATACCGGGCCGGAGGGGGTTTGCGCTTCAAAACGCATGCCCGGGTTCACTTCTTCGATACCCTGGAAAGCTTCGCGTGGTACTTCCTGTACCAGATGATCCTGATACTCTCCGTAGGCGTCGGCAGCGGGAACGGTGACCTTCATGGTGTCACCTTCAGTCTTGCCTTCCATGGCCTGCTCAAGGCCTGGAATGATGTTTTTGTGGCCGTGAATGTAGGCCAGGGGCGCATCATCGGTAGACGAATCCAGCTGAACGCCTTCTTCGTCGGTGAGTGTGTAGTGAAAGAGCACGACGGCGTTTTCAGTGATATTCATTTGGATACCTTCTACTGGAGCTGAGTTTTTAATGAGGGGGGCATTATGGGTGATGAGATTCCATTTGCCAAGAAAGGGGGCTTCTACAGACTTTTTCCTGCTTTTTTTGACCCATCAAGGGCTCTTTGGTCACTCCAGCCTGCAACCGTGGCCGGATTTTCCCGCTGCAATTTTTCGTGGTTTCGTAAAGATCGTTGCCTGCGGCGGGCTGGCGGCCGAGTAGCCGCTAGCAATGGGATGGAATATCAGGGTGATTTTTAGAAACTACTACCTATAGTGGTCGAGCTGGTCAACAGCACTAGATGTTGTATACTCGATGCAGTTCAGCAACTATTTACCCGTTCATCACAAGGCGTCTGAAGAGTGCCGGAAGCGGGTAAATCAGGGGGGAAGTTGCAGCAACGCCTTCCTCTGCAGGACGTCCAAAGATTGCTCAAGTCACATACTGCACAAGGAAAAAAGCACTGCCATGTCGATAGAAGCCCTCAAAACCGCAGACGAGCCTTCCCCCATCGAGATCAAACTCCAACCAGCCTCAGAAGACATCTGGGATAAAAAATACCGCCTCAAGGATAAAAGCGGTAATCCGGTCGATGCAACCATCGATGCCACCTATAGCCGGGTTGCCCGCGCTCTGTCCGAGGTGGAAGAACCGGCAAAACAGGAACACTGGTACGAACGTTTTCTCTGGGCGCTGCGCAATGGAGCTATCCCCGCGGGCCGCATTATTTCCAATGCCGGTGCGCTGGAGCACAAGCCCGCCACCTCCACGATTAACTGCACCGTGTCCGGTACCATTCAGGATTCGATGCTGGATATCCTGGAAAAAAATCTCGAAGCGGGGCTGACCCTGAAAGCCGGTTGCGGTATCGGCTATGAATTCTCAACACTGCGTCCCAAAGGGGCCTATGTGTCCGGTGCCGGTGCCTATACCTCCGGCCCGCTGTCCTTTATGGATATCTTCGACAAGATGTGTTTCACCGTTTCCTCTGCCGGGGGCCGCCGCGGTGCACAGATGGCGACCTTTGATGTCAGTCACCCGGACGTGGTGGACTTTATCCGTGCCAAGCGCGAGGACGGCCGCCTGCGCCAGTTTAACCTGTCACTGCTGGTGACCGAGGAGTTCATGGAAGCGGTCAAGGCCGATGGGGAGTGGTCACTCTGTTTCCCGATCTCGCCGAAAGAGGTAGAGCAGGGAACGGTTGATCCCGCCGACGAAACCATTGTCTGGCGTGAGTTCCCGTCAACGGAGGGTTACATTGCCAACGATGAGGGTCTGGTGGCATGCCGTATCTACCGCACGGTGAAGGCGCGTCAGCTGTGGAATGTCATCATGAGTTCCACCTACGACTACGCCGAGCCGGGCTTTATTCTGATCGACAAGGTCAATCAGCAAAACAACAACTGGTACTGCGAGAATATCCGTGCCACCAACCCCTGTGGCGAGCAGCCCCTGCCGCCCTATGGCAGTTGCCTGCTGGGTTCCATCAACCTCACCAAATTTGTTCTGGACCCCTTCACCGACCGCGCACGCTTTGACTGGGATAACTACCGCGAAGTGGTGTCGGTATTTACCCGCATGCTGGATAACGTAGTCGAGATCAACGGCCTGCCGCTGGAAGGTCAGCGCAACGAGATTACCCGCAAGCGCCGCCACGGTATGGGTTTCCTTGGCCTGGGCTCCACCATGACCATGCTCAGGGTGCCCTACGGCAGTAAGGAGTCCCTGGAGCTGACCGAACGCGTCTCCCGCGAGATGGCGCTGGCCGGTTGGCACACCGGGCTTGAACTGGCCAAGGAAAAAGGGCCGGCACCGATTATGGACGAAGAGTTCGAAGTCACCGAGGCCATGATGCGCCTGCGCCCGGAAATGGCCAATGATGGCATCGTGGTGGGCGATAAGCTGAAGGGCAAGGTGCTGCAGGCCCGCTACAGCCGTTACATGCAGAAAGTTGCAGAGGTGGCGCCGGAGCTGGTGGACGAAATTGCCGCGGTCGGCTGCCGTTTTACCCACCACTCGTCCATTGCACCCACCGGTACGATCTCCCTGTCACTGGCCAACAACGCCAGCAATGGCATTGAGCCCAGCTTTGCGCACCACTATGCCCGCAACGTGATCCGTGAGGGCAAGAAGTCGAAGGAGAAGGTGGATGTATTCTCCTATGAGCTGCTGGCCTACCGGGAACTGGTGAATCCCCGCGCCATGCCCTTCAGTGACGACCCGGCGGAGAAACTGCCCGATTATTTCGTCTCCAGTGAAGACATCAAGCCGAAGCAGCACGTGGATGTGCAGGCAGCGTCACAGCGCTGGGTGGATTCCTCCATATCGAAAACCATCAATGTCCCCACCGACTGCGACTTCGAGGACTTCAAGGATATTTATCTGTACGCCTACGAGAATGGGCTCAAGGGATGTACCACTTTCCGCTTTAATCCCGAGGCCTTCCAGGGCGTGCTGGTGAAGGACAAAGACCTGGAAAACACCACCTACCGCTTCACCCTGGAAGACGGCTCCACGGTTGAGCTGAAGGGCAATGAGGAAGTGGAATACGACGGCGAGATCCATACCGCCGCCAATCTCTTTGATGCCTTGAAAGAAGGCTACTACGGCAAATTTTGAGCGGAACAACTGACATGACTGTAAAACTCGACAAGAAAATCATCGGCTACAAGGTGGTCACGCCTTCCAATGACGAGGCCATCCCGGAAGAAAAACCCGCCGCATCTGACCTGGATCGTTCCATTGAGCAGATGCACGAAAACCTCGGTCGCCCGGAAGAGCTGCACGGCTCTACCTACAAGGTGAAAACGCCGCTGTCCGACCACGCGCTCTATATCACCATCAATGACATCGTGCTTAACCAGGGCACCGACCACGAGCAGCGCCGCCCCTTCGAGATTTTCATCAACTCGAAAAATATGGACCAGTTCCAGTGGGTGGTTGCCCTGACCCGGGTTATCTCCGCGGTATTCCGCAAGGGTGGTGATTGCACCTTCCTGGCGGAAGAGCTGAAAGCGGTGTTTGATCCCCAGGGCGGTTACTTCAAGCGCGGCGGCAAGTTCATGCCATCACTGGTGGCAGAAATTGGCGAGGCTATTGAAGATCACCTGACCAAGATCGGCATGATCCAGACCCCGGAACTGGGGGATCACCAGAAAGCGATCCTGGCGGAAAAGCGTGCCGAATATGAAGCGGCCAGCGCCCCGGCAGCACCGGTTGCGAAACCCAGCAACCCGTTTCCCGAAAGTGCTCAGCTCTGCCAGAAATGTATGACCAAGGCAGTGATCCTGATGGATGGCTGTATGACCTGCCTGAATTGTGGGGACTCGAAGTGCGGATGAATTAACTCCAGTCAAAAAAATATCCGCATGAATGGGGAGATTAGCCGGGGAATACCCGGCTTTTTTTCGCCTGTCTTAAGGGTCGCTCCGGTCGGCCAGTGATTGCCGAATGCGATTCACCACCTCTTCGGCAGAGGCGTGTTCTGTATTCACCGTGATGTCCGCAAAGTGACGATACAGGGCAGTGCGCTCGGCAAACAGTTCTTCAAAGCTCTGGTCGGGGCGGCGGGCAATGCCGCGGGTATCGTAGTCGGTAATCCGCTGACGCAGTTCCGACAGGGGCGTATCCAGGTAAATGATGATGCCGTGGTGGCGGAGGTGATTCATGGCAGCTTCACTGTAGACGGCACTGCCGCCGGTGGCGATTACCAGGTGGTGGCCGCCAATATCTGCAAGTACAGATTCCTCGATAGCCCGCAGGTGCAGGTAATCGTTCTCATCCATGATCTGTTGCAGGGTCTTGCCTTCGCGCACTTGGATCAGGATATCGGAATCCACAAAGTCCTTGCCCAGAGCTTTGGCCAGCAGAATGCCAACCGTGCTTTTGCCGGTGCCAGGCATGCCGATAAGAACGATATTGTCTTTCACGGGGTGCTTTTCCATTACAGGGATGCCTTCACAAAGTCCATCAGTCGGGCGATGGCCTCACCCGGTTCCGGGCTCTGCTCAATAAGACTGATGCCGACCCTGCCGAGTCTGGGCAGTTTCTCCGTGGGTTTCAATACGCGCAGGTTTTCCGGCACGGTGCTGCGGGCCAGTACGGTGACACCCAGGCCTTCCTCAATGGCTGCCTGAATGCCGGTAAGATCGGGAATGGTGTAGACAATGCGCCAGTCACGCAGGCTTTCCTGCAATCGCTGGATGCCCCGCTTGCGATAAATACAGCCTTCGGGGGCGGCGATCAATGGCAGCGGGGACTGCAGGTGCGCATCGTGATCGGCACCGGTAACCCACACCAGTTCGTCTTCCTTGACCAGATTGTGACCCGCCATGGCAGGGTCGTCGTGCAGTGCCAGTATCAGGTCATAGCGTCGTCTTTCTGTTTCCGATAGCAGCTGCTTGCTGAGGGCGCAGGTCACTTCCAGGGTGACATTGGGGTATGCCTGGGCAAAGCGCCCGACAATTTTCGGCAGCAGGGTGGTGGCGAACTCACTGGGAATCCCGAAATGAATCTTGCCGCTGACGGCGGTTTTACTGAACTGGGCAACAGCTTCGTCGTTTAGCGCCAGAATCTGGCGCGCATAGCGGAACAGCTGTTGCCCGGCCCGGCTCAACTCCAGTTGCTGACCACTGCGGATCAGCAGGGTCTGGCCCACCAGCTGTTCAAGGCGTTTGATCTGCAAGCTGACGGCCGGCTGGGACCTGCCGAGCCAGTCGGCGGCTGGCGTAAACCCGCCCAGTTCCACCACGGTAACAAAAGCGCGCAACAGGTCTGTGGGAAGGTTTTTCATGATCCGCCAAGCTATTAACAAATGAAATGGAACGATTTTAACTATTAATTTTACCAATTATAGCCCGGCCGCTAACATGGCTTTTTTCTTTCCTTATATTGCCCTGGTTCCCGCTATGACCACAGAACAGAATGCCGACCTGAAAACCACGCCCCTCAACGCCTTACACCGGGAACTCGGTGCCCGTATGGTGCCCTTTGCTGGGTACGACATGCCGGTGCAGTACCCCGACGGCATCATGACGGAGCATTTACATACCCGAGAGAAAGCCGGGCTGTTTGATGTATCCCACATGGGCCAGGTGGTGGTTAGTGGCGCGGGGGTGGCCGCGGCGCTGGAAGCGATGGTGCCGGTGGAGTTGGAGAGTCTGCCCGTCAACCGGCAGACCTATGCACTGTTTACCAACGATGAAGGTGGAATCCTCGATGACCTGATGATCGCCCGCTGGGCCGAAGATACCTTTTTCCTGGTGGTCAATGCCGCCTGCAAGGAGCAGGATTTGGCGCATCTGCGGAAGCATCTGGCTGGTTTCAAGGTCGATTACCTGGACGGGCGTGGCCTGCTGGCCCTGCAGGGACCGGCCGCGGCAGAGGTTATGGCGCAGGTGGCGCCAGCCGCCTGTGAACTGATCTTTATGAACGGCTGCCATGTCACTATCGACGGGGCCGACTGTTTTATTACCCGTTCCGGTTACACCGGTGAAGACGGGTTCGAAATTTCCGTGCCCGCTGAAGCGGCTGATGGCCTGGCTCACAAGCTGCTGGCTTTCGAACAGGTGGCTCCCATCGGCCTCGGTGCCAGGGATTCACTGCGCCTGGAAGCCGGTCTGTGTCTCTATGGCCATGACCTGGATACCACCACCACGCCCATACAGGCTTCGCTGTTGTGGAGCCTCAGTAAATCACGCCGCCCGGATGGCGAAAAAGCCGGCGGTTTTCCCGGCAGTGATGTCATCTTCCGTGAGATCGCGGAAGGGGCTGCCCGCAAACGCGTCGGCCTGCAAATTGATGGCCGTGCCCCGGTTCGTGAAGGTGCCGAACTGGTGGATGAAAATGGCAAGCAGGTGGGTGTAGTGACCAGTGGCGGTTTTGGCCCGACCCTGGGTGCGCCCCTGGCCATGGGTTACGTGCAATCCGAGTATGCTGCTGTCGGCACTACACTGAATGCCCTGGTTCGCGGTAAGGCGCGCGCGGTGACCGTCGCCAAGATGCCCTTTGTGCCCCAGCGATACTTTCGTGGTTAAACGGTTGCGGTTAACCCACCACTCCGAGCGTTGATTTTTCACCCTGTTACAACTTGAGATGACTCCATGAAATCACTGGCTGAACTGAATTACAGCAATGAATTTGTCCACCGCCATATAGGCCCCTCAGCCGAAGACCAGCAGGGGATGCTCGGGGCAATGGGCTACGACGATATGGCCTCCTTCATTGCCGCGGTGGTGCCCGGCAGCATCCGCTCAACTCAGCCACTGGCGCTGGGTGCTCCCTGTACCGAGCAACAGGCCCTGGCCGAGTTGAAAGCCATTGCGGGCAAAAACCGTGTCATGAAGTCGTTTATTGGGCAGGGGTATTACAACTGTTTCACCCCCAACGTCATTTTGCGAAATGTGCTCGAAAACCCCGCCTGGTATACCGCATACACGCCTTACCAGCCGGAAATCTCCCAGGGTCGCCTGGAGGCGCTGCTGAATTTTCAGACCATGATTACCGATCTCACCGGGATGGATCTGGCCAGCGCCTCACTGCTGGATGAAGGCACAGCAGCGGCCGAGGCCATGACACTGTGTATGCGCATGGCGAAATCCAAGGGCCGTACATTCTTCGTGGATGAGCAGTGTTTGCCGCAAACCCTGGCGGTGATCCAGACCCGTGCGGAGCCGCTGGATATCGACGTGGTGGTGGGTAACCCGGCAACACTGGGGGACCACGATTGCTTTGGCGTGCTGTTGCAATACCCGGGTGCCGATGGTGCCGTGCGTGATTTCAGCGATGTGATTGGTCAGGCCCACGATAACAAGGCGCTGGTGGTGATGGCGGCCGATATTCTCAGCCTCTTGCTATTGAAGAGCCCTGCAGAACTGGGTGCGGATGTTGCCATCGGTTCTACCCAGCGCTTTGGTGTACCGCTCGGTTTCGGGGGGCCGCATGCCGCCTATATGGCCACTCGGGATAACTTCAAACGCTCGTTACCCGGTCGCCTGGTGGGCGTTTCCGTGGATAGCCGTGGCAAGCCCGCCTTCCGTCTGGCTCTGCAAACCCGGGAGCAGCATATTCGCCGCGAGAAGGCCACCAGTAACATCTGTACCGCCCAGGTGCTGTTGGCAGTGATGGCCAGCATGTATGCCGTGTATCACGGCCCGCAGGGTCTCAAGCGCATTGCCGAGCGGGTTCACTGCCTGGCGGCGATTCTCGCCAAAGGCTTTGAGTCATTGGGTGTGAAAGTTCTTAACAACAGCTTTTTCGATACCCTCACCCTGGAAACCGGTGCAAATACCGCTGCTGTTCATGCCGCGGCTGCTGCCAAGGGGGTGAACCTGCGGGTGGTCAGCGAAACCTGCCTGGGCATTTCACTGGATGAAACTACTACCGCAGCGGATGTAGAAACCCTGTGGCGATTGTTCGATGCCGATTCGTCCCTCACTGTTGACGAGATAGAATCTTCAGCTGCCAGTGGTCTGCCGGAGCATTTATTGCGTACAGGTGACATATTGTCTCATCCGGTGTTCAACCAGTATCACTCGGAAACAGAGATGTTACGTTACTTGCGCAGCCTGGCCGATAAGGACCTCGCCCTGGACCGCGCCATGATTCCCCTGGGCTCATGCACCATGAAACTGAACGCTACTGCTGAAATGCTGCCGGTGACCTGGCCGGAGTTCGGAGCCATCCATCCTTTTGCGCCCGAAGACCAGACGCAGGGTTACCGGCAGATGATCGGTGAAGTTGAGACCATGCTCTGCGCCGCGACCGGCTACGATGCTGTTTCCCTGCAACCCAACGCCGGTTCTCAGGGTGAGTACGCGGGACTGCTGGCCATTCGCGCCTACCACGAAGACCGGGGTGATCAAGAGCGCAATATCTGCCTGATTCCAAGTTCTGCCCATGGCACCAATCCGGCCTCCGCGCAGATGTGCGGCATGCAGGTGGTGGTAGTGGCCTGTGATGATAACGGCAACGTCGATCTGGATGACCTGCGCACCAAGGCGCAGCAGTACAGCGAGCAACTGGCGGCCATTATGGTGACCTATCCGTCTACCCACGGGGTGTTCGAGGAGGGAATCACCGAAATCTGCGAGATTATTCACGGTCACGGTGGGCAGGTGTATATCGATGGCGCCAACCTCAACGCCATGGTGGGCCTGTGCCAGCCCGGGCAGTTTGGCGGCGATGTCTCTCACCTCAATTTGCATAAAACCTTCTGTATCCCCCACGGTGGCGGTGGCCCCGGTGTCGGCCCCGTAGCGGTCAAACAGCATCTGGCAGCGTACCTGCCGGGGCACGTCAGCAATGGGGAAGTAACCCCTGTGGGGGCCGTTTCCGCCGCTCCCTGGGGCAGTGCCAGCATTCTGCCCATCACCTGGATGTACATCCGCATGATGGGTGCCGAGGGGCTGAAGCAGGCAACCGAGGGGGCGATTCTCAACGCGAACTATGTGGCCCACCGACTCAAGGATGCCTACCCGATACTGTATACCGGCGCCAATGACCGGGTGGCTCACGAGTGCATCGTCGACCTGGCCGCTATTAAGGAAGCATCAGGCATTACGGTGGATGACGTGGCCAAGCGCCTGATCGATTACGGCTTCCACGCCCCGACCATGTCTTTCCCGGTGCCCGGCACGCTGATGATTGAACCCACCGAGAGTGAATCCCGCGAGGAACTGGACCGCTTCTGTGATGCCATGCTGCAGATCCGCGAAGAAATTGCAGCGGTGGAACGGGGTGAATATCCACAGGATGACAACGTTTTGTGCGGTGCACCACATACGGCAGATGAACTGGTTGACGATAATTGGGTGCATGCCTACCCTCGTCAATTGGCGGCATATCCACTGGTAACGCTCAGGGAGGGCAAATACTGGTCGCCTGTTGGCAGGATTGATAATGTTTACGGAGACCGCAATCTGGTTTGCGCCTGTTTGCCACTCTCGGAGTACCAATAGTTGCCATTAAACAACCATGACAGAATCAGCCATGTTAAGACGTTAGTTCGGAGCTTATGGCTTTTAATCGGGATGTTGCTGCTGCCGCACCTTGCCGCGGCAGCAGACTACCGGGTATCTGTTATTGGTAAAGATGGACTGCCCGTTGAGGACGCGGTAGTCGAGTTGCTGCCGGAATCGCCTTCAACCCCCGAGCCAGAGACGACAACTCCTCACAAGATGAGCCAGCAAAATCGTACTTTTATTCCTTTTGTTATGGCGGTGGCAAAAGATGAAAAAGTAACGTTTCCCAACCTTGATCGCACCCGCCACCATGTCTATTCCTTTTCCCCCGCCAAGCCGTTTGAATTGAAACTCTATGTGGGAACACCCAGGGAGCCGGTGGTCTTTGATCAGCCGGGCATTGTGGCTATTGGCTGTAATATCCATGACTACATGCAGGCTTTTATCTATGTGTCCGAGAGCCCATATGTGGTGGTGACTGACCATCGTGGCGATGCGGAATTAGCGGGGCTGCCGGCCGGTAACTTCAGTCTGCGGGTCTGGCACCCGTGGCAGGTGGGTGGGCTCTTGGAGTCAACCTTGACGCTGCCTGCGGCAAGCTCAAACGCTCAGTTCGTGATCGACATTGAACGGCAGGAGAAACCGTCACCGCCGCCTGCCGGCTTTGGCGGTTTAGGGTTATGACGGGGGTTGGCGATGAATAGCTTCCGTAACCGGTTAGTGTTGTCGTTGGTGGTGGTGCTGATGCTGGTGCAACTGGTGACCGCTGTTTTTGTCCTCAATGCCGCCCACAGGGAACAAGATGTGCAGCAAAAGAAAAGCCTGGATGTCGGCATCAATGTATTTCGTGAAGTTCTCGCCAATCGCTCCCAGCAGCTCAGCCAATCACTTTCCATATTAAGTGCCGATTTCGGTTTCAAGCGAGCCATTGCGACCGGGGAAAATGAAACCATCCTCTCCGTTCTGGAAAATCATGGCAGCCGGATCGGAGCGGATGCCGGCGTATTGTTATCACCACAAGGTGAATTGCTTTACTCCAGCCTCCCTGGTGTTGGTGAAGAAGACGTAAATGCGCTATTCGAAGCCGTATCCGATACAAGTGCCGCCAAGTCTGGAAAAACCCTGGCGTTTGAAGATGGCAGCTACCAGTTTGTCGTACAGCCGGTGAAAGCGCCTACCCTGATTGCCTGGGTTGGCATGGGTTTTAAGCTGGATAAACAGGTAGCCCAGCAGGCCAAGGCGATCACCGGTGTCGATATCAGTTTTGTCAGCCGTGATAAGCGAGGCCGGTACGCGCTAGAGTCCACCCTGGGCGCTACCGCGCAAGCCTATATGTTGCCGCGTATGCAGTTGTTGTCCGGGTTGGAAATCCTGGCAGGCGAGGGCTTTCCCGAACACTTCCTGTCATTTGCCGTGAGGCTCAATGACCGGATGGCTGACCAGTGGGCGGTATTGCACCTGTCCAACCTGAAGTGGGAAGAAAACTTCCTGCATTTGCGTAACACATTGCTATCAATTTTTGCGGTCACTCTGGGTTTGTCGCTGATTGTGACCATGTGGTTGTCGGGCAGCCTGGTGCGACCGGTCAATACGCTGGTGCAATTTGCCCGGCAAATCGGTCAGGGGCAAAAGCCCGCGCCCATTCAACGGGCTCCTGCGGAATTACAAGTGTTGGCGGATACGTTAACGGTCATGCAGGACAATATTGAATCCCGTGAGAAGGATCTGATTTACCAGTCTACCCACGACAGTCTCACTGGGCTGTTCAATCGTTTTGCCGCAAAACGTCATTTGGCAGCAGAGGGGAAACAGCCTTCTGGAACATTGGTTCTGATGGACCTGAAAAACTTCCGCCACATTAACGACACCATTGGTTTTGCCAATGCGGATTCACTGCTGGTGCTTTTTGCCAGGCGCCTCGAACAGCTTCAGCCATCACCGGACTTTCTGGCCCGCCTGGATGGCGATGCTTTCCTGCTGTTGTATAACGGGGGTATCTCAGAGGAAGAGTTGCACAAGGCTCTGGATATACTGGAGTCTCCCTATCGTGTCAGAAACTCCAATATCTCTGTAAAAGTTCGCTCCGGCACGCTGTCGCTGGCAGACCACGGGGGCACCGTAGGTTCTTTGCTGCGCAGAGTGGAAATTGCGCTGATGCAGGCGTGCCAGGAGGACACCCGCATTGTTGCCTATCGTTCAGGAGAGGATGAAAAGTACCAGCGGGAGCTCTCGATTATCAGTGAAATGGGACGCAGTCTGGAGCAGGGTCATTTTTACCTCGTCTATCAGCCCAAAGTGGATATTCAGAACGGTGTTTGCCGTGGCGCTGAGGCATTAATTCGCTGGGAGCACCCGGAAATGGGCCTCATCAGGCCGGATGAATTTATTACCCTGGCGGAGAGTACCGGCAATATTGACCTGATCAGCCAGTGGGTTCTGGTAGAGGCCATAGATCAGCTGGCGGCGTGGCAGCGGCAGGACCTGGATATCAAGCTGGCAGTCAATCTGTCGGCCCATGACCTGGTGAATGAGAGCCTGCCGGCAATCATTGCCTACATGTTGAAGGAGCGGAATCTACCAGCCCGTAATCTGGCCATTGAAGTAACCGAGGGTGCGGTGATGAAGGATCCCCTGGTGGCAGTGGGGGTTTTGCAGCGTTTCCGTGATCTGGGTATTTCCATCGCCATTGATGACTTTGGCACCGGTCACTCATCTCTGGCCTACCTGAAAATGCTGCCGGTCAATGAAGTGAAAATTGACCGGAGTTTCGTCAAGGATATGCTCACCAACGACCACGATGCGATGATTGTGCATACCAGTATCGCCCTGACCCACAGTCTGGGTTTTACGGTTACCGCCGAAGGTGTGGAAGAACAGGAGACTGTGGACCTGTTGAAAACACAGGGCTGCGACATTGTGCAGGGCTACGTTTACTCGCGGCCGGTAGAGGCCATGGAGTTCACCCAGTGGTACAGGGAGTTTAATCAGCAGTTGGAACAACAACAGGCAGGGAATCATGAATCGATCACTTAGAGCCAATGCCATCTGCTTGTTAGGACTGGTGTTACTGTTGAATGCAGAGTGGGTCATGGCCGATGGCAGCAGGGTGACGGCTACCGGGGGTGCCACCAGTATTGAAGGCAGTGCCGGAGGCGGGGTTGTTCCCTGGGCGATCATTAACGGATACGGCAGCAGTGATGAGTGGTCGGCCACAGCAGTGGCGACAGGGGTGTTTGTGGATGATTACACCCTGAAAGTGATCGGTGCGTCGGTCTCTTACGATAACCGCATTGAGCTCTCATACGCCCGACAAAGGCTGAAGCTGGATACCATCGGCGGTTACCTTGAGCAGGACATTTACGGTATCAAATACAAAGTAGCGGGAGAGCTGCTCTACACCCGAATGCCGCAAATTTCCGTTGGGGCGCAGTATAAAGTTGTCGATGATTTCTTCCTGCCGGAGGCGGTCGGAGCCAGGGATGACAGTGGTATCGATTACTACGTTGCTGCCAGCAAGGTGTTTTTTGATGCCTTTCTCGGGCGCAATGTATTAGTCAACGGCACATTGCGAGCGACCAAAGCCAACCAGGGTGGACTGTTGGGGTTTGGCAGTGCGGATAACAACCAGTATGAACTGATGAATGAAGTCGCTGTTGCACTGCTGCTCACGGATAACCTGGTACTGGGTATGGACTACCGGGAAAAGCCCGATGAACTGGATTTTGCCGGTGAGGACGACTGGCAGGATTTCTTTATCGGCTGGTTTGCCAATAAAAATCTCTCCGTGGTGCTGGCCTATGCGGATCTCGGCAGCATAGCCGGGTTGGACAACCAGAAAGGCTGGTACTTGTCTTTTGAGGCAGCGTTATGAAGATGCTCCAGGCCGTGATTCTCGTCGGGGCGATTAGCCTTGCAGGCTGTGCCAGTCAAACCAGTCAGCCCGCGCTGTATGACAGGCTGGGAGGCGACGCCGGGGTGACGGCCATCGTCGATAACCTGTTGCAGAAAATGGCTCAGGATAAACCCATTGCCCGCCATTTTCGGGATACGGATATCAGTTTGTTTCGCCAGGGATTGATCGACAAGTTGTGTGTCGTCAGTGATGGCCCTTGTGAATATACCGGCGACACCATGCGTAACAGCCACAAAGGTTTCAATATCAGCGGCGCGGAATTTGATGCGCTGGTCCAGCACCTGATTCATGCCATGCAGGAAGAAGACATTCCCATTGCGGCACGCAATGCACTACTGGGGCGCCTGGCCCCCATGTATTCTGATGTGGTTTATCAGTAGTTGTGCAGTACAAGCTTCATTTTTAAGCCAGAAACTGCCTGATCAGCTTTCTTGTTAACCGCCATTCTTTCTGCCAGAGAAACCGGCAAGACTTGTGACAAGTTTGCTAAAGTAACCCGATGAAATTTCCCCCCAAATACTTTTGTGTCTTCATGCTGGCGCTGCTTCTGAGCGGCTGCCTGGGTATGCCCGAAGGCATTCAGCCGGTGGACAATTTTGACCGCCAGGCCTACCTGGGGCAGTGGTATGAAATAGCTCGTCTGGATCACTCCTTCGAGCGGGGGCTGTCCCACGTGACGGCTGACTACAGTCCCAGGGAAGACGGTGGTCTAAGAGTAATCAACCGCGGTTACGATGCTTCGGAAGGTCAATGGAAGTCTGCCGAGGGTAAAGCCTATTTCACCGGTGACTCACAGCTGGCGCACCTCAAGGTTTCTTTCTTCGGTCCGTTCTATAGTTCATATGTGGTGTTTGAACTGGATCGCGATGGCTACCAATACGCGTTTGTTTCCGGGTATAACCGGAATTATTTGTGGCTGCTGGCGCGGACTCCAGAGGTTGATGATGCGCTGCTGTCGAGATTCGTACAGCGCGCCAAAGAGCTTGGTTTTGATACGCAGCAACTGATTTATCCAACACAACAGCCGGTGTTGGCAAACCCGGCGACTGATGCGAATTGATTGAGACCCCGAATTGAAGGGGTAAAAAGACAGTGGCGAACATCCTGTTACAGGGAGCATTATGAGTAATCATGTGAATGAGGTGATGGTGGACAGTCAGGAATCTGTCCTTTCCCGCTTTCTTAGGCTGGAATCATCCGGTGGTATTGTTTTGATCCTGGCGGCCGTGGCCGCCATGATCTGTGCCAATTCACCGCTGCAAACCTATTACGACCTGATACTCGACACGCCGGTGGCGGTGCAGGTCGGCGAGCTGATTGTTTCCAAACCCCTGTTGCTCTGGGTGAACGACGGCTTGATGGCCATCTTCTTCTTCCTGGTGGGCCTGGAGCTCAAACGCGAGCTACTCGAAGGTGAGTTGGCTGAGGTTCGCAACATTGTGCTGCCCGGTGTGGGTGCGATTGGTGGTATGGCGGTGCCCGCGCTGATTTATCTGCTGTTCAATCAGGGTGACGAGGCCGGG
Source organism: uncultured Porticoccus sp. (assembly GCA_964395715.1). Classification (GTDB taxonomy): domain Bacteria; phylum Pseudomonadota; class Gammaproteobacteria; order Pseudomonadales; family Porticoccaceae; genus Porticoccus. Next base: position 32,988 of record CAYNAU010000005.1, on the reverse strand, counting down.
TTGCGCGGCTGGGCCATACCGGCAGCCACCGATATCGCCTTTGCCCTGGGGGTGTTGTCACTGCTGGGCTCCCGGGTGCCAGTCTCTATCAAGATTTTCCTCACTTCACTGGCCATTTTCGATGATATCGGCGCCATTCTGATTATCGCGATGTTCTACACGGACAATATCTCCTTTGCCGCGTTGGTGGTGGTTGGGCTGTGCCTGCCGGTACTGTTTCTGCTGAACCGTTTTAACGTGGAATCGAAAAGCCTGTACATCGCTGCCGGCACTATTATGTGGGTGGCGATGTTGAAGTCCGGCGTTCACGCCACATTGGCCGGTGTGATCATGGCCATATTTATCCCGCTGAGAACGCCCGCCGGGGTATCGCCCCTGAAAATCATGGAGCACGACCTGCATGCGCTGGTGGCCTTCTTTGTCCTGCCGGTGTTTGCTTTTGCCAATGCCGGTCTCAACCTCAGCGGTGTCGGCATGGAGCAGTTACTGCACCCGGTTCCCCTGGGTATTGCACTGGGTCTCTTCGTTGGCAAGCAGATCGGTGTGTTCGGCTTCTGTTGGCTAGCGGTGAAACTGGGTATTACCGCATTGCCTGAAAAAGTCAGCTGGTCCGCGCTGTATGGTACTGCTGCGCTGTGTGGTATCGGCTTTACCATGAGCCTGTTTATCGGCTCCCTGGCGTTTGAGCCCACGGATGTGGGAAGGTTGTTCGATGAGCGCCTGGGGATTATTGTCGGTTCCCTGCTTTCCGGGGTGGTGGGCTACCTGGTGTTGCGCCGGGCATTGCGGGCTTCCAATCCGGATGCGTCAGAAGCCAGCGCTTCTTAATTCTGCCGTGCGCAATAAACAGTTTATTCTGCGACCAACTGCTCACAGCGATAGAAGCCGCCCGGTTCACCCAGCGCGTTGAGCAGCTCCGGCAGCAGTTGCTGCATCCAGGGCAGCAGGGTCCAAGGCGGGTTGATCACAATCATGCCCGACCCGGTCATCCCCCGCTCGGGGCTGTCTGCCTTAACTGCCAGTTCGAATAACTGGATGGAGCGAATGCCACTGTTGCTCAGTTGGCGTTCCAGAGTGTCGATTCGCGATCGATCCACCACCGGGTACCACAGGGCGTAAACACCGCTGGCAAATTTGCGGTGTGCCTTGACGAGAAATTCCACCACCTTCTGGTAATCGTTCTTTATTTCGTAGGGCGGGTCCATCAGCACCAGCCCCCGTTTGGCAGTGGGTGGCAGGTGGGCCAGCAGGCCGTTGAAACCATCGCCGGAATCGCAACGAACATGTCTGTCAGAGGCCATCAGTTGATGCAGGGCAGCAAAATCCGCTGGGTGGGCTTCGTAAAGCCAGGCGCGATCTTTTTCCCGCAGGTATTGCTGGGCCAGCCAGGGTGAGCCGGGGTAGCAGTTGAGGCTATTGCCGCCATTGGCCCGGTTCACCAGTGACAGGTAATTGTGAAGCTGTGGAAAGTCTTCTGCAGAGAGCCTTGCGATACCGTCCTGGTACTCCGCCGTTTTGCCAGCCTGCGGAGTGTCGAGGCGATACATGCCCGCACCGGCATGGGTGTCGATGTACTCGAAGGGTTTGTCCTTGCGGGTCATATATTCCAGCAATTCCACCAGTACGATGTGTTTCAGCACATCGGCGAAATTGCCCGCATGAAAACCGTGGCGATAACTCAACATGGGGGCACCCACACAATATCGTTTGGCGAAAAAATACTTAGGGATCATCGGCTCTACTGTGAGCGCGGCAATCATAAGGGGAATTTACTGAGCTGTCGTTTAAAAATATTTAACGCAGACGGCAGCAGAAGCGCTGTTCAGAGGTCCGGCGACCGAAGGGAGCGTACTGCCCGCACTTGTTATGTGACATTACGAGCAACCATTACTGATGCAAAGATACATACCAACATGACTAAGCTCGTAACAAATTTAATAGTATCTCTCTTCATTCCTGCCCGCTTACACATCATACCTACGACGATATAGCTAAAAATGCTCGACAGTACGAATAGACCCATAACGGTGTATATCGTCCTTGATAGATTCGAAAGTGCTTCTTCCATGAATCGTCTTGCTCCTGGCTAGGTCACATAACGCCTCAAACAGGGGCGCCACTTTGTGGCGTCCTTGCCTGCTTTGGTTGGTTATGTTGGATAAGCTTGATTGTGCAAAGTACCCCCACAGCGATTGTAAATAACCGATAAATCAACGTAGTTAAACTGCTTGCCGATGCCAAAAACTGACTAATAAAAGGCAGCCATAATATTGCCAACAGCAAGCAAGAAACTGTTGCTGCTTTAAACTGGTATTTTTTGAAACCTAAATTTGCAACTGAGAATATGATAGACGTGTAAAGCGTAAAATTTACTAGAAGATACGAGACGGATGCCACCTTTCGGTTAATAGCTAAGGCTTTATCGCAGACCTCAGCAGCACCACTGTTTAGACACTCACTACTGTAGTCATATACTGACAAAACTATTTTGTGTACAACGCCTGTACCATATAAGCTGGCAAACTCAGCTAGAAAGAAAAGAAAAAGCATTATCAGCCCCGAAGTTACAATTCTTGTCTGAGTTAAATGGTTCATTTAGCCTTCAACATAACGCCCCAGGTAAGGGGCGCGTAGCAGTGGAGCTGCGAAGCGTCCCGCCCGTAGGGCGAACTTGAGCTGTTTGTTATGGGGCTGGGGCATATTTGAATTTTGAACCTGCAAAAATTACAGCAAAGAACACCACTACTTGAACGACCATGCTTGCCAATATCAGTGCTGGCGTAAAATCTTCCCCAAATAAGTATGGTAGGCCGCCACTTTGTGCATAAACACCAAGGCCGATTCCTTCTGCCAGTAGAAGAAAGCCTAAAGCGTTTTTAAAGTACAGCAAATCAGGTCGAAATCGCTGCTTCGGAGCAAAACATAGGCCGATGCATGCAAATAACGTTGGTCCAAGAACATGGATCACAAGGACCGAAGTCAACGTACTGAAGTCCGGGAATAGAATTCCTCTCAGTAATGCCAGCAATGTATATAGCATGTACTCCATTACTCTTTAGCCCCATAACAGTAAATTCAAAAGCCTACGTCTTTATAACACTTTGGCCTTATAACACAGAAACACTCAACGCCCTGATCAGGCTGAATATCTTTAGTAGCAAGGGCTTCAAGGGATTTTGATGGGAAATCTATTGGAGACAAAACAAGCCACTTCCTGTGTTGAAAGACAAATCCTTTGGCCCATTGAATATAATCCCTACGTCAGAAAAATCAATCGGTTAGGGTGGCTGTAGGGATGTTATAAAGCCTCTGGCTTCTGAAAAAGGGCAATATCGGCAAGTTGAATAACTGGCAGATGCTTAAGAATGCTTCTTTGGTTCTTGCGCCTAGTCGCTATTACCCGCCAGAAACTGGGTGACGATGCGGTTGAAGGTGTCGGGTTTTTCCGCGTGCAGCCAGTGGCCGGCATTGGCGATGATTTTCAGTTGGGCGTTGGGGAAGAGTCGCATCACCGTTTCCCGGTGCTTATCCTGAATATAGGCGGAATCGGCACCCTTGATAAACAGGGTGGGGCCGTTGAATGGGGTGCCGGTCGGGGCCAGCGTCAGGGTGTCATAATAGTTGGCGAGGATGCCTTCCAGGTAAAGCCGCAGATCGAAATGGCCGTCGTCCGCGCGCACCAGGTTTTTCAACAGAAAGGCGCGTACGCCGCTTTCCTGCACATGTTCTGCCAGCAACTCGTTGGCCTGCTGGCGGGAAGTCGGGCGGGACTGTGCCAGGGATTTCAGGCCTTCCAGCACACCGCCGTGGCGATCCGGTTTGTAGTCGACCGGAGCGATGTCTGCCACGATCAGTCTGCCGACCTTTTCGGGTTGGTTGAGCGCCACCTGCATGCCGACCTTGCCGCCCATGGAATGCCCCAGCAGGTGGGCCTGGGGAATATCGAGATGCTCCATTAATTCGACAATATCATCGGCCATGCAGGGGTAATCCATTTCCATGGCATGGGGGGACTCACCGTGGTTGCGCAGGTCGACGGAGATCACCTGGTGGCGGTCCATCAGTGCCCGGCCCACCAGCCCGAGATTGCTGAGGGAACCGAACATGCCGTGCATCAGTATTACCGGTTCTCCGGCACCCTGGATCTGGTAGTTCAACTTCACGGTAAAAGGCCCTTGTTGTGCAGCGGATGATTATAACGTTGCGGGGCGGTTACGCGTCGATACCGCTGACGCAGAGGTATTTGATTTCCAAATAGTCGTCGAGGCCATACTTGGAGCCTTCCCGCCCCTGGCCGGAGTGTTTGACGCCACCAAAGGGCGCCATTTCATTGGAAATAATGCCTTCGTTAATGCCGACAATGCCGTATTCGAGCTGTTCGGCCACCCGCCAGATACGCCCGATATCCCGGGAGTAGAAATAAGCGGCCAAACCGAACTCGGTATCGTTGGCCATCTGGATAGCCTCTTCCTCGCTATCGAATTTGAACAGTGGGGCAACCGGCCCGAAGATTTCCTCGGCAAACACCCGCATGCTGTTGTCCACCCCGGTGAGAATAGTGGGTTGGACAAAACTGCCCCCCAAGGCATCCATTCCGCCGCCGGTCATCACCTGGGCGCCTTTGGCGACGGCATCGTCGATCAGGCTACAGACTTTTTCCGCGGCTTTTTTATCTACCAGCGGCCCCAGGGTGACATCGTCCTGATCGCCGGGCCCCATCTGCAGTGCTTTAACGGCGGTGTGAAGTTTTTCCGCAAAGGCATCGTAAACCCCGGCCTGCACCAGAATGCGATTGGCACAGACGCAGGTTTGCCCGGCATTGCGATATTTCGAGGCCATGGCTCCGGCCACGGCGGCGTCCAGGTCTGCATCATCAAACACAATAAAGGGTGCATTGCCCCCCAGTTCCATGGAGGTGCGTTTAACGGTGCTGGCACAGGCCGCCATCAGTTGTTTGCCCACCTCGGTGGAACCGGTAAAGGTCACCTTGCGTACCAGCGGGTTGGTCGTCAGTTCATCACCGATAGCGGTGGTATCGCCGGCGGCAATATTGATCAACCCCGGAGGCGCGCCGGCCTGTTCGGCCAGGGCGACAAGAGCCAGTGCCGAAAGGGGGGTGGCGCTGGCGGGTTTACAGACCACGGCACAACCCGCGGCAATGGCCGGGGCAACCTTGCGGGCCAGCATGGCACTGGGAAAATTCCAGGGGGTGATACAGGCGACCACCCCCACGGGTTGCTTGATCACCATCAGCCGTTTGTCGCTGGACGGGGCGGGAATCAGGTCGCCGTAGATGCGCTTGGCCTCCTCGGCGAACCACTCCAGAAAATTGGCGCCGTAGCTGATTTCATTGCGGGCTTCTGTGAGGGGTTTGCCCTGTTCGGCTGTTAGGATTCTGGCGAGGTCTTCGCGGTTTTCCAGCAGCAGGTTGAACCAGTCGCGTAGAAAAGCAGCGCGTTCCTTGGCGGTGGTTTTTGCCCATTGCTGCTGGGCGCGGTGGGCGGCCGCCACCATTTGCGCGGCCTCGACTGCACCGCAGTAGGCCACTTCACTGATCAAGGTGTTATCAGCGGGATTGTAGACAGGGAAAGTCTTGCCACTTTTGGCGAATACCCATTGCCCGTCAATATGGGCTAGGTTTCTCAGTAGATCAGGATTATTCAGTGGTATGGTCATAGGGTAAGCCTAGTAGAGCCAGCGTGCCGGGGACAAGTGGCTGAAGTGTAATGCGGTTGGTCGAGAAGGGGTAGGCGGTTCCGCCCGCGGTGCTCCAGCTACAATTGGCTCCAGCTTGAATACCTTTTTGCAGGGATGGTCTATTTTCTGATTTGGCAGGTATAAACAGACACTAAATACGTTACTGGCAAGGTCGATAGTCTGGTAATGAAGGCAGTAAAAAAGTGACAGGTGCTTGAGTGGTGATTCAGAGTTGGTATTCAGGACTCTTGACTGTCCGGGAGCTCACTACCCAGGGTCATAATGTGGCAGCTGATTTCGCCACGCTGTTCTTCGGATAGATTTTGCCAGGCCCTGGCCAGATCATGGTCGTGCTCGAAAGGTAGGTTGGTGGTTTGCTCCCCACCCAACCACAGCCATTCCGCGGACACGCCGAGTGCCTTGGCAATGGCAAAAATTGCCGACGTGGACCGCGATTGCCCGCTTTCCAGCTTGGAGATCATCTGCTGGGTGAGCCGGGTTTCGAGGGCCAGTTGAGCTTGAGAGAGGCCGGCGTGCTGCCGGGCGCTCCTGATGCGGTATGCCAGATCGTTCATGGCGAGCAATATTACAACGTATGTTGTGATTGCGCAGACAACCATAGTTGTAGTGTGAACGGGTTCACGCTATTGTTTTTCGTATGATCAGGGAGTGAAATGGATGACCCCAGTAGAAGCCTTGCAAGCGGTTGTAGATGCCTTGGGTGGGCAAACGGCGTTGGCCAGAGCCCTGTCAACACAAACCGGGCGGAGTGTTCGTCAGCAACATGTCTGGAACTGGCTGAACCGGGATGGGGGAATACCACCCGCCTATGCCCCCCTTATTGTTAACATGTGCAAAAAGCATGGCCTGCAAATATCCTGCGCATTGCTGTGCCCGGCCTTTTATCGCGATGCCTGATGCTGCTCGGCCTTGGCTTCAGGGCGGGCTTCAGGGCAGGGTATAGTGAAGCCCTTCCACTCATGCTGAGAGGAATGTTTACTGTTTGATTGTTGCGGGTAGTTAGCTTTCCCGCGCCCAAAAATAAGTAGAGATAAAAGCCTGATGAAAAAATTGGCGGGTAAAGTGGCGTTGATCACCGGCGCGGGTCGGGGCATTGGCCGCGAGATTGCCCTGAAGCTGGCTGCCGAGGGCTGCAACCTGGTGGTGAATGACCTGGATGCTGAGTTGCTGGATCAATTAACCGCAGATGCCGAGGCCCTGGGAAGTCAGGTGGCCACCGTGGTGGGCAGCGTGACTGACCCGGATTTCGGTACCCGTTTCGTCAAGCAGGCCGTGGAGTCATTTGATGGTCTGGATATTGTTATCAACAACGCCGGCTACACCTGGGATAACGTGATTCAGAAAATGGACGACGAGCAGTGGTATGCCATGCTCGATGTGCATATGACCGCCCCCTACCGCATCCTCAAGGCCGCCCAGCCCTATATCAAGTCCTACCATGCCCTCGAGTCTGAGGCCGGACGCGAAGTGTTCCGCAAGGTGGTCAATATTTCCTCGGTGTCCGGATTGGGTGGCAATGCCGGACAGCTGGCTTACTCGGCAGCCAAGGCCGGTGTGGTGGGCATGACCAAAACGCTCTGCAAGGAATGGGGTCGCTTCAAGGTGAATGTTAACGCCGTGGCCTTCGGTTTTATCCAGACGCGCCTGACCGGTGCCGCCAGTGATGAACCCACCATCAATATTCAGGGCAAGGATATCCGGGTCGGGGTCAGTGACCAGATCCGCGACATGATGACAGACCTGATTCCCCTGGGACGCCCCGGAACACCCAAAGAAGCCGCCGATGCCGTGTACCTCTTCTGCTTGCCGGAGTCGAACTATATCAGTGGGCAGGTCGTGGTAGTGGGCGGCGGGCTGGAACTGTAGTCGTCAGCCCCGGTGGTATTTGCAATAGTTTCTTGGGGATAACCCTGTCCACTGCTTGAAGGCCCGGGTAAACGATCGCGGTTCTTCAAAGCCGACGATGTCGGAGACCTCATCGACGGACAGGTTGTCATTGACCAGCTTGTCGATGGCCACCTCGCGCCGAATATTGTCCTTGATTTTCTGGTAGCTGGTGCCTTCCCGCTGTAAACGGCGATACAGGGTCAGCGGCAGCACGCCCATCTGTTGTGCCAGTTCTTCAGTCTTGGGAAAAACAAGGCGGGAGTGATTGAAGCGTAACAGCATCCGTTCAATCTGGGCTTCCAGGCTGTTGTCTTCACCGGGAATGGTCATGATGTCGGCCGGGCTGTTGGCCAGAAACGTTTCCAGTTCGCGGTTGGTCCTTACCAGGGGTTTGTCCAGGTACTGCTGGTCAAACAGCAGACCGTTGCCGGGTTGGTTAAACAGTACGTTGCCGGGAAACATGATGCGCAGTTCGTTGCGGTGTTCAGGTGCCGCATGGATAAAGCGGGTTTCCCGCAGCCTGATCGCCTCACCGATATACCAGCTCGGGAAGCGGTGCCAGATAACCAGCAAAAACTCGGTGAGGAAATGGTCGCTATCCAGCGCCGGTTGCCTCAGGGAAATATTCAGGCAGACACTGGTGTCCGTGTAATCCAGCTGCATATGAATTTCATCGGTGATCAGGTTGTAGAACTCCACCACCTTTTCCAGCATTTCACCCAGGGTTTTACAGTGCCTCACCAGATCGCAGACCATGGTAAAAACACCGTATTTGCAGGGGCGGGCAGTAAAGCCCATGAACTCGTCGTTAAGCTGCTGCTGCACCAGGCGGAACAGACGGGCGACCTGGTCAGTGTGTACGCGATCTGTGGAGCCCTCGACGATGGCCGGGTTGATGCCGGCTCTGGCCAATAATACGTGGTGATCTTGCTGCTTGCGCTGAATGCCGAGCAGGCTGGATGCGACATGGTGGTGTGAGATGGTGGCGATGGCGAGTCTCTGCTATGTATGGTGAGTTTGGGGTATAGGTTAGCAGAAATATCTGGATTTATTCGCAAATGGTGAAATATTTTGTGAGTTTTGCCGAATTATTTTGCCCTTGTTTCAACCTGTGTGCTCCGTCATAGTGCACTCCCACCTCAATAGCGCTCTGCTAAAAAGAGCATTTTGGTGGCAGTCAGAGCCCTTTTATGGTGTCTGGCGGGAAATTCAGCTATACCCAACTATATCGAAAAAAACAGCCAGCCTTTGAGGTTGCGCTGGGTTGAGTCTACTTGAGGCAGCTTTCCATGACCGATCATTCAAAACCATCTTTAAGCGACTGGGCCAATCTGGCTAGTAAAGAAACCAAAGGCAAGTCGCCGGAAGATATGGTTTGGCAAACCCCGGAGGGTATTGCCGTCAAACCAATCTACACAGCGGAAGATGTCGCTGGTCTGGATTACCAGGACAACCTCCCCGGCTTTGCACCTTTCAAGCGGGGACCCAAGGCCACCATGTATACAGGGCGTCCCTGGACGGTGCGCCAGTACGCCGGTTTTTCCACGGCGGAAGCTTCCAATGCCTTTTATCGTCGCAACCTGGCGGCGGGACAACAGGGTCTGTCTGTTGCCTTTGACCTGGCGACCCACCGCGGTTACGACTCCGACCATGAGCGTGTGGTCGGCGATGTCGGTAAAGCCGGTGTGGCCATTGATTCTGTCGAGGATATGAAAATCCTGTTTGACGGCATTCCTCTCGACAAGGTCTCCGTTTCCATGACCATGAACGGCGCCGTGCTGCCGGTGATGGCCAACTATATTGTGGCGGCAGAAGAGCAGGGCGTTACCCCGGACAAACTGGCAGGTACCCTGCAGAATGACATTCTCAAGGAATTCATGGTTCGCAATACCTATATATATCCGCCAGCGCCCTCCATGCGCATTGTCGCCGACATCATCGGCTACACCGCGGAAAATATGCCCAAGTTCAATTCCATTTCCATTTCCGGCTATCACATGCAGGAAGCGGGTGCGACCAATGTTCAGGAGCTGGCCTATACCATTGCCGACGGCATTGAATACGTGCGCACCGCCATTGCCAGTGGTCTGGATGTCGATAAATTTGCTCCGCGTCTGTCATTCTTCTTTGCCATTGGCATGAACTTCTTTATGGAGATCGCCAAGCTGCGGGCGGCGCGCATTCTGTGGTCAACCCTGATGCAGGAAAAGTTTGACCCCAAAGACGAGCGCTCACTGATGCTGCGCACCCACTGTCAGACATCCGGTGTCAGCCTGACCAGTAAAGATCCCTACAACAACGTGATGCGCACCACCATTGAGGCAATGTCTGCGGTACTGGGTGGTACCCAGTCACTGCACACCAACGCCCTGGATGAGGCGCTGGCGCTGCCCACCGACTTCTCTGCCCGGATCGCCCGCAATACCCAGCTGGTGATTCAGGAAGAAACCGGTATTACCAACGTGGTGGACCCGCTGGCCGGTTCCTACTACGTGGAAAGCCTGACTGATCAGCTGGTCAAGGAAGCCCGCAAACTCATCGAAGAAGTTGAGGAAATGGGTGGTATGACCAAGGCCGTTGAGTCCGGCATGCCGAAACTGCGTATCGAACAGGCGGCGGCTCTGCGCCAGGCCCGCATTGACCGGGGTGAAGAAGTCATTGTCGGCGTCAACAAGTACCAGCTGGCGGAAGAGCCGCCGGTGGATATTCTCGATATCGACAACACAGCGGTTCGTGAATCCCAGGTGGCGCGACTGGAAAAAATCCGTGCCCAGCGCGATAGCGCAGCCTGCGATAAAGCTCTGGAGGCACTGACAGCCGCCGCGGAATCTGGCGAGGGTAACCTGCTGGCACTGGCGGTGGACGCTGCACGCGCCCGCGCAACCGTAGGTGAAATTTCCATGGCCCTGGAAAAAATCTGGGGCCGCCACCAGGCAGAAACCCGCACCATCAGTGGTGTTTATGGTTCTGCCTACGAAGGCGATGAGGACTTTGCCGCCATTCAGGCCAGTGTTGCCGAGTTTGCCAGTGAAGCGGGCCGTCGTCCGCGCATGCTGGTGGCGAAGATGGGCCAGGATGGCCATGACCGTGGTGCCAAAGTCATTGCCACGGCTTTTGCCGACATCGGTTTCGATGTCGATATCAGCCCGATGTTTCAGACTCCGGAAGAAGCTGCCCGTATGGCGGTGGAGAACGATGTTCACGTGGTTGGTGTGTCGTCACAGGCGGCCGGACACAAGACGCTGGTGCCACAACTCATTGCCGCGCTCAAGGAACAGGGTGCCAGTGAGATCAAGGTGGTGTGCGGGGGTGTGATCCCACCGCAGGACTACCAGGCACTGTATGACGCCGGTGTGGCGGCTGTTTACGGGCCCGGCACCAACATTCCCAAGGCGGCTGCAGAAGTCATTGACCTGCTTAGCCAGCACTAACCCTATCTGCCAGACAACACTGTCCGATCCGGGCGGTGTTGCCTGAAACAACGACAAAAAGATTCAGACACTGCCAGTCCATCCATACTGGCGGTTAGAGACAGGAGAGCACCATGCACGAGATTATCGAGCAACTGGATGAAAAGCGTGAAAAGGCCCGCATGGGTGGTGGCGAGAAACGTATCGACGCCCAGCACGCCAAGGGCAAGCTGACCGCGCGTGAGCGCATTGATCTGCTGCTGGATCCCGGTTCATTCGAAGAGTGGGATATGTTCGTTGAACACCGCTGTACCGATTTCGGCATGGAAAAAGAACACATCCCCGGTGATGGCGTTGTGATCGGCTACGGCACCATCAACGGCCGCCTGATCTTTGTGTTCAGTCAGGATTTCACGGTGTTCGGTGGCTCGCTGTCTGAAACCCACGCGGAAAAAATCTGCAAGCTGATGGATCAGGCCATGAAAGTCGGTGCACCTGTGATCGGACTGAATGACTCCGGTGGTGCGCGTATTCAGGAAGGTGTTGCTTCCCTGGGTGGTTATGCAGATGTATTCCAGCGCAATGTGATGGCTTCTGGCGTTGTTCCGCAAATTTCCATGATCATGGGCCCCTGTGCCGGTGGTGCGGTGTACTCCCCGGCGATTACTGACTTCATCTTCATGATCAAGGACAGTTCCTACATGTTCGTCACCGGCCCGGAAGTGGTGAAGACTGTGACCCACGAAACAGTGACTGCCGAGCAACTGGGCGGTGCGGTCACACATTCCAGTAAATCCGGTGTGGCGGACCTGGCCTTTGAAAACGATGTGGAAGCACTGGTTAAACTGCGTCGCTTCATCAGTTTCCTTCCTGCCAATAACAAGGAAAAGCCTCCGGTCTGGCCAACCGATGATCCGGCAGATCGTGCCGAGATGTCTCTGGACACGCTGATCCCCGATGACCCGAACAAGCCCTACGACATGAAGGAGCTGATTGTGAAGGTCGCGGACGAGGGCGATTTCTTCGAGTTGCAACCGGACTACGCCGCCAACCTGGTGATTGGTTTTATCCGTGTTGAAGGTTCTACCGTCGGGGTTGTCGCCAACCAGCCGATGGTGATGGCGGGCTGTCTCGATATCGATGCCTCCAAGAAAGGTGCGCGCTTTATCCGTTTCTGTGATGCCTTCAATATCCCCGTGCTGACCTTCGTGGATGTGCCCGGTTTCATGCCCGGCACCAGTCAGGAATACGGCGGCATCATCAAGCACGGCGCCAAACTCCTCTACGCCTATGCGGAATGTACCGTGCCGAAAGTGACGGTCATTACCCGCAAGGCCTACGGTGGTGCCTACGACGTGATGTCTTCCAAACACCTGCGCGGCGACGTGAATTTCGCCTGGCCAACGGCCGAGATCGCGGTGATGGGTCCGAAAGGCGCGGTAGAAATTATTTTCCGCAAGGATATTGGCGATCCAGAGAAAATCGCCGCCCGCGAACAGGAGTATCGCGAAAAGTTTGCCAATCCCTTTATCGCTGGCAAGCGCGGCTTTATCGACGACGTGATCATGCCGCACCACACACGCAAACGGGTGGCGCGCTCACTGTCGATGCTGCGTGAAAAGAAACTCGAAAATCCCTGGCGCAAGCACGGCAACATCCCCCTGTAATGGGCGGGTGTTGAATTGACTGCATACATTGGATAACAGAATTTCAAGAAGAAGATCAGATTATGTTTAAGAAGATTCTTGTAGCAAACCGGGGCGAAATCGCCTGCCGTGTATTCCGCACCGCCAAAGCCATGGGTATTGGCACTGTGGCTGTCTACTCCGATGCCGACCGTGATGCCCTGCACGTCACCATGGCGGATGAAGCCGTTCACATCGGGCCCTCCGCCTCGGCCGAAAGCTATCTGGTGATCGACAAGATTATCGATGCCTGCAAACAGACCGGTGCCGATGCCGTGCATCCCGGTTACGGTTTCCTGTCAGAGAACAAAACCTTCTGTGAAGCCCTGGACGCCGCTGGCATCGCCTTTGTGGGTCCCGGTGTGGTGGCGATCGAATCCATGGGTGACAAGATCACCTCCAAACTGATCGCTGAAAAAGCCGGTGTGAATACCATTCCCGGTTACACCGATGTGGTGAAAGACGCCGAGCATGCCGTGGAAATTTCCAACGGCATTGGCTACCCGGTGATGCTGAAAGCCTCTGCCGGTGGTGGTGGTAAAGGGATGCGGGTTGCCTGGAACGAAGCGGAATGTCGCGACGGTTTCGAGCGCGCCACCAATGAGGCCCGCTCCAGCTTTGGCGATGACCGTGTGTTCATCGAGAAATTTATCCAGGAGCCGCGCCACATTGAAATTCAGGTGATGTCGGACAGCCATGGCAATGCCATCTACCTGGGTGAGCGCGAATGTTCCATTCAGCGCCGTCACCAGAAAGTGATTGAAGAGGCACCGTCGCCGTTCCTGACCCCGGAAGTGCGCAAGGCCATGGGTGAACAGGCGATTGCCCTGGCCAAGGCCGTGGATTACAAATCGGCGGGCACGGTGGAATTCATTGCCGATGCCAACATGAATTTCTACTTCCTGGAAATGAATACCCGCCTGCAGGTGGAGCACCCGGTTACTGAGTTGGTGACTGGCCAGGATCTGGTGGAGTTGATGATTCGTGTTGCCGCCGGGGAAAAGCTGCCGCTGACACAGGACGACGTTAAGCTCAAGGGCTGGGCCATTGAGACCCGCGTCTATGCCGAAGACCCTTTCCGCAATTTCATGCCTTCCATTGGTCGCCTGGTGCGCTACAGCCCGCCGACGGGCGAGGGCGTGCGGGTGGATACCGGGGTCTATGAAGGTGGCGAAGTGTCCATGTTCTACGACCCCATGATCGCCAAGCTGATCACCTACGGTAACGACCGTGAAGAGGCGACTGCGCGCATGGTGGATGCCCTGGATGCCTATTACATTCGCGGCGTTAGTCACAACATCAGCTTCCTGAATGCACTGATGATGCATCCGCGCTTTGTGGCCGGAAAGCTGACCACCAACTTCATTGCCGAGGAGTACCCGGACGGCTTCAGTCCCGAACTGGTGCCCCAGGACGACCCCGCCATCTGTGTGGTTGCCGCTGCGGTGATTAACAAGAAATTCCGTGATCGTTGCTCCATGATTTCCGGGCAGCTGCCGAGCCATGAGTACCGCCCTTCCAACAACTGGATCGTGATGACCGATAACGGTGATAACAATTACAACGTATCCGTCGATACCACGGTGAATCCCGTGAGCGCGAAAATGGACGGCAAAGAATATCTCGTCGATACCGCTTGGAAGCTGGGCGAACCGCTGTTCAAGGCCACCATTAATGGCAAGCCGGTCTGTATTCAGGTGGATCGCGATGGCTGGCTGTTCAAAATGTTCCACCGCGGTGCTGAAAAAGAAGTCTATGTGGTCACGCCCCAGACGGCTGAACTGAGCAAGCACATGCCCATCAAAGAGCCGCCGGATCTGTCCAAGTTCCTGATTTCACCCATGCCAGGCCTGCTGGTGAAACTGAATGTCAAAGTTGGCGACGAAGTTAAGGCTGGCGAAGAGCTGGCAGTGATTGAAGCCATGAAAATGGAAAACAGTTTGCGTGCTGTCTCCGATGGTGTCGTCAAAGCGGTGACCGCCGAAGCAGGCGATAGCCTGATGGTGGATCAGCCCATCGTCGAATTTGAATAGTCTTGCGTGTTTCTGTGGTTGGCAGTGGTTTTACGACAGTTACAATGACCACTGTCATAAACAGAATGTCGGAGACACTATTTGCAGATGACCCCGGAAGTACTGGCTGAAAAAATTCGGCAAGGCGATCGTCGAGCACTGGCCAAGGGTATCACCCTGGTGGAATCGACCCGAGCCGATCACCGGGAGCAGGCGGCTTGCCTGCTGGAACTGTTGATGCCCTATACCGGGAACTCCATCCGGTTGGGTATTTCTGGCGTTCCCGGCGTGGGTAAATCGACCTTTATCGAATCCTTTGGCAATCATGTTATTGATGAGGGTCACCGGGTCGCCGTGCTGGCGGTTGATCCCACGTCCGCTCTCAGTGGTGGCTCCATACTGGGTGACAAAACCCGCATGGAAAGCCTGTGTCGCAATGCTGATGCCTTTATCCGGCCCTCCCCCGCAGGGGAGACGCTGGGCGGCGTTACCCGCAGAACCCGTGAAACCCTGCTGCTGTGTGAAGCGGCTGGTTTTGATGTGATTATTGTTGAAACCGTGGGGGTGGGCCAGTCAGAGACAGCCGTGGCTCAGATGACCGATATGTTCCTGTTACTGCTGTTGCCTGGCGGTGGCGATGAGTTGCAGGGTATCAAACGCGGCATCATGGAGCTGGCTGACCTAATTCTGGTCAACAAGGCCGATGGCGACCAGCAGGCTGCGGCCAACCGCACCGTGTCGGATTACCGCATGGCAGTGCACTTTCTGCATCCCCGCAGCAGGCATTGGCAAGTACAGGTACAGCCACTTTCTGCCCTGAAGGGGCAGGGCGTCAACGAAGTCTGGGAAACGGTCGAAAGTTACCGCAGGGCGTTGGGCGAGGCAGGTGAGATCGATGCACGTCGTGCGGCACAGGCCAGGGCCTGGATGTGGAGTGAAACTGCAGACAGCCTGCTCACGGAGTTGAAGGAAAGTGAGGCCGTGAAGGCTCTGGTGCATTCATTGGAGCAGGACGTGACTGAAGGAAAACTGCCGGCCACGGTTGCCGCGAAAAAATTAATCGATGCGTTTCGTCACTGAGACGGACGCCGGGTAGTGAACAGGAGAATGAGTCAATGATTGGAAAACTGAATCACGTTGCCATTGTGGTGCCCGACCTGGACAAGGCGGTGGCCACCTATCGGGATGCCCTGGGCGCCAAGGTATCAGATGCCACGGATTTACCCGAGCACGGTGTCAGGGTGGTGTTTGTGGAGTTGCCTAACACCAAGGTTGAGCTGCTGCTGCCCATCGGTGAAAACTCGCCGGTGGCCAAGTTTCTGGAAAAAAATGCCGATGGCGGCATGCATCATATCTGCTATGAGGTTGACGACATTCTGTCTGCTCGCGACAAGCTGGTTGCCGCGGGTGCCCGGGTGCTGGGAAATGGCGAACCCAAAATTGGTGCCCATGGGAAGCCGGTGTTATTCCTTCACCCCAAGGATTTCTGCGGCACGCTGGTGGAAATCGAACAGGTTTAATACCCAATTCTGCTCAAAAAACCCCGCAAAGCGGGGTTTTTTTATGGGAGGCAGGTAGTTGCGGCGGTGAAAGCAATGGAAACCGTCATTTGAATGTCATATCTTGCTAGTATGAGTGCAAGGTCATTTCTTGATTACGGAATTTGCGATTATGGAAGACGAACAGGCAATACTGCCTGAGGATAAGGCTGGCGAGACAGCCCGCTTTGAAGCCCGCTTGAAAGCGCACCTCCTGGCGGAAAATGCCGTCAAGGAAATGGATTTTGCCCGCGCCAAACGCGTCAAGGCGGAGCAGCTTGAGGACGAGTCGCTGATTGCGCTGTTGGTTCGCCTGGGTATGGTTTCCGAACGGGCCATGGCCGAAGCCGTTGCCAGTGTTATGGAGCTGAAGCTGGTCAAGAAAGCCGACATGCCCGACGAGGCGCTGTTTAAGGATCAGCTATCGGGTCGTTTTTTGAAAGACCGGCAGTTACTGCCCGTCAGCGTGTCTGAGCAACAGCTGGATCTGGCCATGGCCGATCCCACCGACAGTTACGCCCTTGATGCCATTGCCATGGCCACAGGCCTTGATGTGCAACCCTGTGTTTCCATAGGTTCAGAGCTGCAAAAATGTATTGCCCTCTTGTACCTGGATGAACAGGGCAAGGACAGTGGGCAGGAGGCATCGGAGCAGGCCGTGTTTACCGAGCACGATGTGGAGCAGCTGCGGGATATGGCCAGCGAAGCACCGGTGATCCGCCTGGTCAATCAGTTGATCCAGCGCGCCGTGGATGCACGGGCGTCGGATATCCACGTCGAACCCTTCGAAAACCAGTTGAAAGTACGCTACCGCATTGATGGGGTGTTGCGTGATGAGGCTTCACCCTCCCAGCAAATGGGACCGGCGGTGATTTCACGCGTGAAGATTATGGCCAACCTGGATATTGCCGAGCGGCGCTTGCCCCAGGATGGCAGGATCAATGTGCGTATCCAGGGCCAGGAGCTGGATATTCGGGTTTCCACGATCCCCACCATGTACGGCGAAAGCGTCGTCATGCGTTTGCTGCATCGCGAGACGGTGGCACTGGATTTTCCGGTACTCGGGTTCAGCGATGCCCTGCGCCAGCGTCTCAAACAGTCGCTGGATATGCCCCATGGCATGATCCTTGTGACGGGCCCCACCGGTAGCGGTAAAACCACCACCCTGTACACGGCACTCAGTAGCCTCAATACCGAAGAGCGCAAAGTGATTACCGTGGAAGACCCGGTGGAATATAACCTGGAGGGGATTAACCAGATACAGGTGAATCCCTCCATTGGCCTCAGTTTTGCCAGTGCGTTGCGTTCCATCGTGCGTCAGGACCCGGACGTTATCATGGTGGGTGAGATGCGCGACCTGGAAACGGCGCGAATTTGTATTCAGTCGGCGCTCACCGGACACCTGGTGTTGTCCACGCTGCACACCAATGATGCCGCCAGCAGTATCACCCGTCTGCTCGAAATGGGCGTGGAAGACTACCTGCTCAACTCCACCCTCAACACTGTATTGGCCCAGCGTCTGGTGCGGGTGCTCTGCGAACACTGCAGGGAAGCCTACAAACCCAGCGAAGGCGTGATCAGGGAGTTCGGGCTGGACAAGCTGGTTGAGGGTGAGATTCAGCTGTATCGACCCAAGGGCTGCGAGCACTGCGGCGGTACCGGCTACCGGGGGCGGGTGAGTATTATCGAACTGCTGCCCATGACAGATACCATACGTGAGCTGGTGTTGCAGCATGCCGGAGCCGGCAAGATTGAACAGGCTGCCCGCGAAGCGGGGATGCACACCATGTTTGAAGACGGCTGCCTGAAGGCTCTGCAGGGCACGACCACCATTGAAGAAGTGGTGCGTGTGACACAGGAGGCCTGAGTTTGCCGGTTTTCCAGTACAAGGCGGTCAATGCCCAGGGGGAAGTAAAAACCGGTAGCCTGACTGCTGGTACCCAACAGGAAGTCATCGCTCGCCTGCAGACCATGGGTCTGATTCCCATCAGCGCAGAACAGGCCGGGGCCACATTAACGGCCAAGCCCGGTGCACGCCGTTTTCGGAAAAACCGTCTGGGAACGGCAGATATTGCCGACTTTACTCGCCAGCTTTCCATTCTGGTCGGGGCGGGGCTGCC
The DNA here is from genome assembly GCA_964395715.1 of uncultured Porticoccus sp. GTDB lineage: Bacteria > Pseudomonadota > Gammaproteobacteria > Pseudomonadales > Porticoccaceae > Porticoccus. The sequence continues at coordinate 14,618 of CAYNAU010000005.1, read as the reverse complement.
GCTGGACCGGGCTCTGGATATTATCCGTCAGGTATCTTCGATGCCCGTAATGGTCGAGCTGATGGAGGATATTCAATCCGGGGTTCGGGGTGGTGATCCGCTCTCCAAGGCGCTGCAGAATCATCCCAAGTACTTTTCCAGTTTCTATATCAACTTTATTCGATCGGCAGAAATTTCCGGCAACCTGGCGGAAAGCCTTGATGATTTGTCCCGCTATATGGAGAAGTCACAGGCACTCAAAAGTCAGTTGCTGTCTGCCATGATTTACCCCGTTATCCTGGTCAGTGTGACCCTGCTATCGCTAGGGATTATCGTCACCTATGTATTGCCGGAATTCTCCAAGCTGTTTGAAGATATGAACGCGGCGTTGCCCGCCAGTACGGCATTTGTTCTGGGGGCCGCCAATGCCGCGCGAAGTTACGGTCTATTTGTTATCGCCGCTATCGTGTTACTGGCCCTGTACCTGAGGAGTCGCAGTCGCGATCCCGCCTGGCGTTTGCGTTGGGATGGACGCATCCTGTCCACTGTACTGCTTGGGGACCTGGTGAAAAAAGTTGAAATGGCCCGTCTCAGCCGCAGTCTCGGCACACTGTTGAAGGGGGGAGTGCCACTGCTGACAGCACTGAATATTGCCCGTGAAAGCCTTCAGAACAGGGTGATGTCAGGTCGTTTGCAGGACGTTGCCGCCAGCCTGCAGGAAGGCTCTGGCCTGGCGGGTCCGCTGCTGGAAACCGGGGTTTTCCCCGAGTTTGCCCTGCAGATGATTCAGGTCGGTGAGGAAACGGGCAAGCTGGACAAAATGCTGATCAAAGTGGCAGATATCTACGATGGTGAAGTGGCCACGGCAACCCAGCGCATGCTGTCGGTGATGGAACCACTGTTAATTATCGGGTTGGGTCTGGTAATCGGCGGCATCATTATGTCGATACTGGTCGCCATTCTCAGCATCAACGAGTTACCTGTGTAAACACAACAAATTGGGGGATAAAGGATGTATCGCAAAAGTCGCGGTTTTACCTTGCTGGAACTACTGGTCGTACTGGTTATTCTGGGATTGTTGGCCAGCCTGGTTGGACCTCAGGTGTTAAAGCAGGTGGGCAGTTCAAAGGGGAAGGCTGCCGCCTTGCAGATTCAGGAATTTGGCACTGCACTGGACCTGTTCAAGCTGGAAGTGGGGCGTTACCCCTCCAGCCAGGAAGGCCTTGAAGCCCTGATCAGCAAACCATCCAATGCACGCTTCTGGAACGGTCCCTATCTGAAGAAAAAAATCGTGCGTGAGGACCCCTGGGGTAATGCCTATGTCTATCGTTCGCCGGGTGATCATGGAGAATACGATCTCTACTCTCTGGGCGCTGATGGCAGAGAAGGGGGTGATGGGGATGATAGTGACGTGGTCAGCTGGGAATAACCGCTGAGCCCTTTGTCTTCCAGGTATTCTGAAATGCGCCGCCAGTATCGCCAGGTAGCGGGCTTCACACTGCTGGAACTAATCGTGGTGATGTTTCTGGTCACCTTGGCCGTTGGTATTGCCGCGACCCGGTACTCTGCAGGAACCGAAGGTGCAGAAATGCGCAGCGAGGCGCGCAAACTGGTTGCCCTGCTGCGCCAGACCCGCGCCAAGGCCGTGGCGGAAAGCCAAACCCGGGGAATTACTGCTCCTCCACAACTGGCCGGTTATCGCCTGCAGCCTGAAGGCAGGGATATTTTCCTCCCGGAAAGCCTGACGCTGGATATTTCCCCGGCCAGTCGGGATGTCGCCACGCCGCTTGTGGGCATCTATTTCTACCCCGATGGCACATCCAATGGTGGCACGCTCACTCTTCAGTCGGACCTGGGCAGCACACAGCTCGAGGTCAACTGGTTGACGGGGGAGGTCGCTCTTGCGGAGGACTGATTCGGACTCCCAGCGCGGCTTTTCATTATTGGAAGTGATAGTGGCGCTGGCAATACTGGGCATTTGCGTGACAGTGGTTTTGCAAATCATGTCCAGCGTTACCAGTGCGACCCGGATCACTGATGACTACGCCAAGGCGTTATCCATTGCCGAAACACAAATGGCAATGCTGGTGGCTCAAGACAGTCCGTTGGGATCAGATACCGGCAAACTCGACGGGGGATACCGGTGGCGCAGCCAGGTTGCGGAGTATAAGCCCTCCAGCGATAACCCTCTTTTCAATAACCAGGGCTTTACTGACCCGGAAAATATCTATCGCCCTTATCATTACAAAGTGGTGGTGACCTGGGGCGACTATCGCAAGCGACAATTCGAACTGTCGACGATTCGGTTGGGCGTCACGCAATGAGGCGGGTTTTTAGTCGCAAAAATTTGGGATTTACCCTTGTGGAACTGCAGGTGGCGTTGCTGCTGGTTTCTCTCATTGCTGTATTGATGATTGGCGCCCTGCGCGTTTCTACCCAGACCTGGGACAAGGTCACCGTCAAGCAGGATATCGCCGAGCACCGCCTGCTGGTATCCAACCTCTTGCGCAGGCATCTAGGAAACATGCGGTTTTTACGTGTGCGCCTGGACGATGGGGAGTTGGCTACCTCCTTCTTTGGTGATGAGAAAGCCCTGCATTTTGTCGCACCTTTCCCCACGTTTAACAATGACGGCATTCTTTACTGGTGGTCGCTGAAAACTATCTGGAATGAAGACACCGAACATTATCAACTGGTGATGGATTACCTGCCGTACCTGGCAGGTGAAACGGTTTATATCGATGATGATGGCTCGCCCTACTATGACCACCATGGCCTGGAAAAAGAGCGGGAAGACCATGAGCTTCAGCTTGCCCGGCTGGAGATCGCTGATGACCTGATGCTGGGTGAGCTGGCCTACTACAGTCGCGACACTGATGGTGTTGAAGGTTGGGAGGAGGAGTGGGAAAACAGCACCAGGACACCGTTGGTCATTCATCTGCTTTTGACAGAAGTGGGCGCCGATGGTGAAGAGTTTGAACTGCCGGAAATAGCGGTGGCTCCCCGTTTTGCCAGTCAGCAGTTGTATGCCGGGGAGATGCGTTAGTGAAGTTGTTCGGCATGTCATCAGCGCAGGCAAAAGGGTTTGCCCTGGTTTCAGTGCTGTGGCTGATAGTGCTGCTCTCGGTGCTGGCCATGGGGCTGTCCTACGCCAGCCGCCAGTCCACCCAGGCCATGATCTCCCTGGTGGGAGGCACCCAGGCTCGCTACTTGGCGGAGGGCGGGGTGCAGCTGGTGATCATGAACCTGTTAGCCAGAAACCCCCAGGACCGGTTGCTGGCTGATGGCGAGGTGATAGAGGTGAACTTACCCGGCGGCCTGGTGGAAATTACGGTCAGTGACGAGAGTGGCAAAATAGACATTAATGGGGCCCGAGAGCCCTTGCTGGCCAGGCTTTTGTATAGCCTGGAAGTAGAGCAACCCATTGCTGATGCATTGGCAGATGCCATTGCTGATTTTCGTGATGATGATGACCTGACACGCCTCAATGGTGCCGAAGATCCGGATTATGTGGCAGCAGGGTTACCGCAAGGTGCCAAAGATGCACCTTTCACCAGCGTGGATGAGTTGCTGCAGGTATTGGGTATGACTGCTGATATCTACCAGGCCATGCTACCCCATGTCACCATCTACTCCCGGCACCAGGGTATTAATCCTGAGGTGGCATCGTTACAGGTGTTGATGGCGGTGTCCGATGACTCTCCCATGGCGCTGGAAAGTTATATTCAACAACGCCGCATCAACCATAGGGATAACCTGCCCATGCCCTCGCCACCAGTGATTGACCGCCAGTTTTACTCGCGCACTCGAGGGGTTACCTACACCATGACAGCTGTTGGCAAGACCGAGGCTGGACAGCAGTCTGGCATGAGTACAACAGTCCGGCTGCGCCGGGGCAGAAACCGCATGTCGATAGAAACGGTAAATTGGCAGTCATTTATTGATAGAGGTTCTATCCCACTGGTCCAGAAAGATCAGGAGACGGATCAGTCGGATGATGGTACGGACAAGGCGTCAGAATAGAATGGCGTGTGGTAGCGACTATCTGCGTGATATCTTTAGCAATCCTCTTGAGTCCCTGAAAAGGCGTGATACTCTGGAGCATGGAATTACAGGGAATTTTTGTCGACCATGGCATTAAAACCACAACAACAGGGCATGGACCGGCTCAAAGTTTTCTGGAACTGGTGGCTGGGAGAGCTGCGTCAGGTCGTCCCCACTCCTGTCAGCCAGTTTTTTTCGCCCCAGACTTCAACACTTTCCATCTATCTGGAGCGGGGTGTCGCCCGTTTTCAACTCCATGGACAGAAAACCCAGCGCCTGATCGGTGTCATCGATCTGCTGGGCTGCTCCGATCAGGATCTTCAGGCGTTTTCCCGCGATATGTTGTCCGATCTTCCCGAGGGTGTAACAACCCGACTGTTTCTCTCCATGGATCAATTACTGGTCAGCAACCAGTTTCTGCCGTTGGCGACAGAAGCCAATCTGGGTAACGTGCTGAACTTCGAAATTGATCGCCTGACTCCATTCCCCCGCGAGCAGGTCGTGTTTGGTTTTTCTCCTGCAGGTCGCTACCCCGAGCGTGAGAAGATTCAGGTTGAACTGTATGCGTTGCCGCGTAGAAAGTTGGATCTGTTGCTATCAAGGCTTAAGTCCCTTGGTTTGCCTCCGCAAGGTATCTACCCGCAGACGTCAGAACAGTTGCCCACGCTCAACCTGTTACCCGTTGAGCTGCGCCCTGAAACCGAGCCTCTTTGGAACGGGCGAGCAAAGCAGCTGGGTATGGTGGCGTTGATGCTGGCGGTCGCCGTCGCTGTGTTGCCTTTGATTCAGCTTGACCGCCAGATAGGCAGTTTGCAGGAGCAGGTTGACGATATTCGTGCCGCAGCAATGGTAGTAGGGGAAAAACAGTCATTGCTCGCATCCAGGCTGGCAGCGCAGGACACGCTGGTAGTTCGAAAAAATCACACACCCGCCAAGTTAAGTATTGTGCAGGAGGTGACCAGTCTGATGCCGGATAACACCTGGGTATCCCGCATGCGTATTGATGGCAGTGGCGTCAACATACAGGGGGAATCCCGCAAGGCCTCTGATCTTATTGAGCTACTGGAGCAGTCCGAAGAGTTCCAGAATGTCCAGTTTGTATCATCGATCACAGTGAACCCATCAACTAATATGGAACGTTATGAAATTAACATGGAACTGGCGGGGGGGGCCCAGTGAACGAATTCTCCCCGGCCACCAGCCGCTTTGTGGCGCTATCGCTTCTGCTGTTGCTGGTACTGTTTGTGATCTTTAAAGGTCTGTTTCCGCTGTTTAATTTATTCGCAGAAAAAGCGGATCAGGTGGAAACCCTTTACGGCCAGTTATCCCGTTTTGAGCACCTGGTGGCAAACGAGGACAGTATCAATGCCGAATTGAAACGCATTGATGAACTGGGCGCCGAAGGGGACCTGTTTCTCAGTGGCAATAAGGTGTCCATTGCTTCAGCCAATCTCCGCGAATTCATTAATGAGGCCGTCAAGCGCAGCGGCGGGCAGCTGGTAAGCAGTCAGGATTACGAAGCTGAGCCAGTGCCCTCGGCTACTGCCATTGGTTTGCGATTACAGTTCAGTGGTGAAGTGGAAAATTTGGTAGATCTTCTCTACGAGCTCGAAAGTGCCCGCCCGGTGATATTTATCGATGGCTTGTCCGTGACCAGTTCCTCCAGTCGTGTGGGTTCATCACGTGCAGTAAACCGAAGAATTCGTAAGACCCGTGGTACCAACCTGAGCAGCCTGGATGTGCGTATGGATGTGGTTGGCTACCTGGCCGGGGAGGCGAAATGATCTCTAAGGTCCACAACAATCCACTGGTCAGACTGCTTAAAGGGGTTATTCTACTGTTGCTGGTTTTGCTGGTGCTCGAGGTGTCTTGGCTGTTGCTGGTCGCGTCTTTTGGTGCAGGAGATGAAAACAGGTCGGCAAATTACCATGTTGAACCCCCAGCCATCGTACCCATGGCCGACCGCAGTGCCTTTGAGGCTTCGGTGGAACGTTCATTGTTTAGCTGGAATCGCCGTCCGAAAGTCACTGAAGAACAGCCTGTCAGCGAAGACAGCCTGCCGTCGAAGTGGTTGTTGACAGGGGTTGTCAATACTGGCAGCGCCACTTACGCTATATTTACTGGCTCTGAAGGTGGTCAGCGGCTTCGCCTTGAAGAGGGAATGTACCTTGAAAAGTGGAAGCTGGAATCGATCACAGCCGAGCAGGTTGTGCTCTCGGATGGGGATGAAAAAGAAGTTTTTTATTTGAAAGAAACCGGGCAGCAGCAAAAAACCCTGCAAAACAGCGCCCGTGGCAATACTGGGGATGACGATACAGAATAACAGTTCATGCACCTCCAAAAGACGTGAAATGGACTGACCAGAAAAACGGAAAAAGGAAGCAAGGCAATGAAATATGTCTTTGGCAAGTGCTTGGCTGTGGGATTGCTGTCTGTTCTCACCAGCTCCTGTTCAACCTCACAGGGGCCACAACAAACCTCAACGGCGCCGTCGGTCGCCTCCAAACCCAAGGCTGTGGTGTCGAAACCGGCTTCCGGCGAGATTTCCGGGCCGCTGACTACGGTGAAGGAGAAGCAGGAGATTCCCCTCAAGGAGGTCTATGCCGGCAAGGGTGGCTTCATTAATGCGTCCCGTGGCGGTAGTCCTGATGACAGTGAAGGGGAGGTTACGCTCAACTTTCAGAACTCCCCCATTGCGGAAGTGGTGAAAACCATTCTCGGCGATATTCTGGGCGTGAACTATGCCATCAACGAGGCTGTGAGCGGGACTGTATCCATGCGCACCGCACGGGCCGTCTCTCAGGACGCCCTGATTCCGGTGCTCGATAACCTGTTGCGCATGAATGGTGCAGCCATTATCAAAAGCCAGGATTTCTACGAAATCGTGCCGATTGAAGAGGGTGCCATTGCCGGCTTGACGCCGTCCACGCGGCTCAGTGCGGATCGCGGCTACCAGATGCTGGTAGTTCCCCTGCAATACATTGGTGCCAAGGAAATGGCCCGCATCCTCGAACCGGTAAAATCTGGAAAAGCGGTGGTTCAGGCGGACGAATTCCGCAATCTGCTGACGTTGGCCGGTACCCACGGGGAGCTGTTTAACCTCCGTGAAACCATTGCTATCTTTGATGTGGACCAGTTGAAGGGTATGTCGGTGGGTCTGTTCCGCATGCAGAATGTCGATGCCACCACCATGCTTAGCGAGTTGGAAACCATCTTTGGTGATAAGTCCTCCGGCCCTCTCGCCGGCCTGGTGCGCTTTACCGTGATGGACCGTCTCAACGCCCTGCTGGTAATCACGCCACAGAAAAAATACCTTGAAGATGTGGAAACCTGGGTGCGTCGTCTGGATCAGGCAGAGAACCCCCACGGTATGAATATGTACGTGTATTACGTGCAGAATGGTAAAGCCGAAAACCTGGCAGATCTATTAAACCAGTTGTTTGAGGGCAAGCGTCGCAGTGCAGTAGCGCTGGCGCAGCGCAAGCCGGCAGCACCTCCCACGCCGCCTTCGGGTGCCGAGGGCGATGAGGCAGCACCTGCTGAACCCTCAAGGGCCAATGAGCAGGTCTCCAGCATTGAAGTCGGTGACGTCACTATCATTCCGGATGCGGAGAACAACGCACTGTTGGTACTGGCTACGCCCACTGACTATGCAGAAGTGGAGAAAGCCATGCAGAAACTGGATGTGCTGCCCATGCAGGTGCTGGTAGAAGCCTCCATTGTCGAGGTGACCCTTACCAACGAACTGCAGTACGGTTTGCAATGGTTTATGAAAAATACCCATGGCAAGTACGGTGGTATAGGCGGCCTGAACATCCCCAACAATGCGGGTAACCCTCCAGGCAGTATCCCCGCGCTGACGGGCGCTTTGACCGACCCCGCCAACTTTACCTATGCCATCTTTGATGCGGCTGGAACGAGGGCGCTGCTGAACGCAGCTGCCGGTGATACCCGCCTGGATGTGCTGTCTTCACCCTCATTGATGGTGCTGGATAACCAGACTGCCACCATCCGTGTCGGTGACCAGGTGCCTATTCGTACCTCTGAAACCTCCAACATCAATAGTGGTGAGATTGTCGATAACGAATTCCGCTCTAATATCACCAGTCAAATCCAGTACCGCGACACAGGTGTAACCCTGGAAGTGACACCCCGGGTTAACGCTGGTGGCATGGTGATGCTGGATATTACCCAGCGAGTGGATGATGTGGATGAGACAGACAGCTCCAATATCGACTCGCCGACCATTCTGCAACGGGAAATTACCACCAGCGTGGCTGTGCAGAGCGGTGAAACCATCGTGCTTGGCGGGCTGATTCGCGAAAACAAGGAAAAGTCTGACAATGGCATTCCCTTCCTCAAGGATATCCCCATTGCGGGCTACCTGTTCAGCGGCAAGCAAACCAGTAAGAGCAAGACTGAGTTGGTGGTGATGATTACACCCAGTGCTGTGGCCAACCCTCAGGAAGCCCGCGATGTCACGGAAGAATACAAGTCGAAACTCCAGGGTGTAGACCTGTCAGCATTTCGGTAATGAGCAACTGTGGGCTGTACCTACGGGGCAGCCTGTAGCTCATAACATTTTTAAGGCCGCACTATGCGGCCTTTTTTGTGTCCTGAGATCCAATACGGTGAAAAAGGGTGCAATGTCCCCCTATGGTTTTTAGTCCCTTTGGCCGCTCACAAGGCGGTTTGCAGTGGTTTTGTCGCTAATGAAAGCGTTGCCATATCCGAGGCAAGTTTGAAAAAGGTGTGTGAATATCGACGGGGAGAAGAAAAACTTTAGAAAATTCATTAACCGTTTGTCGGGAAATTTCGCCGCTTATGTTTTTTTGGTACTAGAAAAAAACAAATATGACTATTTTGTGACCAAAAATTGATCAGAAAAAATGTGATGTATTTCACAACTATTTCGGAAACAGTTAACAAACAACTTTAATCTCTAAGTGATGAAACACTAAGTTTACCCTCATTTTTGTAGGAAAAAGCCTACTAGCCAAGCTGTCAGTTGTTAACTAAAAATAACGACGCAGCTTCGAAAAGGCACGGCGTTACCAGGGAAGACTTAAATAACGTTCATGTTAATAGTCCAATTCCGCGGCAAGCCACGCAAAGTTTCAGATCTCTCATTTCAGGATTGCTGAACTACCGAAAAGCTACAGGCATCTGTCTGGTGTTGGTGGTTCATGCGTTTTTCAGCGTTTTCCAAATACTTCTCCAGACAGTGAGCAAATGACAGGGCCAGACCTTTCAAGGCATGGATGCATGGCCTGAAAGGTGTTGCCCTTTCATGCGGGTTGTTGTGGGTATCTGATACCAGTCAAGGAATATTGCTGAGGCGGGAACTTCAGGAGGAGTTGGGAGATGAAAAAGTTACAAGGGTTTATACACCGGCATATGCTGGCATTACTGGTGCTCAGCATCAGTATCATGCTGGCTGCCGTAACGGCCTATGCCGTGCACGATAGCGGTGTGTTTGAATTAAACGAAGGCGATTTTTGTGAAAGTCCGGCTGATGCCAATACTGAGTGTGATTCCTCGAATCCCGGTCATGATGGGTGGACGGGCATCTTTGCCGGTGACGATTGGTCCGATATCTATGCGGCCTATCTTGCCAAACAGGGAAATCCCAATGCCGATGTGAGTGGTCTCACAAACGCGGTGGAATTCGTCTTTGTAACTGACCCCGATTTGAACGATGCCGTTTGTGACGGGGACATTTTCTACGCCTCTGAAGGCCTGGCCACCAGCTGGCAGGGCAACTTTAACAAGGATTTTGACGAGATTACGGCTCCCGGCTGGGGCTGGGGCAACAAAGGGCCAAGTGACAAAAATGACTTGTCTAATGCCTTTGCTGCCCTTTACCGCGTTGATGTCGACGACTTTTTCTCTCTTTACCCCACCGGTGGCGACCCTGATGGCACCGTTGGCGGTGGCGCGGCTGACCCAGATGCGCATCCCGGCATAGATAATATTGTCTATTTCGGTGCCGACCGCTTTGCCGTTGAAGGTGATGCCCAGATGGGTTTCTGGATCCTCAAAGACAAAGTCGGCATGCTCTGTGAAAACAACGGCAACGGCCCACAGGATTTTGTTGGTCAGCACCAAGACAATGATGTTCTGGTGATTACCAACTTCTCCAAGGGTGGCACCGTCGGCACTGTAAATATCTACAAATGGCGTAGCGTAGATTGTATAGACCCATCCTCCGGAACTGATCCAGGTGATCGCCCTGCCTGTGATACCGGTATCGACGATGACTCCTTGGGTAACAATGACAAACACCCCAACCTGGATTTGGTGGCCATTCAGCAGGACTGCGATTTCCTCGACAGTAACGGCCCGGGCTGTGGTTCCGCCAGCACTACCGGTGGCGATAATCCTGGTGACCCGGAAACGGCCCCATGGCCCTATGTAACCAAAGACACCGGTGGTGGTGATTTTGCCGATGGCGAATATCCCCCGCTGGCATTTTTTGAGGGTGGTATCAACCTGGACCATCCCGATATTCAGTTGACTGGCTGTTTCCAGAGCTTTGTGGCTGAGACCCGATCATCTCCGTCACTGTCCGCATCCAGAACAGACTTTGCCATGGGGGAATTCTCTACCTGTGGTTTCACCGTCACCAAAGAAGGTGATCCTCTGGCCAAGGTGGGTGATGATGTAACCTACACTTTCACCCTGGAAAATACCGGCATTGCATCACTCTATATTCAAAGTGTTGTTGATGATGTGCTCGGTGATTTGACAACTGACGCAATAAGCGAGTGTGGCAATGAGCTGCCTGCCGATGACGGTGATGCGAATCTAGACCATATCTGTGTGTTTACTGCTGACTACACAGTGGATGACGCGGATGACCTTGATGATAACAACACCATTGTCAACACCGTCACTGTGTTGATGAACGAGCAGTCAGATCTGGCTGGCCTGGAGTTTGAAGGTCAGGACGATCATACACTCGAAATCTTCGACCCTTCCTATACGCTAACCAAAGCCTGTCCTGCTGAGCTGGATGATGATGGCGATGGCCTGCCCGACAGAGACTGGGTAGTAGGTGAGCAGTTGAACTTTATTTTCACCATTACCAATACCAGTACTGCCAATACTCCAAGCATGAAGTATGTGAGCTTCACTGATCCGTTGTCCGGTATCGGCACTATTACTGCCCCGGCAGACCTGGATACAGCAGAACAGACTTTCTATGCATCGTACACGCCGGTTGTGGCTGATGTGGCCAGTGGTGTAACCAATACCGCCACAGCAATCTACAGCCCTGATGGCTACTCCAATCAAGTAGCACCAGACGATGATGCAAGTGTTACCTGTCCGGTACGTCTGCCTGCGCCGGCAACCATCATTATCGAGAAAGAACTTCGTGGCGGTGGTGGTACACAGTTCAACTTTGATGGCAGCGATGCAAACCTGGATATTGGTTTGACGCCGACCGTTGGCGCCAGTACAGCAGGTTCAGCGATTGGTGCAGTGAATGATGCGGCAACCGATGGTTTTGCGAGCTCAGGCTCCATCTCTGTTGATACTGCGTTTGGAACAACCACCAACTACACCATCGATGAGCTGGATCCGCCTGCTGGTTATCGCTTCCTCAGCCTGTCCTGTAATACAGGTACAAGCCCCGGAACCGGTACCGCTGCTAATGTTACTGGTGATCAGGTCTCCATCGACGTTAACGAGGGTGACATCATCACTTGCCGCTGGGTGAATGAAAAAGCCGGTAAGATCATCGTTGACAAGGTGACCGTTCCCGCTGGTGATTCACAGCTATTTACCTTCAGCAGCAACTACAGTGATGACTTCCAGTTGGCTGATGCCACAACGCCTAATGACTCAGGGTTCCTGAATCCCGGTTCTTACAATGTATCTGAAGGTTCATTGGAAGGTTGGGATCTGACTGATACCACCTGTGTAAGCTCTATGGGTCATACAGAATCAGCCGCTTCACTGGACCTTAATGCGGGTGAGATCATTACCTGTACGTTCACCAACACCAAACGCGCCAAACTGCTGGTGACCAAGTCCACTGTGGGCGGTGACGGCACCTTCACCTTCGGTGGAGACGCCTCAGGCAGCATTACCACTGTGGCTGGTGTCGGTGACACGACGCTGGATTCCGGCTGGTTGGTACCTGGTTCTTACAGCACCAGCGAGACCCTGCCGGATGGTACCTGGGATGCGACCGGCTTGAGCTGCAGCATCACCAATGCCACTGGCCTGGGCACCAGCTCAGCGACAGAAGCGCCCGATAACCTGAGTGCCTCTGTGACGCTGGCCGCGGGTGATGAAGTGACCTGTGCGTACACCAACACCAAACGCGCCAAACTGCTGGTGACCAAGTCCACTGTGGGCGGTGAC
>CAYNAU010000005.1:0-2122 GCA_964395715.1 uncultured Porticoccus sp. | reverse complement strand
GTGACGCTGGCCGCGGGTGATGAAGTGACCTGTGCGTACACCAACACCAAACGCGTGGATATCGACCTGCTGAAATATGCCAACGGTCTGCCCAGCGGTGGTTGGACATTCACTCTGAATGGTGATGGAGGCTCCGGTCCCTACAACGATGTATCTGACGTATCAGGTGTTGTGGACTTCGGCTATCCGAACCCTCCAGGTGACATGTGGCTGCCTGCAGCAGAGACGTACACTATCTGTGAAACCGATATTCCGCAGAGTACGACTGCATACTGGTCAGTAGGTGGTGTGTCCATAGACTTTGTGGGCGGCACAAACGACCTGACTGGTGACGGACTCATGCAGGTATATAACCCGGATGACGACGGCTCTGCCTCTTCCGAGGACCTGGGTAACCGTTGTGTCAATGTTAAACTGGATCCCGGTACTTCTATCCAGTTCGTCGTGGATAACCGGACACCGCTAGGTGATGCCCGTACCCCCGGCTACTGGAAAGGCTGGAGCTCATGCAGCAACGGCAACCAGTTTGATAAAGCAGCCGCTGAGTATGAGCTCGATTCAAATGCTGTACTCGAGTTCCGTCACTGGACTCTGGATGAGGCGCTGACCAGAGCGTTCACATCCGGTCGGGTTGAGTCACCGCATGTCTATGACCTGGGTGTCTATATTGGCCTGATTGAGCTTGATGGTGACAGCTCCGGTAATCCATATGATGGATCAGATGCTAACTGTGAAGATGCCCTCTTGGTATTGAGCTCATCCGATCACGGGGCAACCCGAGGTGGTAAAAATGGCGATAAGAATGCCATTAACCGCTCCGGTGATCCGGCCTATAAACTGGGACGTTACCTGCTGGCCTTTATTGCCAACCAGGCCGCAGGCGCTTACTACTGTCCTCTGGCGATTGACGCAGCATTGGCTTCGCAGCAGTTGCTGGCTGACATCGGCTTTGACGGTACGGGCGAGTTCCTGACTAAGAAAGGCATCCAGAGCGGTCCTGGTACAGCGGAAGATGCAGCCAATGCAATGTACTACCACGGTATTCTCGGACAATATGTTGAGAATGATCCGTCGTTGAATTGTGAGTCTGCACTCAACCCGCCTTACCCGGCACCATGAAGTAACGCAAGTAGTATTAAAACGGCGAGCTTAGCTCGCCGTTTTTTTTGCTGGTATATTGAGTTAAAAGGTTATTTTCGACCCTTCCCGCCACCGCTGCCGGAGGTTTTGCCACCGCCCCCACCTTTTGTGTTGCCACCGCCATCGGTGGTTGAGGTGGAGGTATCGAGGGTGACGGACACCGTGGTGGTGGCAGTGAGCTGTCCGTCGTTGATGGTGTAGGTAAAGCTGTCATCAGCCTTAAAGCTCTTGGCCGGAGAGTAGCTGATGCTGCCATCGGCCTTAATGGTGACACTGCCCTTGGCACCCTGGGTGACGGCTACTACTTGAAGCTGATCGCCATCCGGGTCACTGTCATTCGCCATCACCGGGATAACCGCAGTGGACTTGGAGGTCAGCACCAGTGTATCCGCCACAGCGACAGGGGCGCGGTTCCCGGTCACGGTGACCGTGACATTGGCGGTATCGCTGCCGCCCCTGTTATCAGAAATGGAATAGCTGAGCACCTCATCACCGGAAAACCCGGATGCCGCCCGGAAGGTAATACTGTTATCCGGGTTGATGGTGGCAGTGCCGTTAACACCACTCACAGAGGTGATGGTCAGGACATCGCCGTCTTCATCGGTGTCATTGCCCAGGATCTGGATGGTCACAGCGGTGCTGCCTGCTGTTTGTGCTTGGTCATCAATGGCAAGCGGTGCGTGGTTGACCGCCGGTGGCGCCACGACATAGGTGACGGTGCCAGTGGCGGTAAAGCTACCGCTGGCGGCGGTGATGGCAATATCATAAAAGTCGGCCGGTGTTCCCTGTGGCGAGGTGACATAGACCGTGGTGGATGCCTGCTCACCGGGCGAGAGGGTCAGAGTTGCCTGGTCAAAACGGCTAGCCCAGCCGGAGAGGGCGGCAGCCGAAAGACTGAATTGGCTGGCCGCACAGTCACTGCTGTCATTGTTGGTGAGGGTCAGGGTATAGCTGACCTCGGAACCGGCAGTGACCCAGTCGC
>CAYNAU010000004.1:0-324110 GCA_964395715.1 uncultured Porticoccus sp. | reverse complement strand
CCGCGAAGGTGGCCGCACTGTGGGCGCTGGCGTCGTCGCTAAAATTATCGAGTAAAACATTCTGAATAGAGTGTGGGGGCCCTCAGGGGCCCCCTTTTTATCGCTGTGAGGAATCTCTTTAGAGGCATGGGCAGCGGTAAAAAATTCCTGGGATTGTGACAGGAATTTCCCTTGACAGAGGTTGGGGGCGGACTTAGAATCTCGCCTCCATTTTTCCGGGCCCCGATGAGCGGGGTTCGATGGCTCTTTAAACAGTTGGAGTTTGATTCCATGCAGGATCAACGCATTCGTATTCGCCTGAAAGCCTTTGATCACAAGTTGATTGATGCTTCTACTCAGGAAATCGTTGAAACGGCCAAGCGTACCGGCGCCCAGATTCGTGGTCCCATTCCGCTGCCGACTCGCAAAGAACGCTTTACTGTATTGATTTCACCGCACGTTAATAAAGATGCGCGAGATCAATATGAAATCCGCACTCACAAACGTTTGCTGGATATTGTTGAACCGACAGAAAAGACTGTCGATGCATTGATGAAGCTGGATCTGGCTGCTGGTGTTGAGGTTCAAATCAGCCTGACATAAGCAGTATTGCAACAAAAAAACCCAGGCCCGGCCAACGCCGGGTGGGTGTAACGCTCTGAAATGGGCGGCCATAGCGGGTAACAGCCCCGTACACTATGAGGTTACTCAAATGACTATTGGTATTGTCGGCCGCAAATGTGGCATGACTCGCGTATTTACCGACGAAGGTGTTTCTATCCCGGTCACTGTGATCGAGGCAGAGCCCAATCGTATTACACAAATTAAGACCGGTGAAACTGACGGCTATACAGCTGTGCAGGTGACCACTGGTGCCCGTCGCGTTTCACGTGTCAGCAAGTCCGAAGCCGGCCATTTCGCCAAGGCGAGTGTTGAGGCGGGTCGTGGCTGCTGGGAATTCCGTGTGGACGGTGTTCAGGATGAGCTGCAGGTTGGCAGCACCATCAGTGTTGAGCAGTTTGAGGCTGGTCAGAAAATTGACGTGACTGGAACCTCGAAAGGTAAAGGTTTTCAGGGTGTCATCAAGCGCTGGAATTTCAGCATGCAGGATGCTACGCACGGTAACTCCCTGTCTCACCGCGCACCTGGCTCTATCGGTCAGTGTCAGACTCCCGGCCGTGTCTTCAAAGGTAAGAAGATGAGTGGCCACATGGGTGCTGAGCGTGTAACTACACAAAATCTTGAAGTTGTCCGTGTCGATGCTGAGCGTAATCTGCTGCTTGTTAAAGGTGCAGTGCCTGGTGCGCCGGGTGGTGACGTGATCATTCGTGCTGCTGTGAAGGGCTGAGGGGATCATCGATGGAATTGAATATTGCAACACCCAAAGGTAATGCGGGAACTGTAGAGGTTTCTGACGTCGCTTTTGGCAAAGAGTTTAATCAGGATCTGGTTCACCAGGCGGTCACCGCCTATCTGGCCGGCGCTCGTCAGGGTACTCGTGCTCAAAAGACGCGCTCCGAAGTCAGTGGTGGTGGTAAGAAGCCCTGGCGTCAGAAGGGCACTGGTCGTGCGCGTGCGGGAACCATTCGCTCCCCGATCTGGCGCTCCGGTGGTGTGACCTTTGCTGCCAAGCCTCAGGATCACTCCCAGAAGCTGAATCGCAAGATGTACCGCGCAGCACTGCGTTCGATTATGTCTGAGCTGGCGCGCCAAGAGCGTTTGGTGGTTGTTGAGTCCTTCGACCTCGAAGCGCCGAAAACCAAAGCGCTGGTGCAGAAGCTGGGCGATTACGGTGTTCAGGACGTGCTGATCGTGACCGAAGAGGTTACCGAGAACCTGTACCTGTCATCCCGCAATCTGCATAAAGTGGATGTGCGCGATGCCGTAGGTCTGGACCCGGTCAGCCTGATTCGTTTTGAAAAAGTGCTGGTAACTGTGCCTGCGCTGAAAAAAATTGAGGAGATGCTGGTATGAATCAAGAGCGCATCTTCAATGTGCTGCTGAGACCGCACATTACAGAAAAAACTGCCGTTGCTGCGGATGCCCAGAACCTGGTTGTGTTCAAGGTGACTGGTGATGCAACCAAGCCCCAAGTGAAGGCGGCAGTTGAACAGTTGTTTGACGTCAAGGTGGCCGATGTTCGGGTTGCCAACGTAAAGGGTAAAACCAAGCGTACTCGCTTTGGTCTGGGCAAGCGCTCCGACTGGAAAAAAGCTTACGTTCGTTTAGAGCAAGGTCAAGAAATTGACTTTGCGGTTACTGAGTAAGGGGTTGTTGAGATGCCTGTTGTAAAGAGAAAGCCAACGTCTCCCGGACGCCGCTTTGTAGTCAGCGTCGTCAACCCGAACCTGCATAAAGGTGCGCCCTACGCTCCTTTGCTGGAAAAGAAAAACAAGTCCGGTGGTCGTAACAACAATGGCCGTATCACTACCCGTCATGTGGGTGGTGGTCACAAGCAGCATTATCGCGTCATTGACTTCAAGCGCCAGAAGGATGGTGTGCCTGCGAAAGTCGAGCGTCTGGAATACGACCCAAACCGTACTCCTTATATTGCACTGCTGTGCTATGCCGATGGTGAGCGCCGCTACATTATTGCACCTAAAGGTCTGCAGGCCGGTGACACCGTGCAGTCTGGTGTGGATGCCGCTATCAAGGTTGGCAACACGCTGCCCCTGCGCAATATGCCGGTTGGTACTGTTATCCACTGCGTGGAAATGAAGCCCGGCAAAGGTGCCCAGTTGGCACGCAGTGCCGGTGCGGCAGTACAGCTGGTCGCCCGTGAAGGTCAATATGCCACGCTGCGACTGCGCAGTGGTGAAATGCGTAAAGTGCCTGTTGAGTGCCGTGCCACTATTGGTGAGGTTTCCAACAGCGAGCACAACCTGCGCTCCCTGGGTAAAGCCGGTGCCACACGTTGGCGCGGTGTAAGACCTACGGTTCGTGGTGTTGTTATGAACCCGGTTGATCACCCCCATGGTGGTGGTGAAGGTCGTACTTCCGGTGGTCGTCATCCGGTGACTCCTTGGGGTGTTCCCACCAAGGGTTACAAAACCCGCAAGAACAAGCGCACTGACAATATGATTGTGCGCCGTCGCGGCAAGTAATTGATAGAGAAGAGGAAACTATAGTGCCACGCTCTCTCAAAAAAGGCCCATTCATCGATCTGCACCTGATTAAGAAGGTTGATGAAGCGCTGGAAAAAAATGATAGACGTCCGATCAAAACCTGGTCGCGTCGTTCCATGATCAGTCCCGATATGGTCGGTTTGACGATTGCCGTACACAACGGCCGTCAACACGTACCGGTGTTGGTCAACGAAGAAATGGTTGGGCATAAACTCGGTGAGTTTGCTCCGACCCGCACTTACCGCGGCCATGTCGCGGATAAAAAGGCCAAGCGCTAAGCGGCGGTTTGAGAGGTAGATGACTGTGGAAGTAGCAGCAAAATTACGCGGAGTCAGACTGTCAGCTCAGAAAGCTCGTCTGGTGGCCGATCAGGTGCGTGGCAAAGCGGTTGAAGAAGCCCTGGATATTCTGGCTTTCAGCCCTAAAAAAGGCGCCGCGATTATTAAGAAAGTGCTCGAGTCTGCGATTGCAAATGCCGAGCACAATGAAGGTGCAGATGTGGATGAGCTGCGTGTATCGACCATTTTTGTGGACGAAGGCACGACCATGAAGCGCATTAAGCCCCGTGCAAAGGGCCGTGCTGACCGGATTTTCAAGCGCTCCTGTCATATCACCGTAAAAGTTGCCGACGAGGAGACCGTTTAATGGGTCAGAAAGTACATCCAACTGGCATTCGTCTGGGTATTGTTAAAAAGCATACCTCTGTTTGGTACGCCAGCCAGAAAGACTATGCAGACAAACTGAACGCCGACCTGAAGGTTAGGGATTTCATCAGTAAAAAGCTGGCCCATGCCTCAGTGAGTCGTATCGAGATTGAGCGCCCGGCGCAAAGCGCGCGCATCACCATTCACACTGCCCGTCCAGGCATTGTGATCGGCAAGAAGGGTGAGGATGTGGAATCCCTGCGCAATGAAGTGTCAGCGCAGATGGGTGTTCCTGTTCATATCAATATTGAAGAGGTGCGTAAGCCCGATCTCGACGCCACGCTGGTAGCCCAGAACGTGGCTCAGCAGTTGGAGCGTCGTGTGATGTTCCGCCGCGCCATGAAACGCGCTGTGCAGAATGCCATGCGTCAAGGTGCCAAGGGCATCAAGATTCAGGTTAGTGGTCGTCTTGGCGGTGCCGAGATTGCCCGGACCGAGTGGTACCGCGAGGGTCGAGTGCCCCTGCATACACTGCGTGCCGACATTGATTACGGTACAGCAGAAGGTTCAACCACCTACGGCATCATTGGTGTCAAGGTTTGGATCTTCAAGGGTGAAGTCATTGGTGGTGAAGAGGCGGCGCAAGCGCCAGCCAAAAAAGCACCGGCTAAAAAGAAGTAAGTTTGCGAGTTAAGGGTCAAGCGAGATGCTGCAACCGAAACGTACAAAATTCCGTAAGCAACAGAAGGGTCGCAACCGTGGCCTGGCATTGCGCGGTAGCAAAGTAAGCTTTGGCGAGTACGGCCTGAAGGCCACTGCACGCGGTCGTATTACCGCGCGTCAGATTGAATCTGCTCGTCGGGCAATGACCCGTCACATTAAGCGGGGCGGAAAGATCTGGATCAGGGTATTCCCTGACAAGCCGATCTCCAATAAGCCTCTCGAAGTGCGGATGGGTAAAGGTAAAGGTAACGTGGAGTACTGGGTTGCGCAGATTCGTCCCGGTAAAGTCCTCTACGAAATGGAAGGTGTTTCCGAAGAACTGGCGCGTGAAGCTTTTGCTCTCGCTGCAGCCAAACTGCCGGTACAAACTTCCTTTGTTAAACGGTCGGTGATGTGATGAAAGCCAGCGAATTACGTGAAAAGTCAGTTGAAGAACTGAACCAGGAGTTGCTTCAGTTGCGCGAGCAGCAATTCAAGCTGCGTATGCAAGCTGCGACTGGCCAACTGGGACAAAGCCACAAAGTTAAAGAGACGCGGCTCGATATTGCTCGTGTCAAGACTGTGCTGAACGAGAAGGCAGGTAACTGAGATGAGTGAAGTAGAGAAAAGCGCTCGTACGCTATCTGGCCGTGTCATCAGTGACAAGATGGATAAGTCCATCACCGTACTGATTGAGCGCCGTGTAAAGCACCCGGTGTACGGAAAGATTGTCAACAAGTCCACCAAAATCAAAGCGCACGATGAAGAGAACCAGTGTCGCGCCGGTGATCAGGTGACTATTGCGGAAACTCGTCCACTGTCCAAAACAAAATCCTGGACGCTGGTCAACATTGATGAGCGTGCTGCCGAAGTTTGATCGGCGTAAGCAGTAACGGGATCGGAGAAATACGATGATTCAGACAGAAAGTTATCTGGATGTGGCAGACAACAGTGGTGCACGCCGTGTTATGTGTATCAAGGTTCTGGGCGGTTCACACCGTCGCTACGCCAGCGTGGGTGACATTATCAAGGTTACCGTCAAGGAAGCGATTCCGCGCGGCAAGGTGAAAAAAGGTCAGGTGATGAATGCAGTTGTGGTTCGCACCAAAAAAGGTGTGCGTCGTCAGGACGGCAGCCTGATCAAGTTTGATGACAATGCCGCGGTTCTTCTGAACACGCAGCTGGCGCCGATTGGCACCCGCATCTTCGGGCCTGTGACCCGTGAGCTGCGCAGTGAGCGGTTTATGAAAATTATCTCTCTGGCACCAGAAGTGCTCTAAGCCGGAGGAGAGGAAAGAGTTATGCGCAAGATCAAACGTGATGATGATGTCATCGTGATTGCTGGCAAAGACAAGGGCAAGCGCGGCAAAGTGCTGAAAGTCCAAGACGATGGTCGCCTGCTGATTTCCGGTGTCAACATGATGAAAAAACATCAGAAACCGAACCCGCAGATGAACATTGCCGGCGGCATCATTGAGAAAGAAGCCCCAATCCAGGCTTCGAATGTGGCTATCTTCAACCCTGTGGCCAACAAGGCCGACCGCATTGGTTTCAAGGTTGTGGAGAACGGCAAAAAGATTCGCATTTTCAAGTCCGACGGCAATGCCGTTGACGCCTAATTTGACAGGAAACTGACATGGCAAGGCTGAAAGAAGTTTACACAAAAGAAATCGCCCCCAAGCTGAAAGAAGAGCTGGGTCTGGCGAACGTAATGGAAGTGCCGAAAATCACCAAAATCACTCTGAACATGGGTGTAGGTGAAGCCCTCGGTGATAAAAAAGCGCTGGAAAGTGCAGTTGCCGATATGACGTTGATTGCAGGTCAAAAGCCAGTGATCACCAAGGCGCGCAAATCCATCGCCGGGTTCAAAGTGCGTGAAGGCTGGCCGATTGGCTGTAAGGTAACGCTGCGCAGCGAGCGCATGTATGAATTCCTGGAGCGCCTGATTTCTATTGCGATCCCGCGCATCCGCGATTTCCGTGGCATCAGCCCCAAGTCATTTGATGGCCGCGGCAACTTTGCCATGGGCGTAACAGAGCAGATCATTTTCCCGGAAATTGAATATGACAAGGTGGACGCCCTGCGCGGTTTGGACATCACGATTACAACGACAGCTCGCACCGATGATGAAGGTCGTGCATTGCTGCGTGCATTCAGCTTCCCGCTGAAAGGATGAGGTGAGAGAAATGGCCAAAAGATCCATGATTGAACGCGAAAAGAAACGTGCGCGTACAGTTGCCAAATATGCAGACAAACGTACTGCACTGAAAGCCGTGATTAACAGTGCTTCCAGTTCAGATGACGAGCGTTGGGAAGCACAGCTGAAACTGCAACAACTGCCACGCAATGCCAGCCCGAGCCGTCAGCAACGTCGCTGTCGTCAGACTGGTCGTCCGCACGCGGTGTATCGCAAGTTTGGCCTGTGTCGTAACAAATTACGTGAAGCCGCCATGCGCGGTGACGTACCTGGCCTGGTTAAGGCGAGCTGGTAAGCGCGGTAAATTGAGGAACTGAACTGATGAGCATGCAAGATTCATTGGCAGACATGCTGACCCGTATCCGCAACGCGCAGATGACGGCCAAGAAAGATGTCACTATGCCTTCTTCCAAACTGAAAGTGGCGGTTGCCAAAGTTCTACAGGAAGAGGGTTACATTAACGATTGGAGTGTGGCTGAAGGTACCAAGCCCGAGCTGACGCTGAGCCTGAAATATTTTGAAGGCAAGCCGGTGATCGAGGCGATTGACCGTTACAGCCGTCCAGGCCTGCGTCAATATGCCGGCTCCAAAGAACTGCCAAGCGTACGTGGCGGCTTGGGTGTGGCGATCGTTTCCACCAGCAAGGGTGTGATGACAGATCGTGCAGCTCGCGCAGCCGGTGTCGGTGGCGAGGTTCTCTGCACAGTATTCTAACGGGATAGTCGAGATGTCTAGAGTTGCAAAAAATCCGGTCACATTGCCGGCTGGCGTAGAGGTCACACTCAGCCCCAGCGAAATTATTGTCAAAGGTGGCAAAAGCTCGTTGTCTCTTGCTGTTAGCGGCAATGTTGAAATCAAACAAGATGACAATGTGCTGACATTTTCACCGAAAGATGGCAGCAAGCAGGCCAATGCACTGGCGGGCACAACTCGTGCGCTGGTAAACAACATGGTTGTTGGTGTCAGTGCAGGTTTTGAGAAAAAGCTGCAGTTGATCGGTGTTGGTTACCGTGCTCAGGCACAGGGTAACAAGGTCAATCTGACCCTCGGCTTCTCCCATCCGGTTGAGTACAGTCTGCCCGAAGGTGTCACTGCCGAAACACCCAGTCAGACTGAAATCGTTTTGAAGTCCGCCGACAAGCAATTGCTTGGCCAGGTGGCATCAGAAATCAGAGCTTACCGCCCGCCAGAGCCCTATAAAGGTAAAGGTGTTCGTTATGCGGATGAGCAAGTATTACGTAAAGAAGCGAAGAAGAAGTAGGTCAGGATTATGAGCGACAAGAAACAATCACGTTTGCGTCGTGCACGCCGTGCCCGCTGCAAGATCCGCGAGTTGGGAGCCAACCGTCTGTGTGTGAATCGCACGCCGCGTCATATTTACGCGCAAGTGATTTCTCCTGATGGTGGAACCGTGCTGGCCAGCGCTTCTACGTTGGACAAGTCCCTGCGTGCTGGCCAGACAGGCAATGTTGACGCTGCAAAAACTGTCGGCACATTGATTGCTGAACGTGCAAAAGAAGCAGGTATCACTCAGGTAGCATTTGACCGCAGTGGTTTCAAATATCACGGTCGTGTAAAGGCTCTGGCGGATGCCGCCCGTGAAGCCGGACTGGAATTCTAAAGGTTTACCGTTATGTCGAGAGATCAGAAAGATACAGCAGCCGCGGATGAAGGCCTCCAGGAAAAACTGGTACAGGTCAACCGTGTTGCCAAAACTGTAAAAGGTGGGCGTATTTTTGCCTTTACCGCACTGACTGTAGTTGGTGATGGCAATGGCAAAGTTGGCTTTGGTCGCGGTAAAGCCCGTGAAGTACCCCAGGCTATCCAGAAAGCTATGGAGTCCGCCCGTCGCAACATGATCCAGGTTGACCTGAAGGGCACAACCATCCAGTACCCGACAAAAGCCAATCACGGTGCATCGAAAGTTTATATGCAGCCAGCTTCTGACGGTACGGGTGTCATTGCCGGTGGTGCGATGCGTGCCGTGCTTGAAATCGCAGGTGTGCAAAACGTACTGGCCAAATGTTATGGCTCTACCAACCCGGTGAATGTTGTGCGTGCAACCTTCAAGGCACTGAAAAACATGCGTTCTCCGGAAGAAGTTGCTGCAAAACGCGGCAAGAGCGTAGAAGAAATTCTGAATTAAGCGTGCGGCTGATGCCGGGCGAAGTACAACGGAAGCTTTACCATGTCGAACGTTAAAAAAATTAAGGTTACTCAGGTGCGTAGCATCCACGGCCGCCTTGCAGCGCACAAAGCCTGTGTTGCCGGACTTGGTCTGCGTCGCATAAACCACACTGTGGAAGTTGAAGACACTCCTTCAGTGCGTGGCATGATTAATAAAGTGAACTATCTGGTTAAGGTTGAGGGAGAGTAATAATGCGTCTGAATACGCTGAGTCCCGCACCGGGCAGAATTAAAGAAGGCAAGCGCGTTGGTCGTGGTATCGGCAGCGGCCTGGGCAAAACTGGTGGTCGTGGACACAAAGGTCAAAAGTCCCGCTCCGGTGGAAGTGTGCGTCCGGGTTTCGAAGGCGGTCAAATGCCTTTGCAGAAACGTCTGCCCAAGTATGGCTTTACTTCCCGTATTTCTCGCGTCACAGCAGAAATCCGTTTGAGTGAGCTGAACAAGGTTGCCGGTGAGACTGTGGATATCGCGTCACTGCGCGAAGCCGGTGTGATTAATGGTTCCATCGAGCGTGCCAAAGTGTTCCTTTCCGGTGAGCTGAATAAAGCTGTCACTGTTAAGGGCCTGCGTGTGACCAAAGGTGCCAAGGCTGCTATTGAAGCAGCTGGTGGCAAGGTAGAAGAGTAACGCCTGATGGCTAAACCCGGGAATATGCCGCAGGGCAACATAAAAGGTTTGGGCGAGCTGTGGGCTCGCCTTCGCTTTTTATTCATTGCTCTGGTGATTTACCGAATCGGTACCCATATCCCTGTTCCTGGGATTGATCCCGATCGTCTGGCGGATATGTTCAACCAGAACCAGGGTACCATCATCGGCCTGTTCAACATGTTCTCCGGTGGTGCACTGGAACGCATGAGTATCCTCGCTCTGGGGATCATGCCGTACATTTCTGCCTCGATCATCATGCAGCTGTTGACTGCGGTAACGCCGTCTCTGGAGCAGCTCAAGAAAGAAGGCGATGCCGGACGTCGCAAAATCAACCAGTACACCCGCTATGGTACGGTACTGTTGGCAACGGTTCAGGCTATTGGTATGTCCGTGGGCTTGGCAGGACAGGGCCTAGCATTTACCGCGGACTTCAGTTTCTACTTTATCGCAGTTGTGTCGCTGGTTACCGGTGCCGTGTTTATGATGTGGCTCGGTGAACAGATTACTGAGCGCGGTGTGGGTAACGGTATTTCCATGCTGATTTTTGCGGGTATTGTTGCCGGCATTCCCTCGGCAATTGGCCAGGCATTTGAGTCTTCGCGTCAGGGCGATCTCCATATTCTGGCACTGCTGTTCATTGCGCTGCTGGCCATTGCGGTTGTGTACTTTGTGGTGTTCGTCGAGCGAGGACAGCGCCGTGTCACGGTAAATTATGCTCAGCGCCAGCCAGGACGTGGCCCGGCTCAGACCAGCCATCTGCCCCTGAAAGTGAACATGGCAGGCGTGATCCCGGCGATTTTTGCCAGCAGTATTCTGCTGTTCCCGGCCTCCATTGCCCAATGGTTTGGACAGGGTGCGGACAGCCCGGACTGGCTGCAGGACGTGGCATTATTTATCGGCCCCGGCCAGCCGCTGAATGTGCTGTTATTTGCCGGCCTGATTATTTTCTTCTGCTTTTTCTACTCGGCGTTGATGTTCAACCCCCGTGAAATGGCAGATAACCTGAAACGTGGCGGCGCGTTCCTTCCCGGAATTCGCCCCGGAGAGCAAACGGCCAAATATATCGATGGTGTGATGACACGCCTGACCCTGGTGGGTGGCCTGTACATGACTGCTGTTTGTTTGCTGCCACAGTTTCTGAATATTTATTTCAACGTACCATTTTATCTTGGTGGTACGTCACTGCTGATCGCAGTGGTTGTAACCATGGATTTCATGGCCCAGGTGCAATCTCATTTGATGTCTCACCAGTATGAATCGCTGATGAAGAAATCAAATTTGAAAGGTTATGGCAGTGGAATTCGCTAGTAGAAGTTGAGGTGACGAAATGAAAGTACGTGCTTCTGTAAAAAAAATGTGCCGCAACTGTAAAGTCGTGAAGCGCAAAAGTGTTGTCAGAGTAATTTGCAGTGCAGAACCCCGCCATAAGCAGCGTCAGGGTTAATTGCACGGAGTTATTGATTTTTATTGTTTCGAAAGCTATCCTTTTGCGCCTTTTTCGCCAGCCTAGGTGTTGGTAAAGCAAAAAATAGCCGGAAAACTGTTAAACATTAAAGTGGAGTGTAGTGATGGCCCGTATTGCCGGTGTCAACATCCCAGATAACAAACATGCGGTGATCTCACTTACCTATGTTTTCGGGATTGGTCGTACCACTGCCCGGGCTATCTGCGCCCAGGTGGGTATTGCTGAAGACGTTAAAATTGCTGATCTCAGCGATGAGCAAATGGACGCAGTGCGCAATGCCGTTGGTGAACGTACTGTAGAAGGTGACCTGCGTCGTGAGGTCAGCATGAACATCAAGCGATTGATGGATCTCGGTTGTTACCGTGGCCTCCGTCATCGCCGCGGCCTGCCTTTGCGTGGCCAGCGCACCAAAACCAATGCGCGTACCCGCAAAGGGCCTCGCAAGCCCATCAAGCGATAGGAAAGAAGACAAATGGCAAAGCCTGGACAAAAAACTGTTCGTAAGAAGGTCAAAAAGAACGTTGTCGACGGCGTGGCTCATATCCATGCTTCTTTCAACAACACCATTGTGACCATCACTGACCGCCAGGGTAATACCCTGAGCTGGGCTACTTCTGGTGGTTCCGGTTTCCGCGGATCACGCAAAAGTACACCCTTTGCCGCTCAGGTAGCTGCCGAACGCGCTGGCCTGGCTGCACAGGAATACGGTTTGAAGAATCTGGATGTTCAGGTTAAAGGTCCTGGTCCGGGTCGCGAATCTGCCGTGCGCGCGCTGAATAACGCCGGCTTTAAAATTACCAATATCACCGACGTGACGCCAATCCCGCACAATGGTTGTCGTCCGCCGAAGAAACGTCGGGTATAACGAGGAAGTGAACTAATGGCAAGATATCTCGGACCAACGTGTAAACTTTCCCGTCGCGAAGGCACTGATCTTTTCCTGAAGAGCGGTATTCGTCCGCTGGAATCCAAGTGTCGTGCAGAAAGCGCTCCCGGACAACACGGCCAGCGCCGTGGACGCCTGTCAGACTATGGCGTTCAGCTGCGTGAAAAGCAAAAAGTACGTCGTCTCTACGGTGTGCTCGAAAAACAATTCCGCAACTACTACAAGGAAGCCGCTCGCATTAAAGGTGCAACCGGTGAGAACCTGCTGCAGTTGCTGGAGCGTCGTCTGGACAATGTCGTGTATCGCATGGGCTTTGGCTCAACACGTGCAGAAGCTCGTCAGCTGGTCGCGCACAATGCCATCCTAGTCAACGGCAAGAAAGTGAACATCGCTTCTTACCGTGTTGCTGACGGTGATGTCGTGAGCATTCGTGAAAAGTCCAAGAATCAATTGCGTATTCAATCAGCTATTCAGATCGCTTCACAGCGTGGTCTGGTTGATTGGGTAGAAGTCGATGCCAACAAGCTGGAAGGCGTTTTCAAACGCACTCCGGAACGCGCCGATCTTCCTGCCGAAATCAATGAAAACCTGATTGTGGAACTCTACTCCAAGTAACGCGTTGTCATTAAACGATAGCGAAGCGACACCAACGAGCAGGAACAAATATGCAGACATCAGTACATGAATTTTTGACGCCCAGAAACATTGATGTAACCGAGTATGGCTCCACTCGTGCCAAGGTTGTTTTGGAACCGCTCGAGCGCGGTTTTGGACATACGCTGGGTAATGCACTGCGTCGCATTCTTCTCTCCTCAATGGCAGGTGCTGCCATCGTTGAAGTGGAAATTGAAGGCGTACTGCATGAATACAGCAGTATTGAAGGTGTTCAGGAAGATGTCATTGAAATTCTTCTGAATCTGAAGGATGTCGCCATCGTCCTGCATGACAAAGAAGAAGTTACCCTGACACTGAGCAAGAAGGGTAAAGGTGTAGTTACAGCCGGCGACATTCAGGTGGATAACGCCACTGAAATCAAAAACCCGGAGCATGTAATTGCCAATATCACCGGTGATACTTCTCTGGAAATGACGTTGCATGTGATGCTCGGCCGTGGCTATCAGCCGGCGGACAGCCGTGCTTCTGACGAGGACGAGACACGCTCCATTGGCCGTTTGCACCTTGATGCTACATTCAGCCCGGTGCGCCGCGTGGCCTATGTGGTCGAAAGCGCACGTGTTGAGCAGCGTACTGACTTGGATAAACTGGTTCTGGATCTCGAAACCAACGGTACGATCGATCCCGAAGAGGCGATTCGCCGTGCTGCGACGATCCTGCAGCAACAACTGGCTGTCTTTGTCGATCTGGAGAGTGAGAGCCTCTCCGAGCCGGTTGAGAAAGAGGAAGAAGTCGATCCTATCTTGCTGCGCCCGGTTGATGACCTTGAGCTGACCGTACGTTCTGCCAACTGCCTGAAGGCCGAGAGTATTTATTATATTGGTGACCTGATTCAGCGCACAGAAGTAGAGCTGCTGAAAACTCCCAATCTGGGTAAAAAGTCACTGACTGAAATTAAGGATGTGCTGGCATCACGCGGTTTGTCTCTGGGTATGCGCCTGGAAAATTGGCCGCCCTCAAGCCTGCGCACCGAGAACGACCATATTTAATTGCTGCGGTATCTGCCTGGCAGATACCGTGAAATTGAGTTTATTGCTGAGATAGCAACACTTTTAAAGGAAGTAGAATCATGCGTCATCGTTATAGTGGCCGCAAACTTAGCCGTACAGGTGCTCACCGTCGCGCCATGTTCCGCAACATGACAAACTCTCTGGTAGAGCATGAGCTGATCAAGACCACCTTGCCAAAAGCCAAAGAGCTGCGCCGTGTGGCCGAGCCGCTGATCACGTTGGCAAAGCAGGACAGTGTGGCCAACCGTCGCCTGGCCTTCAGTCGTTTGCGTGACAAAGCTGCTGTTGGCAAGCTGTTTGGTGAGCTGGGTCCCCGCTACGAGGGTCGTCCTGGCGGTTACATTCGCATTCTCAAGTGTGGTCTGCGTTCTGGGGATGCGGCTCCCATGGCTTATGTAGAGCTTGTTGACCGTCCAGACGTTGAAGCAGTTGAGATTGATGATTCCGAAGAGTAACGGATAGTTTTCAATCCAGATATCAAAAGCCGGGCAAATTGCCCGGCTTTTTCGTCTTACGACTTATCTTCTTATAAGCTGCTCTATTTTCCATAGGCTATGGGATAATAAACAGCGGTTTCATCTCACAGGGTAAAAAACGTGAAAGTTCTGGTAACCGGTGCCGCCGGATATATTGGTTGTCATGCCTGTATTGCGTTGATTGATGCCGGCCATGAGATTGTGGCGTTCGATAATTACAGCAATAGCTCTCCGGTATCTCTGCAACGGGTTATGCAGATCACGGGTTGTGATTTCCCGGTCGTGGAAGCTAGCG
Organism: uncultured Porticoccus sp.; assembly: GCA_964395715.1. GTDB lineage: Bacteria > Pseudomonadota > Gammaproteobacteria > Pseudomonadales > Porticoccaceae > Porticoccus. The sequence continues at coordinate 309,821 of CAYNAU010000004.1, read as the reverse complement.
TCAATGATCGCGATGTTCTGGATGAGCTGTTCAGTAACCACGCCATCGATGCGGTGATGCATTTTGCCGGCTTCAAAGCGGTAGGTGAGTCGTGTCTGGAGCCACTTACCTACTATCGCAACAATGTGAGCGGATCTGTGACCCTGCTGGAAGCGATGAAGGCTGCAGGGATAAAGGATTTTATTTTCAGTTCTTCTGCGACTGTTTATGGCGATCCTGCGAGCACGCCCATCACAGAGGATTTTCCTCTGCAGGCTACTAATCCCTACGGACGTTCCAAGTTGATGATTGAGGAGATCCTTCAGGATCTGGAGAGCGCAGACAAAATTGCTGATAACCCGTTCTGGCGAGTAGCCATCCTGAGATACTTCAATCCAGTGGGTGCACATCCCAGTGGCCTTGTCGGTGAAGACCCCAAAGGTATCCCCAACAACCTGTTACCCTATATTACTCAGGTTGCTGTGGGAAAGTTGTCAAAGCTGTCTGTGTTTGGCGGCGATTATCCGACACCAGATGGTACCGGGGTGAGAGATTATCTGCATGTGATGGATCTTGCCGAGGGGCATGTGAGTGCGCTTGAGGTGTTGATGGCCGCTGATGCCCCCTTTGGCTGCCGAACATGGAATCTGGGTACAGGTAACGGAATTTCTGTGCTGGAAATGATTCGCGCCTTTGAGTCTGTTGCGCAGTGCCAGATCCCTTACGAGATTGTCGCCCGGCGCCCCGGCGATGTGGCCGAGTGCTGGTCTGATGCCAGCAAGGCCGAACGTGAGCTGGGCTGGAAAGCCAGGCGGGGGCTGGAAGAAATGATGGCAGACAGCTGGCGCTGGCAGCGCGAGAATCCAGACGGCTACCCTGAATCAGAGAACTGACGCCACCAGGACTTCCTAGGTTAATGGCAGCTGCAGGTGGAAAGTGGTGCCGACATTAAGATCTGAGGTGACGGCCAGTTGCCCTTGGTGCTGCTCTGTGATGATGAAGTGTGAGAACGACAGACGTTTTCCCGCATCGTAATCTTCTGCTTTGCCCGGGGTGTGGGTAAAGAAAGGCTCAAAAATATACTGCTGTTCCTCGTTGGTAATGCCGACGCCATTGTGCTGAACCTTAATCCACAGCATGTCATAACAGACCATTACCTGGATCCGGATAATGGGGGTGTGCCCCGCTTTCTGAACCTGACCAAGCGCATGACAGGCATGTCTGAACAGGCTCAGGAAGACCTGCTGCAATTCGGTTGCATAGCAGGGTATCTTGGGAAGATTCTGGTTGTAGTGACGTTCGATCGAAATATCGCGGAAATGCAGGCCTGAGGGGACAGAGAGAACGTCCTTGGCCAGCTGCAGGCTGTGTTCGATGATATCAATGATATTCGCCGGGTGACGCTCTCCGCCGCGACTGCGTGCAAAATCCAGCAGGTTCTGAATAATGGCCAGTGCCTGCTTGCCGTTGGTGTCGGCCTCATCCATCAGACGGTTAATGGTTTCCACTGAGGAAGGAGACTGCTGCTGCAGTGCCTCTTTGACGGTTTGTACGTCGCTGAGAATCTGCTGCAAGGGCGGGTTGATGTCGTGGGCCATGGTGGCTGCAAGCTCGCCCATGGAAGACATCTTGTCCCTCTGAATCAGCATGTTGGCCGCCAGGATATGCTGAGTAACATCGTCGACAAGGATCACAGCACCTGTTTCCGCCTGCTCCCGCAGTGGGTAAATGGTGATATCAAAATGGTATTGGCCGCGCTGACTGTGCTTGATGGTGAGCGGCTTTTTCTCCTGCATGGAGCGTTTTACCTGTTGCTGGCTGAGGGTGATGGTGGGATAGGTCTGCCACAGATTGGTGCCCAGTGCTTTGGTCGCAGGGATTCCGGTGATTTCCTCCGCGCGCCGGTTCCACTGGGTGATAACCCCGTCTGCGGTAAGCCCGATTAGCATCAATGGCATGGAGCTGAGTATGTCCCGGATATATGACTCCGAGTTGCGCAATCGGTTGGCCGTCTCGCGGTGTTGGGCGATTTCCCCTTGCAACAGCTGATTTGCTTCCTGTAATAGACGGTTGGATTCATCCAGTGTGGCTGTGCGCTCCTTGACTCTTTGTTCCAGTTCCTGACGGATTGCCTCCAAGGCCTTGTTGGCCAGATGTGCCTGGCGACGGCTGAAAAAAAGTGTCACCACGGTTATCGATAACAGAACAATGAGAATTCCGCTGGACCAGTTGGCGACGTACTGCCAGTTGGTATGGCCATCTTCCTCGCGGAAATATTCAATGATACTGGCGGAAGCTGGCAGGCAGATCAGCCACGATGCCAGAAACCAGAAGAATTTTTTTGTCATGATCAGCTTATTCAATGTCTGCAGGTCTTTTGGTGTTGTCCGTGATATACAGATGGACGGTTAGATTCAGAAACGTCCACATTAGTTTCATGCATTGTAGTTGCCCGGGGCAGGCTTCACCGCGCAAAGGTGTTGTGTTATCCGCAGCGGTTTTGTTTCCGTTTGCTGCCGGCAATCTATCACATCCATGGCACCGCCAAACACATCCATCAATTCATTTTTGTGTAATAAATAGTCGGGGTTGGATGGCCGGCCATATTGCTCATTACCCCGGGCAAAGGTTTTGTAAAGGAGCACACCGCCGGGTTTTAACCAGCCGGGAAGTTCTGCCAACAGGGGTCTGCACAGATAGTTCACCACGATAATGCTCTGGAATTTCTCGTCACAGAAAGGCCGGTCAGTGCCATTTTCCAAGTCGTGGCAGTGAAGGTAGGCAGAAGATGAACTCGCTAGATCCTCTACTCCGGACAGGTCCCTGTCCAGGAAGTGAACGGTCAGCCCCCGTTCGAGAAACAGGCGGCCGTGACGGCCACTGCCACAGGCCAGGTCGAGCACAGGACCTGTCTGAATACGGTGGGTATGAGACAGTATCCATGGATCAGGTGGTGTCACTGAAGGTTGAAGAGCGTTCAATGGTTGGCTATCAGTATCAATGCCCACTAGAAGAGAAAGACCATGGCCAGCCCGAAAATCAGTCCTGTCCACAAGAGGGCAACCGTGCAGTAACCCATGATGTCCCGAATACCCAGCCGGGCGATCCCAAGCAGGGGCAGCGCCCAGAATGGCTGTACCATGTTGGTCCAGGCATCCCCGAAGGCCACTGCCATAGCAGCGTGATTCAGGGGGATTCCCAGTGACTGCGCGGCGGGAATAACAATCGGTGCCTGAACAGCCCATTGTCCACCGCCGGATGGCACAAAGAAATTCACAACACCGGCACTGAGGAAGGTAAACAGATTGAAGGTGTCGACCGTCGATATATCGATAAACCAGGTGGATACTGACGCCGCCAGTCCCGACTGCGCCATCATGCCCATGATGCCCGCGTAAAGGGGGAACTGCAGAACTATACCGGACAATCCTTTGACCGCTTCATTGACGGCAAATAGGTAGCTGGTGGTGGAGCGGTGCAGTAAAAGGCCTGAGACAAGGAAGATTAGGTTAAGGGTGTTTAGCCCGACACTGCCGCCATCAAGAAAAAATTCAACCAGGTAGTAACCGCCCAGCAATCCCAGCAACAAAGTGGGAAGGCGACTGTGTTCAATGCGGTCAGAGGGGGTCTTGAGTCTGATATCTACCCGCTCCGTTTCTCCCAGTTGGCTGGGGTCCACTTCCTGAGTCTCGTGTTCTGGCGGAATCATGAGGCGAAAAATGACCGGCAGGGTGAGCAGCACCACCAGGCAAACCGACAAGACCTCCCAGCTGAAAATGGTTTCCTGCAACGGGATTTCAATGCCCGGCATCAGGGAGCTGAGGACATCGCCATCCGAGACCGCAATTTTTAGCGGAATGGAACCTGAAAGCCCAGCGTGCCATATCACCATACCCGAGTAGGCAGAAGCGACCAAAAGAGGGTAGTGAACGCCTTTGACATGACGGGCAATCTCCCTCGCCATCAGAGCGCTGGCGATAAGCCCGAATGCCCAGCTGATCCATCCGCAGATCAGGGCAATAAAGGTCATTAACAGAATGGCCTGGCTGGGATTTTTGGCCAGCGTGGCGAGGCCACGCAACACTCGTTTGACCGCGGTCGTCTGTGCCAGAACACTGCCCGTCACCAGGCTGATGGTCACCTGCATTGAAAAAACCAGCAGGTTCCAGACACCATCGCCCCAGTAGTTCGCCATCTGGGAGGGCGACTTTGATTCGCCCAGCATGCCGGCAATAAATACGATAAAGGTGAGGATGATGGCAAAGATGAAAGCATCGGGCAGCCAGCGCTGCATGATGGTGGTGAAAAAATTGGATAGTGTGCGGATCACTTGCATCACCTTTTTGTTATGCGTTATCAGCGAATTGCAATTTTCAGGGTTATTCTAGCTGCTTCCGTCGTTATCTCAAAAATCCAGCATCCTTAGGGTTGGCAGTGATAGTAGCGGCCGTTGTCCAGCGCCATCATGCGCAGAGGGCCGCCCCATATACATCCCGTATCGAGAGGGTACAGGTTTTCGCCTATGGGCTTTCCCTGTAGCGCAGCCCAGTGACCGAAGATAATTTTGCAATGGCCTGTTTTTCGGTGGGGGTGTGCGTACCAGGGCGTATAGCCTGCAGGTGGCTCTTGGGGTGACGCTTTGGTTTTGAGCTCCAATTGCCCTTCCGCCGAGCAGAAACGCATGCGGGTAAGGTAGTTGGTAATCAGTCGCCAGCGTAGGGGTGGTTGCAGAGCATCGTGCCACAGGTCCGGTTCGTTGCCGTACATAACCTCAAAGAAGGCTGCCGATTGATATTCGTCGGTTAACACCTGGTGCATTTCTTCGGCCAGGGCGAGTGCCTCTTCTCGGGACCATTGGGGCGGGATGCCCGCATGCACCAGTAGGAATTCCCCGTGAGCAATAACCAGCGGTTGCCTTGTCAGCCAATGCAGTAACTCATCGCGGTCGGGGGCCTCGAGAATGTCATTCAGGGTGTCGGAGGGATGAGGTTGGCGAACGCCGTGAGCCACAGCCAGAAGGTGCAGGTCGTGATTGCCGAGTACAGTGCGGAAAGCATCCCCCAGTTGATAGCAAAAACGTAACGTTTCCAGGGATTGCGGGCCGCGATTGACAAGGTCGCCAACCGACCAGAGTTGGTCCCTCCCGGGGTCAAAATTCACTTCCTCCAAAAGCCGCTGCAAGGGAGTGAGACAGCCCTGAAGATCACCTACTACAAAGGTGGTCAATGAATGGCTCCGGGTACGGCCAATAAAAAGGGAGGGATGTCTGCTGTAAAAGACTCGCCACTGTCGCTGATCATTTGGTAGCTGCCTTCCATGGTGCCTGCTTCGGTCTCCAGAATGGCACTGCTGCTGTACTCGTAATGATCGCCAGCTTCAATTCGCGGTGTCTCGCCGACAACCCCCGGTCCGCGAACTTCTTTGATGCGGGAATTGCCATCGGTGATGATCCAGTGTCTGCTGAGTAGCTTGGCCGCTTCCGTGCCATGATTTTCGATGCGGATATGATAAGCGAAAGCGTATCTGCCCTGCCCGGGTTCTGATTGCCGGGGAAGGTACTCTGTGGTGACGAGTACAACAATTTGGTTCATGTCATCTCCGTCAGTTGGTTGCTCAGGTGGACAAAATCCGCCACGCTAAGTTTTTCAGGTCGCAATGAAAGGTCAATATCCAGGGTGGCAAGTTGCTCAGCGCTGACCAGGTGCTTGAGCGTATTGCGTATTGTTTTCCTGCGTTGCTGGAAGCAGGCATTCACCAAGTGTGCCATTTTTGCAAGATCCTTTGCAGGGTGGGGTGGTTGTGAATAGGGCAGCAGGCGCACGATGGCTGAATCCACTTTTGGTGCTGGGCGAAAGGCGCCGGGAGGCACCGGAAACAAGGGCTGAACCTGGCTGTGGTACTGCACCATCACACTGAGTCGCCCGTAGTGATTGTCGCCGGGAGCGGCTGCGAGGCGGTCTACCACCTCTTTTTGCAGCATAAAGTGCATATCGTAAATCTTGTCGTTGTAGCTAAGCAGGTGGAACAGCAGTGGTGTGGAGATGTTGTATGGCAGATTGCCGATTATGCGCAGTGGGCGGCCAGCCTCATAAAACTGGCTGAAATCTGTTTTCAGCGCGTCGCCCTGATAAATTTGCAGGGAGGGGTACTGCTGAAATTTTGCCTTGAGTAGCGGGATCAGGTCGCGATCCAGTTCTACCACCTTGAGCGTCGGGCAACGGGACAGCACCGGCTCCGTAATAGCACCCTGACCAGGCCCGATTTCAATCAGGTTGTCGGTGGGCTTGGGGGCGATAGCAGCAACAATTTTGGCAATGATGTTGGCGTCCACCAGAAAGTTTTGCCCAAAGCGTTTGCGTGCCTGATGGCCGCTGTGTGCTCGCCCACTCATCGGCTGGATTCCGCCATGGTTTTGGCATAGGCGATGGCCGTTAACAGGCTGCCGATGTCAGCCTGCCCCGTGCCTGCCAGGTCCAGTGCCGTACCGTGATCCACAGAAGTGCGAATAATCGGCAAACCCAGGGTTATATTGACCGCGGCACCAAAACCTACGTACTTCAATACCGGCAACCCCTGATCGTGGTACATGGCAAGCACTGCATCGCATTGAGCCAGATGCTTGGGGGTAAACAGGGTGTCTGCCGGAAGGGGGCCTTCTAGGGAAAAGCCGGAACTGCGCAAGCTGTCCAGCACGGGAGCTATGACATCAATTTCTTCCCGTCCCAGGTGGCCGCCTTCGCCTGCATGGGGATTTAGTCCGCAGACAACAATATGTGGCTTGTCGATGCCAAATTTTTGCTTCAAGTCCCGGTGCAAAATGGTGAGCACTTCCTTGAGAGAGGTTTGCGATATTGCTGCGGGGACTTGGGCGAGGGGCAAATGGGTGGTTGCCAGGGCCACGCGCAACCCCTCGGTAGCCAGCATCATAACCACCCGTGGTGTCTGTGTGAGATCTGCCAGGAATTCCGTGTGGCCACTGAACGTGATGCCGGCCTCATTGATAATGCCCTTGTGGACCGGGCCGGTAACCAAGGCATCCACCAGGCCATTTTGGCAATCCGAGACAGCGGCAGTGAGCGTTTTCAGAACGTAAGGGGCATTATCGGCGCAGAGTTCGCCGGGAGTGGCGGCACGGTTCAAAGGTACCGTTCTCACCCAAAGTTCACCCGGGGCCGCTGGACCAGCGGTTTCGCCTTTGAACTCCCTGAGATTCAGGGGGAGTCCCAATAGATCGGCGCGGGAAAGTAATAATTGCGGGTCGGCATAGGCGACCAGTTCACAGGGCTGTGGCTGTTGTGCCAGTTGCACGACCAAGTCAGGGCCAATGCCTGCGGGCTCCCCCGGAGTGATGGCCAGTCTGGTCACAGCTTGATGTCTACAAAGGCCTCGTCGCGAATTTCCTGAAGCCAGATTTGCAGTTCTTCCTCAAACTTACGCTGATGGAGAATATTTTTTGCCTGGCCGCGGCGCATGTTTTCACTGAAATCCTGGCGCCGACGCTCCGTGACTTGCAGGATGTGCCAGCCAAACTGGCTGCGAAAAGGTTCGCTGACGTCGTTGAGGTCAATATTATTCATCGTGTTTTCAAAATCGGGCACAAATTGACCTGGCACAGACCAACCCAGACTTCCTCCAGCCAGGGCAGTTCCTATGTCTTCTGAGTTTTCCCGCGCCAGTTCGGCAAAGTCTGCACCGTTCATGATGTCGGCGCGAATGCCTTCCAGCATGGCCTTGGTTTCTTCTTCCGTGCGAATCTCATTGGGCTTGATCAGGATATGGCGAACATTGTGTTGCAGAACGATTCTCTCGCTGCCGCCACGGCGATCATAGAGCTTCAGGATGTGGTAGCCGGCGTCACTGCGAATCGGCACACTGACTTCCCCGGGCAGCAGTTTGTCGGTGGCGTTAATAAAGATGCTCGGCAGCTGAGTGGTTTTGCGCCAGCCGAGATCGCCACCCTGCAGGGCGTTTTGTCCCGCTGAATTGGCGATAGCGAGGCTTCTGAAATCGGCTCCGGCCTGCAGTTGTTCAAACAACTCCCGAGCCTTGTTCTCCACCATGGCAACTTCATCGCGGGGTGCGCCGGCGGAAAGGGGCAGAATAATATGACCGAGGTTGAGATCCGGTGATGACCATTGCTGTCCTTCTTCGGACTTCAGGAAGTTGTCTATTTCCTGCTCAGAGATATTGATGCGGCGATTGACGAGCCCTTCCTGTACCCGCTTGATGATCATTTCCGTGCGCACCTGCTCCCGCAGACGGTTGAGGCTGATACCGCTCTGGTGAGCGTGTTCCACCATCTGGTCTACAGTCATGCCACGGCTTTGAGCCAGCTGTGCAATGGACTGGTTGACTTCGTCGTCACTGATGCGAACCCCAGCACGTTGACCGCGGCTGAGCTGAATACGCTCCAGAATCAGTCGCTCCAGCACCTGGGGTACCAAAACGTCACCGGGGGGAATCTGGGTATTGCTATCTTTCAACCGCATGTAGATTTCCCGAACGCGCTCATCCAGCTCACTGGCCATGACCACGTCTTCATCAACCACAGCGGCAATGCTGTCAATCAGCACCTCCTCTGCGACAGTGGGGGCTGAGGCGCCCCAGATTACAGCCAGCGTGGCAGCAAAAGGTAAACAAAGGTTACTGCGTAATTTCATGAAATTGCCTGTAGGAAATTATTCGGTCGGTACATAGCCATAGATGCCATCTTCGAGAATGGCGTCTACTTTACGGCCGCTGCCGGCCAGTCCCTTGAACTGGATCTGGAAGAAAATGCCATCATCTTCTTCAAGGTCTTCGTCTGGCAGCAGGATGTAGTCATCCCGATCCAGCCAGCGACGGGCGAGAAGGCTGAACCGCCAGCAGCAGCTGTCATATTGGAAACCAAAAAACGTCTCAAGTTCACGGCTATTGGTCAAATCGAAATTGTGTTTGCCGATCAGGCTCCAGTTGCGGCCGATGGGCAGCATAGTAGAGAAATCGGCCTGTTCGATATCCGTATCAATGACTTCGCTGCCAACGATGCGGGGAATTCTGCGGTTGAAGCGGTAGCTGACATTAAACAAACGGTTGTTCCTGTCGTTGTAGCGCAGGCTGGCGGTGCCTCGATCCAGCTGGCTGTCGTCTTCGTCGTATAGCAGGTCAGCCTGGGCTCGCCAGTTTTCACTCAGACGCAGGGCAATCTCGGCTGCATAGGCGGATTCATCTCGCAGCATGTCGGCGGCCACTTCGCGCTGTGCATCCGAAAGGCTGTCTGGGTCGCCCAGAGCCTTCAGGAAGGCCTTGTCCAGCGTGGGGTCAAGGGTGACGTATCTGTCATCCAGGTAGAAAATCTGACCAAAGCTGGCACGCAGCCACTCTACGCCCGTGTTCTGGTCAATCAGGCGACTGGTCAGGCCGACAGATATCTGCTCGGTGTCGCCGATGCGGTCGCCGCCAGTGAAGCGGTCATCGCGGAACAGCTGGCTGTAGCTGAAGGTCATCAGCGAGGTGTCAAAGTCCGGTATGTCACTCTGGTCCTCGTATTTGGTGTGGGCCATGTATACACGCGGTTCCAGTGTCTGAGTAAAGCCCTGCAGCCAGGTGGTATCCCGCTCCAGGTAAATACCTGCATCGATCACACCGGTGGGGACGGTGACAGATGGGCTGTCATCATTCTGCCCCATGATGGGGTCGTCCAGGTTGTAGGTCAGGTGCCTGACTTTGGCAGTGGGGCGGAAATAGCCCCAGGCCCACTGCTTGTCCCAGGTGACACTGTAATTGAGGCGCAGGCGCTCACCGGTGACAAAGGTGCCGAGCTCATCCTGTAGATAGGTGTTGGTCGGCGCCAGATTGTCATCGTCATCGTGGTCGAAATAGGTGTACTGGTTGTCGAGGTTGACCACAAAGTCGCCGAAGCGGTAATCGCCATTGGCGTCCACGCGGGGCACCTGTTTGTACTGCTCGATGCGGTCAAAGTCATCGTTGAGAGTCTGGAATTTTTGCCCCTTGATGCTGAAGAGCCAGTTGTCCAGACGATAGCCGGTGGCGGCCACCTGTTTCAGGTGTGTCTGGCTGTTGACTTCCAGTGTGGTGTTATCCAGATCCCGAAAATAGTCACTGTCGCTGACTTTGGTGTAATCAACAAGTGTGTTCCAGCGTTTGCCGAAGCCACCTTCGTGGTCGACATTGACCAGCCAGCGATCCTCGCCTTCGTAGTTGCGGTCACCGGTAATAACATCGGGTTCTTCATCGTCGTCATCCCCGCCATCATCATCGGAGAGGAATGCTCCACCCAGCACCGTGTTGGTCAGTTTCGACAGGTGGCGGAATTCCACTTCAGCCATCGGGCCGCGCTCCTGAATGTAACGGGGGGTGATGGTGGCATCGTAGTTGGGCGCCAGGTTCAGATAAATGGGTTGCGCGAAATCAATGCCGTTCTCATCGCCGAATTCAAAACTGGGGAACAGCAGGCCCGAGGCGCGTCGATCATCAATGGGAAAGCGCAGCCAGGGTGCGTACATGATCGGAATGTCCTTGATCTCCAGCCTCACGTGTTTCGCGTGGGCAATGCCGGTCTCCGGGTTGATGTCAACCTTGGAGCTGACCAGCTGCCAGGCATTGCTGCCGGGTTCGCAGGTGGTATAGGTGGCATTGTCGATATAGAACACAGTATCGCGGCGGTTCATTTGTGTCGCGGTGCCGCGCACATTGGATTCGTGCAACAGGTAGGTTGCGTTATCGATGGTGACGTCCTTGGTGTCCATGTTGATCTGCGCATGGTCGCCCGTGAGCAGCAGTCCGGGTTCGCGGAACTGAACGTCGCCGTCCAGGTCGACCGTCCGGGTGTTCTGATCAACGGTAGCATTCTGGCTGCGAACCTGGCGATACCCCTGAGTCAGTTGTACTTTGCCACGCAGGTGGGCGACGTTTTCCTGTTCCACTTCGGTGGTTTCAGAGGCCACCCGCAAAGGAGCATCAGCGGGGTCAAGATCGCTTTCGGGGTAGTCCCGCGGGGGTTCCACATAGGCTCCACAGCATCCCGGTGCCATGGTTTCCTGTTGTTCTTCGGTCAGTGCATCCTGCTCCACCCAGTCGAGGTTGCGGGCCAGTTCTACTTTGGGACCATCATCATCGGGCACTGGCTCAAAGGCTTCCGGCTCGGGGTGGATCGGTCGGGGGAATGTCCTGCCGGGTAGGGTTCGCTCGCCACATTGCCACTCGCCACTAGGGGAAGCCTTGCATTCCCACTGCATTTTGCCCGAGGTGCTTTCTGCATAAACCGAGGGGGCCAACAGTAATCCGGAGAGAATCAGAGTGGATGTTTGTACAAACTGTGAACGCATAGCTTGGTAGAGCCTGGTGCGGAAATGACTCGGTTTTGTTGGCATTCTTATGATCCGTGATCTCTCTGGCGGGCAGTGGCTTTAACGCGACGGTACATTTTACCCATTCTGCGACATCATGCGAGGGTTTGGGGTAGAATGAGGCACCTTTTTTCTACCAGTTCCTCCAAATATGGCTGCTGATTTGAGCCTCCCTGAATGGGTGGAAAGCTATCTCCCTGATCAATATCGACCTGAAACGCCGCTTTCTCTGCAACCCCTCAGCGGAGATGCGGGTTTTCGCAATTATTACCGGGTGAGCACCTCTCCCACGTTGCTGGCGGTTTCCGCACCTCCAGAGCATGAAAACAACGCGGCTTTTGTCAATATTGCGTTGCTGCTTAAAGCCCAGGGTGTTCATGCACCACAGGTTATTGCCGTCGATTTTGAGCGGGGGTATCTGTTGCTGGAGGATTTTGGGGATCAGCTGCTGTTGCCCCTCCTCAATGAGCAGACAGTGGATGCGCTCTATACAAAAGCCGAGTCGACTCTGCTGGCTATTCAGCAGATTGATGTTGCCGGTCATTCATTACCCATGTATGACCACACGAGGCTGCTGGCGGAAATGAACCTGTTTCCAGAGTGGTTTGTCACCCGGTTACTGGGTGTCGAACTGTCTGATTCTGAGCAACAACTGATAGCCACTGCGTTTGAGGTGCTTGTTGACAGTGCGTTATCCCAGCCGGCCGTTCTGGTGCACCGGGATTATCATTCCCGCAACCTGATGTTGTTGGCTAACAATGATATTGGCGTGATCGATTTTCAGGATGCGGTCACAGGTCCGTTCACATATGACTTGGTCTCCCTGTTACGGGACTGCTATATTCGGTGGACCGCTGATGAGGTTTATCGGCGGGCGCTTAATTATTACCGGCGTGCAGTAGCTGCCGGCATCGCTACCCCGGTGTCCGATAAACAGTTTTTTCGCTGGTTTGATCTGATGGGGTTGCAGCGGCATATCAAGGTCCTGGGTATTTTTGCCCGCCTGTTTTTGCGTGATGGAAAGGCGGGCTACCTCAACGACTTGCCACTGGTTATCCGCTACACCCTGGAACAGCTGGACTCCTATCCGGAGCTGAACGACTTTAGAGCCTGGTTTGAGCGGCGGGTTTTGCCTGCGGCAGTAAGCCAGTCCTGGTATCAGCCCTGGCAGCAGGCCGGTGACTCGCAACGGGAACTACTATGAAAGCTATGATTCTGGCCGCCGGATTTGGCGAACGCCTCCGTCCCCTGACCAATGACACCCCCAAACCGCTGTTAAAAATTGCCAATAAACCCCTGATTCAGTACCACATAGAGCGCCTGGTTGAAGCCGGTGTCCGAGAATTGGTGATCAACACCTCCTGGCTCGGCGACCAGATCGAGTCGTTTCTCGGAGATGGTTCCCGGTTCGGTGTGGACATCAAGTGGTCCAGGGAAAGCGATCCACTGGAGACCGGAGGCGGTATCCGACGGGCGTTGCCGCTGTTGGGTGGTGAACCCTTCCTGGTAGTCAACGGTGATGTCTGGACGGATTACCCATTGCAGAATCTGGTGCAAAGGCAGTGGACAGAGGAAATGGATGCCCACCTGGTGCTGGTTCCCAATCCCGCCCATCACACCAAAGGGGATTTTGCCCTGGATAGCCAGCTCTGTGTCCGTTATGCCGCGGAGGGTCAGGGGACCTTCACGTTTAGCGGCATCAGCGTGATGAGACCGGAAATCTTTGCCATGTATAGCTCGGCCAGCGAGCGTTTTCCAATACGAGAAGTATTGGCTGGCGGTATTCGCGACGGCTATGTGAGTGGTGAGGTATATACAGGTACCTGGTGGGATGTGGGAACTCTGGAGCGCCTGGAGGCCCTCAACGCGCTGGTCTCCGGCTCGGCGGTGGTGCCCGGAAAAAAGCCGTTACTTAAGGCCGGTTAGTCTGACGGTTGATCTTCTTCAGGAGATTCAGGCTGTTCCTGGGAGTCAGACAGCTTTTCTTGTTCCTGGGCAAAATGCAGCGCCATCTCGAAAGCCTGGTCGGTGAACGCCAGCACCTTGCTGAAACCCTCGTCCGAAAGTTTCCTGGCGGCATCGCGGTTGCGGTAGATTTTCAGCAGCTGGACTTCTCTTTCCGCGGTGATGACCAGGCGGTCTATGCCAATTTTCTCCAGTAGTTCCGACACCCGAGGGCTATAGGTGCGTACATATTTGACGATGAAAGGCAGCGGATCGTTTCGGGAATAGAGGGATGCCAGCCTCAAGATGATCTCCAGGGGAAGTGCAGCTTTCCCTTCTTCCACCGCTTTGAGCAGGCTAGGGTCTTTCAGGTCGATGGCACTGGCCAGTTCGTTGATGGTGAGTCCGGCAACCTCCCTGAGGTCGCGCAATGACCGCCCGGCTTTCCCCATGCGCTCCATCTGCTCCGGTGACTGCATGATGGTTTTGGCGGCCTGGTCCCGCGTTTTTTCGGCGGCGTATTTCAGTGCTGATGTGGACAGCTCTTTCCATCCGTCCAGAAAAACACTCAGGCCTTCAAGTGCGCTCACTTCCTCGTCTTTGGGGTCATCGGATTGTTTGCTCATGGGCTATCCTCGGTGAAAAGCGCCGCCATACCATGGCAGTATATACAAACTTCGGTACGGGGTTGTTTTGCCGTAAATTGTGTCTCGGGGTTTGTCCGATACGCTGTTTGAATGGGGGTAAACGATGAGGTCTGTTTGGTGGTGGAGTTTTGTTGGCAGCCTCTGCGCTGTGCTGGTTATTATGCTATTGCCCTCGGGGTCTGGAAGCATGTTGCCAGGGCAGGACAAGGTGCTCCATGGCGTCACCTTCTTGCTGTTGTACCTGCTGGGTGCAAAAGCGTTTCCAGGGGTGGGTTATCGCAACAGGCTGTTTGTCGGGCTGCTGGGCTACGGTATTGCGATTGAGCTGCTGCAGGGGTTGAGTGGTTACCGTTCAATGGAAGCCTGGGATGCAGTGGCGGATATGGCGGGATTACTGGTGGGGCGACTCTGGGTGCTTAAAAAGAACCCGTCCCAAGGCTGTTGTGGTTAATCCCTCAGTGCCAGACGCAAATTGGCGGGCTGTAACACCGGGCTGCCGCAGAACATCAGGGTCAGGGTGGTCAGGTCATCCCAGGGGTTGGCTGTGCGCATCCCCTTGATTGCCCGGTCTATGCCGCCTGCCAGTCTCAGCATCTGTTTGAGGTGATTGATCGGCAAGCGCTTTAGGGCCATTTTTACAGGACGTTTGCGCTTTTCCCAAACACCGAGGTTTTTCAATACCCAGTCCATGTGGTCGCCCGCATCCAGTGACTCCCTGGCTTTAATCAGGGTGCGCAATTCACGGGCCAGGGCCCAAAGGATTACCGTGGCGTCGGTACCTTCATCTCTCAAGCCCCTGAGGTTTCGACTGGCCCCCTGGGCATCACCTTCCAGGGCCTTGTCTACCAGGGCAAAGACATTGAAACGGGCGCTGTCTGCAACCACGGTGGACATCGTTGTGGCATCGACTTCACCCTGGGGTAACAGCAATTTCAGCTTTTCGATTTCCTGCACGGCGGCCAGCAGGTTGCCTTCCACTCGGTCGGCCAGAATGTCCACAGCCTGCCGGCTGGCCTGTATGCCGGCCTGCTGCAGCCGTTTACCAATCCAGCCTGGCAGCTGTCCCGCTGGTACGGGCCAGGCCTGGATAAAGACCCCTGAGGCTTCAATGCTTTTAACCCATTTACTGCGGGTGGCGGTACTTTCCAGCTTTGGGGTAATGATCAGTAACAGGTTGTCAGGGCTGGGGTTGGCCGCGTATTCCTGTAAAACCCTGGAGCCCTTGTCCCCCGGTTTGCCATTGGCAATGCGCAGTTCAATGATTTTTTTTTCAGCGAACAGGGACAGGCTGTTGGCTTCAGTGAGCACGGTGTCCCAGTCGAAGCCGGGCTCGGCGTGGAGTAATTCGCGTTCGTTAAAGCCCTGGCTGCGGGCCGTATTGCGAATATGGTCGGCGGCCTCCTGAGCCAGCAGAGGCTCATCGCCACTAATCAGGTAGACAGGGGCCAGCGGCCCCTGGGAAAGGTGTTCGGAAAGCTGCTCAGTTCGCAGCCGCATCTTGCTCCGCCGATGCGCTGGAGGCTGCCGGGCGATTGGCGACGGCATTCAAGCGGATAATGATCTGACGTACCAGGTCATCACGCATTTCCCGCTTCAGCATTTCGGCTTCGCCCTCTTTGGACTGCACATCGTTTTCATCGAAGTCGAAGTAGCGTTCCGCAGACAGTGTGGATCTGGGCAGCAGGGTTTTACCGTTGCCATCGAGAACCATAATCGTCACGTCTTCCGTGAGTTGGTACTCGGAGACTCGGGCGCTGACGCTGACCGAACCGGTGCGGCGCCGGCTGCTTTGTTCGAGAATCACCACACTGTACTGGGCTTTTGTGGCATTGTTTTCGACAACCACATCGTTGGCTTCCAGTGCCCGGCTGAGAGAGCCGTAAAAGTCATTGTAGCGATCTGCTGCACTGATGTGCACGCTGGAAATGTTGTTGACCTGTGCCGTGCCGCGCAGGTGCCAGCCACAACCGGAGAGGGTGGCGGCAACCAGAAGACCTGTGATCAGCAGGCAGCTCATTTTTTTCATGGGTAATCCTTAACGTCTTGCTCGCTCGCCCTGATTTGGCGGCACTCAATTGGCAACAATATTCACCAGCTTGTTGGGAACGACGATTACTTTACGGATGGTTTGGCCTTCCGTAAAGCGGAGAACGTTCTCGTGGGCCAGCGCTGTTTCTTCTATGGTCTCGCGGCTGGCCTCGACCGCGACATCAATCTGTGCCCGCAGCTTGCCGTTAACCTGAACCGCCATCTGAATAGTACTCTTCACCAGCGCCGCTTCATCGACAACCGGCCAGGGGCTGTCGAGCAGTTCGTCACTGTGTCCCAGAGCCTGCCAGAGTTGATGGCAGACATGGGGCACAATTGGCGCCAGCAGTAAAACGGCAGCATCGAGGGCTTCCCTTTCCACGGCAAGGCCACTGGCAGATTCCCTGTCGGACAGGCGATTCAGCTCGTTAAGCAATTCCATCACGGCGGCAATGGCGGTATTAAATGTTTGCCGGCGGCCATAATCATCGCTGACTTTGGCAATGGTTTCATGGGTTTTACGGCGCAGGTCTTTATGGCTTTGGCCAAGAGCGCCAGTATTCAGCGGCTCAGGCGTGCCGGCTTGTAGGTGCCCATGGACCAGCTTCCAGAGCTTGCGCAGAAAACGGTGAGCACCTTCAACGCCACTGTCACTCCATTCCAGCGATTGCTCCGGTGGCGCGGCAAACATGGTGAAAAGACGCACGGTGTCGGCACCATACTGGTCAATCAGCTGTTGCGGGTCGACGGTATTGCCCTTGGACTTGGACATTTTGGCGCCGTCTTTCAGGACCATGCCCTGGCACAGCAGCTTGGTAAACGGCTCGTCTGATGAAAGCAGGCCCTCGTCGCGCATCAGTTTGTGAAAAAAGCGGGCATACAAAAGGTGCAGAATGGCGTGCTCAATACCACCTACGTACTGATCCACGGGCAGCCAGTAGTTGGCCGCAGCACTGTCCAGCATGCCGTCCTGATAGTTGGGGCAGGTGTAGCGGGCGTAATACCAGCTGGATTCCATAAAGGTATCAAAGGTGTCCGTTTCATGCTCAACAGGGTGTCCGTTCAGTTGCGCAGTGCGCCACTGAGGGTCGGCTTTGATGGGCGACTGTACACCATCCATTTCCACATCTTCTGGCAGCAAGACCGGTAGCCTGTCAGCGGGCACCGGAATCTCCCCGCCATCCGGAAGGTTAAACATGGGGATTGGGGCGCCCCAGTAGCGCTGCCGGGAAACACCCCAGTCCCGCAGCCGGTAGTTGGTCACGATTTCTCCACAGCCCTGAGACTCAAGCCTGGTGGCGATGGCATCAAAGCCCGCGGAGGGTGACAGGCCATTAAAATCCCCGGAATTCACCATCACCACGTCATCGGCCTTGGAGGCGTACCATTCACTCCAGTTTTGTGCGTCGAAGGGCTTGCTGCTATCGGTGTGTTCAAATACGGGCTTTATGGCCAGTTTGTGCTTGTTGGCAAATTCGAAATCCCGTTCGTCGTGGGCCGGCACTGCCATAATGGCGCCGGTCCCGTAATCCATCAGTACATAATTGGCGACCCATACTGGTACCGGCTCTCCAGTGATGGGGTGCAGGGCATTGAGGCCGGTCGCCATGCCTTTTTTCTCCATGGTGGCCATATCGGCCTCCGCCACGGATTGGGTTTTGCAGCTCAGGATAAATTCCGCCAGCGCCGGATTATTTTTGGCCAGTGCCAGGGCGATGGGGTGCTCAGCGGCGATACTGGCGTAGGTGACGCCCATCAGCGTATCGGGTCGGGTGGTGTAGACCGCAAAGCTGTCGATAGCCGCAACAGGGTTGTCCAGTTTGAAGCTGAACTGCACGCCGCGGCTTTTGCCGATCCAGTTGCGTTGCATGGTGCGCACCTGTTCGGGCCAGCCGTCGAGCTTGTCCAGGTCATTGAGCAATTCTTCGGCATAGTCGGTGATCTTGATAAACCACTGGGGTATTTCCTTGCGCATAACAGTGGTATCGCAGCGCCAGCAGCAGCCATCGATGACCTGTTCGTTGGCTAGAACTGTCTGGTCATTGGGGCACCAGTTCACTGCTGCCGTCTTTTTGTAGACCAGGCCTTTCTCATACAGACGGGTGAAAAACCACTGTTCCCAGCGGTAGTATTCAGGCTTGCAGGTGGCCAGCTCCCGTGACCAGTCATAACCAAAGCCCAGGCGCTTGAGCTGGGCTTTCATGTAGTCAATGTTTTCGTACGTCCATTTGGCCGGAGCTGTCTGGTTCTTGATGGCGGCATTTTCGGCCGGCAGGCCAAAGGCATCCCAACCCATGGGTTGCAGCACATTTTTCCCCAGCATGCGCTGGTAACGGGCAATGACATCGGCAATCGTATAGTTGCGAACATGACCCATATGCAACTTGCCGCTGGGGTAGGGAAACATGGCAAGGCAGTAATATTTTTCCCGGTCTGGCCGCTCAGTGACGTTAAACGCGCCACTGTCATGCCAGTGTTGCTGGGCGTTTGTTTCAACTTCTAGGGGATGGTATTGCTCTTTCATTGTCTGTCTTGGTGGTTGGACGCGGGGCCGGAAAAGCCGCCAATTATAGGCTAAAGGGAACAACAGACACAGTCTGTTTGATACTCGAAGTCTATGGTTGGCTTCAGTGACGGTTGCCGTTGCGTTGCTGGGTGAACGCCGCCACAAAAAAAGTCAGCAGGCACAGAATCAGAATGGGCAAAGAGCCTCTCTCTGTGAAGGGCGTGTTGCCGCGTTTTGGGGTCAGGTAGCCGGTGAGCGTTTGCCTGGAGAAAGCGGGCACCTGGGTGACCACTTCCCCCTGGCTGCTGATCAATGCCGTGATGCCGTCATTGGTGGCGCGAATTAGCGGTTTGCGGTTTTCCATGGCACGCATGCGCGCCATCTGAAAGTGCTGCTGCGGGCCGATAGAGCGCCCAAACCAGGTGTCGTTGCTCACTGTCAGCAACAGGTTGGTTTCCCGGGCTGAGCGGGCAACCATGTCCTGGAAGACAATTTCGTAACAAATGGCAGTGCCGATGGCGATGCCGTTGGCGGTAATTGGCGGTTGTGTCGACGGGCCGGGACTGAATGCCGACATCGGTAGATCAAAAAAGGCGATGGTGCCCCTCAGCCAGCTTTCGAACGGGATATATTCCCCAAATGGCACCAAGTGCTGCTTGTGGTAAGTGCCGCTGGCGCCGCCTAGCCCAATGACAGAATTGAAGTACTGCTGGCCGAATTCGCGGGTCGGGATGCCGGTGATCAAGCCGGTATCCCGGTCAATGGCATCTGCGGCCATGACCTTTAAAAAAGGTTTCACCTCGTCAGCAAAGGCGGGAATAGCGGACTCCGGCCAGATCACCAGGTCGGCGCCGAGGAGTGGCTCGGTCTCTTCGCGGTATACCGTCAATATGTTGTTCAACTGGTCGCTGTCCCACTTTACGTTCAGTGGAAGGGCTGGCTGAACAATACCAATTCTTAGCGGTTCCCCTACGGGCCGGGTCCAGGTTTCATTTTGTAAATACCAGCCTCCCATCCAGAACAGTGCAATCAGAACAGCAAAATTGCTCAGGGTGAACTTCTGGCGGGGCAGCACAACAATACCCAGCAATGATCCGCTCAGCGCCGCAACCCAACTGATGCCGAGGACGCCGGCAATGGGCGCCCAGCCCGACAGCCAGGTGTCGATATGGCCATAGCCCAGGTATAGCCAGGGAAAGCCACTGAAGATCCAGCCGCGCCACCATTCCCCCAATACCCAAATGGCGGGGAAGGCGATAACCATGGTGCCCGCATGCTGGTTGAGTCCAGCGCCATAGAGAGCAAAGGGGGCCGCAAATACCAGTGCCAGCGCGACGACAAACAGTCCTGTGAGTATCGAAGCCAGTAATACGGAGGCCTGACCGTGGTCGTGGATGCTGACAAAAACCCAGGAAACCCCGCAACCAAACATACCCAGCCCGTAACAGAAGCTGCGCCAGAAAGTAGCTTTTGATGACAGCTGGCGGAGCAGAACTATCAGGCCGGCAATCGACAGAAGGCCAACGGGCCACCAGTTCCAGGGAGCCATTGAAAAGGGTAATAACACACCGAACAACAGGGCAGCAAAATGGCCTTTAAGGGTGGAATGTAAGAAGATTCTGGCCATGGTGAATGGTCGTTCCTGAAGGAAAGGGTGGCTTAGTTGGCAATGCTCATTTCAAGCAGTTTCACCTGGCGACTGTCCCCTTCGGCGACGCGGAAAAGAAAATTATCGACCCTGACAGATTCATCCACTTTTGGCATGCGGCCAAAAGCCTGGACGATAATGCCGCCTATAGTGTCGAAATCCTCATCGCTGATACCGGTATCGAAATATTCATTAAAATCCTCAATCGGGGTCAGCGCATCGACGAGATACGTCTTATCCGACTGAGGCCTGATCATGGCGCCTTCGTCTTCATCCGTCTCATCTTCGATATCCCCGACAATTTCTTCAAGAATGTCTTCAATGGTAATCAGGCCTGCAATGCCGCCATATTCATCGACCACAATGGCCATGTGATAGCGTTGTTCACGGAATTCTCTTAACAGAACATTGAGTCGCTTGCTCTCAGGGATAATGGTAGCGGGGCGGACGACTTTTGCCATGTCGAAGTTCTCCCGCCCGGTGAGAACCAGTGGTAATAATTCCTTGGCCAACAGGATTCCTGTGATGTCGTCGGCATTGTCACCGATAACCGGGAAACGAGAGTGGCTGGAGTCGATGACCAGCTTGAGGATGTCTTCAAGGGTAGCATCGTGCTGAATAACCACCATCTGGGAGCGCGGGATCATGATTTCCCGGACTTGCTGATCCGAGACATGCAGTGCCCCCTCAATAATTTCCAGGGCATCGTGATCGATAATCTTATTTTCGTAAGCAGCCCGCAGGGTGCCTGCGAGTTCATCCCGTGATTGCGGCTCACCGGAGAAAGCGTTGGCCAGTTTGCCCAGCCAGGTTTTTTCCTGTGAGCTACTCGAATCGTCGTCAGTCATTTGGGTTCTTCAATTGCTCTTGGGTAGGGTCTCTTCGTAAGGAGGAGGAAATCCTAGGCTGACAAGTATATTGGTTTCAAGTGTTTCCATCACTTCTGCATCTTCATCTTGTACATGATCGTAGCCGATCAGGTGCAGGCAGCCATGAATGACCATGTGTGCCCAGTGGGCCTCGGTAATTTTGGTTTGCTGGATGGCCTCCTGCTCGACCACCGGTGCGCAGATGACCAGATCCCCCAGCAGAGGTAAATTGAGTTCATCCGGCAGGTCAGCCGGGAACGATAATACATTAGTGGGGCCGGTTTTGTGGCGGTAATACTCGTTGAGCTCGGCACTCTCCGCTTCATCAACGATTCGAACACTTAATTCCAGCGCCCTGTCAATGTTGTTGAGAGCTGCAGATGCCCATTGGTATATCTGGTCCTCATTTGGCACCCTAACAACAGAGGAGACATTCTCCATATCCAGGGTGAGTGCCGTCACGGCCGTTCGTCGCCCGCCTCGCTCTCATGGATGTCATAAGCATCCACAATTTGCTGAACGAGGGGGTGGCGGACCACATCCTTGGAGCCGAAGAATGTGAAGCTGATATCCTCAACATCCTTCAGGACCTGGCACACATGCAGCAGCCCCGATTGACTGCGGCGGGGCAGGTCAATTTGCGAGGTGTCACCGGTAATGACGGCAGTGGACCCAAAGCCGATACGCGTTAAGAACATTTTCATCTGTTCCCGGGTGGTGTTCTGGCTTTCGTCGAGAATGATGTAGGAATTGTTGAGGGTGCGGCCGCGCATATAGGCCAGCGGTGCCACTTCAATCACATTGCGGTCAATCAGTTTGGCGACGGTCTCAACGCCGAGCATTTCATACAGCGCATCGTAAAGCGGGCGCAGATAAGGATCCACTTTCTGGCTCAGATCGCCGGGTAAAAAGCCCAGTTTCTCTCCCGCTTCCACGGCAGGGCGCACCAGCAGGATGCGTTCGACTTCATCGCGCAACAGCGCTTCTACTGCACAGGCGACTGCCAGATAGGTTTTGCCTGTACCCGCAGGCCCGACGCCAAAGTTGATATCGTGGGTCTGGATAGCCCGGACATATTTCTGCTGGCTCGCCCCTCGCGGCTTGATGTTGCCTTTCTTGGTGCGGATAACGGTAAAGCTTTCCACGTTTTCTCCGTTGGAGGCATGTATCGGGGTGTTGGCAGCATAGTTTTCCATAGGCATCTCTGTGTTGGATTGCTGGATGGCAAGATGAACCTGATCGGGTGTCAGGTCGCCGTTGCTGTTGGTTTCCTGATAAAGGTTGTGCAGCAGCTTCCCGGCCGCCTGGGTTGTTCTGTTGTCACCATAAAGGGCAAAGACATTGCCGCGGTTGCGAATTTCAATATTCAACCGCTGTTCTATTTGCTTAAGGTGTTCGTCGAATTGGCCGCAGAGTGTTGCAAGTCGTCGAGTATCGCTAGGCTCGAGAGTGATGGTGTGTACAGCTGTCAGTTTATTCAAATTTGCCAATAGGCCGCCCTCTGCGGCAGTGACTTTTACTTAGCATATCCCCTTTGGTGAAACCTGCAAATACTTTTAAGCAGGGTTTATATACAAAAATACCTGTAACCGAGAATTTTTATATGTTTTCAGGTTATTAACGGGCTACGACAGCTGACCCCGTAACGAATTGGGCAGGGCTTCTGTAATGGAGAGTTCTACGAACTGGCCGATCAGGCCGTGGTCCTGGCTGGGAAAATTCACCACCCGGTTGTTTTCTGTGCGCCCCTGGAGCTGGCCGGGGTCCTTCTTTGATATCCCTGTCACCAGCACCGACTGGCGGCTGCCGACCATATCGTCACTGATACGCATGGCGTTCTGGTTAATGCGGTTCTGCAAAATCTGCAGGCGCTGTTTTTTTGCGGCCTCAGGGGTTTCATCCGGGAGGTCAGCGGCGGGGGTCCCGGGTCGTGCGCTGTAGATAAAACTGAAACTGTGATCAAAGCCGATATCATTAATCAGCTTCATGGTGTCCTCAAAATCTTTCTCAGTTTCTCCCGGGAAGCCCACGATGAAATCGGATGAGATGCTGATGTCCTGGCGTATCTGCCGTAACTTGCGAATTTTCGACTTGTATTCAAGGGCGGTGTGACCGCGTTTCATGGCCGCAAGCACCCGGTCAGAGCCGCTCTGCACCGGCAGGTGCAGATGGCTGACCAGCTCTGGTACCTGGGCATAGACGGCAATCAGGCTGTCGGAAAACTCGACCGGATGAGAGGTGGTGAAACGGATGCGATCGATGCCGTCGATGTCCGCCACATAGGTGATTAATTCAGCCAGGTCACAGATATGTCCGTCGGGCATGTCGCCACGGTAGGCGTTGACATTCTGGCCCAGCAAATTGATTTCGCGGACGCCTTGCTTGGCTAGGTGAGCCACCTCGGCCAGAACATCCTCGGCAGGGCGACTGACTTCCTCGCCACGGGTATAGGGCACCACGCAAAAGGTGCAGTATTTTGAGCAACCTTCCATCACTGAGACAAATGCGCTGACACCGTCGGCATCCGGTTGGGGCAGTCGGTCAAACTTTTCGATTTCCGGGAAACTGATGTCGACAATGGTTGTGCCGTCCCCCTGTTTTCTCTCGGCCAGCATTTCCGGCAGGCGATGCAGGGTCTGGGGGCCAAACACGAGGTCCACATAAGGCGCACGCTTGGCGATGGCATCCCCTTCCTGGCTTGCCACGCATCCTCCGACGCCAATGACGAGGTTGGGATTTAAGTCTTTCAGGTGTTTCCAGCGACCCAGCTGGTGAAATACCTTCTCTTGCGCTTTCTCGCGAATGGAGCAGGTATTAAGCAGGATGACGTCGGCTTCTTCCGGATTGTCCGTTGACACCATCTGATAGCTGTCGCCCAGTAGATCGCGCATGCGCGATGAATCGTACTCATTCATCTGGCAGCCGTGGGTCACAATATGCAGCTTTTTAACGTTCTCTTCAGGCATGGTGAGGACAAGTGTTTAATTTATGGACAATTGCTTGGGTCGCGCATTATAGCGATGGACGTCAAGGAAGCCCATACACAGTACAGCGATTGGATGAAATTTGCACAAACTGTGGTATTCTCTCGCCCCCTTGCTCAAACGTTGGACAGACGAACCACATGGCTTCAGCACCCATCTACAAAATCATGTTTCTCAACCAGGGTGAGATGTATGAAATCTATGCCCGGCAGGTCTACCAGAGTGATCTCTGGGGATTCCTTGAGGTTGAAGAGTTTGTATTTGGCGAGCGGTCACAAATGATCGTTGACCCGGCTGAAGAAAAACTCAAGACGGAATTTGCCTCTGTGAAGCGAAGCTTTATTCCCCTGCATGCCGTAGTGCGCATTGATGAAGTGGAAAAGGAAGGCGCCTGTAAGGTGAGTGAAATAAAAGGTACTGGCAATATTACGCCGTTCCCTTATCCCAATCTGGTGCCGACCCCGAACAAGGGCGACTGAAGAAGGTTGGCGATCGCCAATAGAAACGGGCAGCGAGCGCTGCCCTTTTTTTCGGTTATTTTTTGATTGTTGCTGGAAGTCAGCTGGCCTGCAGGCGCTGGCTGACCGACGCCAGTTTGACCGAGTTGCAGAATACCGCCATGGCTTTGTCGATATCCTCAACAGTGGGGAAAGAAGGAGCCAGGCGAATATTGCAGTCCTGTGGATCCTTGCCATAGGGGAAGGTTGCGCCAGCAGGGGTGAGCTTGACGCCTGCTTCCGCCGCCAGTTTTACCACTTCACTGGCCAGCCCCGGGCGAGTGTCAAAGGAAATAAAGTAGCCGCCCTCTGGGGTGCTCCAGTTGCCCAAATCAGATTCTGCAAAATTTTCCTGCAAGTGGTTCAGAACGCAGGCAAAGCGGGGTCGCAGCAACTCTGCATGCTTGATCATATGGGCGCGCAGCTGTTGTGCGTCACTGATAATGCGCAGGTGACGCAGTTGATTCACCTTGTCCGGACCGATGGTGGCAATTCCTAGATGGTTTTTCATGGCCTTCAGGTTGACGCCCGAACCGGCCATAAAGGCAACGCCGGCCCCTGCAAATGTCACTTTTGAGGTGGAGCCGAACTGCAGCACTGAGTCTTCAGTACCATGTTGGCGACAAAACTCCATGATGTTCGGTAATTCTGCCGGCTCATCTGACAGGTCATGCACTACGTAGGCATTGTCGTAAAATACCCGAAAATTATCGGCGGCTATTTTTCCCAGCTTGGCCAGGCGCTTCACTGTTTCAGCGCTGTAGATACAGCCAGTGGGATTGGAATATTTGGGGACGCACCAGATACCCTTGATGGACTTGTCGTCGCGGACCAGGGCCTCAACCACATCCATATCCGGGCCATTGTCATTCATGGGTACATTGACCATCTCAATGCCCAGTTCTTCGCAAATGGCAAAATGGCGGTCATAGCCCGGAACCGGGCAGAGGAATTTCACCTTGTCCTCGTTGTGCCAGGCCGATGCGGGACCGGTGAAGCCAAATTGCCAGCCAAACAAGGCAGAGAAATACATTAATGTCAGGCTGCTGTTGCCGCCGACCAGGATGTCTTCGGGTTTGACGCCGAGAATATCCGCGGCCAACGCTTTCATGCCGGGGAGTCCATCAATGCCGCCGTAGTTGCGGGTATCTGTGCCGTCGTCGGCAATGTAGTTGCCCTTGAGGGCGCCATCCAGCTCATTGGCCAAAGATAACTGGCTGGCGGAGGGTTTGCCTCTGGTCAGATCCAGATTAAGGCCGCTGCTCACAAAGGTCTGGTGTCTGGCAGAGAGTTCTTCCTGCCATTGTTGCAACTGCTCGCGGGTTGCCTGTTCGACGTACACTTGATTTCCTCGTAGACGGGGTGATTGATAGGTCTCTTGTGGTTCGGTTCAACAGTCCATGGGTTGTCGATGGCGCTGGGTCAGCCGATAAAACGGGTACATTGTAATACATTCACCTGGTGACCACCTCTCTCGTTGAGGCCCAAAAATCCGGCCTCGGGCGAAGAGGCGGATATCAATCATGGTGGATTATCGCTCACAAAAAAGGCCTAACAACCCGTGGTGTTAAGCCTTTATCTTGTATGGTAGCTACGGGTGGACTTGAACCACCGACCCCAGCATTATGAATGCTGTGCTCTAACCAGCTGAGCTACGTAGCCATCGCTCTTTCAGTGAGGGCGCGAATTTTCACGATTTTGCCAGGGGTTGTCAAGGCGTTTTCCGCAGCAGGTAGTGCGGCTTGTTTATCCCTGCACGGGCAGTTCGTGGTCCCGGTAATGGGGGTCGAGCCAGCATTGGGGCAAGGATTCCCCGGAAGGGAAAACCAGGTGCGTTTTGCTGATATTCTCCGGCTCCTGAGCTTCCTCGCCGAAATGGTAGCGCCCGGCAACCTCCTGACGAAACGGGTCGAACAGGTCCTGCAGGGACAAAATTTCTACCAGGTGACTGGAAGTTTTCTCTTTCATGAACATGATTCTCTCTCCTTATTATTCTTTATATAGCACGCGGTAGATGCTGCCGGCATAGTCATCGGAGATATAAATACTGCCATCGAGCCCTTCTTCGATATCCACGGGTCGGCCAATCACCTGTTGGTCCGGCCGCAGAAAACCGTTCAGAAAATCTTCGCTGCTGATGTTGCCCAGCTTGTCCCAGCGCAGAGTAACCACCTTATAACCGTCGGGCTTGCTGCGGTTCCAGGAGCCGTGCAGCGCGACCAGTGCAGTGCGAAGAAAAGTTTCCGGTCTATTGTCATGGCGCAGAAAATGAATGCCCAGGGGGGCATTATGGGCGCGGAAACCATAGGACGGTGAAAGGCTGGATGTCAGCAAAGGTTCTTTGCCAAGGCCGAGATCGGGGTCAAGCTCCCCGAAGCCATTGATATAAGGCCAGCCATAAAACCCGCCAGCCTTAATCAGGTTGAGCTCACAGGGTGGGAAATCATCACCCAGCATATCGCGCCCGTTGTCAGTGGCGTAGAGTTGGTTGCTCCAGGGTGTCCAGTCGAAGCCGACACTGTTTCTCAGGCCGGTAGCAAAAATCTCCTCGCCACTGCCATCCGGTTGGTAGCGCATCATTGCAGCACGGCGCGGGTCTGATTCCTTACAGACATTACAGCTTGAGCCGACAGTTAAATACAGTAGGCCATCAGGGCCAAAGCGGATGCTTCTTGTCCAGTGGCCGCCGCCGGGGGGCAGGTCGGTGATCAGTCGATGGTAGTCCCCCGCCGGGTTGCCTGTGGACCAGTCCATCGCCACGCGTCCCACAGCATTGGTTTCTGCCACGTAAAGCCAGCTGGTAGTTCCGTCATCAAAAATCTCGATGCCGTGGGGGCGTTTCAGGTTGGAGAGAATCACCCGGTTATTATCGGCCTGCCCGTCGCTATTGGTATCGGCAAGGAGGTGGATCGAGCCGGTAGGGGGTGAGCTCACCAGTAGCTGGCCGCGGGGGGTGATTTTCAGGACCCGTGGTCTGGAAAGATCGTCGGCAAATACCGAAAGTTTTAAGCCTGGCGCTGTGACCAGTGAGTCAGCGACGCGGTGGCTGGTTTCCGGGCTGCCGGCTCCCGTGATGGAATTGACGATGACGGCAAAACTACTGATCTGCAGCCCCGGCACATAGCGAGTGGCAAGGAGGGTTGCCAGAACAAGCAGTAACAACAGTAGTGTGAAGATTCGGGCTGAATAGCGCATCGTCTCATTATAGAAGCTGCGCACTGAAATGGCAGTCCGGCACGGGGTATCCCATGCCGGCAGGCTGATCGGAGACTTCGATTCAGACGTTAAAGCGGAAGTGAATGACGTCGCCGTCGTGAACCACGTAGTCCTTGCCTTCAAGGCGCCATTTGCCGGCATCCTTGGCACCTTGCTCACCCTTGCAGGCAACAAAGTCGTCATAGGCCACTACCTCCGCACGAATAAAACCTTTTTCGAAGTCGGTGTGGATTTTTCCGGCGGATTGAGGTGCTGTGGCACCGACAGGAATAGTCCAGGCGCGGACTTCCTTCACGCCGGCAGTAAAGTACGTTTGCAGCCCGAGCAATGCATAACCTGCTCGGATCACGCGGTTAAGTCCCGGCTCTTCCATTCCCATTTCCTGCAAAAATTCCAGTTTTTCCTCGTCTTCGAGCTCGGCAATTTCCGACTCCAGCTTGTTGCAGATGGGTACAACCACGGCCCCTTCAGAGTCGGCAATTGCCTGTACCTGATCAAGATAGGGGTTGTCCTCAAAACCGTTCTCATCGACATTGGCGATATACATGGTGGGTTTCAGGGTCAGCAGGCTCAGGGAGCGGATCGTTTTCAGATCCTCTTTGTCCAGACCCAAAGAGCGCAGGGGCTTGGCTCCATTCAGATGGGGCAGGATTTTTTCCAGCACAGCCTTGAGGGCGATGGCGTCCTTATCCTGCCCCTTGGCAGCCTTGGCGGCTCGCAGCAAGGCTTTTTCCACTGTTTCCAGGTCGGCCAGAGCCAATTCAGTATTGATTACGTCGATATCCGCGGCGGGATTGATCTTGCCCTCCACGTGCACCACGTTGTCGTCATCAAAACAACGAACCACATGGGCAATGGCGTCAGTCTCGCGAATGTTGGCAAGGAACTGGTTGCCAAGCCCTTCACCCTTGGACGCACCTGCAACCAGGCCGGCAATGTCCACAAACTCCATAGTGGTGGGGATAATCCGTTCCGGTTTGACAATCTCCGCCAGCTTGTCCTGCCGTGGGTCGGGAATTGGCACGATGCCAGTGTTGGGTTCAATGGTGCAGAATGGAAAATTTGCTGCGTCGATGCCCGCCTGGGTCAGCGCATTGAACAGGGTAGATTTGCCCACATTGGGCAGGCCGACGATTCCGCAATTAAAACCCATAATGATTTCCTGAGTGCTGTTTGCCCGGTGGGCCTAATTATTGGTGTGAAGTGTTTTCATGGCGTCGTTCCAGCGTCCGGCAACGGCATCACCAATAACCCCAAGCGCCTGATCAATACTCTCTTCGATCAGTTGCTGTTCGCTGGCCGGGGCGCGTTTTAGCACGTAGTTAACAACTTCACTGGCGTGTCCTGGGTGCCCAATGCCCAGTCTTAAGCGCGCAAAGTCACGGTTGTTGCCCAATGCCTGAATGGTATCCCGCAGACCATTGTGACCGCCGTGGCCGCCGCCCAGTTTTAAACGTGCCGTTCCAGGGCTGAGATCAAGTTCGTCGTGGGCCACCAGGATGGCTGCCGTCGGAATGCGGTAGAAGCCAGCCAGAGCGGCAATGGCTTTGCCGCTGCGGTTCATGAACGTGTCGGGGATTAGCAGCCACACCAGAGAACCATTAATAGAGACTTTTGCGGTCCTGCCAAAAAATTTGCTCTCGGGAGTCAGTTCGACCGAGTGGCGGTTAGCCAGTGCCGTAACAAAATCGGCCCCGGCATTGTGACGGGTTCGGTCATATTGTGGGCCGGGGTTTCCCAGCCCCACAATGAGCTGAACGGGCGTATCCAATGTCGGGGCCTTTTGGTGTCCGTAAAGACAGAAAGAGTGGTTGTTTACTCTTCTGAAGTCTCTTCATCACCACCTTTGTCTGCAGCTTCTTCATCAGCTGTTTCTTCGACAGCGGCTTTAGGCTTGTTGATGGTGAAGATGGGCTGATCGTGCTCTTCCCCATGACTCAGTTCGACACTTTCTACCCCTGATGGCAGGGCAATGTCAGAAATGTGCAGAACATTGCCAACATCAACAGCACTGACATCCACTTCGATGTACTCGGGCAGATCTGCTGGCAGACAGCTGATCTCCAGCTCTGTCATGTTGTGGGAAATGATGCCGCCAGCCATTTTCACGCCGACACAGATATCTTCGTTGATGAAGTGGAGAGGGACCTTGGTTTGTAATTTCTGGGTCTTGCTGACGCGAAGGAAGTCTGCATGGATCACGACGGTCTTCGACGGGTGACGCTGTACATCCTTGAGGATGACGTCCTGTTCGTTGCCGTCCACCGAGATGGTGATGATATGCGAGTAAAACGCTTCGTTTTGCAGCGAGTGTTCCAGCTCGTTACTCACGATGCTGATGTTTTCCGGTGCTTTTTTTCCGCCATAAATAATGGCAGGCACCAGGTTGGCCTCACGACGCAGGCGGCGGCTCGCACCTTTCCCCATGTCATTGCGGACCATGGCATTCAATTTAAAATCATCGGACATTGCCTTGACTCCTAGTTATCCCCGGTGCGATCCGCGACCAGAATCGTAAAGGGGGTTAAATAAGCCCTAACGGGCGGTTAAGTAAACAGCGCTAGTCAAACATAGCGCTGATGGATTCCTCATTGCTAACCCGGCGCATGGCTTCTGCCAGCATGGGCGCCAGACTCAGGACGCGGACTTTCGCGCAGTTGCGGGCGGCCTCACTGAGTGGAATGCTGTTGGTGACCACGAGGGTATCCAGGGACGAATTCTCGAGGTTTTCGATAGCCTTGCCCGACAGCACAGGGTGAGTGCAGCAGGCAACGACCCTCATTGCGCCGTGCTCCTTGAGTGCATCGGCGGCTTTGCATAAGGTGCCGGCGGTATCCACGATATCGTCGACCAGCAGGCAGGTGCGGCCTTCAACCTCACCAATAATGTTCATTACCTGTGCCTGGTTCGCTTCCGGACGGCGTTTGTCAATAATTGCCAGATCGGTGTTCAGCTGTTTGGCCATGGCGCGGGCGCGGACAACACCGCCAATGTCTGGGGAAACAACCGTCAGATTTTCATAGTTCTGACGTTCGACATCGGTAAGCATGACAGGCAGGCCGTAGACGTTATCCACGGCGCAGTCAAAAAATCCCTGAATCTGCTCAGCGTGCAGGTCAACGGTCATGACGCGATCAACGCCTACATTGGTGAGCATGTCGGCGACTACCTTGGCGCTGATGGGCACGCGAATAGAACGCACGCGGCGATCCTGGCGGGCATAGCCGAAATAGGGCAGTACGGCTGTGATGCGACCCGCTGAAGAGCGGCGAAGGGCGTCGATGATGAGCATCAGCTCCATCAGATTCTTGTGTGTGGGCACACAGGTGGGCTGTACCACAAAGACGTCACGACCGCGCACATTCTCGCGAATCTCGACATTGATCTCACCGTCTGAAAACTGGCACACCAGCGCATCACCCAGACTCAGGCTGAGATAACGAGCGATTTCATTTGCCAGCTCCGGGTTAGCATTCCCGGAGAAAACCATCATGTTTGCCACGGCTTTTTTTCCTGATCGGGGTCTTTCTGCAGCTAACCCAAAGGAATATGGCTGGGGTGGGAGGACTCGAACCTCCGAATGACGGGATCAAAACCCGTTGCCTTAGCCACTTGGCGACACCCCAGTTGTCAGTTGTGTGACGGGAGCTTGTCGAGCAGGGGTGATCGGTTGACCCCTTTCGCAACAAAGCCTTGCCAGGGCGCCGGCATTTGCTCCAGGACTGATCTTGCGTCAGCTTCTGAATCAAAGCGGGCAAATAGGCAGGCACCTGTTCCCGTCAATCGAGCATCGGCAAATTGAGCGAGCCAGAGGCGTGCCTTTTTTACCTGGGGATAAAGAGCCTCAACGACTGTTTGACAGTCATTCCGGCCACCCCGCTCGAGAAAGGCGCGTATTTTGATCGGATGCGTGTTTCTTGTCAAACCCTGATGCGCGAAAATTGAGGCGGTTGAAACCTGTGTATCCGGGGCCAAAACCAGGTACCAGGAAGACTTGATTTCCACCGCTGTGAGTTGCTCGCCAACCCCCTCTGCCCAGGCGCTGTGACCAAAAATAAAAACGGGCACATCGGCACCCAGTTGCTGGCCGAGGGGCATCAGTCTTTCCCTGGTCCATCCCAGCTGCCAGAGTTCATTCAGTGCCAACAGCGTCGTGGCAGCATCACTGCTGCCACCCCCGAGGCCGCCGCCCATTGGCAATCGCTTGTGCAAGCGGATGGCGGCCCCCATTTTGCAACTGCTCTCTTTCTGCAGCAGCTGCGCTGCCCGGTAGACCAGGTTGTCCTCGGGAGGAACAGATTCGAGAGTTGGGGTGACCCTGATGACCCCGTTGGGGTCAACCTCAATATCCAGCTGATCCCCAAAATCCAGCAACTGAAAGAGGGTTTGCAGGTTGTGGTAACCGTCGGGGCGACGACCGGTAATATGCAGGAACAGATTGATTTTCGCCGGAGCGGGCAGTGACAGCATCAATGATTTTCCGGGTTCAGGTGCCATTGCTTGATGACCAGCGTGAAACTGTATTCCCCGCTGTTTCCACGGATGCGGCTGGGCAGAATCCACTGGTCGACCCACTGGTAGTCCGAAAACTGTAATTGCCAGTTGGCCTGGGAGAGCGTCGACAGGGTGCCATCCATATTGTGGCTGCTGACATCCTGAGCTGTGGTGGGTGCAGGTATACCGCGAACCCAGTAATGCAGTTCATCCACGGGCCACTGCCAGCCAAACAGCTGCTCGGTGAGGGCGGCGGGTGAGGGCGAATAGAGGGTGTCTTTGCCGCTGCGATGCAATTCTGCGTGATGACGATTGCCAAGAATCTGGGTAGCACCTGCTCCGAATGGCCCGTTCAACTGCAGCTTGAAAGCATCTGATGACTGCTGCCAGTTGAGCCAGGCACTGCCACCATCGTGGCTGTCCCGATAGCCGAGCTTGCCTTCCAGCCGCCAGCTGTTGAGGCTTTGGAGTGCTGATTGGTGCTGTTGCCAGTCCGACACCACCGGCACGGGACGGGGTGTCTGGCTGGCACAGGCGCCAAGAAAGAGCGCGGCGAATATCAGGGCGAGCTGGCGCACAACCTACTCCGCCTGCAGGCGCTGCATGGTGTCGAGAATAATGGGGTTTTCGGGGTGCTGCTCGAGGATTTGTTGCCAAACTTGAAGCGCTTCTTCCCGCTGGCCATTTGCCCAAAGGGCCTCGCCGAGATGCGCAGCAATTTCGGGATCAGGCATTTTTTCCAGTGCTTCACGCAGGTGGATGATGGCCGTATCGTATTCCCCTTGCTGGAACAGCACCCACCCCAGGCTGTCGATAATTGCCGGATCCCCCGGGTTAAGTTCCAGCGCTCGCATGATCAGTTGTCGCGCTTCCTCGTAACGGTCCGTATGCAAGGTGAGGGTGTAGCCAAGGGCGTTAAGTGCCATGGAGTTATTGGCGTCCTGAGCAAGAATGGCACGAAGATCCTGCTCCGAGCTGGCAAAATCATTTTGTCGTTCACTGAGAATGGAGCGACTGTAGAGCAGCGAAATGTTGTTGGGGAAATGGTTCAGTGCCTCGCTGAGAATCAGGCGGGCATCACCGATCAATTGATGCTCTACCAGTAGTTCGGATTCGATCTGGTACAGGTGCGCGGAGTAGTGCGGGTAATCCAGGCGCAGCTGGCTCATGTAGAGCTGTGCGCTGTTGAGTTGTCCGTTGCTGGCCATGAACCTGCCCAGCCTCACCACGGCCGGCAAGAATTTGGGACCGTTTCTGACCGCGCGATAGTGCAGCTGCACGGCATCACTGTTGTTTTCTTCTTCAGCCAGTTGGCCCAATTCGTAGTGGGCGGCCGCCGCCATATTGGGGTTTTGGCTGAGCTGGGTATACAGCTGCCGGGCTTCCTCGTTTTTGTTGAGTCCGCGGCATACCAGCGCCAGGGTGAATGCCAGCTCGGCATCGTGGGGGTACTGTGTCAGCAGAGTGTTCAGTTGTTGATAGGCGCCGTGCAGGTCATCTTCGGCCAAAAAACGGGCATATTGCAGTCGCAGACGTTTGCTGTCGGCCAGACCGTCCAGCACTGTGCCGAGGAATTGCGTGGCTTCCTGTTTTTTGCCCAGCTGGTGCAGTAGCTGGGCCTTCAGCATGATGGCGCTCTCCTTGGCGGGTACCTGCTCAAGAAGCTGATCCACGGTGGCCAGCGCCGGCAGGAACTGCCCCTGTTGTCGGAGCAACATGGCATGGGTTAGCAGCACGGTTTCATCACCGGGCAGGCGTGAGAGCAGGTCGGTGTAGGCATTCAGCAATGTTTGGCGCTGTGACGGTGTTGAGCCACCGGCAGTTACGGTCAGGCTCATGATGGGTTCCTGATCCCCTTTTTTAAGCGCAAACTCCGCATGCTGAAGGGCTTCTGTCAGACGGCCTTCCCTGCCCAGCGACAATGTGGCAACGCTGCGGGCATCGAGATTATCCGGCTCAATTTCGCACCACAGCAGAGACATTTCCAGCAGTGCCGGGTGGTTTTCAGCATAGGCGGCAATGCGTGCCGCTCTCGCTACAATCCCCGGGTCCCGGGTCTCCCTGGCCTGTATCAGGTAATTTGATAGTGCCAATGGCAGGTTGTTGTCCATGCCCGCCAGTTCTGCCACCAGCAAGTCGTAGAGGGTTTCGGTGGGGAATGAACGAACCGGGTAATCCGGTGTATCTCCGACAGTCTGCGACTGTTCTCCGGAGGCATCTGTGGTAGCAGCCGCTGGTGCCGGGCTGCCGGCCAGCTGATGACCCTGGGGGGTAGTGCAGCCTGCCAATACTGCCGCACAAAGCAACAGCGTTGACAGTGCTATGCCTGAGGGTCTGGAACAGTGTTGGAACAATCTTGGCTCTTTCAATGGCGAATATCGGACTTGTCGGATAATGGTCGGGTTAATCTCATTATAGGCGGCCTCATTGTAGCTAATAACTCAGACAATAAAGCAAGGCCTTTAGTGCCGATACCGTGAATTTCGATACCGCTTGTCTTTGCAGGTCGAGAATCGGACAATTGCGGGCTCACTTCCACGCACCGTTTTCATGACCATTTTTGCTTTGGGCATCAACCACCGAACCGCCCCTCTCGACATCCGGGAGAAGGTGGCCTTTGCCCCGGAACAGATGATGGAGGCATTGCATGGCCTGGCCGAGGCTGCCTCTCTCAAGGAAGTGGCGATACTTTCTACCTGTAATCGCACGGAAATATACGCAGAAGGTGAGCAGGCGGATCAGGTGCTGCACTGGTTGGCACAACAGCGGCGCATCTCCCTGGACGAACTGCAGGACTGTCATTACTTGTTTACCGATTCCGACGCTGTTCGCCATATCATGAAAGTCGCCTGTGGACTCGATTCCATGGTGCTGGGTGAGCCACAGATTCTCGGGCAGTTGAAATCCTGCTATGCCGTGGCTCGCGAGGCGGGGAAGGTGTCCACGCTCCTCAACCAGATGTTCCAGCAGGCTTTCAGTATTGCCAAGCGAGTGAGGACAGAAACCGCTATCGGGCAAAGTCCTGTGTCGGTGGCCTATGCTGCAGTCAGTCTCTCTCAGCAGATTTTTTCTGACTTGCGTGATGTGCGGGCGTTGCTAATCGGCGCTGGTGAGACGATCGAGCTGGTTGCCCGCCACCTGCAGGAAAAGGGTGTCAGGGAAATCACAGTTGCCAACCGCACGCTCAGTCGGGCGCAAGACCTGGCGGAGCAGTTTTCAGCCCAGGGGATTCTTTTGTCTGAGATACCCGAGTATCTGCACCGGGCAGACATGGTGATTTCCTCCACGGCCAGCCAGTTGCCCATTCTCGGCAAGGGGGCCGTTGAGTCGGCACTGAAACTGCGCAAGCACAAACCCATTTTTATGGTGGACATCGCAGTGCCGCGGGATATCGAGCCGGAAGTGGCAAAGCTTCAGGATGTCTACCTGTATACCGTTGACGACCTGCAGGCCGTTATTGATGAAAACATGCGTTCCCGGCAGAGTGCTGCTGACAAGGCAGAGGATATTGTCGAACAGGGTGTGGAGGGCTGGCAGAGCCAGCTGCGCGCGCTGGATGTGGTGGACACAATCCGGGCTTTTCGCAGCAGTGCTGAGGAAGCCCGGGATCAGGAGCTGGAAAAAGCGTTGGCCTCCCTGCATGCCGGACAGGCGCCAGAGCTGGTCCTGAAAAACCTGGCTCGCAATCTCACCAACAAATTGATGCATACCCCGACCACGCGGTTGAAACAGGCCGGCGAACAGGGCCTGACACAACATATAGACCTTGCGCACCACCTGTTTGGTCTCAAAAAGCCCGACGACGGGTCTGAATCCTAACCATCTGTAAGAAAGTAAAGAGAGTTAATGAAAGCCTCCATTCTGGAAAAACTACAGCATCTTTCCGACCGCTATGAAGAAGTGAGTGCACTGCTGAGCGATCCCGAGGTGATTGCGCAGCAGAACCGCTTTCGCGATTTATCCCGCGAATACTCAGAGCTTGAGCCAGTGGTCAAAAGCTATGGGGAGTTTCAACGAGTGCAGGCCAACCTCGATGAGGCCAGCCAGCTACTGAAAGATGCCGATGCCGACATGCGGGAAATGGCTCAGGAAGAGCTGCAGGTGGGGGAGGCGCGTCGCGCTGAGCTGGAAGTGGATCTGCAAAAATTGCTGCTGCCCAAGGACCCCAACGATGAAAAGAATGTGTTCCTGGAGATTCGCGCCGGAACCGGTGGCGACGAGGCGGCCATTTTCTCCGGTGACCTGTTCCGTATGTACAGCCGGTATGCGGAAAAACAGCGTTGGCAGGTCGAGGTGATCAGTGAGAGCCTCGGGGAGCATGGGGGTTACAAGGAAATCATCAGCCGCATTGTCGGGCAGGGTGTGTATTCACTGCTGAAATTTGAATCCGGGGCTCATCGGGTGCAGCGGGTGCCGGAGACTGAGTCCCAGGGACGGATTCACACCTCGGCCTGCACGGTGGCCATTATGGCTGAAGCTGATGAGCTGGAAGAGGTGAATATCAACAAAAATGATTTGCGCATCGATACCTTTCGGGCATCCGGTGCCGGCGGTCAGCACGTTAACAAGACGGACTCGGCCATTCGAATTACCCACATTCCCACCGGCATCGTGGTGGAATGTCAGGACGAACGCTCACAGCACAAAAACAAGTCCAAGGCTATGTCGCTGCTGGCGGCGCGGCTGAAAAGTGCCCAGGAAGAATCAGCGGCCAAGAACATAGCCGATGAACGCCGCTCACTGGTGGGCAGCGGCGATCGCTCCGAGCGCATCCGTACCTACAATTACCCCCAAGGGCGTGTCACCGATCACCGCATCAACCTAACCCTCTACAAGCTCGATGAGATCATGGAGGGCGAGTTGAACGAAGTCATTCAGCCGTTGATCAACGAGTACCAGGCGGAGCAGCTTGCCGCCCTGTCCGGGTAAACTGTGACCGAGAGTATTGCCAGCTTGATACGTCGCAGTGCGGCACTAGCCGATGTCAGCGACACCCCGCGACTGGATATCGAAGTACTGCTGGGACACGTGCTGCAAAAACCCCGCACCTTCCTTTTTGCCTGGCCTGAGCATCAGCTCAGCGAAGACGAATACGGGTTGTTTGAGGCGCTGTTCGCGAGGCGCTTGCAGGGCGAACCGATAGCCCACCTGACAGGAACCCGGGAATTCTGGTCTCTGTCCCTGGCGGTTTCACCGGCCACCCTGATTCCCCGTCCCGATACTGAACTGTTGGTTGAAACTGCGTTGCAGTTATCCCTGCCCGAGGGCGCACGGGTCGTCGACCTGGGCACTGGCACCGGGGCGATTGCTCTGGCGCTGGCCAGCGAGCGACCCGCATGGCAAATTTTTGCCGTAGATTCAGTTGTTGAAGCCGTGTCCCTGGCCGAGACAAACCGTCGTCAACTGGGGCTGGTCAATGTGGACATTCGCCAAAGCGACTGGTTTGCCACAATGGGTGACTTGCGCTTCCACCTGGTGATCAGTAACCCACCCTACATCGATGCAGCGGATCCCCACCTGCAACAGGGGGATGTGCGCTTCGAACCGATGTCTGCTCTGGTGGCTGAGGCGCGGGGACTGGGGGATCTGAAAATCATTATTCAGCAGGCACCAGCTCACCTGAATAACGGCGGCTGGTTGTTGCTGGAACATGGTTGGCAGCAGGCGCAGGCGGTGCGGGAGATGATGTTGGCCGCGGGGTTTGATGGGGTTGAAACCCGCCAGGATCTCGGCGGGCGGGACCGCGCGACAATGGGCCAATGGACTGGCCCCGCCTGAAAAACTATTTCAGTGTGCGGTATTGGCCGCCGTGGAAAATTAACGGTTCCAGGGGTTCATTGCCAAATTCCAGCACCCGGCCGACAAGAATGATGTGGTCTCCGCCGGGATGCCGGTGTTCAATCCGGCACTGGAAATGGCAGGGGCAGTCGTCGAGGATGGGCAGTCCATGCAGACCCGGGTGCCAGTCGACATGATCAAACTTGTCCTGCTCGGAACCGGCAAACAGCTGTGAGACTTCCTGTTGACCGCTGTGCAGAATGTTTACGGCAAAATGATCGGTGTGCTGAAACAGGTCAAACAGCCGTGATTCGCGCCCCACACACCAGGACACCATGGCAGGTTCCAGTGAAACGGACGAGAAACTGTTTGCGGTCATTCCCCTGGGGTTGCCCTGCGCATCCAAAGCAGTAATCACGGTGATGCCGGTGGCAAAGTTGCCCATGGCATTGCGCAGCTCGCGCCGAGGGTCATTGGTCATTGTTTTTATCCCTTAGGGTTGAGTGGTGGCAGTGACAACAGTTTCACCGCAAATGCTATTCCTGACTATTCCCTAAAACTCACTGTTTCGTAACGCCAGGCTGAAAGTTTCTCAGGTTCTATATTCTGGGGTATCCCGGCTTTTTCCTTCAATTGCGCCAGAAAAGCGGCCTTGCCAGGCAGACTGTCCCATACGCTGGGCAGGAACGTGGCCCGGTAGTGGCCGGATTCGATAATCAACCCATCCTTGCCCGGTGTGAGTTGTTCCAGTAACGCCTCTTCACTGTCGAACTCCAGTGCTATGGGGGTGGTCAGCACGGAAATATCAATGTCGACATGGGCTTCTTCATCCAGCGTGAGCCGGGGAAATCTCGGGTCATCCACGGCGGCCGCCGCCGCATTGTGCACCGCGTCTTCGACCAGCGACTGATGTGCTTCGAGGGAGCCTATACAGCCGCGCAGTTTGCCATCAATTTTCAGGGTGATGAAACAGGCTGCCATTTGTTGCAGGGCCGGGCTGAAAGCGGACTTGTCGATATTCAGGTCCCGGTCGAACAATAATCTGACGCGAATGCTTTCCCGGCACAGAGAAAGCAGTGTCTGGCGGTCATCGTAGCTCAGCTTGATAAACGGTATCTGTTCAACACAGGGCATAAGCGCCGTATCCTACCACGCGATCGCGGTCACCTGCGGTATCGCCGGAATTTCGGAGATCCAATGTGGTGATGGCGAGTTGTTTTTCTCTTGCCAGAGTCAGTAAGCCATTCACTGCTCTGCACCCACAAGCCTGTTCGCCGCTAAGGGTACCATTTAATGATTCGATCATCGCACTGGTGTGACGATCTATTTGCCGGGCTTCGCTGTAGGAGTGGTAATGGCTGAGATCGCTGCTGACGACGATCAGCGTTTCCTCTCCACCCCAACTGGCGCGCAGGGTATCCGCCACCTCCTGTGGGCTGGCGTCGCCCACCACTAGGGGCAACAACATAAAATCACCCAGCACTCTTTGCAAAAATGGCAATTGGACTTCCAGGCTGTGTTCCCACTGGTGGGCATCGCTGCGCACAGTGATCAAGCCCTGGGTTTGCAGCTGGTGTATTGATGACTTGTCGACGGCAATGTCACCCAGAGGGGTCTGGAACAGGTCTTCTTCCGGGGCGGCAAGGCCCCGAAAAGCCACTTGGTGAGATGGGCCGAGTAACACCACCCGTCGAATTTTTCCGGTATAGGCCTGAAGCAGCCGGTAGGCACTGGCGGCAATGGGGCCAGAGTAGATATAGCCGGCGTGGGGAACAATCAGTGCCTTGGGTTGCAGCCGCAGGCCCGGTTGGCTGCTGAGCATGTCATCTATCTGATGTCGCAGGGGCAAAGGATTGCCTGGATAGAATATTCCTGCCACAGCGGGTGCACGTGCCAGCATTTTTGTCTCCTCCCGGTCGTCGGGTGACCATAACCTGCTATATATAACTTATAGAAAATTTTTTGCATGTTGAGAGCAACTTTGATGGCTACAGGCAAAGATACCCCGCCGGAAACCTATCCCACCCGCTATTGGCATATGGTCGACGATGGCCGAGTGCAGTGCGATGTGTGCCCGAGACACTGTCGCCTTCATGAAGGGCAACGCGGACTCTGTTATGTGAGGGGCCGGGAAGGCGATGAAATAGTGCTCTACACCTATGGTCGCTCCAGTGGCTTTTGTATCGATCCCATTGAAAAAAAACCCCTCAATCATTTTCTGCCCGGTTCGTCAGTGCTGTCTTTTGGCACCGCAGGCTGCAATCTCGCCTGCAAGTTCTGCCAGAACTGGGATATGAGCAAATCCCGCGAAATGGATACCCTGGCAGATGCCGCCATGCCGGATCGACTGGCGCAAACTGCTGTGGAAATGGGCTGTCGCAGCATTGCCTTTACTTACAATGACCCGGTGATATTCATGGAGTACGCCATCGATGTTGCCAGGGCCTGCCGGGAAGTGGGGGTGAAAACAGTGGCAGTCAGTGCCGGGTATATGGATGATGCTCCACGGCGAGAGTTCTTCCCGTACATGGATGCCGCCAATATTGACCTGAAGGCTTTTACCGATCGTTTCTACCACAAGATCTGCGGTGGGCATTTGCAGAATATTCTCGACACGCTGGAGTATATTGTTCATCACACCGACGTCTGGCTTGAACTGACAACGCTGTTGATCCCGGGGGAAAACGACTCCGACGGGGAACTGGATGAAATGACCCGCTGGGTGGTGAAGCAACTGGGACCGAACGTGCCGATGCATTTCACTGCATTTCACCCTGACTGGAAAATGCAGGATATCCCGCCTACGCCAGCTGAAACACTGACCCGTGCAAGGCAGATCGCCATAGCCAATGGTGTCAACTACGCCTATACCGGGAACGTGCACGATAAGACAGGTGGCAGCACCTTTTGCCCTGCCTGCCATGAAATGGTGATTGAGCGGGACTGGTATGAGTTGGGTTATTGGGGGCTGGATGCAGGAGGGCGCTGCCGGGCCTGTCAGGCCGTTATCGCCGGTGTCTTTGAGGCAGAGCCGGGAGACTGGGGGTCAAAGCGGGTGCCAATCCGCCTTCTGCAGTGAATTTTTTGCCGACCCCGGGTCTAACTCCTTAGTCGCGGACCAGCAGTTCCGCTCTCCGTAGATACTTCACAAAGGTTACCTATGAGCCGTTTTGCTGTGTCCTGTCATCGCACCTACACCACTGTCCTGGCCAGATTGAGCCATTTCGAAGGTCTGGCCCCGTTATTGTTGCGAATATTCCTGGCCCCGATTCTGATCAAAGCAGGGTACGGGAAATTACAACTGGGAGATGCGACGTTGGTTTTCCATGAGCGCATCCTGGCCCATCCGAGTGTGGTGTCCTGGTTTGGTAATGCTGACTGGGGCCTGGGATTGCCGGCGCCGGAAGTGCTGGCCTTTCTGGCGGGTTGGACCGAGTTTCTGGGGGGGTGGCTGCTGTTGCTGGGACTGCTGACGCGCCTGGTGGCAGTGCCGCTGATGGCTACCATGGTGGTTGCCGCCGCCACAGCGCACTGGGAGAACGGTTGGCACGCGTTGCCGGAAACCAAGTTGACGGTGCCCTGGGAGTGGCGGGCAGACCTTATCGATGAAGGGGTGGTGCGCAAAAGCCGTGCGGTAGATATCCTCAGGGAGCACGGCAACTACGACTATCTCACCTCTGCGGGGTCGATTACGGTGCTGAAAAACGGTATCGAGTACTCAGCGACCTATTTTCTGATGCTGCTAACGCTGTTTTTCATGGGCGGCGGACGCTACACCAGTATCGACGACTGGCTGCACCGTAAAATTTTCTTACCAGTCTCTGAAAACACCCTGAGTACGGCGTAAACAGAATAAAGTCTGGCCGGGCGAGAATCCCCCGACCGTGGTATACTGCCGCCCCTTTCAAGCACAAGGCCGTAAGCGGCACTTTATCTGTTGGCAGTAACTATGAGTGAGCAAAAAAATTCCCCTTCCGGTGATCAGCAATTCAAGCAATCGGGTCGTCGCGGTCGTCGCCGTCGCGGTGGTCGGAGCAGAAAGCCTGACACTAACGCCAGCTGGGATATTTCCCAGTTTGAGGTGGCGCCAGAAGAGGGCAAGCTGCGTTTCCATGACCTGGATTTGCCACTGACCCTGATGCGCGGTATCGCTGATCTCGGCTTTAAATATTGCTCACCCATTCAGGCTCGTTCGCTGCCTTTCAGTCTGCGCGCCCACGATGTGGTCGGCAAGGCACAGACCGGTACCGGTAAAACCGCGGCCTTCCTGGTGACCATTATCACCGAACTGCTCAACCATCCGGTTGAGGATGAACAATATGCCGGTGAGGCGAGGGCGTTGATCATTGCTCCCACCCGTGAACTGGTGATGCAAATTGCCGATGACGCACGGGCGCTGTGTAAATACACCGAACTCCATGTCCACACTCTGGTGGGCGGCATGGATTACGACAAGCAGAAGCGCCATCTGGCTGAGAGCCAGTGCGATATCCTGGTGGCCACACCGGGACGTTTGCTGGACTTTGCCAGCAGTCGAGACGTCTACCT
Organism: uncultured Porticoccus sp.; assembly: GCA_964395715.1. Lineage (GTDB taxonomy): Bacteria > Pseudomonadota > Gammaproteobacteria > Pseudomonadales > Porticoccaceae > Porticoccus. Next base: position 267,335 of record CAYNAU010000004.1, on the reverse strand, counting down.
GGACCGCGTGGAAATTCTGGTGCTGGATGAAGCGGACCGCATGTTGGATATGGGCTTTATCCCTCAGGTGCGCCGCATCGTGCGTTTGACACCCTACCGAGAAAATCGCCAGACTCTGTTTTTCTCGGCGACCTTTACCCCGGAGGTGATCAGCCTGGCTGATCAGTGGACGATAGACCCTATTCATGTGGAAATCGAACCGGAAAATGTGGCGACAGATACCGTCGATCAGAAGGTATTTATCACCTCTGCCGAAGAAAAATTCCGTCTGCTTTACAACATTATTCGCCAGGACGAGGTGGAGAGCGTGATCGTGTTCGCCAACCGCCGTGATCAATGCCGCCGGTTGCAGGAAAAGCTCCAGAACAAGGGGTTTAGCGTTGGCCTGTTGTCAGGCGATGTGCCCCAGAACAAGCGGGTCAGAACCCTCGAAGATTTCAAATCCGGAAAACTTAAGGTGCTGGTGGCTACGGATGTAGCCGGCCGAGGTATCCACATTGACGGTATCAGCCATGTGGTGAATTACACCCTGCCGGAAGAGTCGGAAGACTATGTGCACCGCATTGGCCGTACTGGCAGGGCCGGAAAATCCGGCACCTCCATCAGTTTTGCCTGTGAGGATGATGCGTTCCTGCTGGAGCCCATTCAGAAATTGTTGGGCAGAAAGCTGGACTGTGTTCAGCCCGACGAGTCTCTGCTGGGGAACTCCTGACGTTTAGCCTGATTGGGGCGCAGAAGAGTCGATGCGCTCCAGCCAGAAACTGCTGGCACCGATTACGGAGGCTGGCATGGCGAACAGGTTGAATAGCGGAATAGAGGTGGCAATCAGTACAGAGCCCCCGAAGCTCAGCGAAATCAACCGCCTTTGTGCCAGCGTATCCCGCAGTGCTCGAAAATCCATCTGGTGATTGTCTGCCGGGTAGTCCAGATACTGCAGAGCCAGAGACCAGCCCCCCCAAAAAAAAGCTATTGCCGGTCCGATCAGGTTTACTACCGGTATCAGAGACAGCACCAGAGTCAGTAGTAATATCCCCAAAATCCGAGGCAGAAAATATCCCATCTTGACCAGTTCTCGTCTCACGGCCCTGCCCGCCAGCGTCAGTAGTTGCTGGGTCGTCATGGGCGTGTTGCTGGCTCTGCCGCCCAGTACTTCTTCCGCCCGCTCGGCCAAGGGTCCATAGAAAGGCGAAGCCAGAAAATTGCCGATGATGGCAAAGCTATAGCCATAAACCACTAATAAAAACGCTGCAAACAAAACCCAGACTATCCAGGCCAAAAAGCCCACCCAATCGGGTATTTTGGCCATCAGGGAATCGAGCAATTGCCCGAACTGGGTGACAGCCAGCCAGCTCAGGAAAATAAACAGTAACAGGTTGATCAGCAACGGGCCTAGCACAAACCAGCGCAACCTGGGGTGGGTCATCAGCTGTAGTCCTTGCAGCAGGTAGCCGGGTCCGCTGTGAAGGTGCCGGGTCATTGGGTATCCTTGTGATGGTTTGAGCATGATCATGCTATTGTAAGATTTAAGTTGCAGTATCGACAGGCAGGGGAATCAGAATAAGGAGAACAGTGATGAAAACCCTTCTCAAAATTGTTGCCGGCTTGCTGGTGGTGTTATTGCTGGTGGTGGTGTTTGCTATCCTCAACCTGGATAAAGGCATCAAGGCCGCAGTGGAGACGGTCGGGCCGAAACTGACCCAGTCCAGTGTCACCCTTGATGATGTGGAATTATCCCTGGCGACCGGTGAAGGCAGCCTCCATGGACTGCTGGTCGGCAACCCGGCGGGATTCAAAACTCCCAGCGCATTCTCCCTCGGGGAAATTTTCCTTGCGGTAGATCCGGAGTCGCTCACCACAGACACCATTGTTGTGAACAGTATTCGCATTGTGGCGCCGGAAATTACCTATGAGTCTGCCAATGGCACTACTAACCTGGCACAGCTGCAGAAAAATGTGGAGCAGGCAACCGGTGCCAGCTCTGGCTCAACCTCCTCGGAAGCAGCCTCCTCGGAAGGTGGTGCTGAGAAGAAGATGATTATTCGTGACTTGCAGATCAATAGTGGCAAAGTCAGTTACAGCAACCCGCTGTTGGGTGATAAACCGCTGGCGTTAACACTGCCGGATATCCGCCTCACCGGTATTGGTGAAAAATCCAATGGAGCCAGTGCTGCAGAGGTGGTAAACCAGGTGTTGGCCGCAATCAACAAGAGCGCTGCAGGCGCGGTGGCCAATTCCGGGGCCTTGAAAGATGCCGGCAATCAGTTAAAACAACAGGTTGAAGAAAAGATCGGCGGGTTTAAAAGCCTGCTGAACAAAGACTGACGTGTTGGTCGACGGCCATCTCAAGCAGCCCGGCTTGCCGGGCTGCTTGTCTTTTGGGCAGCGGCATTCTCTTCACCTCTAGCCGGTGATACTTTTAACTCCGATAAGTGGTGACCTTCGCGTCACAGAATTCCCTTGGAATTATTGGGGGTATCCTGCTATAGTCCGCGCCTCATGGTGCCCATCGGTCGGTACCACATGTGTCCCCCGGTTTTTCCTCTTTGGTTCTCCCTCCGACACCCCTTAGCAAAATGTTTCCCGCCTAAGACCGTTTCCCTGCATTGCGCATGGATAGGCTGGTCCCGGAGTTAAAATTTATATGTTATTTTCTGAACTCGGCCTGTCGGCCGAATTGTTGCGTGCTGTGTCCGAACAGGGCTACAGCCAACCTACCCCTATTCAGGCGCAGGCCATTCCCGTTGTACTGGAAGGCAAGGACGTGCTCGCCGGTGCCCAGACCGGCACCGGTAAAACAGCCGGTTTTACCCTGCCGCTATTACAGCGCCTGAGTGCTCACAAGCCTGCTGGCGGTCGCCGCCCGGTAAGAGCGCTGGTGCTGACCCCTACCCGTGAGCTCGCAGCTCAGGTGGGTGAGAGTGTTAACACCTACGGCAAACATCTGCCGATCAAGTCCGGCATTATTTTTGGCGGCGTCAATATCAACCCGCAGATTTCCATGTTGCGCAAGGGGGTGGATATTCTGGTTGCGACGCCTGGCCGTCTGCTGGACCACGTTCAGCAACGCACCCTGGACCTGTCCCAGGTGGAAATCCTAGTGCTGGATGAAGCGGATCGCATGCTCGATATGGGCTTTATTCACGATATTCGCAAAGTGCTGGCCCTGTTGCCCAAGCAGCGCCAGAACCTGTTGTTTTCAGCGACCTTCTCCAATGAAATTAAGGAACTGGCCGATGGCTTGCTGAATTCTCCGACACTGATTGAAGTGGCACGCCGTAACACGGCTTCCGAACGGGTAGAGCAGGTGGTTCACCTGGTGGACAAAAACCGTAAGCGTGAGCTGCTGTCCTATCTGATCGGTTCCGGCAACTGGCGTCAGGTTCTGGTGTTCACGCGCACTAAACACGGCGCCAACAGGCTGGCTCAGCAACTGGAGATGGACGGCCTCACCGCGGCGGCAATCCATGGCAACAAGAGTCAGGGTGCCCGTACCAAGGCGCTGGCGGACTTCAAGAAAGGTGCAGTGCGCGTGCTGGTAGCTACAGACATTGCCGCCCGTGGCCTGGATATCGACCAGTTGCCCCACGTTGTGAACTATGAATTACCCAATGTACCCGAGGATTATGTGCACCGTATTGGCCGCACCGGTCGAGCGGGCAATGAGGGCGAGGCCGTTTCGCTGGTGTGTGTGGATGAACACAAGCTGCTGCGGGATATCGAGCGTTTGTTGAAGCGTGATGTTCCCAAAGTATCAATCAATGGTTTTGAGCCGGACCCGAGTATCAGGGCAGAGCCCATCCAGAATGGTCGCGGCGGTGGCAATGGCCATCGTTCAGGGAGTGCTTCCGGTCAGCGCCGCAATGCCGGCTCCCAAAATCGTCGCCCTGGCGGCAATAGAGCGGCCCGCCCTGGTGGCAACCGTGAGGGAGCGTCTGGAGAACGCCGTGACAGCCGGCCCGGTAGCAGAGAAGGTAACCGTGCCAGTGGCAATAGGGATAGTCGTCCGAGCAGTAACAGGGATGGTCGCCCAAGTGCTAATAGAGACAGCCGCCCCAGCGGCAACAGGGACAGTCGCCCAAGTGGTAACCGGGATAACCGGTCACAGGGTGCACAACGGCGTGCTGGTGGTCAGAAAGCCCGCAGCAATTCATCCCGCTCCAGTTGGGGCACCATGGCCTAAACGACAATGCCCGGACAAATGTCCGGGCTTTTTTTATGGTTACGGGTGACTATTTCAGGTGGCGATAGACCGCTGACTCAAAATCGACAAATCCAGGGTAAGAGGCAATGTCCTGGAACGGCAGTATCTGTGAAGCCCACATACCACCAATGCCATTTTGCCGATCAATCCAGTAGAACAGGTTGGCCAGCCCTGCCCACATCAATTGACCCGCCGGTCGCCCGGAGGGTGTCGCCTCTTCATTGACCTGGAAGGTATAAGCCCAGGATTTCTTCAGGCCGGGAAAGAACTCACCGTCATTGGAGAGTGCTGGAATGGAGCTGGTCCAGCCGCCACTCTGCAGGCCCTCGAGGCCGTTTTGTGCCATCTTTGCCACGGTCTCCGGTTTCAATACCCTGCCATTGGCGCCATCGCCGTCATTCAGCAGCATACGGATAAATTTCATGTAGTCGCCCACGGTGGCGTAGAGGCCGTGACCGCCCATGTCCATTTCCGGGGGTTGCGGCAGCACCAGGTCCCAGGGTGCCAGCTGGCCGTCTTCTGCACGGGTGTGCAGGCTGGCCAGTCGCGATTGCATGGCTGGAGTGATTTCGAAGGCGCTGTCGTGCATCTCCAGCGGCGTAAAGATACGCTCTTGCATGACGTGGCCCAGTCGCTTGCCGCGCACCGCTTCTACTACCTTCCCAATCCAGTCGATATTAACCCCGTAGGCCCATTGCTCACCCGGGTCGAACAGCAGGACGGTCCTGATGCCGTCAAAGGTGCTCGACACCACTGTCGGAGTTTCCCTTGCGGTGCGAAAGGCCAGATCATCCTGACTGAAAAACTCGTAGGAGAAGCCGGCGGTATGCAGCATCAGCTGGTTGAGGGTGATGTCGGATTTCGGTGCACGCAGTTTCGGCTGACCATTGCTGTCGAAGCCATCCAGCACCTGGATTTCAGCAATTTCCGGCACGTAGTTCTTCGCCGGATCGTCCAGACTAACCAGCCCTTCCTCCACCAATTGCATCAGTGCGGTGCCTGTTAATGCCTTGGTACAGGAGAAAATGGCAAATACGGAGTCGGTAGTCATGGGTTGTTCTTTGCCCATTTCCCGCAACCCGGCAGCACCTTCGTAGAAGTTGCCCTGTCTGTCGGTGGCCATGGCCACCACGCCCGGTGCGCCGCCCGCCTGAGTGACCGTTTTATGCAGCACAGAATCCGCGGCACTACGCAGTGAATCGTTCATGAGTTTTCCCTCTGGCTCGCCGCCTCAGACCCCCTGTTGTACTTATATAGGTCAGCATCGGCTGTGGCGTATTTTTTATTATTCCCGGCTTTTGTGGGCCAGTGTGTGGGCATTCTGTTCCCAGTTCTGCCCGTCAAACTCGACTATGGTTATGGATTTTGGCTGTTCATTCAAGCAGCGCAGATTGATGTCCACACCGTCCGGGTTGGAGCGGGGTATATAAAATGGCTTGATGCCGCAGATCCGGCAGAAGGTGTGTTTGGCGACACCGCTGTTAAACGTGTATGTCTGTAACTGTTCCTCGCCGCTCAATAGCCGGAAGTTTTTCTTCGGCACGATCAGGTGCAGATAGCCGGATTTACTGCAGATAGAGCAATTGCAGTCCTCCACTTCCACGGAGTCCGGCGCTTCTGCTTGAAACGACACGGCGCCGCAATGACAGCTTCCCTGGTAAATCATGATGGACACCTTTGCAGAACATGGGTGGCCCATTGTCAGGTAGACAGACGACTGCTGGCAATGTTGTTCTTTGCTGTGTTCACAGTGGCTGGGGTTTGAACTGTCTTGGGTCAATGCGATATTTCTTGATACGGGAAGCCAGTGTGGTGGGCTTAATGCCCAGTAGCTCGGCGGCACCGCCAGTGCCAAACACCTTGCCGTGACAGCGTTCCAGGGCCATCAGCAGGTTGCGACGATCCTGCTGCCGCAGGTCCCGGTGTGTGAGGATGTCGGTCGGTGCTGTGGCAGCTTCACTGTCGGTGCTGGCTGCCTCAGTCCCGACCAGTCCGTCGAATTTCAGGGCCGCTCCCTGTGCCAGAATTACTTGCCGTTCAATGACATTTTCCAGTTCGCGAATATTCCCCGGCCAGTGGTAGTGTTTGAGTTTTTCCAGTTCGCTCAGGGGAATTTTCAGACCGGGCTTGTTGGCCCGCGTGCAGCTTTTCTGCAGAAAATGCTGCGTGAGCATGGGGATATCATCCCGGCGTTCCCGAAGGGGAACTGACTCGATGGGGAAAACATTGAGGCGAAAGTACAGATCTTCCCGAAATTGTCCCTGTTGCACCAGTTCCTTCAGGTTGCGATTGGTTGCCGTAATGATGCGCACATCCACGTGACGGGTGCGGGATTCACCGACCCGTTCAAACTGTTGTTCCTGCAGCACCCGCAACAGTTTTCCCTGCAGGTGCAGGGGAATTTCACCGACTTCATCGAGAAACAGGGTGCCGCCATTGGCCAGCTCAAAGCGACCGGGTCGGTCGTTGGTGGCCCCGGTAAATGCTCCCTTGGCATGACCGAAAAACTCGCTTTCGAACAGGTCTTCGGGGATGGCCGCACAGTTCACGCGGATCAGAGAGCGGTGTGAGCGCTGGCTGATTTCATGAATGGCGCGGGCAATCAACTCCTTACCGGTACCGGATTCGCCGCTGATCAGCACGGTGGAGTCGGTGGGAGCAACCAGTTCGATTTTCTGCAGAATGTGCTGAATAGCGGCGCTTTTGCCAATAATCTGGTGGTGGTTAAATTCCGAGTTGATCTCTTCCTGAAGGTAGGCATTTTCCAGCTCCAGCTGGTTCTTCAGAGTTTCCACTTCCGCCAGGGCTTCCAGCAGACGTTTCTTGTCGGCTTTTTTCTGTGAAATATCCCGGAAGATGACCACGGCCCCGACCGTAAAGCCGTTGTCCTGAATGGGGGTGCTGGTGTACTCCACATCGATGGGCTTTCCCGACTTGCTCCAGAACACATCATTTTCAACCTGGTGGACCGCACCGTCGCGGAAGGCTTCAAATATGGGGCATTCATCCACTTTGAAATGACTGCCGTCGAGATGCGAATGGTGCACCATGCTGTGCATATTGCGCCCGGCCAGTTCATCCGCGGTATAGCCGAGGATGCGCTCGGCGGCCGGGTTCACGAAGGTGGTAATGCCGTTGGCGTCGACACCGTAAATTCCGTCACCTGCTGCATCGAGCAGCAGCTGATTTTCACGCTCAAATTCCTGAAAAACCTGAGACACCCTGTTCCAATGGCCAATACCGGAAAGGTAATGGCGTTCAGCGCTGGAGCGTTCACGCAGTTGGTCCATTTCCTCTGAATTCAACAGGCTGAAATAGAGCAGGGTGGTTCCCGAGGCAGTGGAGCAGCGCGCGCTGACTTCCAGTCGCGCTTCTCCCGATATCGTCTGTAATAGCAGCAGGTCGCTCCAGCCACGGTGTTTTTCCAGGAGCTCCTGGGTGAATACCATCAGCCCCGGTAGGTTGGGTGAGAACAGCTGGCTGGGACGAATGCTCTGGATTTCCAGCATATCCATGCGCAGTAATCTGCAGGCCTCAAGATTGGAGCAAACAATCTGGTCCCCATAGGGGTCGATCACCAGCTGCGCAGTGGCGGAATCATTGAAAAAACGATCGGAATACATGACGTCACACTCGAGTACAGGCGTTACCTCTGGTATTCAAGTTTCAAGCCAGTTATTACGAAAATTCGTTTTCTATAGTATGAAAAATCGTAAATTACGATTTTTCATACTTGATGACATTTGTCTGTTCAGACAGTTTTTCACTGAAAATCAGTGGGTTGGTTGTTGCCCGCCATGTTGGCATCAAAGTTGCGATAGCTAGTAAGTGTTTTCTCCAGATTGCTGAGTGCCGCGCTGAAAGCCCCCGATGGAGTGAGGTCAGGATAGAAAGCGGATATGGATAGGGCCTTATTTAAGTCAAGCCTGCACCAGCAGTGTGCAATATCAAGCAGAGCCAAGAGGATAGTGAATCATGAGCAACAAAAGTTTGGGTAATCCCTATGACGGCGGCAACAGCCTGGTCCATACCAGTGATTGTTCTTGTTCGGTATGTAAGGCCGAGGCGTCCTCACCGACTGGGCTGTCCGATTATCAGCGCCAGGCACTGCTGGAACAGCAGGCAGAGGCGGGTGAACTTCATGCCCGCCAGGCAGGTGCGGGGCAAGAGAGCTTTGATAGCTCTGAAGACCTGATGGATCGCGTTGTTGAAAGTGCCATAGTGCGCGGCGTGTTTGGTCACAATGACACCAGCCGGCGCAACTTCATTCGTATGGTTGGTGGCGGTACGCTGGCCGCTGCATTGGGCAGCCTGATACCCATGGACCAGGTGAAGGCTGCGGTCAAGGAATCCATGGGGCCGCTGGAAAAAACCAAACTGAAAGTGGGTTTTGTTCCCATTACCTGCGCCACCCCGATCATCATGGCCCAGCCCATGGGATTTTATGCCAAGTATGGCCTGGATGTGGATGTGATCAAGACGGCTGGCTGGGCGGTGGCCAGGGATAAATCTCTCAACGGAGAATACGATGCTTCGCACATGCTGACGCCCATGCCATTGGCAATGTCCATCGGTGCCGGCTCGACGGCAACTCCCTACATCATGCCGGCCGTTGAAAATATCAATGGTCAAGCGATTGTTTTACACAACAAGCACATCGACAAGCGCGATCCCAAAGACTGGAAGGGCTTCAAATTTGGTGTTCCGTTTGATTACTCCATGCACAACTTCCTGCTGCGCTATTACGTGGCAGAACATGGCCTGGACCCTGACAAGGATATTCAGATTAGGGTCGTGCCACCGCCCGAAATGGTTGCGAACCTGAAAGCGGGTAACCTTGATGGCTACCTGTCACCGGACCCATTCAACCAGCGCGCTGTTTTTGAGAAAGTGGGCTTCCTGCATATCCTCACCAAGGATATCTGGGAGGGACACCCCTGTTGTGCCTTCGCCTGCAGCCAGAAGTTCGCCACGGAAATGCCGAACACCTACGCGGCTCTGTTCAAGGCCATCGTTGACGCTACGCACTATTCAGCGAAAGCGGAAAACCGCGAAGAAATTGCCAAGGCTATCTCACCGAAAAATTATCTCAACCAGCCAGAGATTGTGGTGAAGCAAGTGCTCACCGGTCGTTATGTGGATGGCATCGAGAAGAAGGTCTTTGATGTGCCTGACCGCATCGACTTCGATCCCTTCCCCTGGCACTCCATGGCTGTGTGGATTCTTACCCAGATGAAACGCTGGGGCTATATCAGTGGTGATATCGATTACAACGCCATTGCTGAGCAGGTGTATGTGGCCTCGGAGACCGGCAAGGTAATGAAAGAGCTGGGTTACACCCCGCCCTCAAAAACCTACGAAAACTACACCATCATGGGCAAGACATTCGACTACACCAAGCCCGAAGAATACATCAACAGCTTCCCCATCAAGAGGTAGTAACATGGCTTCACTCAATGTGAGAGCAATGCTGTTGTCGCTGGTGCTGCTGGCCGTCTTGCTGGGGATCTGGGAAATACTCAACCAGCCCCCCAAGGCGACAGAGGCAATGTCGGAGTACGAACTGTTAATGGGCGGTGCTGATCAGGAGGCTCGGGTGCCGCCGCCCTCGCAGGTTCTGGGTCATGCCTGGAACGAGTTGAGTAATCCCTTCTACGATGCGGGGCCCAATGACAAGGGCATTGGCATCCAGCTGGCCTATTCGATTTTTCGCGTTTTGACTGGTTATCTGATGGCGGCGCTGGTCGCCATTCCGCTGGGGTTTGTAATTGGCATGTCCCCGTTGATGTACAAGGCGCTTAATCCTTTTATCCAGGTGCTGCGGCCCATCTCGCCGCTGGCCTGGATGCCCCTGGCGCTGTTTATTATCAAGGACTCCGAGCGCTCAGCGATCTTTGTGATTTTTATCTGTTCTATCTGGCCGATGCTGATCAATACCGCCTTCGGCGTGGCCAATGTCAGAAACGATTGGATCAAGGTGGCCAGAACCCACGAACTGAGCCAGCTGAAGACGGCCTTTCTAGTCATTCTGCCCGCGGCAGCACCCACCATCCTGACGGGGATGCGTATTTCCATCGGTATTGCCTGGCTGGTTATCGTGGCGGCAGAGATGCTCGTGGGTGGTACCGGGATCGGTTATTACGTCTGGAACGAATGGAATAATCTCGATCTCAACAGCGTGATTTTTTCCATCCTGATGATCGGTATCGTCGGAATGCTGCTGGATATGTCACTGGCGGCCGTGGCCAAACTTGTGCAATACGAGGAGTAGATCATGAGCAGCCATTTTGTCAGTGTAGAAGGGCTTTCCAAGGTCTACCCCTCAAAAGAGAAAGATCTGGTCGTATTTGATGACGTCACTATTGGTATCGACAAGGGCGAGTTTGTCTGCATTATCGGCCACTCGGGTTGCGGTAAATCGACCATTTTGAATGTCATGGCCGGGCTGGAAATACCGTCTTCCGGGACCGTGATCATGGACGGCAAAGAAGCTACCGGCCCCAGCCTGGACCGTGGTGTCGTGTTTCAGAACTACAGTCTGCTGCCCTGGTTGACCGCGTTGCAAAATGTCAGCTTCGGGGTTAGGGCCCGATGGCCCCATTGGAGTCGCAGCGAAGTGGAGGCGCATAGCAGCCGCTTTCTGTCCATGGTCGGGTTGTCCAAGTCACTGCACCAAAAGCCGTCGGAGCTATCCGGGGGGATGCGTCAGCGGGTGAGCATTGCCCGCGCATTTGCCACCAGTCCCAAGCTGTTATTGCTCGACGAACCCTTCGGCGCGCTGGATGCCCTGACAAGGGGCATGATTCAGGATGAACTGATCAAGATCTGGAGTGAGACCCAGCAGACGGTGTTCATGATCACCCATGATGTGGACGAAGCCATCCTGCTTGCCGACCGGGTGTTGCTGATGACCAACGGCCCGAGTGCTCACGTGGCGGAGTCCGTCAAGATCAGCCTGCCGAGGCCGCGGGATCGGGGCACCATTATCGATGATCCCGGCTATTACAAGATTCGCAATTATCTGGTGAATTTCCTGGTTAAACGTTCTGGCGAACTCTCCGGCTCCAATGGTGGAGGCGGGGGTGGCACACGTCAGGTCGATCCGGCCAACGAGGGAAATTCTTCCGATGAACAACCACAGCCTGCGGCCTATCGCGCCGCCATTTAATAACAGGAGTTCCCATGGACAAACTAACCATGACCGAAACCATTGTAGGCGTCAAACTGGCCAAGGACCTGAGCTGGGAAACCATGGCCAGTGACCTTGGCATGTCCCCGGTATGGCTGACTTCGGCCTGCCTGGGGATGAACAGCGCCCCCCCGGAAAAAGCGGCTGCCATTGCCGAGTACCTGGGGTTGGGCCCGGATATAGCCAAGGCGCTTGAGGCTTTTCCCACCAAGGTTTGGGAGCAGGCCGTTCCTACCGATCCTCTTATCTATCGACTGTATGAGATTGTCGGTGTTTACGGGGATACACTGAAAGAGGTGATCCAGGAGAAATTTGGCGATGGCATTATGAGTGCCATCGACTTTTCCATGGAGGTGGACAAGATTGAAGACCCCAAGGGGGATCGGGTTCTGCTCACCATGAATGGCAAATTCCTGCCTTATAAAAGCTGGTAACGGTATGTCTGAATCGATTCGTCCTCCGGTGCCCCCGTTCAGCTATGAAGACGCTGTGCTTAAGGTGCGCAAGGCGGAGGACGCCTGGAACAGTAAAAGCCCTGAAGCGGTTTCACTGGCGTATACAGAAGACTCTCGCTGGCGGAACCGCTCAGAGTTTATTACCGGGCGGGCGGAAATCGTCAGCTTCCTTGAACGCAAGTGGCAGAAGGAAATGGATTACCGGCTGATCAAGGAAATCTGGGCTTACGACGACAATCATATCGCCGTGCGCTTTGCTTATGAGTGGCATGATGAGGAAGGGAACTGGTTTCGCTCCTACGGCAATGAAAACTGGGCATTTGACGAAAACGGTTTAATGATGGCTCGTCACGCCAGCATTAATGATGTGCCGATCGCGGAGGAAGACAGAAAGTTTAAATGGTCGCAGGGCCCGAGGCCTGCCAACCATCCGGGGCTGTCAGAGTTGGGTTTGTAGCGATCAGGGCGTGCGATAAAACCGGGCTTTATCGGCGGTGATATTCGATAATCTGACCACAAAAGGGGCGTGATAAATAGTCTGTCTCTAAAGGCTGGTGTTGTTTGTGCTGGAAGCCCAGCGAAGCCATTTTTTTGCTGAATGGTGCGTGGTGGCCCCGTCCGGGATCGACGATGATCACCTGGCAGTCGGACCGGGCATGTCGCTGTATAAATTCCGATAACAGCGATACGTGCTCCCTTTCGTACAGCAGGTCGCTGCCTATGATCAGATCAAATAATCCCAGCTCATCATCCATGTCAGCCCAGCCCGTTCGAACAAATGGAATGTTTTCACCATTGTTGAGGTCGACATTCTCCTTGAGAAAGTTGCCTGCTTCCGGGTGATAATCGGTGGCGGTAATATCCGCCAGGCGGTGATTCAGCAGCAGGCTGGTCAGCCCGATACCGCAACCCACTTCGAGAATACGCTTGCCCGCGATATCGTAATCACACATGTGGTGAGCCAGCACTTTGCCGGCATCCCAGACAACGCCAAACAGTGGCCAGCTGGCGGAAGAAATCCCCAGCTTTTCCGCCTCGCCATCATCGTCCTGGAATTCCTGATTGTCTCTCAGGGTTCGCAGATGAATGTCCACCTCGCCAAATTCAATGGTTTGGTAGCGGACGCGTAGCGATGACATAAAAACTCCATGTGTGGGACAGTTTGTCCCGCAGTATGGCGTTGATTCGGCCAATCGCTACGAGAGAGGTGAGTTGAAGTTATCCTTCAGGGTACATGACCAGCAATGTGCATCCGGTATGGGACTTCGGTGCGTGGGAAGAGTTTTTTGGCTGGTGAATAAAATCGCCTTCCCGGTAGTCTTCCTTGCCGCCCTCAAATACACCAGAAATTACAAAGATCTGTTCGGGTCCGCTTTCGTGCAGGTCGATACCGGGGAATTCGGCACCGGGAGCAAATTCGTAAACAGCGGCCCGTTTGCCGTTTTCACCTTCCCAGAGCATTCTTTCCGTGATGCCGGGTAGCAGCTCCACGGGTTCAACATCTTTCCAGTTAATTTTTTTGACGCCATCAAAGTTGAGTGTGTCGCTCATTATTATCTCCTGGTGCAATCGGCTGATATCACAAGCATAGAATCATAAATAAAAAGGGCAAGGTATATAGACCTTGCCCTTTTCGGTATTCGCGCCCCGCTTCAGCGGGTGCAGAATCCCTTAGTCGATAAGAACGATATTTTCCGCCTGAGGACCTTTCTGGCCTTGGGTGACGGTAAATTCTACGCGCTGACCTTCGTTCAGAGTGCGGAAGCCGGAGCTGGAGATGGCGCTGTAATGAGCAAACACATCGGGGCCGGATTCGCGCTGAATAAAGCCAAAGCCTTTGGATTCGTTAAACCACTTAACGGTGCCGGTTACTGTAGACATAATGTAATCCTGTCAATTCTAAATAAATAAAGATATGCCCGGTCAAGGGCGGTGGTGCTGGAAGTATTGCTGGTAATTATGAAAAACAGGACGACGATCTGAAAGGCGCGTCGAAGTGGTACATAAAGATAGAGCTTACTTTCAAGCAATGGGAACTATAGACCTTTTCTGCCAGAAAGCAATGATTTCCCGCGACCCTGCTTCTGATAGGGTCGTATCATCCGGGGGCTTTGCTTTCATCCCCGGATTCCATGGGGCTGGCGTTGGCAATGCGGCCATGGCAAGTGCGACGGAAGTCTTCAATGGTTTGGGTCAGATCTTCCTCCTTCTCTCCCAGTCCGCTCAGCGCCATGCGAGCCAACTCCAGGCTGGCTTCAATATTCTCTGATACCACGCCGGTAGCCCCCAGCTGGTTGAGGACCTGACACTGGGACAGGTTATGGCCGCGGGCATAGACCTGCTTGTCTGGATAGGTCTTGCGCAGGGAGGTAATGATTTCTTCCGTGGCTTCCGGGTCATTAATAGTGACAATGATCACCTTGGCATCGCTGGCCCCCGCTGATTTCAACACTTCCGGTTTGCGCACATCGCCAAAATACACGGGGTGACCGTTGGCGCGCTCTCGTCCCACGATGGCTGCGTCACCATCCAGTGCCACAAAAGGCTTGTCCGACAGGGTCAGGATTTCTCCAATAGTGCGCCCAACCCGGCCGTAGCCCGCCAGCACTATAGGGGCTTCGGAGATGTCCTGTGGTGTGGTATCCATCTCCTGTTCCGGCTTTCTGGCCAGTGATTCCGCCCATTTGGCCAAAAGTGGGGTAACCAGCATGCTGAGCAGAACCACCAGCAACAGTTGCTGGAACAGCGGGGTTGGAATGAGGTCGGACTGGTTTGCCAGCGAAAACAGCACCAGAGAGAATTCTCCACTTTGCGCCAGGAGCAGAGCCACCGCCAGGCTATTGTTGTATTTCAGTCCAAAGAAATAGCTGATGGGGAACAGAGCAAACACTTTGATGGCAATCAGCAGGGCTAGCAGAGCAAAGGTGAGCAGGGGTTTGTCGATCAGCAACTGAAGATTCAGGGACATGCCCATGGACATGAAGAACATACCCAGCAGCAGTCCTCGGAAAGGCTGTATTTCGGCAATCACTTGGTGGCGATAAAACGAATCGGAAATCAGCATGCCCGCAAGGAAAGCTCCCATGGCCATGGACAGTCCGGCGTGCTCTGTGGCCAGTGCGGTGCCCATGACAATCAAAACGGCCGAGGCGGTAAATACTTCCGGGCTACCCGAAAGCGCCACACGGTGAAGAATAGGGTGCAGGAAAAAGCGCCCTAGGAATACCACCATAACTACAATGGAAACGGATTCGATCAGGGTCAGCCAGACACTATTGTCAATGGTCAGCTCGGGGGCCGACAGCAACGGTACCAGTGCGAGAAGCGGCACGACCGCCAGATCCTGCATCAGCAATACGGCGAGGGAAGAGCGGCCATAAGTGGATGTCACCATCTTCTGGCCCACCAGCAACTGGATGACAAATGCCGTCGATGACAGGGCCAGGGTTGGGCCGATCAGAATCGCAGCATTGGCGCTGACATCAAAGCAGAAATATGCCAGTGCAGTGATGATCAGTCCGGTGATAAATACCTGAAGTGACCCAAGTCCGAATACCAGCCGCCGCATCTTCCACAGCAGGGAAGGTTTGAGCTCAATGCCGATCACAAACAACAAAAAAACCACGCCTATTTCTGACAGGTGGCTGATGTCACTGATATTGCTGATCAGTCCAAAGCCGGAAGGGCCGACAATGACTCCGGCCAGCAGGAAGCCCGGTACGGCACCCAGTCGCAGGGTTTGAGCAAGGGGTACAGCAATGACGGCGGCAACCAAAAGGGCAATGATGTCCGTTAGGTAGGAGGCGGGCATATTTAAGGCTTATCCAAGTAGTCGGTAGGGGGTGTTCCTACGATACCGCACAGAGGCCTGCCCGCCAATTGCCAAGGGCCTTTTTACTAGGAAAAACCGTTACTTGACGGCATCTAATGCCTGGGCAATGTCGCTAATGATGTCTTCTATATTTTCAATGCCCACGGAAATCCGTACCAGGTCACTACTTACACCAGCCTTTTTCAGCTCTTCTTCATTGAGCTGGCGGTGAGTGGTGGTGGCGGGGTGGCAGGCCAGAGATTTTGCGTCGCCGATATTGACCAGTCTCAGGATCATCTGCAGCGCATCAATAAACTGGGCGCCTGAATCACGACCGCCGACAATGCCGAAGCTGAGAATGCCCGATGCCTTGCCGCCGGTAATCTTCTGGCAGGTTGCCTGATAGGGGCTGTCTTCCAGGGCCGCATAGTTTACCCAGCTGACTTTCGGGTGAGCTTTAAGGTAGCGGGCAACCTGCTCTGCGTTGGAACAATGACGCTCCATGCGCAGGCCCAGCGTTTCGAGACCCTGCAGGATCAGGAAGGTATTCATCGGTGACAGTGCTGCGCCGGTATTGCGCAGGGGAACCACTCGACAGCGCCCGATGAAGGCGGCTGGCCCCAATGCTTCAGTGTAGACAACGCCGTGGTAGGAAGGGTCGGGTTGACTGAAAATGGGGAAGCGTTCTTTGTGGGCGGCCCAGTCGAATTTTCCGGAGTCGATGATGATGCCGCCAATGGAAGTGCCGTGACCGCCGATATATTTGGTGAGAGAGTGCACCACAATGTCAGCGCCGAGCTCAAAGGGTCGGCACAGAAAGGGGGTTGCCACGGTATTGTCGACAATCAGGGGGATGCCTGCGCGATGGGCGATTTCAGCCAGTTTTTCGATGTCGACGATGTTGCCTGCAGGGTTGCCAATAGATTCGCAGAAAATGGCTTTGGTTCGGTCATCTATGGCCTGCTCGAAGCCAGCGAAATCGTCGTGGGCAACCATGCGTGCCTCAATGCCCTGGTTGGGCAGGCTGTGGGCAAACAGGTTATAGGTGCCGCCATAGAGCTGGCTGGTACTGACGATATTGTCGCCCACCGTACACAGGCACTGGATGCTGTAGGTGATGGCGGCCATTCCAGATGCCACGGCCAGGGCGCCAATGCCCCCTTCCATCGCTGCCAGGCGTTGCTCCAGTACTGCCGTGGTAGGATTCATGATCCGGGTGTAGATATTGCCTTGAACCTTCAGGTCGAAAAGGTCCGCACCGTGTTGGGTATCGTCAAAGGTGTAGGACGTGGTCTGATAAATGGGAACCGCGGCCGCCTTTGTTGTCGGTTCCGACTCATAGCCGCAGTGCAGTGCCAGTGATTCGAGTTTCATCGCGTCATCCCTGTATTGGAATTATTGTGTGAGTGGCCTAAGAGCGGCCACTATAACGTCGTTTACAGGCTTCAGAAAAGTGATGGGCCGGAGGCTTATTCAGATTCGTTGGCGATGTGAATCAGCCGCTTGCCCAGGTTGTCTCCACGGTAGAGGCTGGCGATAGCATCTGGCGCCTTGTCTATACCTTCGAGAACATCTTCACGATAGCGGAGCTTGTCATCTTTGATCAGTGGCGTCAGGGCCGCAATGGCTTCACCGTAGCGGTCGTTGTAGTCGAATACCAGAAACCCCTGCATACGCGCCCGTTTTACCAGCAGCTGACGCTGCACACGAGGACCCATAGGGATAGGATCCCAATTGGTGATAGACGCCGTGCCGCACAGCACGATGCGTGCGCCTACATTAATATGTTTCATTACGGCATCGCTGATCGTGCCGCAGGTATTGTCAAAATAGACGTCAACGCCGTTGGGGCAGGCGGTGTCCAGAGCGGCATCTACATCGTCATTGCGGTAGTCGATGGCATGATCGTACTGGAAGGCTTCGCGACACAGATCGACCTTTTCCGGCCCCCCGGTAATGCCCACAGTGTGGCAGCCCTTGAGTTTGGCCAGTTGTCCGACGCAGGAGCCGACGGCCCCAGCGGCTGTGGAAACGACCACAGTTTCTCCCGGTGTCGGCTGTCCGACATCCATCAGGCCAAAATAGGCTGTCACACCGTTGATGCCCAGTATTCCCAAAGCTGTGGAGATGGGTAATCCGTTGTTATCTACTTTGCGCTGCACCTTGTCTCCGGCAACAGCGGCATAATCCTGCCAGCCAAGCATGCCGGTAACGATATCTCCAACGCCGTAGTCCGGGTGGCGGGACTCAGTAACCCTGCCCACTGTCAGGGCGCGCATAACTCCTCCCAGTGGTACCGGCTCTGAGTAATTGGCGACTGCGCTCACCCAGCCGCGCATGGCCGGTTCCACGGAGAGATATATGTTTCGAACCAGAATTTCGCCTTCAGTAATGTCGGGAATATCGGAAGTGACGATGGAAAAGTTGTCGGCTTGAGGGATATCGCTGGGTCGGCTGGTCAATAACACCTGGCGATTAATCTTATCGTGCATGGTGGTCCTCGATAATGGCGTGGTCTGTTAGGGCAAATACTGTATCTCTATTGCTCGGATTGTGTGAAACCTGTTTATTATTAAGTAGCCCGTTTGGCTGCGAACATTATTTTGCAAGCTTCAGTGTGGCGGCAGTGGCTATGCCCCAGATCCAATTAAAAAACACAACCAGTAATGGCGTCAGCAGACCAAGGTCAAGGCCGGCAATGCCCTTGTCGGCTTTTATGGGAAACACGATAAACAGCTGAACCGCAGTGGGTGCAAGGCTGAGTAATGAGCCTTTCAAAAGGATTCTGGACGACATGAGCGGCAGCACAAACAGTAGGCCCCACAGGCCACCCCAGACAATCCGAGGGTAAAGCCATTGCGGTGAGAGGTCAGGCGCTATAGCCACGCCCATGAACGGGGAGATTCCAAGATCACCAAACAGCCAAACGGTAAGACTGTTGGCAAATCCACCTATGCAGCCGGCAGCAAACATCAGGAGCAGTTTCTTCATGCCAGGTATCCAAGCGAGTTTTTAACAGTTTATACCAGAACTGGAGAGTGCAGGCTCAGATGTCCGGGGTCGGACAGATAAGTGATTTACGAAGTGTCTAGAATACAGTGAGTGACACAGGGGCATATATGTAAAAGACAAACATATAAAAACAGTCCCTGATGCAGGGAATGTGGCAGTGGCGGCAGGAGAGCTGCACCTGCTGCGACATGCAACTAGAAGTCCCTGGACCCGGGGAACCCCCGGGCCTTGGACCTCTGTCAGGGATAATCAGGCGGTTGCCTGGATATCGCCTGTAGTGCCTTGCGATTTGGCTGAAGCAATGGCGTCTTCCAGCATCTGCGCGTTGGGATATTTTTCACTTACCCCGAGCACAGCATGGTTTGCTGCTTGCAGATTAAAGAAGTGCTGGCCATTGGCTTCTTTCCGCTCATAACGATCTTCGTATGCGCAATTACTGCGAATACTGCTGATATCGCTCATGGCGGAGCCTTTGGAGAAATAGGGCTTACTGTTAACCAGCAAGGTTTCTCCATTATCACCTTTCAGAGAAAAATTGAATTTCCCGTCGTCGCTTTTGTTTAGTTCAAACCTAGACATACCCGTCTCCTTTCTTATATCGATCTTGAGAGATTGCTCACCCTTAATAATTTTTATACCTAACTGCGTAGTTATCAGGCAGCTTATTAGTTTTTTGGGGCTGCCTTGCGAGAACCTTGTAGATGGTTATCGCGTCGTTCAGGTCAGACACTTGCGTGAACTGACTGCCAGCAGACCCTTGAACTTCACAAACAACCTGATTAGCCAGCGTTAGGGTTCAGAGTATCAATCCAAGATAATTATTTATTCAATCTTGTTTGCGGTAATTTTTTTGACCAAATTGACCTTTATTGTCCTGTTTCTATTCGATGAAACAGTCTTAGATGTTTGATTTATATATAATTTGCAGCCATTTTTATGGTGGTAAAAAATACCATTTTCGGGCTTAAAATGAGGACCTTTTCTTTGTCTATCGCATTGTTTTATATAGGTTAATAGTTGTTTTCTGAGCAGCATGAAAAACTTGCTTTCTCACTGGGTTGGCAGGGGTTAATAATAAATAACTTATTATGGTAAAAATATATTTAACAATATATTTTTATGATTTATAAAATGTATTTTATTGAGATTAAATAAAATTAAAAAATAATAGTATGTTAATCTGATGTATTTTCTATGATTCTTAAATGCAGTAGATGTTGTCGCTATTATGGTGTTTGGGGTCTTAGGCGAAATCTCCACTGTTGACCTTTTCTGGATTCAATGAATGCCTTAGATCAAGTGGTAGCGTTCATGTGCTGAAGTTTCAGTTTTTTGCGCATGGGCTCGGACCCAGTGATCAACGCCGGGTGTGTTCAATACTGTTTGCCAGTTGTGGTTTTACAGGCATCTTTTTTACCCTTTTCTGGTCAAAGACGGGTGTGTGTCCACTGATCCCCCCGATGGTATTGCTTCTGTGTGTGGGCACGCTTTGGCTGAACCAGAGCAAGGATGGCACAGCTACTGAAGTTCTGCTTCAGGCCGATAGAGTAAGAGGGCCCTGCAGTGCGAAATAACAGGGGTTTTGAAGTGTTCGTACTGGACGGGGGATTTGCTTTGATGTAATGATGAGCCCTGTAAATATGGTTAGAAGTTCATGATAAGAATCAAGTTTTTACGTCATCTGAGTCTGGGTTTGATATGCACGTTGCCGCTGATGCTGGTTGGTTGTGGAAGTTCTCTTCCCAAAGGTGAGGCCAAAACCCAGTCCCAGTGGCAGACCTTTGAAGAGGCAAAGGCTGCCTACGATAGTATCACCCTCCACGAAACCACTACCCTGGACCTCCAGCAGTTGGGTTTTGACCCCTATAGTGCGCCCAACGTGAGGATTTTGTCCTACCTCGACATCATCCAGGTGTTCAGCCCCAACGACTCCGTAAAACCCGATGATCTGCCCCCCAGTGTGCGCGCTTGTATCAAAGCCCGCGAGCAATGCCTGGCTTATCAGGCCACCCCGGAGGTGAGCTCCAGCAAGCGCGTGGGCAATGTGTTTCTGGATTTGCTGAAATTCAAGCGTGAACGCATTCGCACTGGCTGGAATTTCAACGCACTGGTGGTGATAGACCACGATATCGTGGTGTATAAGATCTGGAGCGGCATGCCGATCATTGATGAGCTCGAAACACGCAAAAATCCACTGGGGCCAATTCAGGATTCCATTGGTAGTGCCGTCCAGAGCGGCGCTGGAATGTAAGTGCTTACTTCTTGAAAGGAAGCCATTTTCAGTAGTTGTAACTAAAATTATTGTTTTTGCCCCTTGTCAGACAACCAGTTCAAACCAATCAAGTCTGAGGGGGGCGCAAGGCTGTTTACATTATTTGGAGAAAAGCCTTTATGGCAGAAAAACCTGAACCAGAAACGCTCGACTACGACGCTCATCCCGTTTTCAAAACTGTTCCGGAAGAAACCAACAATAAAAACCTTGGCTTTTTTGAGATCATTGCCCAGGCCTTTTGCCTGGTATTTCAGCTGCAGCGTGGCAAAGGGTTGAAAAGAGCCACAGACCTGCTGGAAAGTAACCCGAAGTCCATTATTGCGGCCGGGATTGTTGCAATGATTATTTTCTTCCTGATCTGCTTCACCGCCTCCCAGCTGGCGATCAAATACCTGACCAACTAAGAAGACATTTCACTATAAGCCCTTAACATAAGCGGGCTAGTTGATGGCTGATGATATTTGCCTAGTGGATATCCATAGTGGGTTGTGTGGAAAGAATGCCCAGTAGCTTGAGGGTGTGTTCCATGGCTTCAAAACCGAGATCAGTAAGATAGCCGCCATCCACCTGTGTGATCAGCCCCTTTTTATAGAGCCTGCGGGCAGCTTCAACCATTGAGTTCGGTGCTTCGTGGCTGTGTACCTTGATGCCGGTCTGCAGTGAGTGGGTGTCAAACAGGCTTAGCAGGTTGAGTTCATCCAGGTATTCGCTGGAAAAGGGCATAGTGATACCTCTTATTGTTGTTGGTGATGGCAGCAGCTCAACATTAACCGCTACAGCTATACATATACACCCAGCCTGGCTGGGTCTGTCAATAAAAAACCTTGTGATGTTAGCCTTTCCGTTGCCTCTGGGCCCACTCCAGGGCGCTTACCAGTCGGTCATTTCCCCAGAACTGTTCGTCACCCACTATAAAGAAGGGTGCCCCAAACAATCCCAGCTGGCTGGCGGCCTCCGTTTGATTGCGCAGTGCCTGCTTGGCGTCCGGCATGTTGGCAGCCGAGAGTCGATACTCGGGGTTCTGGCCCGCGTCAAGCAGGCAGGCAGATATGACCTCGGGCGAGGCAATATCTTCATCCCGGGCGAAATTGGCGCGAAATACTGCGCGAACAAAGTCGGCTATCCATGGCTCATCGGCAAAGAAACAGGTAATACGGGCGGCTACCAACCCATTGCGGGGGAAAGCCGAGGGTCTCTGGTAGGGTAGCTGTAAGTCGCTGCACAGCCGCTCAATATCGCGCCACATATAGGCTCCCTTGGCAGGGTAGATATTAAAGGGTGAGTCGGTCCATCCCTGTTGATTGAAAATGGGGCCCAGCAGAAAGGCCCGCCAGTTAATGCCGATGCCCTGATTGGCGGACAGCTCTTCGATTCGCATCACCGCGGGGTAGGAATAGGTGCTCGCAAAGTCGAACCAGACATCAATCTTCATCGTTAACTCTCAAACAAACCCGTTTATGTATCGCTATGTTTTAACTATCGCGTTGAATGGGCCCATCTGCAATGGGGCATTACGATCGTTAATGGGTTAGAAAACCGGTGTTCAATTAATTTCAACGTCAGTGGAGCCGGCAAAATAGGTCAACCCGAAGGGTTTCGGTGCCTGGCAGGGGGTGGCGTACAGAGAATCGGCATGCTTGAAAAAGGCGGGGCTGAGGTATACAGACACACTGCAAAACAGGCTGGCAGAAGTTTCATGGCGGTAGAAAGCGGCCATGTCCGCCGGCTTGCCAGCCTGTTCGTAAATCGCTGTCAGTTCGACCTGCAGATCATCAAAATCCGGGCCGGCTAACAGGGCATCGCCCAGGTCGATGGCAAACCAGTTGCTCATGGGGGCGAGACCCTCAACGGTGATAGTGAGTGTATTTTACACATCCCGCCCCATGCTGCAGGGTTAGATCTTGATTTCGCTGATCTGTATGGTGGGTTGCACGTTGGTGAAATTAGGCAGGTCACCCAGAATCTCTTCAGCGTGTGGGCCAAATGACTGCTGGAATGCTTCCACTGAATCAAAGGTCAGGTGTCCCATGGCAATAAACGCAGGGGCTTCTCCCGGCGCACCTCCGGCAATGCCGTGGTCTACGGCACCGGCTTTCAGGGCATCGCCCAACAGTGATACCACCAGTGGCACGTGAGTGTTGCAGTAATAATTAATATCGAAGGTCGCTTCTGCGCTGTTGGGGTACATCACACTGACTTTTATCATTGTTGTTTCCTCTAGATAAATAAATAACTCGATAACATAGGGCCTGAAGAACAGCATGATCTATGTAGAGAACTTCATAGTGCTCAGGTTAGATGGTCGAGCGGAAGATTCAATCCCACCATAGGCGCAAATTTGGTGGTCGCAACTCGGCTGAAGGTACTACGGTTTGGAGAGCGCCCTTGCTTATACGGTACTTTGTTTCATCCGATTAGGAGTGTTCTGATCATTGATTAGAAGCGCGTGGGTAAGAGATGGATTTGAAAGTCCTGAAACTCGCATCCATACTCAAAAAAGCAGTAATCCTATCTGTAAGCCTTAATACTAATATCTTCAGTAAGGAGAACTTTATGAAATCTCTAGTCAAATTGTTACCGGTTCTGGTTGTTGTGGCGATCACTGGCTGTGCCAGCAATTCATCGGTCGATGAGGTCCGGGCCATGGCCGAGGAAGCGCAGCGCGCTGCTGCCGAGGCAAATAAAGCGGCTGCTAATGCCCAGCGTACCGCTGATGCCGCCAATAAGGCCGCTGCCAAGGCGCAGAGTACCGCTGACGCGGCGCAAACCTCCGCCAACGAAGCCAACGAGAAAATTGACCGGGCCTTTAAAAAAGCCATGCAAAAGTAGAGTGGTTACTCGATGATATCCAGCCAGTCTGAGCGGTCTGGCTGGATATGATTCTGGTAAAACTCAAAATCTGTCAGTGAATGGGGTTCTATTCCCACCAGCACAGGTATGCCCGTTGCCTGTGCAGTGACCACATCAACCCTGCCCCAGTTAATCAGGATTTCAGGCAGAGCCTGTTGCATCGAAGTCAGCTTTTTGACAACGCCTGAGCGGTTTCCCTCCTGCAACACGCCATCAAGCTCCAGGGGCTGATGTACCTCCAGGTACAGCATCTTGCCTTGCCAGCCGATTTTATGGGGCTGATTGACGATGGTGACCGGCGTGTTAATCGGCACAAGGTTGTAGAGCGCCTCAATGTGCTCGGGGTACATGCGAATACAGCCATGGGTGACCTGCATGCCAATGCCAAAGCGCTTATTGGTGCCGTGGATAAAATAACTGGGAATCGCCAAGGCCAGTAAGTAGTCGCCCAGGGGGTTATCCGGACCCGCGGGAACGACCTTAGGCAGAAAGTCGCCTCGGGCGGCGTGTTCCTCACGAATGCTTTCCGGGGGATACCAGGGCGGGTGTTCAATGCGCAGGGTGACACGAGTTTCCGTCAGTGGTGTGGCCCAATCCCGGCGGCCGACGCTGATGGGGTAAACCGTCACAATGTCCTTGCCTTCTTCATCCTGGTGGTAAAAGAAAAGACGCATTTCTGCGGTATTAATGACAATGCCTTGCCGGGGCGCGTCCGGCAAAATCACATTGAATGGCAGCAGGACCTTGCTGCCGTCATCCGGAAGCCAGGGATCAATGCCCGGATTTGCAGAACGGATCATGTTATACCCCACCCGGTATCTAGCGGCGACATCAATCAACGTCTCTTCCCGCGATACGTAGGTGCGACTGTTGCTGCCAATCAGATCAGAGCTTGGTTCCGGAGCCAGAACAAACCGGTTCTGGCTCAGGCAGGGTAGGGAAAAAAGAGTCAATAACAGCAAGCCCAAAGCGCGAGCTGATTTTATGGTGCCATGAACGGGTTTGCGGGCAGCCATCAGGGAACAATATCAATCGGAGTGCCTGGCTTAATGGCCGACCAGATCTGATCCATGTCTTCATTGGTCACGGCAATACAGCCATCCGTCCAGTTAAACTTCTGAATCAGCTCAGGGGGCAGGCTCGTGTTGTTGGGCATGCCGTGAATCATGATCGACCCTCCGGGGCTGGCGCCGTTCTCTGAGGCCCGCTGGATATCCTGTTCATTAGGATAGGAAATATGAATAGCCTTGTAAAAATCACTTTTTTCCGTCTTGAAGTCTAGGGTATACCGCCCCTCTGGCGTTCGCTCATCCCCAGCATGCTGCTTGTGTCCGCGCGGTCTGGGTCCGAGGGCGATGGGATAGGCTTGGTACTTAACCCCATCCCTCAGCAGATAAAGCATCCTCTCAGATTTGTCCACCAGCACGCTGTCGGCTACAAGCCGTTCGGCAGCCATAGCCTGCTGACAAACCAGAAAAACGATCAATAAAACTTTGTACATGGAGGATTAGCTCGCTCTGGGTAATGACCCTGATCCTGGTAAAAGGGATCGTAATAATTATTTTATACTCAATCTCGCATGCTTAAGGTCTACCATTGCTTTCGGTGCCGACCTAACTTTCCCGAGCCTCCTCTCCCTGTAACGAAAGCAGAATTTTGCCGAGCAACACAGAGAAGCATTATCAAAAAAGAAACAGGCAGCGCGGTTATTATTCCACTATGCGATATGGGCGGGTATTCCAGGAAGATACATCCTTGTCTTATTTGGTATCGCAAATCCCTTTTTGCAGATAATCGGCAGCGTCAGTAAGCTGGCTGGTGTTTTATGTTTCTTGGCTATTGTGCTGATTGACGATTAAAAGGTTATGCCTTTTGAGGGTCCTCCCAAGCTGAAACGCCTGCATAGTTAAACAATTACTTATGCCATATGCATCATGACGTGAACTTGGTTTTTGAATTATTAGTTATGGTCAAGGTCTGGTTAAAAGTTTCCTGTATGACCCAGGCATCATTGCTGGCTCGATGGCGAGTCAGGTTGATTTTGCTAACGACCTTCTCTTTTGTTTCGTGCCAAACAACCATTTGCTTCTCAGTAAGTATCATTTCCAATGGACTGACACTAAATTCCATCGGTCTCCCTGCGGCATGAAACAACGTCGTTAGCCATGGTTTGTCTACTGCCCAGCCATCCGAATAAAGTATCATCCCTGCCAACATTTCGTTAAGTTGATCCGCCACTTCAGTTACGGGTTTGCCGTAGGCTTTTAGCATATCTCGGGTAACTCTATGAACTTTCTCTGCGCTTTTGTCCCAGTGCGTCCAGTCTGGTGTTGGCAAGATTAAAGTGCAGAATCTCTGTCCATCATTTAGAGCAACACCAATTTCTATTGGGTAACTCCTGCTACCAAACCCTGAAGCTTCGACATCAATAATCAATGGATTATTTATATAATACATATGGTTTTCATTGCCCTGTATTTAAATAACGCCTTGCTTTGTGGTGTTAGACCAGCACCGCTTTTGTAGACACATGTTTATAGTGAAAAAGTTTTGCATGCACTTCCTGCTATTGATCGTTCAGGCTTGAATACCGTTTTTAATGATGAGAAAACACGGCATGTTCAATGAGGTATGCCGTTGTTTCTATATGGTTTTCAGAGCTACGCTGGTGTGCCGATTCTGCCTTTTATCTGTGGAGTTGTGACAGTACGGTTCTATATCGGCCGTCAACTGCAAACATTAATGGTTCTGTGTGCATTGATTAGGACTTTCGGCGTAAAGCAGAGGGCTCGTTGCGTACGAAGCCCCTCAGTTTCCTGTAGGGGGCTTCGGCAAAGAGAGGCTAAGAATTACTGAGCGCCGTTGGCCTTGAGGACGTCGGTGTAGTCTTCCGCATGGCGGTGTTGGTTGGCGATAGCGAGCAGGGTCTTGCCATCGGGGTTGGTGGCATTGATATCGTGGCCTGCTTCCAGGAAGAATTTTACGAAGGTCTCAAAGTTTTCTGCCTTCATGCCGCGATAGGCTTTTTCCAGCAGGTGGAAATCGGGGTTAACCCCTTCGGGGGCTTCGAAATCCAGAAAGGTTTTAATGCGATCGTCGTCGAACACTTCGCCGAGAACTTTTTGTTTATCTTTTTTCAGTGCCATAAATAATTACTGCAAATAGGTGTTAAAGGTTAAAGAAGTTCATTCAGTTTTTGCAGCAGAATTTCGTTAACCTGCTGAGGGTTGGCCTGTCCCTTGGAGGCCTTCATGATCTGGCCGACAAAGTAGCCGAGCATTTTCGGACGTTTGCTGTCGTCGGCAGAACGGTAGTTTTCAACCTGTTGCGGGTTGTTGGCAATCACTTCGTCCACCATGGCTTCGATGGCGCCGCTGTCTGAAACCTGCTTCAGGCCACGGGCCTCAATAATGGTATCGGCATCGCCTTCGCCATCCCACATGGCATCAAATACTTCCTTGGCCATTTTGCTGGAGATGGTGCCGTCTTTGAGGCGGGCAATCATACTGGCTAGCTGTTCGGCGCTGACGGGGCTGTCCTGGATGGCCATGTCTTCCGCGTTGAGGCGTGCGGACAGTTCACCCATGATCCAGTTGGCGGCCAGCTTGGCATCGCTGCCGGCAGCGGTTTCAAAGTAGCGCGCTACGTTGGCGTCACCGCTGAGGATGTTGGCGTCGTAGTGAGACAGTCCGTACTGCTCCATAAAGCGGTCGCGGCGGGCATCTGGCAGTTCTGGCAGGGTCTGGCGAATCTGGTCGATATAGTCGTCGTCGAACACGATGGGCAGCAGATCCGGGCAGGGGAAGTAACGGTAATCGTTGGCTTCTTCCTTGCTGCGCATGGAACGGGCTTTTTTGGTGTCGCCGTTGTAGAGACGGGTTTCCTGAATCACCTTGCCGCCATCTTCAATCAGGTCGATCTGCCGTTCCACTTCCAGGGCAATGGCGTCTTCCATGAATTTAAAGGAGTTGAGGTTTTTGGTCTCGGTGCGAGTGCCGAAGGTATCGCTGCCCGCGGGACGAACAGAAATGTTGACGTCAAAGCGCATGGAACCCTGTGACATGTTGCCGTCGCAAATGCCCAGCGAAGTGACAATGCTGTGCAGCTTGCGGGCGAAGGCTACGGCTTCTTCGGCGCTGCGCAAATCCGGTTCGGAAACAATTTCGATCAGTGGTGTACCGGCGCGGTTCAGGTCGATGCCAGACATGCCGTGGAAATCTTCGTGCAGGGATTTGCCCGCATCCTCTTCCAGGTGCGCGTGGTGAATGCGGATGGACTTCTTGCTGCCGTCCGCCAGTTCGATTTCCACGTGGCCGCGTCCAACGATGGGCTTTTCCAGCTGCGTGGTCTGGTAGGCCTTGGGCAGGTCCGGATAAAAATAGTTTTTGCGTTCGAACATCGAGGTGTGAGCAATGTCCGCGTCGATGGCCAGGCCGAACATGATGGCATCGCGAAACGCCTGTTCGTTGGGCACCGGCAGGGTGCCGGGCATGGCCAGGTCAATGGCGCAGGCCTGAGTGTTGGGTTCCGCGCCAAAAGCAGTGCTGGCCCCGGAAAAGATTTTCGACTTGGTGGCCAGCTGCACGTGCACTTCAAGGCCGATAACGGTTTCCCATTGCATTATTCGAGGCCCTCCGGTGTGCGCTGGTGCCAGTCGGTGGCCTGCTGGAACTGGTGCGCCACATTCAGCATCAGGCCCTCATCGAAGTAATCGCCAATAATCTGCAGGCCGACCGGCTTGTTGTCCACCAGGCCACAGGGTACGGACATGCCAGGCAGGCCGGCCAGGTTGGTGGCGATGGTGTAAATGTCTTCGAGGTACATGGCGACCGGGTCGTTGCCCTTGGCGCCAAATGCAAATGCCGGGGATGGCGAGGTGGGGCCCATGATCACGTCCACCTCTTTAAAGGCATCCACAAAGTCCTGCTTGATCAGGCGGCGCACCTGCTGGGCTTTGCGGTAGTAGGCGTCGTAGTAACCGGCGGACAGACAGTAGGCACCCACCAGAATGCGGCGTTTTACTTCATCACCAAAACCCTCACCACGGGTGCGCATGTACAAGTCGCGCAGGTCTTTCGGATCTTCGCAGCGGTAACCGTAACGCACGCCGTCAAAGCGCGACAGGTTGGCGGACGCTTCCGCTGGCGCAATCACGTAGTAAGCGGGTACTGCGAGGTGAGAGTGGGGCAGGCTGATTTCCACCAGTTGCGCGCCGAGTTTCTCGTATTCGGCCAGTGCATCGCGCACGGCCTGTTCGGTGCCGCTGTTGAGCCCCGCACTAAAGTATTCTTTGGGTACGCCGACCTTCAAACCCTGTAGGGAATTCTGGAGATCAGCGGTGTAATCCGGTACCGGACGATCTATCGAAGTGGAATCCTTGGGGTCAAAACTGGCCATGGTGTTGAGCATCAGGGCGCAGTCCTCGGCAGTGCGCGCCATCGGACCGCCCTGGTCGAGACTGGAGGCGAAGGCAATCATGCCCCAACGCGATACCCGCCCGTAGGTGGGTTTCAGGCCCGTGATGCCACACAGTGCCGCGGGTTGGCGAATGGAGCCACCGGTGTCGGTGGCCGTGGCCGCTGGTGTCAGTCGTGCCGCTACCGAGGCTGCAGAACCGCCGGAGGAGCCGCCAGGCACGCAGTTGGTATCCCAGGGATTTTTTACCGGGCCGTAGTAGCTGGTTTCGTTGGAAGAACCCATGGCGAACTCGTCCATGTTGGTCTTGCCCAGCACGATCGCTCCGGCGCGGGAAAAATTTTCCACCACGGTGGCGTCGTAAGGCGGCACGAAGTTGTCGAGCATTTTCGAGCCGCAACTGGTGCGCACGCCGTTGGTGCAAAAGATGTCCTTGTGGGCAATGGGTACGCCACAGAGGACCGGGCTGTTACCCTTGGTCCGCAGCTGGTCTGCCGCTGCGGCATTGGCCAGGGCTGCCTCTTCGGTGACGGTCACAAAACTGTTGTACTGGCCGTCCATTGCCTTGATACGGCCAAGAAAATGTTGTGTGACTTCCACGCTGGAGAAGTCACCGTTGTTCAGGCCGGCAATGATGTCGGCAAGGGTTTTGTTATGCATGATGGATCGGCTGCCTCACTCGATCACTTTGGGGACCAGGTACAGGCCCTCTTCGGTTGCGGGCGCGATAGCCTGGAAAGCCTCCCGCTGGTTGGTTTCGGTGACCTCGTCGGGCCGCAGTCGCTGTACGGCATCCGTGGGGTGAGCCATGGGCTCCACGCCGTCGGTGTCGGCAGCCTGCAACTGGTCCACCAGGGCAAGCACGTCGGCAATGCTGCGGGTGGTCTCGGTGATAGTCGCTTCATTCAGTTCAATGCGCGCCAGTTCTGCGAGCTTTTCGATGTCTGCACGTTCGATAGTCATGGTATAGTTTCTGCGCTGTGGACAGAGACGGCCAGTACCGGTTTTCCGGCCTGACGAAATGAGGGGGCGTAAGTTACCACATCCGTTTCGGCAGGGGTACTGTGAAACGGCATTTTGATACTGATTTTTCTACGGGATCAAGGACTTAAACCTTGCCCTCAACTGCTCCGATTGATAGAGTCGCGAGTTTTCGGAACCACCGGCCCGCACGCAAAGTAGTGCTGTGCCAACAAGGGAAAAGATAGATGCTTAAAAGACTGCGCGGTGTTTTCTCCAACGACCTGTCCATTGATTTGGGCACCGCCAATACTCTGATTTATGTGCGTGATAAGGGCATTGTTCTCAACGAGCCATCGGTGGTTGCGATTCGTCATCACCATGGCCAGAAAGTGGTGGAAGCCGTTGGGGTGGAAGCCAAGCGCATGCTGGGCCGTACACCCGGCAACATTACCGCGATTCGCCCCATGAAAGACGGTGTGATCGCCGACTTCCAGGTTACAGAAAAAATGCTGCAGCACTTTATCAAGAAAGTGCATTCCCACAGCCTGATTCCCCCAAGCCC
This sequence comes from uncultured Porticoccus sp., assembly GCA_964395715.1. Classification (GTDB taxonomy): domain Bacteria; phylum Pseudomonadota; class Gammaproteobacteria; order Pseudomonadales; family Porticoccaceae; genus Porticoccus. The sequence continues at coordinate 236,605 of CAYNAU010000004.1, read as the reverse complement.
CCGGGTGCTGATCTGTGTTCCCTGTATGGCCACGGAAGTGGAAAAACGCGCCATCCGGGAATCTGCGTACAGTGCTGGTGCCCGCGAGGTGTTTCTGATTGAGGAGCCGATGGCTGCGGCGATCGGCGCCGGGATGCCCGTGGATGAAGCCTGCGGTTCCATGGTGGTGGATATCGGTGGTGGTACCACCGAAATTGCCATTCTGTCGCTGAACGGCGTGGTGTTCTCCGATTCGGTTCGAATTGGCGGTGACCGTTTTGATGAATCCATCAGCAACTACGTGCGTCGCAAGTACGGCAGCGTGATCGGCGATACCACCGCCGAGCGCATCAAGATGGAAATTGGCAGTGCTTACCCGGCCAGTGAGGTGCGCGAGATCGACGTGCGCGGTCGCAATCTTGCCGAAGGGGTGCCAAAAAGTTTTACGCTCAACAGCGATGAAATTCTGGAAGCGTTGCAGGAACCGCTGGCGGCCATCGTTCAGGCGGTCAAGCGGGTGCTGGAGCAGTCTCCGCCGGAACTGGCATCGGACATTGCCGAGACCGGTGTGGTGCTGACAGGCGGTGGCGCACTGTTGCGCGATCTGGATCGCCTGCTGACCCATGAAACCGGCCTGCCGGTGATTGTGGCCGAAGACCCGCTGACCTGTGTTGCCCGTGGCGGCGGTAAGGCGCTGGAAATCATGGACAAACGCCGTATGGATGTCATGTCATCCTGACACTGACCGGCCTGTCTGTGTTCCGGCCCCGGGAACATCTCCAATAATGAAGGGGTGTCACTATCAAAAACCTGTTTTCCAAGGGTGCTTCCTCGGGGCGTAGAGTGCTGTTTCTGGTGGCCGCGTCCCTGCTGCTGCTGGCAATTGACAGTTTTACCCCCTGGCTTCAGCCCGCCCGCAAGTGGGTGGCCGAGGCCACGGTGCCCCTTTACTGGATCACCAATATCCCCGCCCGCCTGAGAGAGTTCGGCGATGAGTCGGTGGTGAGTCGCCAGCAGCTTGAGGAAGAGAACGAGCAGCTGCGCACCGAACTGTTAATCCTCAAGGGTCGCATGCAGCGCACCACCGAAGTTGTGGCCGAGAACGTGCGCCTGCGCAACTTGCTGAACGCCACTGAAATGCTCAAAGACCAGGTGCTGGTGGCTGAGTTGATCGGTGTATCGCCGGATCCGACCCGGCACACCATCCTCATCAACCGGGGTGAAGAAAGCGGTGTGTATGTCGGTCAGGCCCTGCTCGATGCCGATGGCCTGATGGGGCAGGTGGTGGAAGTTCACCGCAGTAGCAGCAAAGTACTGCTGGTGACGGATACTGCCCACGCGCTGCCGGTACAAACATTGCGCAGTGGTGCCCGCTCCATCGCTGAAGGCAGTGGTGATTACAACGAATTATCCCTGCGCTACGTGCCGCCGACCATGGATATTGTGGTGGGCGACCAGCTGGTCAGTTCCGGGCTGGGCGGGCGCTTCCCTGTCGGGTACCCGGTGGGAGAGGTCACGGAAGTGCAGAGCATTTCCGGCGAGCCCTACCTGTCCGTCAAGTTGAAGCCCTCTGCGCGCATTGATCGAAGTCGCCATTTACTGTTGTTGTTTTCCGAGGTGGAAATACTGGGAGATGGTGAAATTGGAAGAGACTGATCCGTCTATCTATTTCTGGAGTGCCTTCAGCCTGGTGCTGGGGTTGATGCTGCAGATTCTGCCCCTGTCTGTGGCCATGGCGCATTGGCGTCCCCAGTTCGTATTACTGGTGGCGGTCTACTGGCTGTTCCGGGCGCCATCTTTACACGGCATTACCTTCGCGTGGATGTGTGGGCTGGCCCTGGACCTGGTCATGGGTGAACTGATTGGTCGCCATGCGCTGTCTTTTGCTCTCTGCGCCTACCTGTTGCGGTTGTTGCAGCAGCGTTTCCAGTACATGCGCATTTTTCACCAATTATTCCTGGTGTTCCCGCTGGTATTGTTGCATCAACTGCTGGCCCACAGCACCACGCTGTTGTTGAGGCCCGCCTGGCAGGGTGAACTGGTGGTGGCGCCGGCGGTCTCTTCGTTGCTGATCTGGCCCCTACTGGCTTGGGTGTTGGCCAGGTTTGGGACATCTGAGGCCTACGAAGATGAAGAAATTTCCTCGTCCTGAGTCCGGTGCCGGGAGAAAGCTCGCCATGATCAGCACAGATTCCAGCGCCCAGTTTGTTCTGGCTTCGGCGTCGCCCCGACGCCGGGAACTGTTGCAGCAGATCGGTTGCCGCTTTCAGGTCGCACCGGTGCATCTCGATGAGACGCCTATGCCTGGAGAGTTGCCGCAACACTATGTGGTGAGAATGGCGTTGGAAAAAGCCAGGGCCGGTTGGGAAGCCACCAGAGAGAAGGGCAAGCCAGTGTTGGCCGCCGACACCACGGTGGTGTGTGAGGGCGAAATCTTTGGTAAGCCGGGTAACCGGGAAGAGGCCGCAGCCATGCTGGGACGACTGTCCGGCAGAAGTCACCAGGTGCTGTCGGCCGTGGCATTATGCGATGCGTCCCGCTGTGAATCCCGCCTGTCGGAAACGGAGGTGCGATTCAGAGCGATCGATAAAGCGGAGTGCCAACGTTACTGGGATACCGGCGAACCCGCCGATAAGGCTGGGGGGTATGGCATTCAGGGTTATGGTGCGGTCTTTATTACGTCGATTCAGGGCAGTTATTCGGGAGTGGTGGGGCTGCCGCTGGCGGAGACCTGTGACCTGTTATCGGCTTTTGGTTTGTCCTGGTGGGAGTCGGCATGAGTTCGGAAATTCTCATTAATATCACACCCATGGAAACCCGGGTGGCGCTGGTAGAAAACGGCGTACTCCAGGACGTGATGGTGGAGCGCACTTCCAGCCGCGGAATTGTTGGCAATATCTACAAGGGAAAAGTAGTGCGCGTGCTGCCGGGCATGCAGGCGGCTTTTGTGGATATTGGCTTGGAAAAGGCCGGCTTTATTCACGTGGACGACATTCACAAACCTTCAGCTCCTGGGGAGAACGGGGCGTCATGGGACATCGTTCAGTGCCTGCGCGAAGGGCAGTCCGTGGTGGTACAGGTGATCAAGGACCCCATCAGTACCAAGGGCGCGCGGCTCTCCACCCGTCTTACTGTATCTTCCCGATACCTCGTGTATATGCCGGAAGTCCAGCACCTGGGTATTTCCCAGCGCATCGAAGATGAAGCCGAGCGCGAGCGCTTGGTCAACGGCATGGAACAAGCGTTGACGGGTATGGAAAGCGGAGGTGGCTACATTATCCGCACGGCTGCCGAAGGGGTCGATGTGGAGGAACTGGGCAAGGACATCCAGTACCTGCATCGCTTGTGGTCACATGTGCATGACAAGTCCGGGCAGTTGCAGGCGCCGGCGACCGTCTATGAGGACCTGCCGCTTTACCTGCGCTCCATGCGCGATATGCCCCAGCCACTGGTGGAAAAAGTGCGGGTGGATTCGGGAGAAGCCTTTACCAAGCTGTGTGACTTCGCCGCACAGTTCAATCCCGACATGGCGGGGCTGATCGAATGCTACTCGGCGGACCGACCACTGTTTTACCTCTATGGGGTGGAAGATGAAATCAGCCGTGCCCTGGAGAAAAAAGTGCCGCTGAAATCCGGGGGATATCTGGTCATTGAGCAGACTGAGGCGATGACCACAATCGATATCAATACTGGCGCTTTTGTCGGTAAACGCAACCTGGAAGAGACGATATTCAAGACCAACCTGGAAGCCACGGCAACCATTGCCCGGCAGCTTCGGCTACGCAACCTGGGTGGCATTATCATCATCGATTTTATCGATATGCAGGACCCGGAACATCGGCGCCAGGTACTGCGGGCGCTGGAAAAAGCCCTGTCCCGTGATCGCGCCAAGACGGCGGTTGTCAGCGTGTCCGAATTGGGCCTGGTGGAAATGACCCGCAAACGCACCAGCGAAAGTCTCGGTCAGTTGCTGTGTGAGGCCTGCCCGGTGTGCGATGGCAAAGGCAGTCTAAAATCGGCAGAAACCATCTGTTACGAAATCCTCAGGGAGCTGCTGCGCGAAGCGCGGGCCTTTGAATGCGATGGCTTTCTGGTACTGGCTGCGGCGGTGGTGATTGATCGGCTGCTGGACGAAGACTCAGCCTACGTGGCGGACCTGGAAGGCTTTGTGGGCCGAACTATTCAGTTCCGGGTGGAGTCTATGTATAGCCGTGATCAGTACGACATTATTCCGATTTAGCACCGCGGTTCGACGCAGAATTTTTGAGGCCCTATGCCCGTTATTTTATTTTTATGCTGCTCGCGTATCATGGGCGCCATGGCAACTTTCTACCACCTGAAAGGTATGCTTCCAAGGACCCGGCAGACAGCATGAAATTTACCCACATTAAAGCCATTGCCCGGAGCTGGTTTTGAACGGCAACCGGGTTCTGAAATTCCTGACCAGGCGTTTGTTGATGTTGGCAGCCCTGTTGGTCATCGGCATTGCCGTGATCGTGTCACTGGGGCGCGAAACCATTGGCAGCCTGAATAATTATCGCAGTGAAATCAATTACTTTGCCTCCGAAAAACTGGGCCTGCAGGTGGAGAGCCAGCAATTGCTGGGTGAGTGGCGTCGCCTGAAACCCAGAGTCACCGCGCTGGACCTTTCAATACGCAGCCCGGGGGCACCAGAACCGGCCATTAAACTGGAGCGCATTACCCTGGAAGTGGACCTGTTGCGCAGTGTGCTGGCCAGGCAACTGGTGTGGCGGGAATTGTGGGTGGGCGGTGTGCAGTTGTCACTGCAGGAGGACGCCAGTGGGGGCTGGTCCATCAGTCATCTCACCCTGCCGGAAAAACAGCCGGAGAAAGATCACAGTGCGCTCCTGAATATGCTGTTTGACAGTGATCTGCTGGGGGTGGACAAGATCACTGCCCACCTGAATTTTTATTCCGGCACGGAAGCGAGCCTTGAAGGTCGCGATATTCTGCTGGAAAACAGTGGCAACTTTCACCGGTTGATGGCCGGCTTGAGTCTCACCGGTCACGAGCAGGCGGCGAGCCTGATTGTGGAGGCGGAGGGCAATCCGGCCAAGCTGGACAAACTCAAGGCGGCGGGGTACCTGAGCATCAACCGCGTGGACCTCAGCGGTTCCTTCAGCGCCCTGGCCAAAAGCTGGTTCCCCGACCTGGTGGAGCGGGTTGGAGATATTGAAACTGATATCGAAGGCGATATCTGGATTGATCTGACCAAGGGTGGCAAGGCGGAACTGGTGGGTCGCCTGTCCGCCGCAGAAATTCCCCTTAACTGGCTGGAAGATGTACCGCCGGTGACCCAGTTCAAAACGGATATTACCGGCTGGTTTGATCCCGGTGAAAGCTGGGGGCTGAGCCTGCAGGGGCTGGATTTTGACTGGGGCGATGTGGCGATTGAGCCCTTAACGGTCAACTATGAACAGAAAGTGGGCGCGCTCTGGGGTCAGGGTTCCATGGCGGTGAGCCAGGTTAACCTGTCACTGGTGGACGACCTGATGGTGCAGACCGGGCTCGCTTCGCCAAAACTGGAACAGATGCTGTCGGATATACAGCCCAGTGGTACCTTGCGGGCAGTGCATCTCGATCTCGATCTCGATGGCGAACATCCAGAGGTGAAAGTGCGGGCCAACCTGCACGATGTCACCATCCAGCCCTGGCGCGGTGCGCCGGGGGCGCGCCAACTGAATGGTTATGTTGAAACCGTCAACACCAGCGGTTTTCTGGAGCTGGACAGCCCCGACGGGTTGGCTCTGTACTACCCCAAAGTCTTTGATGATTACATGGAGCACAGCAGCTTCAGGGGACAATTGCGCTGGCACTGGGATGGGGAAAACCATCGGCTGAAAATTGCCAGCGGCAGGATCGATATGGGTGGAGAAGAGGGTGAGGGCAATGCCCATCTCTATCTGGATATTCCCATTGGCCGACCTGAACTAAAGCCGGAAATGTACCTGATGGTCGGGGTGCGAGATACCCATAGCCGTTACCGTCAGCGCTACCTGCCTGCCACTCTCAACCAGGGGTTGTTGGACTGGCTCGACGCTGCGCTGGGTGAGATGGCTGTTCCGGAAGTGGGTTTTGTCTGGCGCGGACCCCTGATAGGCGGCGAAAAAGGACTGCGATCCATACAACTCTACCTGCGGGTTGCCGATGGTACGCTGCAGTTTCAACCGGACTGGCCGCCCCTGGAACATCTCAGTAGCGCAATGACATTGGATAACGGTGAGCTCAACGTGGATATCGTCGGAGGCACCCTTGGCAACACCCGTGTCAAACGCGGCGAAGTACGGTTGCGCTCAACACCGGGAGACACCGGGCAACAGCTTTTTGTCAGTGCGGATGTGGAAGCCGATGCCGGGGAAGCGGTGGCCGTGTTGGCGCAGTCACCGCTGCGTTCACGGGTGGCGGGGGTGGTCAACTGGGATATTTCCGGTCCCTCTAAAATTGATCTGGATCTACGTATACCGCTATCACGGGATGGTACGGAAGGTGCCTACGCCGTCGATGCAGACCTGAGCGATGCCTACCTGGGTCTGCCTGAAACCGATATCCGTTTCACCCAACTGCGGGGCAGGTTGAGCTACCGCGATGGAAAAGGGTTGTATGCCAACGGGCTCGAAGGGCAGTTCTGGGGTGAACCGCTGGTGGCAGATATCGCCACAGGCAAGGATAACTTGCAGGTGAGCGGTCGTGGGCAACTGGCCATGCAGGCGCTGAGTGAATTTATCAAGTTGGATTCCAAGCGCATTCTGCAGGGTAAAACGGATGTGGATGCTCGGCTCAATGTGCCACTGATAGACCCTGGTGCGCCTATCCGGTTACAGGTCAAAAGCCAGCTACAGGGGGCAACCATTGATTTGCCTGCACCGTTTGCCAAGGTCGCTTCAGCCTCCAGGGATATACAGGTGGATGTAGCCATCAGTGACCATCAGGATATTCAGGTTACGGCAGAAGGGGGTGTCAGTGCTCACCTGCAAATGCGCGGTGGGGCGTTGCGACGCAGCTTGCTGGCTGTCTACAGTGAGGATGCTGAGTTGCCGGGTGAGGGACAATTCCGCATTACCGGCGAAATGGAGCATTTCTCCCTGACCGAGTGGATGCCCTATTTTGCAGAACTGGTGGGCGAAAAAACCAGCCCGGAACAGTCCCTTAAGACCCTGTTCGACGGGCGCATTGCCAGCCTCGAAGTGGCCGGCCTTGACGTTACCGGGGCGGTTGCCAGCGGTCGCTATGTGAACGGTGACTGGCAGGTGGTGCTGGCCAGCAATGAAGCGGCGGGCCAGGCCCTCGTGCCCACGGACACTGCGCGACCGATCAGACTGGATCTCGAGAAACTGGTACTGCCTTCGCCGCCCGAAGGAGAGACTGAAGCACCGGATTTGAATCCGGCCAGCTTCCCGCTAATGGAGGCCTCCATTCAGGATTTTTCCGTGGGCGACTCCCACCTGGGCTATGCGAGGTTCCGTTCCAAGCCAACCCCTCACGGGGTATTGTTTTCGGGCATTGATGCCAACCTGAAAGGTCTGCGTCTGGGCGGTGAGGAGGTCGATACCACACTGTTGTGGGAACGACAGGCGGGCGTTCACTACAGTCAATTCAGCGGCATGTTGCAGGCCGGAGATGTGGGCGAGGTCATGGAAGCCTGGGGTACGCCGGCGGCGCTGGAAAGTAAAGATGCCCTCTTCTTTGCCGACCTGGGCTGGAGCGGAAAACCCTGGGAGATCAGGCCATCTCTGCTCAATGGTGCCATGTCCCTGCAGGTGGAAAAAGGGCGCTTCTTTAAATCCCCCGCCGGAGCCGCCAACGCCATGCTCAGGTTGATTAGCCTGTTTAATTTCGATAACTGGCTGCGCCGCCTGAGCCTGGATTTTTCGGACCTGTTTGAAAAAGGCATGAGCTTTGACGAGATGAAGGGCGGCCTGGTGTTTGATGCCGGCAACATGAGTTTTGATCCGCCGCTGGTGGTGAAAATGCCCTCCGGTCGTTTCAAGATGAACGGTACCGCCAACCTTATCCGCGAAGAGATTGATGTGATTCTGGTGACGACTTTGCCGGTGGGCACTAACCTGCCCTGGGTGGCGGCGCTGGTGGGTGGCCTGCCCGCCGCTGCCGGAGTGTATATCACCGGCAAGATTTTCGAGAAGCAGGTCGATAAATTGTCGAGTATCAGCTACCACGTTACTGGCCCCTGGGATGACCCCGAGGTGGATGTGGAAAAAATCTTCAGTGACGGTGGTGGCAAATAAAATGACCCGTATTGCCGCAGTACAGATGACCAGTGGTGGCAGCCTGGAAAGCAACCTGCAGCAGGCGGCCGAATTGATCGCGCAGGCGGTGGAGCAGGGGGCGGAGCTGCTGGTCCTGCCCGAGTATTTTGCCTATCACGGTTGCCGCGACATTGCGGGAATATCTCAGGCAGAACGTGATGCCTCCGGGCCGGCACGGCAATTTCTGGCGTGTATGGCTCAACAGCACGGCGTGTGGCTGGTGGGCGGCACAATTCCGGTAGCAATGAATCAGGAAAAGGGCGGTGATAGTCGTGCAGCGGCCAGCTGTTTTGTGGTCAATGCCCAGGGCGAGGAAGTGGCCTGCTACCAGAAAATTCACCTGTTTGATGTCGATGTGGATGATGCCAGGGGCAGTTACCGGGAGTCGGATGACTATTCTCACGGCAGTGAACCGGTGGTGGTTGATACCCCGTTTGGCAAGCTGGGATTGACGGTTTGCTACGACCTGCGCTTTCCGGAACTGTATCGCTACCTCGCGGCTGCGGGTGCTGAGATTCTAGTGGTGCCCTCGGCCTTTACCGCGGCCACCGGTGAATCGCACTGGCAGCTGTTACTGCGTGCCCGGGCGGTGGAAAATCTCTGCTATGTGGTGGGGGCGAATATGGGCGACCGTTTCCACGAGAAACGCCCCACCTGGGGTGGTTCGGCGATTATTGATCCCTGGGGAGTGGTATTGTCCGATATGGCGGAGGGCCCGGGCGTGGTCAGCGCCGACATTAACCTCAACTATTTGCGCAAGCTCAGACAAAAAATGCCGGTGCATGAACACCGTCGCTTCAGTGTGGTCAAAACTTCAGATTAACCCGTTGAGCGTTATTATGAAGAATCTGATCTTTGCCCTGTTTGCCATACTGTCCCTTCTTGCCTTACCCGCCCAAGCTGCAGATATGACGGCGGCTCAGGCAAAGCAGCTGATTGAGACAGGCCGCGATCTCGATACCATTCCCAGAGCTATCTGGAAACAACTTCTGACTCCGGAGCAATACAACATTCTCTGGCGCAAGGGCACTGAGCGCGCCTTCACCGGCGAGTTGCTCAATAACAAGCGCAAGGGCACTTACGTCAGCGCTGGCTGCCGTATTCCGGTATTTCGCTCCGAACACAAGTTCAAGTCCGGCACCGGCTGGCCCAGTTTCTGGGAAGTGTCCGACAAGGAAAATATCCTGCTGGAGGATGACTGGTCCTGGCTGGGTAAGCGCACCGAGGTGCTTTCCGCCTGTGGCGAACATCTCGGCCATGTGTTTAACGATGGCCCGGCGCCCACTGGCCTGCGTTATTGCATTAATTCCGATGCACTGATTTTTGTGCCCGACGAAGAGGAGTAACCGGCAGGGCTTTTCCTGAGGTTGGCTGACGCTTATGTCGATACTGGTGACAGGGTTTGATCGCGGCTGTGAAGCTGTCAACGCCTCCCAGGCACTGGTTGACTCTCTGCGGGACGACCTGCCTCCCGAGCTGACACCCTGGCGCAGCAAACTCCACTTTGCCATTCTACCGTTAAGCAGTCGCGATATTGGGGATGCCCTGGCGGCGGAACTGGAAACCTGCCGCCCTCGCTACGGTGTCTTCACCGGCCAGGCCCGTGGTCGCAATCGTATTGAGCTGGAGCGACTGGCCACCAATCTTCTGGATTTCGAGTCAGCCGATGCCATGAATATGCAACCCCGCGGCGAAAGGATAGAACCTTCCGGCCCGGCAGCTTGTTGGAGTACGCTGCCAAACCAGGCACGTATGGTGGAGGGGCTTAACGCCCGGGGCATTCCGGCGGCGCTGTCGAATCATGCCGGCAATCACCTGTGTAATCAGCTTCTTTACCTGGCCCTGCGCCGTGGGCAGCAGAATGAGTCCGCACCCGATTGTGGTTTTGTGCATATTCCGCCGCTGCCACAACAGCTCCGAAGTCAGTGGCCCGAGAGTCCGTTTATGCCTCTGGAAATGACTCGCGCAGCCCTTGTGGAAATATTGTTGGCATTGTTACAGCCGACCCCTGAGGTCTCCTTATGAGCCGGTCAGTGTGGCTGGAAAACCTGTTGAAAATAGCGGTCATTCTGATGGTGCCACTGATTGCCTGCGTGGGTTACTACGCTATGGCTGGTGGTGCGGATATCGCCGCTGGTGTTTCCCGAATAGGGGGACTGGCGCTCGGCATCGTCAGCCTGATCGGGCTGGTCAATTCGTGGCGTACCAGTCGGCGTATAGACAAGGCGGTAGCTTTCTGGGCGGTAGCGGTACTGCTCGCCATGTTGCTGTTATGGGCGTCGTTATAGGTCGCGCAAACAGGTACTAGCGATGGTAGGGGTGCCCGGCATTAATGCTCCAGGCGCGGTAAAGCTGTTCGGCAAGCACAATGCGCACCAGCGGGTGTGGCAGGGTCAGGGCGGACAGTGACCAGCGACTGTTCGCCCGGGCCAGGCATTCCGGGGCGAGGCCGTCGGGGCCGCCAATCAACAGGCTGAAGTTGTCGCCGGACAGCTGCCATTGCTGCAACCTTTCTGCCAGATCTTCTGTGCCCCAGGGCTTACCTTTCACATCCAGAGCAATGACGTGGTCGTGATCGCCAATAGCCTTGAGCATGGCCTCACCTTCGCGGGTGATGGCGCGCTGGATATCGGCGCCCTTGCCGCGCTGCCCCAGGGGCAACTCTACAAATTCGACATTGAGTTCAGGTGGCAGTCGCTTGAGGTACTCCCTGCACCCGGTGTAAACCCAGTCGGGCATTTTGGTGCCCACGGCAAGCACTCTCAGCCGCATGGGGAAATTATTCCTCGTGACCGCCGGCCCTGAGGTCGTCCGGGCGGACAGACCAGAGTTTTTCCAGGTCGTAAAACTGGCGGGTGGCGGGCAGCATCACGTGCACAACCAGGTCGCCGTAGTCCACCAGCACCCATTCCGAGGTGTCCATTCCCTCTACGCCAATGGGTCGGAAGCCAGCTTTTTTGCCTTCTTCCACCACGTTGTCGGCCAGAGCTTTGACCTGGCGGTTGGATGTACCACTGGCGACGACAATGTGGTCCATGACATCCGTGAGTTCGCTGACATCCAGTGTGACGATATCCTTACCTTTTACGCTTTCCAGAGCATCTATCACGATGTCGATCAGTTCATTACTCATTCAATACCTATGTGTTGTACAGCTGGTTCTGGTTAATGTACTCAATCACGCTGTCCGGTACCAGATAACGGATAGATTCCCCCCGTGCCCGCGCCTGACGTATGCCGGTGGCGGAGATGGGCAGCAGGGTCATTTCAACGATCAGTAATTTGCCGGCGGGGCTGTTTTTCCACGATGCGGGTTCCTGCACCCGGTGATCATGCACAAACTCCAACAGTTTTCCCTCTGTCGGCAAATGCCACCCCGGGCGCGCTGCCACCACAAGGTGGGCCAGCCCCATAATTTCCCCCCAGCGGTGCCAGGTGTTGAGTTCACCCAGGGCATCCATGCCGATACACAGGCACAGGGGGGTGTCGGGTCCTACCTCTGAACGGATTTCCAGCAGGGTGTCCAGCGTGAAGGACGGTCCCTCGCGGCGCAGCTCCCGGTCGTCGGCCACCATGCCCGGCTCATCACCCAGTCCGCGCTGCAGCATGGCCAGGCGGTGGTCCGCAGAGGTTTGTGGCTGTGCCCGGTGAGGTGGCCGGGCGCTGGGGATCATACGCATTTCGGCCAGTCCCAGCGCGCACTTTAATTCCAGGGCCGTACGCAGATGACCGATGTGTACCGGGTCAAAGGTGCCGCCAAAGATACCGATGCCAGTATCCTGAAGTTCGGGTGATAGATCGTTCAAGAATTTATCTCGCTACTGGCGAATTTCACCGTGGCCATAAACGACCCACTTCTGTGAGGTGAGACCTTCGAGGCCAACAGGGCCGCGGGCGTGAATTTTGTCGGTGGAGATCCCGATCTCGGCGCCTAGTCCATATTCAAAGCCATCGGCAAACCGGGTTGAAGCGTTGATCATCACCGAGCTGGAATCCACTTCCGTAACAAATCGGCGGCTGCGAGCTTCGTCATTGGTCACAATGGCTTCCGTGTGATGAGAGCCGTAACTGGCTATATGATCCATCGCTTCGTCCATGTCTGCCACCACCTTAATGGAAAGGATAGGTGCCAGGTATTCCGTCTGCCAATCTTCCTCAGTGGCCGCTTCGCAATCGATGATGGCACGGGTTTTCTCACAACCGCGCAACTCCACGCCCTTGGCGCGATAGGCGTCCGCCAGCCGGGGCAGAATGTCGGGGGCAACAGCCTCGGCAACCAGCAGGGTTTCCATGGCATTACACACACCGTAGCGATGGGTTTTGGCGTTCAATGCGATATTGAAAGCCATATCCAGGTCGGCCTTGTCGTCGATATAGACGTGGCAGATGCCGTCCAGGTGCTTGATCACCGGCACGCGGGCTTCACGGCTAATGCGCTCAATGAGGCTTTTACCGCCGCGGGGTACGATGACATCGACATACTCAGTCATGGTAATCAGTTCGCCCACCGCGGCACGGTCAGTGGTTTCAATAATCTGTACGGTCGCTTCCGGCAATCCGCTCTCCGCCAGCCCCTGTTTGATGCAGCGGGCAATGGCCTGGTTGGAATGTATGGCTTCGCTGCCGCCGCGCAGGATGGTGGCATTGCCGGATTTCAGGCACAGGCTAGCGGCGTCCACGGTCACATTGGGACGGGATTCGTAAATGATGCCCACGACGCCCAGAGGCACGCGCATTTTTGCCAGCTCAATGCCGCTGGGACGTACCTGGCGGTCACTGATCACGCCGACCGGATCGGGTAACTCGGCCACCTGTTTCAGTCCCTCAATCATGGCGTTGATACGGGCTTCATTCAATTCCAGCCGGTCCAGCAGGGCAGCATCCAGGCCATTGGCGCTGCCGTTTTCCATATCTTTGGCGTTGGCAGCGAGCAGTTCGTTGCGGTGACTGTCAATGGCACTGGCAATGGCCAGCAGTGCGGCATTTTTGGTGTCGCTGTTGGCGATAGCAATCAGCCGGGCGGCGGCCCTGGCCTGTTGGCCCAGCTCAGTCATGTAAGACGTGATATTCATGCTTTCTGTACAGGTAGTGATTTCAGGACCGCGCATTATATCGTCGCAATATCGATAAGTCCTGATTATTTATAGACAATTTTTTTGGATATCGAGACCGCTTGTGTGGCAGGGTGCGGCCATTGCCGCTGTGTCCTCCCGGGTGCACAATCTCCCGCCATGGACACTGATTATGCATGTCGGCAATTGCAGGAATTTGTACTTGGCCACCCGCGTCTGCTGGTGCTAACCGGGGCGGGGATCAGTGCTGCAGTCGGTGTGCCCACCTACCGCGACAGCAACGGCCAGTGGCAGCGCAAACCCCCGGTGCAACATGCAGATTTTCTGGCCGACCCGTTGACCCGGCAGCGCTTCTGGGCCCGCAACATGGTGGGCTGGCGTTTTATGCGCGATGCGCATCCCAGTAAGTCCCATTTTGCCCTGGCAGAGCTGGAGCAACTGGGCTATGTGCAGTCCCTGGTGACGCAGAATGTTGACGGTTTGCACCAGCGCGCGGGAAGCCGTGAGGTGATTGATCTGCACGGTCGCATTGACCGGGTCAGCTGCCAGACTTGTGGCAAGGAGACCCACCGCGAGCATATTCAGCAATGGCTGGAGCAACACAACCCGGAATTCGCCATACAGGCAGGGGCTATCGGTCCGGATGGCGACGCCAACGTCGATGATCTGGATTTTAGCCGCCTGCGGGTGCGTGATTGCGAGCAGTGTGGCGGGATACTGAAACCGAATGCAGTGTTTTTCGGGGGCTCTGTGCCATCGCAGGTGGTGGCCAGGGCGGCTGAAGCGATGCAGCAGTCCGATGCGCTACTGGTGGTGGGGTCCTCGCTGATGATCTACTCCGGTTTTCGTTTTTGCCGGTGGGCCGAAGAACAGCAAAAACCGATTGTGGCGATTAACCAGGGAACCACCCGAGCAGATGACATGTTGTCACTGAAGGTGGATATGCCCTGTGATGCTTTGCTGCCGACATTAGTGGCGGCGATGAAAGGCTGCGGTTAAATCAGCTCAGCTGGCCCTGGGTGATGGTATCCAGCCAATCGCGGATGCGCTCCAGACGCAGCAAAGGGTCGTCGACCTCCAGCAGGCTCATGGGTAGCACCGGTTCCACCGGCAGTAGTTGCGCCAGCTGCCAACCAAGGGCGTTGCTGTCCTCCGGGGGCTGCCACTGGGCATGGGCCGGATAGAACTCTTTTGCCAGATCGGAGAGCAGTTCCTGCAGGTCTTCACTGTCTTCATCCAGTGGTACGCTGGCTTCATCGGGGCAGAAACTGACTTTGCCCACCACCAGCCCGTCATTTTCGATACTGCTGCTGAGCAGTTGGAAGCGTCGATCGCCCTCAATGGTGATACCGAGCAGACCGTTGTCCAGTTGGTTCCAGTCGATGATGCTGGCAGTGACGCCCCAGGGGTGCACCTGAGGAGTAGCGCCGACTTCTCCACCTTCCAGAATGGGCACAACGCCGAAGGTCCCGTCTGTTTTCAGGCACTCGGTAATCATGCGCAGGTAGCGCTGCTCAAATATCTGCAAATTGAGGCGTGTGCCCGGAAACAGTGGTTGTAACAGGGGAAACAGGGGGATCTGGGTGGTCGTCATGGTCTGTCCGGCAAGGGGGTGACAGCACCCCGTGAAAGGCGGATTGTCTCACCGACTGGTGCCGGGTGTCAGTAATTTTGAGCGGGGGATCAGGATGGCATCATTGTTCAGGTAGCGGCCACTCTCCATCTCCCGGGGGTAATGGGGGCGTCCCGGGCGCGGGTGTCGGTAGGGGTAGCGATCCGTATATGGGTAGTAGCTTCTGTAGGGATAGTAGTCGTGGTAATACTCCTCCCGGTAGATTTGTGGGGGGGTGGCCGCCCGCTGTCTTGCGCGCAGTCGTTCTTCCTCTTCCCGGCGCAACTGTTCCCGGTCTTCTCGGTCACCCTTCAGGCGCTCGGTGGTCTCCGCCATCTGGTCGATGCGGGCCTGGGACTGCTCCTCGGGGCTGTCATTGGCGGTGCTGGTCTGCAGCGACAGGGTTTCCAGCAACAGGGTGTCTTCCATCGGAGTATCGCTATAGACGATATTGCCATTGGCATCAATGGATTTGTAAATGGTCTGCCCCTGTGTGGCGGTAGCCGCCATTAACAGCAGTGTTAACCATGCTTTCTTCATTGCCCTTCCCGGCGTTACCTGAGCCTGTTACTTACTCGGTTTGACACGTTTATCACGATAAAGTTGTGCGGCGAAAAAGTCACAGAATGGTCATCTTTTGTACACAGGGCTGTCACAGAGCAGCGCTACTGTGCCAGCTATGAGCACATTAAAAGCATTACAGACCTTACATTCACTGGACGTTGCGACGTTTACTCATATTGTCCGCTGGAACACCCGCCGCAGTCTTTGCCGGCTGGCCCGGATAGTCTCCCACAGCGCCGATGGCTGGCCCTACCTGCTGGTGCCATTGCTGCTAATGCTGGTACTGCCATCTCTGGCTTGGCCAGTACTGGTGGCACTGGTGACCGGTTTTGCCATTGAACGGCTCAGCTACTACGTGCTGAAAAACAGCTTCAAGCGTCGCCGCCCCCCGAAATCCATCCCCGGCTTCCAGAGTGTGATCACGGCCTCTGATGAATTCAGTTTTCCCTCGGGCCACACTTCCGGCGCCTTCCTGATGGCCACCGTGCTGGTGTTGCTGCTGCCCATGGGCATTGCTGCATACCTGTATGGATGGGCAATGCTGGTGGCGTTATCCCGTGTGGTCCTGGGCGTTCACTTTCCGCTGGATACCGTGGCTGGTGCCCTGCTTGGCAGCAGTATCGGATGGTGGGCGGTGCAACTGGTAACAGCATAAGGGAAACCACATTGAAAATTTTTTATGGAGTTCAGGGCACGGGCAATGGTCATTTATCCCGCGCCCGTGCCATGGCCAGAGCGCTGTCAGCGTACCCCGGTATAGAGATCGAGTGGCTGTTTTCCGGGCGCCCGCGGGAAAACTATTTCGATATGGAGTCATTCGGTGACTTTCACTGCCGGACTGGCCTGACCTTCCATTCCAAGGCCGGACGGGTGCAGCCATTGACGACCCTCCGCAAAATGGACCTGCTGGGACTGCGCCGGGATATCCGTGCTCTGGATCTCAGTGGTTATGATCTGGTGATCAGCGATTACGAACCGATCACTGCCCGGGCTGCCCAGCGCCAGCAGGTACCCTGTGTCGGCATCGGCCATCAGTATGCGTTCTGTCACGATGTCCCCGAGCGGGGAGGTAATCCCGTTACCCGCGCCATTTTGCAGCAGTTTGCCCCGGTGACCACGGCAGTCGGCTTGCACTGGCATCACTTTGATCAGCCGATTCTGCCGCCAATTGTGGATATAGATGCCGAATCGATGGCGGGGATTGACCGGGAAAAACGGGTGCTGGTGTACCTGCCTTTTGAAGACCAGGTGCCGCTGCTGACGTTGTTCAGGCAGTTCGCCGACTATCAATTCCATATCTACGCCCCGGTGCATGAATGGCGGGACGACGGCAATCTTCGTACTCGCCCGCTGAGCCGTGACGGCTTCCGCCGCGATCTGGCCGACAGTGACTGGGTGATTTGCAACGCCGGGTTCGAACTGATCAGCGAGGCGTTACAGCTGGGCAAGCGCATTATGGCCAAACCCCTCAGCGGGCAGCTGGAACAGTTGTCCAATGCCGCGGCACTGGAAGCCCTGGGCTATGCCTCCGTTGAGGAGCGCATCGATCGCCGCGCTCTGGAATTCTGGTTTGACTGTGAGCCGCCTGCCGCCCGTCCCCGTTACCCGGATGTGGCAAGTGCCCTGGCGCACTGGATCAGCGAAGGTTGCAGCCAGCCCGTTGACGCACTGAGCCAGCAGCTCTGGTCCGAATCCGATATCGCACCACCCCGATTGCAACGGCAGCAGGTAGCCTGATTCAGGTTCTGATGGCGGGGATATCCTCCCAGCGGGTGGTGTAGGCCGGTGAGCAGTACTGCTGGCGCATGGGCCAGCCCCGCCTGACGCCCTGGCTGGCGAGCACGGCGGTGCCCCGGCCATAGCGGCGATTGATACCATCCAGGGTTTGCATCAGCGCATCCGCGCGCGGGCTCTGCCCGGTCTCGAAAATATCCCCCTGCTGATAGCGTCGTGGCAAGAGTTCAATCAGTCCCACCCCGGCTTTCAGGTAGGCGTGTCCCGGGCGGTAAATACCCCGTACCCCCTGTTGTGCATAGGCGGCGATGACCCGGCTGTCATCGGTGGCGTAGGGCAGTTGCACCACGGTGCTGTTGCTGTAGTAGTTGGACTGATAGGGCGAGGTGTGAATAAACACGTGCAGGGTCAGCACCAGGTGTTGCTGGGCGCGCAATTTTTCCGCCGCCCGGCTGGCATAGAGAGCGACGGCCCGCAACAGGGGCGCCAGCTCGGTGGGTTTGTCTCCGAAGGAACGGGTACAGTAAATCTGCTGTTTATCCGGCGGTACATCTTCCAGCGACAGGCAGGGAATGCCGTTCAGCTCTTCCAGGGTGCGTTCCACGCAGACACTGAAGTGGCGGCGGATAATTTTTGGGTTGCTGCTGGCCAGCTCCCAGGCACTGTCGATACCCATATCCGCCAACCTCGCCCCCAGCCGGCGACCAATCCCCCACACTTTGGTGGCCGGTACCCGCCGCAGTAACCACTGCCATTTTTCGGGGCTGTCCAGCAGGCAGACCCCGTCACAGCTGGGGATGTTCTTGGCAGCGTAATTGGCCAGTTTTGCCAGTGTTTTGCTGGGAGCAATGCCGACGCAGACCGGCATCCGCACCTGCTGCCATACAGCCTGCTTGATAGCCTGGCCGTAATCCTGTAACGGTTGGCAGATGCCATCCAGCGACAGGAACATTTCATCAATACTGTAGATCTCGATATCCGGGCTGAAGTGGCGCAGGCAGTCCATCACCCGGCGGGAAATATCGCCGTAGAGACGGAAGTTGCCGGAGAAGACGGTCACCCGGTGACGTTCCAGCAGGTGGCGAATCTTGAAATAGGCATGCAGGTCGGGAATGCCGAGGGCCTTGGCTTCCTTCGAACGGGCGATCACGCAGCCGTCGTTGTTGCTCAGCACCACCACCGGCTTGTTGCGCAGGTCGGGGCGGAAAATCTGTTCGCAACTGGCGTAGCAACTGTTGCAGTCTACCAGCGCGAACATCGGTGATGGCGCACGGAGTGAATCACCACCCCTTCAATCAGCAATTCTGCGTTGTCGTGCAGCTCGATGGGCGGATAGCGCCGATTGCCGGCGCGCAGCAGGCGGTTGTGCAGGTCCAGTACCTTGCAGGTCAGCTCGCCATCAATCGCGGCGATCACCACATCCCCGTGCTGGGGTTGCAGGGCGCGGTCGACGATCAGCAGGTCGCCGCTGAAAATGCCGAAACCGGTCATGGAATCCCCCTCGGCACGGGCGAAGAAGGTGGCCGCCGGATGCTTCACCAGGTAGTCGTGAATATCCAGTGGGGTTTCCACGAAGTCGTCCGCCGGACTGGGGAAGCCGGCGCGCACTGCTGTGGCGAACAGCGGTAGGGTATCGGGCGACACATCGGTCGCCGGTTTCAGGGGAGCAGTTTTCATACCGGAAAAATACTGTATATATAAACAGTATTCAAGCTGGCTGTGAAAATAATCAGCGCCGGAAAAAATACATCAGCAAGCTCAACACGATACTGACGATCAGCATGGATGTGATGGGGATGAAGATCCGGCTGTGTTCGGTCTTGATATTGATATCCCCGGGCAGCCTGCCAAACCAGTTCAGGGCACCGGGCACGAAATGCCAGAGTGCGCCCAATGCAAGCAGGATAGCCCCTGCGATCATCAACATTTTGGCCATGCAGCTAGCTCCTTTGCACCGGTGCTGTCTTTGCTCTCTCCAGCACCGGCTGGAACATACGGCGGTACTGGCTGGGGGTGAGCCCGGTATTGCGCTTGAACAGCCGCCGGAAGAATGACATGTCCTCGTAGCCAACTGCTACCCCGATATCATCCACCGGACTGTGGCTGGACTCCAGTTGCCGCTTGGCTTCCTCAATGCGCAGGTTTTGCAGGTGCTCGATCAGTGTGGTGCCAGTGGCGGCGCGAAAGCGGCGCTTCAGGGTGCGTTCGGGAATGCCGGCTTGCGTTACCACTTGGGCGATGGCCCCGTTTTCGCGGTAGTGCTCTGCCAGCCACACCTGGCAGAGGCGCACCACGGCGTCGGTATGGGGCGCATTGCGAACCAGACTGGCGTAGGGCAGTTGGCCCTCGTCGTGCCATTTCAGCAGGAACACCTTGGCGATCTTCAATGCCTCCCCGGGGCTGGCGTGGCGGGCAATGATATGAATGGCCAGGTCATGCCAGGAGGTGGTGCCGCCGGCGGTGACGATGCGGCCTTCGGGGTCGGCAAATACCAGGCTGGGAGCGGGGTTGAAATGGATGCGCGGGTAGCGGCGCTGGAACAGGTCGCGATAGGCCCAGTGTGATGTTGCATTGCAGCCGTCCAGCAAGCCGGTGGCTGCCAGCATGATAGCGCCAGAGCAGGCGGAATAGATGGCGGTGCCCGCCTCATAACGTTGGTGAATCCATTCCAGCAGTGCCGGGTGGCGGCTACGGAAATCCTCATCCGGGCCCAGCCACAATTCCGGGAGGATCAGGATATCCCCGGAAGGGTCGTCGGCCAGCGAGTAATTCGGTGTCACCGGAATGCCGTTACCACAGGTAAACGGTTTGCCCTCGGGAGAGACAATACTCACCTGAAACAGGGTGGCGCCCTCAGCCACGCGCGACAGGGATTCCCACACATGGCCTGCGGATTTCAATACATCAAACATACCGTAGAGCGCGGAGCCGGAGGTTTCAGGTACTGCGACAATCAGCACGTTGATGGGCTGTTGGGTGGTTGTCATCATGTCATTCACGCAAGTAGTGGCACGAATGCCCTGTTTTTATCATAAATCCATCTTATTGAGAAAGCGCATTCGGCGTACGCTGACCTTGAACTGGAAAAACAGAACGAGGTGAACATCATGAAAACCCAAATCACACAGACACTGAATGGTCTCGACCTGCAACAGATGACGGATACCGTTGCCGCCCTCAAAGACAACCCGTCACTGGCTCATTTCGAATTCCGTGCCCGCAATCGCTGGGTGAACGGCGGTGAAAATCGCTCCAGCATCCAGGGCTTTTACGGCGCGGGTATGGAAGATGAATCGCGCAGCGAGCCGTTTGAATTTACCAACGGTGAGCCGCCGGTGCTGCTGGGTGGCAACGAGGGGGCCAACCCGGTGGAGTTTCTGCTGCATGCGTTAGCGGGTTGCGTCACCACCACCACTGTCCTGCATGCAGCGGCCAGGGGTATTCGCATCAAATCACTGTCTACCGAACTGGATGGCAGTATCGATGTACAAGGCCTGCTGGACCTCGATGACAGTGTGCCAGTGGGCTATGAGCAGATCCGTATTTGCATGGATATTGAGGCGGATTGCAGTGACGAGGAACTGGATGACCTGCTCGATTTTGCGCGCAATCACTCGCCGGTATGCAATACCGTGTGCCGCCCGGTGCCAGTAGTGTTGGAAAGGGTGGGCGTGCAATCTAAAGCAGCCTGATCGGGGTAATATCGGTACGTGCCGGTACTGTTCGCAGTGCCGGCGCTGCGGCGGCAAACAAAGAGCGGTTATGGTTTAAACGCCAGTGTCCATCGCCACGACTGTGCAGGTAACCATTTTTTACAGATTGTTATTTTTTGCGTTTTCCAGCTCCTGTATATCCTGCCTGATATTTTCGGCTTCAGCAGTAATCATTGAATAGGACTCTATATCTCCATTTCTTTGTGCGTGCATAGCTTGCTCCAGCTTTGCTTCATAAGCTTTTTGTAATTTTTTGGCGGGGTCCTTTTTTAAGAAGGAAAACATATGCATTAATCCATAATGGGTTGTATTTCCTGTACGTATATAACTGGTTTCCAGTTCTTCCCTTTATGCCTTCATAGAAAAATCATAGAGGTGAGTAGAGAGTTTAAAGTGTGGTTAGTCGAAGAAGTAGCCGCTTTGGTACCGGCTTCTGTAAGATGATAAAACAACAAGCTGCCAGGTATTGGCATGGCGGTGCTCTCGCTGTTGCATCTTTGCTCCACCTCAAGAGGGAACGCTGAGAGTTGGATGCTAGAAAGAAGGTGATAAAAAAATATGCCGGAAAATTCCAAAAAAACAGTATCCCTGGTTCTGGGAAGTGGCGGTGCTAGAGGTTTGGCCCATATCGGGATCATTGAATGGCTTGAAAAAAATGATTTCGAAATAAAATCTATTTCCGGTTGTTCAATAGGGGCTCTTGTCGGTGGTATTTACGCTGCTGGAAAGTTGGATGATTTCGAGAGTTGGGTACGACAAATAACCAAGGTCGATGTTTTTAAGTTACTCGACATTTCATGGGATAAAAGTGGCCTTGTGAAAGGCGATAAACTGTTTGATACGTTGAGGGCCCTTGTGGGCGATGTGGCTATTGAGGACTTGTCTATCGCCTATACTGCTATGGCCACAGACGTGTCAGTAGAAAAAGAAGTCTGGATGAATTCAGGAAAACTGTTTGATGCTATCCGGGCATCTATCTCGTTGCCTCTTCTTTTTACGCCGTTCAGATATGGGGGAGTCGAACTCATTGATGGCGGCGTGTTAAACCCTGTGCCGATAGCACCTACCTTTAATGATCAAACGGATTTAACCGTGGCCGTGAATCTTGGTGGCAAGGTGGATAAAAGAGCGAGCCAACGGCAAGTGAAGATTCGTCGGAGGAAGAGAGATCTCCGCTGCTAGAGAAGGTTTCTTCTTTCGTGAAAAGCGTTAAGGACTCGACAGTAAACAGTGTTGGTAAAGACTGGGATGCGTACGATATTGCCAATCAGGCTTTTGATACGATGCAAAGTGCGATTGCGAGACAGAAGCTGGCGGCTTACCCGGCTGATTATTTAATTGAGATACCTAGAAATGCATGTGGGATTATAGATTTTGATTGTGCTGCTGAAATGATAGAGCTTGGATACAAAAGCGCTGAGGAAAGCCTGGGTAAAATCATAGGTGAAACCTGAAGCGTGATATTTATAGGGTATCCCGGCAGTGAAATCCGTATCCGCATGAGCATAGAGGCGGATTGCAGCAACGAGGAACTGGATGACATGTTCGCCTTTGCCCGTAATCACTCTCCGGCATGCAATGCCGTGTGCCGACCGGTGCCGGTGGTACTGGAAAAAGTGCATCAGCAATCCAGACGGTGTGTGGGAAAGGAGGCCATATCGCCATCTGCCAATGAGCGCATTCAGCTCGATTAATAAGTGGCCTGGGGGGAAATTGTCATGGACCTGCTTTCGATTGCATTGATTGTTTCGACACTGCTGTGTTCTCTGGTCGCCGGCTTTCTTTTTTCTTTCGCAGTTGTCGTTATGCCCGGCATTAACAGGTTGAGTGATAGAGAGTTTATCCGCGCGTTTCAGGCGATGGATGGCATAATCCAGAATAACCAGCCGATTTTCATGCTGGTGTGGATTGGATCAGTGTTGGCACTGGTGACCGCGGCAACACTGGGGTTCAGCTACCTTGAAGGCTGGCCAAGTTGGCTCCTGATTGTGGCTGCGGTTGGTTATCTACTGGGTGTTCAGCTGCCAACCTTTACCATCAATGTTCCCCTGAACAACCGGCTGCAGTCACTGGCTGTTGATGCCAGTGACGATTCAGCACTGGCGGTATCCCGCGAGGTATTTGAAGGCCTCTGGAATCGCTGGAATATCATCCGCACGGTAATTGCCTGCCTGGTATCGTTGCTGCTGATTGTTGTGGTGTTTGGGTCTTGATGGGTTCGACTCAACAGTTAACCGAATATTCGAGATTGAGGTGTGAATGTTTATCGCAATGAACCGTTTTAAAGTCGCACTAGGCTGCGAGGAAGAATTTATTAGTATCTGGAAGAACCGGGAAACCTTTCTGGATACGGTGCCCGGTTTTAAGGAGTTTCACCTGTTGCAGGGGCCCAGTACCGAGGAGTATACGCTGTTTGCTTCCCACTCTGTATGGGAATCCCGGGGTGCCTTTGAAGACTGGACCAAATCGGAAGCCTTTCGGAAAGCTCACGCCAATGCCGGCGGCAGTCGGAAGGAAATTTACCTGGGACCGCCGCAGTTTGAAGGCTTTGAAGCAGTGGTTTAGGTTCTCTTTTCGGGGTTGTCCAGTCCCGGCTGTTCAATGCGCACCGGTACGGATTTAAAGGCCGGGGTTTTACTGCGCGGATCGCTGTCGGTACCTACGAGCACGTTGGCTTCGGGAAAGTAGGCCATCAGGTTGTTTTCCGGCAGGTCGAAGGGGTAGACCCGCACCCGGTCCATACGGCCATGTTCTGAAACCAGGTCCACCACCTGGTTAATCCCAAGCCGCGCAATGGTGGCCGGGTGCATCAGCACCGACCAGCGGTCGTGGGTGTCCCGGTAACTGTCCCGCTCTTCGTAGACGATGGTGTTGAACTGCCCTTCGCTGCGCACGGTCATGAGCGTGAAGGGGTAATCATCGTTCGTCACAGCCCCGGGTAGCGGGTGTACGGCAAAGCGGGCACGGCCATTCGGCCGATTGAACTCCGGAGTGTGTTTCAGTCGCCCGCGAATATGAAATTCTTTTCGGGCCACGTCTATGTCTGCCAGCGCCTCCATGCCGGGAATCACCCGGGCAATGGCTTCACGCACCGTGCGGTGTTGCCGGAAGCGCTCGAAATCCACCGGGCTGTCGGGCAGTAGCCTTTGGGCCAATGCCACCAGAATCTCCACTTCGGGTCGGGTATGGGCATGTCGTCGAATACCGCCGTCGCTGAGGCGCACAAAATTGAACATGGATTCCTGAGTGGTGGGTTGCCACTCCTCATCCCGGGCGGTAACGGGCAATATCAGGCTCTCGCTGTGGTCGCAGCCATGGACGTGGCCCAGATTCAACGTGGTGGTGAGAAACAGTTTGAAACCGATGCGATCCAGCGCTTCGGCACTCCAGCGGGCGTTGGGGGTGGCGCTGAACAGGTTGCCGCCCATGATCAGTGCCGCGTCGATGTCGCCGCGGTGGCTGGCGTCCATGCAGGCCAGGGTATCCATGCCAGGCCCATTGGGCAGGCTGACGCCCATCTCTGCTTCCAGTCGCTGGAACACCTCGGCTGCAAGCACCGGCTTGACGCCGATGGTGCCAATGCCCTGTACATTGCTGTGACCGCGCAGGGGCAGCAACCCGGCGCCGGGTTTGCCCACCATGCCGCGCAACAGGGCCAGGTTGGCGATGTATTCAATGTTTTCCACACCGTGGCGGTGGTGGGTCATGCCCATGCCCCAGGCAAACACGCTGTGCTTGGAGACTGCGTAGGCTGCCGCAGCTTGCTCGATCAGGCTGCGGGGAATGCCGGTATCCCGCTCAATCGCATCCCAACCTGTCTGTTCAATATCCGATAGAAAGGCCTCAAAGTCCTCAGTGTGCTGCTCAAGATAGGCCGAGTCCTGGTCGCCGTTTGACAGGATCGCCTTGGCGAGCCCTTTGAACAGGGCGATATCACTGCCAATGGCGGGTTGCAGGTACTGGCTGGCAATCCAGGTGCCGCCACTGGCCATGGACCTGGGGCTCTTTGGCACAGCAAAGCGCACCAGGCCAGGTTCTTTTGCCGGGTTGATAACAATTACCTGGCCGCCGCGCTCCCGCAACCGTTGTAACTGGTGCAGCAGCCGGGGGTGGTTGGACGCGGGATTGGCGCCAATCAGGAACACCAGGTCGCAATGACTCAAATCCTCCAGTTCCACCGTGGCGGTGCCGGTGCCGATGGTGCTGCCCAGCGCTTCACTGGTGGCCTGGTGGCAATAGTAGGAGCAGTTATTAATGTTGTTGGTGCCATAGAGTCGCGCCAGCAACTGCAACACAAACCCGGCCTCGTTGGAGGAGCGCCCGGAGGAATAGAAAAAGGTTCGGGACGACGGGGTTTCGGCCAGGCGGCCGGCCGCGTAATCCAGTGCCCAGTCCCAGCTCACTTCCCGAAAGCGATCCTCATTGGCGCCCTTGTAGATCGGCAGCCCCAGCCGCCCAAGGTGTTCCAGCTCGCGGCCACTCAGTTCCCGCAGTTGTGGCAGGTTGTGCTGAAACACCTCCGAGGGAATAGCGGGCTGAATATCGGTGGACTGTGCCTGGATACTCTTGTTACAGACGGCGGGAAACTCCCCGAGCTCATTGGTCATCCCCCCAAGCTGACCGCCCATGCCCAGCCCACAGGCTTTGCAGGCATTGTTGGCACGCAGTGCCTTGGAGGAATTGAGCAGGCCGATTTTGCGAACGGTATTGAGGGTATAGAGCACCTTCTTCGGGCCGCCGCCGACGATGTGGTCGGATGGGGTTTTGGGCGGCTGACGGCTCATGAGGGTAGGGGTGAGTTACAGATACTGCGCATGAAAACGCAGGTGATCGCCGATCAGGCTGGCGATAAAAAAGTAGCTGTGGTCGTAGCCCGGCTGCATTCGCAATTGCAGGGGGTAACCCGCTTCCTTTGCCGCCTGTTGCAGCAGCTCGGGCTTGAGTTGCTCCTGCAGGAAGTTGTCGGCATCTCCCTGATCAACCAGCATGGGAAGGTGTTGCTGCGCCCTCCGCATCAGTTCGCTGCTGTCGTAGTTGCGCCAGGCTTCTCGATCATCGCCCAGATAATTGCCCAGGGCTTTTTCTCCCCAGGGGCAATGCATCGGGGAACAGATGGGAGCAAAGGCCGATACCGAGCGATAGCGGTCGGGATTTTTCAGGGCAATGGTGAGGGCGCCGTGGCCACCCATGGAATGGCCGGATATGGATACCCTGTCAGGATCAACCGGGAATCGCTCGTTGATCAACGCGGGCAGTTCCTCCACCACGTAGTCGTACATGCGGTAGTGATGTGACCAGGGCGTCTGGGTGGCGTTGACATAAAAACCTGCACCGAGTCCGAGGTCATAATCGCGTTCGGGATCGTCGGGGACATCCTGGCCGCGGGGGCTGGTGTCCGGTGTGACGATGGCAATGCCATACTCAGCGGCATAACGCTGGGCACCGGCTTTGGTTACAAAGTTTTCATCCGTGCAGGTCAGGCCCGAGAGCCAGTACAGTACTGGCACAGATTCCTGGTTTGCCTGGGGCGGCAGGAAAATGGAAAACGTCATGTCACAGTCGAGCACGGCTGAACGTTGCTGAAAGCGCAGTTGCTGGCCGCCGAAGCAGCGGTGGGCTTCGATCTGTTCCATTGGTATCCCTGTACCTCAGTAGAGCACGACGGAGCGAATGCTTTCGCCGCTGTGCATCAGGTCAAAGGCACGGTTGATGTCCTGCAGGGGCATGGTGTGGGTGATCAGCTCGTCAATGTTGATCTTGCCTTCCATGTACCAGTCGACGATTTTCGGCACATCGGTGCGACCTCGTGCGCCGCCAAAGGCAGTGCCGCGCCAGGAGCGACCGGTAACCAGTTGAAACGGCCGCGTGGAAATTTCCTGGCCGGCACCGGCGACGCCGATGATGCAGCTTTCGCCCCAGCCCTTGTGACAGCACTCCAATGCCTGGCGCATAACGTTCACATTACCAATACACTCGAAGCTGTAATCCACACCCCCGCCGGTAATTTCAACCAGGTGCCCCACCACGTCATCCACCTCCGAGGGGTTCACAAAGTCGGTCATGCCGAATTGCTTGGCCAGGGGCACTTTATCCGGGTTCAGGTCGACGCCTATGATGCGGGTGGCGCCGACCATTTTGGCCCCCTGGATGACATTGAGGCCGATGCCACCGAGGCCGAATACTGCCACGGTGGAGCCTGGCTCCACTTTCATGGTGAAAGCCACCGCGCCGATACCGGTGGTGACGCCGCAGCCGATGTAGCAGATCTTGTCGAACGGGGCGTCTTCGCGCACTTTGGCCAGGGCGATTTCCGGCAGTACGGTGTAATTGGAAAAGGTGGAGCAGCCCATGTAGTGGAGGATGGGTCTGCCGTCCAGAGAGAAGCGGCTGGTGCCGTCGGGCATCAGGCCCTGCCCCTGGGTGCTGCGGATAGCCTGGCAGAGATTGGTTTTGGGGTGCAGGCAGTAGTCGCATTCCCGGCACTCGGGTGTATACAGAGGAATCACATGGTCGCCGGGCTTGAGGCTTTTGACGCCGGGACCGACATCGACAACCACGCCGGCACCCTCGTGGCCGAGAATGGCGGGAAATGCGCCTTCCGGGTCATCGCCGGACAGGGTGAATGCATCCGTGTGGCAAACGCCAGTGGCCTTGATTTCCACCAGAACCTCACCGGCTCTTGGTCCCTGTAAATCTACTTCGACCACTTCCAGTGGACTGCCTGCGCCAAAAGCGACCGCCGCACGTGTTTTCATTGTGTACTCCTGATTGAATCGACATTAACGGTTGGCTGACTATAGACAGTTGCCAATGGATTAGTAAATGCCTCTTTGGTTGTGAATTTTATGGCTTGATCATGACCAGGTCCCTGGCGGCACTGGATAGCATTTGATTGGAAACCAGCAGTTCCCGGTTGATATTCAGTAATGAGGACAGGGGGATACCAAGGGCATCGCTGCTGTCATAGCGGGTCATCAGCTGGTGCAGCCGGTCATGGGAAAGATTGATTTCTTCCTGAAGCTGAACATGTTTTTCCTCCACCAGTACCGGATCGGTATGTTCCACCAGGTTGAGTAAATGCCGGTAAATATTGCGGGTATCGTGTCGCAGGGTTTCAATCAGTTCCTCATCGTCGGACTGAGTGCGCAGCTCCACAATATTCTGACGCACATTCTTCAGACTCTTGGCCCCGTAGACCAGGTCACGAGAGGCGTGTACCAGTTGTGAGACCTTGGCGGTGACGCCTTCCCCTGACTTTTCCCGCAGTATGCGGTTAGCGTATTGCAGAATCTGTTGCTCGGTATGTTTGATCTCCGAGTACTGGTCATCGTAGCTGGATTTCGCCTGTTTGATCTGTTCGTAGACTTCCAGGCCATTGAAGCCAAGCAGCAATTCTTCCGGACGAATGCGCAACACCCGCAGATTGAGAATCATCACCTTGTAATAGAGCCGGATCACTTCCTGGCGGACAGCCTCGGTGGCAGCATCACTGACCGTGGGGGATACCTTGGTGATGTACTGGCAGCCAATCAGGTCATCATCGGTGAACCGACCCTGCAGCCATTTGGCAAATGGCGACACGATGGGCAAGAAGATCAGAATGCCCAGGCCATTGAACAGGGAGTGGAACAGCACCAGCACGTACATGGGATCGGTCACGTCCAGCTTGTCGGTGATGAAGTTCAGCAGCGGGTACATCAGCAACAGTGCCACCGAACTGACGACCAGATTGAAAATAAAGTGCGACAGGGCGACCCGGCGCTTGTCGGACGAACCCTTGACGCCACCGATGATCACCGTGCTGGTGGTGCCGAGATTGGCGCCAATCACAATGGCCGCTGCAGTGGTGAGAGGCAGGACCCCAGCATGGATAGCGCTCAGTACGATCATCATGGTGGCGGAGCTGGACTGGATCAGTGCCGTAAAAAGCACGCCGCCGAGCACGTAGAGCAGTACCGGGTATTCGCTAAACACCGATGGCGAGATGTGGTCGGATAGAAAGCCCATGCTGGTCTTCATGAAATCCAGGCCCATCAGTAGTAACCCCAGACCCAGCAGCAGGCGCGCCTGGCTGTGGCGACGGTAGTCGGGGTTGAGAAACACCACGCCCAGTGTTCCCAGTGCCAGCAACGGCATGGCGTATTCCGTCAGACTCATCTTGAAACCAATGGTCGCGACGATCCAGCCGGTAAAAGTGGTGCCGAGGTTGGCGCCGAAGATCACGCCCAGGGCGTTGGTCATGGTCAGGATGCCGGCGCCCACGAAAGCCAGGACAAACAGGCCGACCATGGAGCTGCTCTGCAGGCAGGCGGTGCTGATAATACCGATGAATACCCCACGTACCGGGGACTTGGTGTAATCCCTGAGCAGGTGGCGAAAGGATCGGGTGCCGAGTGTTCTAAGTGCCTGCTCCAGCATGGTCATGCCAAACAGGAACAGGCCCAGACCTGCCACCAGTTCCCAGGGTTCAAAATTTGGTATATCCAGCTGCATGATCTCTATGCGTTTTCCCGATCGGACTCTTGAAGAAAGTTTAGCAGCCAGACCGGTGGTGGAAAGGGCCAATTACCCGCGGCAGTGAGGCTGCCGCGGGGGTCAGAGGGGTTATTTGCCCAGCGGTTTGAAAATCAGGATCAGCTTGGGCAGCAGTGTCATGGAGCCCAGCAGAGCGGTCAGCATGGCGAGGCCGGTCAGCAGGCCAAAATAGACCGATGGAATAAAGTTCGACAGCGACAGAATGGAAAAGCCGACGATGATGGTAATGGCGGTATAGAACAACGCACGTCCGATACTGCCGTGGGCGCGATGCATGGCGGCCAGATAATCCTTGTCGACAGCGAACTCCCGCTTGAAGCGGGTGATGTAGTGAATGGAGTTGTCCACACCGATACCCACGGTGATGGCGGCGATGGTGATGGTCATCATATCCAGCGGGATACGCGCCAGGCCCATGCCCCCCAGCACCACGGTAGCTGCCAGCATATTCGGCAGCATGGCGATCAGGGAAATGGAAATGGAGCGGAACAGCACCATAAACATCACCATGATGCCCAGGAATACAGCGCCAAGTGTGAGAATCTGTGAGCGGAACAGGCTCTGCAGCATATTGTTGTAGAGCACCAGCAGGCTGGTGAAATGCACCTGGTCGTCCTGCAGGCCCACTTCATCGACGATATAGCTGCGGATGTTGGCCAGCAGCTCGGGACGTTTCAGCTCGCTGCCCGTTTCCTTGATACGCAGGGTAATGCGCGCCTGATTCAGTTCGTCATCGATATAGGGGTCGAATAACAGCGCCGCGTTTTCCGGCGACAGGCTTCTGCGCACAAAGGCCAGTTCCAGGTCGTTAAGCTTGTGTTCCATCAGGTCTTCGGCGACATCGGCAATAGTCACCAGCGAGCTGACTTTGCCCACTTCCGGCAGCGAGTCTAGGTAATTGTGAATCTTCGACAGATCCTGCAGGCCCACACCGGTAAACCAGTAGCTGTTCGGTTTGTCGTCATTGCTTGGGCTCTCGTCACCAAAGGGATCGTCTGAAGCGAAGGGGTCATCTGCGGCAAAGGGATCTTCGGCCGCAAAGGGGTCTTCCTCTGCAAACGGGTCTTCCTCGGTTACGGTGGGCATAGGCGGTACCGGCGGTGCATCGAGGATGATATCCAGGGGGGTGGTGCCACCCAGTTTTTCATCGATAACTGACAGACCCTGGTAGATCTCGGTATCGGAACGGAAATAGTCGATAAAGCGGTTTTCCACCTGCAGCTGTGAAATGCCCCAGCAGCTGATGACACCGGCCAGCAGTGCCAGCGCCAGTACCAGCTTGCCATGGTTTTCGGTGAAGCGGGCAAAGATCATGGTATAGGCGGCGGAGTTGTCGCCCCTGTCGTTGTTTTTGCCCTTGCCGATCAGCATCATGCCGGCGGGAATCACGATAAATGCCAGGGTCAGCGCCAGCCCGATACCCATGGTCATCATCCAGCCAAAATCGATCACCGGGCGGATATCGCTGACCACCAGTGACACAAAAGCAACGCCGGTGGTCAGTACGGTGTACAGACAGGGGCGGGCCATATAGGACACGGTGCCGCGCACCAGTTCCAGCTGGCTCTGCTCGGGGTTATCGGACTGCAGTTCGCGGTAGCGCACAATCAGGTGAATTGTCAGTGCCAGGGTGATAATCAGCAGCAGGGCGACAAAATTCGAGGAAATGACGGTCAGGCGCCAGTCGATCCAGCTCAGGTAGCCGAGCATGATTTCCACCGACAGCACACAGGTGAGCAACGGCAGAACCACCCAGCGGAACTGGCGGAAAATAATGGCCAGGGTGGCAATGATAAACAGCACGATGCCGGTGCCGAAGATGCGAAGGTCACTCTTGATAAATTCGATCATGTCCGCGGTGATCATGCTGGGGCCGCCCAGGAAGATTTGCGCGCGGTCCTTGTACTTGGCCATTTTTTCGCGGATTTCCGCTACCCGCTGGTGCTCTTCCACGGCCCGTGCCGTGCGGTAGTCGAGAAACTCCTTGCTGACCCGCTCCAGTTCAACTTCCTCTTCGGGAGTCAGGCCTTCGGTGTCCCGCTTGAGGCGCATGGAGTCACGCTGGCGAACCAGGGTGAGGTATTGTCGGTCCAGTTCCATGGTGGCCATCAGGGCAGTGGTCTGTCCGTCGGGGCTGAGAATCAGTTTGCGGTAGATGGGGCTCTCAAGAAATTCCTTCCGCGCCATATCCCGGTCTGTGTCCGGTGACATCAGTGTGCGGGGTTCTTCCTTGAGCTGGGAAACGGTGACCTTGGGGCTGTAGAGCAGGGGCACATCGAGAATCGAAGTGACATTGGCGACGCCGCTGATGGTGCTCAGGTCGTCACTCATTTGTTTCAGCGTGTCCAGCGAGGCGTCATCAAACAAGTCACCTTCTTTCGGGGTGTAGGTGACCACCAGAAAATCGCTGCTCCCGTAGTGCTGCAGGGTTTCCCGGAAATAGTCGAGGGCGGTATCGTGTTCCAGGGTGAGCGAGTCGGCGGATGCATCCAGTTTGAAATTGGGCAGCCCGAACGCCATGCCTACGGCCAGCAGAATGATGAAGATAATTGCCGCCAGAGGGTGGCGCAAAACCAGTTTTTCGTAAATTCCCAGAAGCCTCTCAGACATCCGACTATTTCCTTCTTATTCTATGGGGTGGGCGAAAGCGCCGTATTATGCCAGAACTGGGCAAATTGCGTGCACTGTCGGCGATGGAATTGCTATCGGTCGTTGTGGCCCAGAGACCGTTGCGGGTCAATCACATCACGTACCCGTTGTTTTAACTCTTTGGCGTCCGGAAAGCCGTCATCGCGAACGCGCTCCCAGATGGATTGTTCGTTGAGAAACACCTCGAACGCGCCACCGGTGTCAGAGGGTCGCAGCGTCACCTCCGCGAGATCATCCATAAACGTGGTCAGCAGTTCCTGTGCGAGCCAGGCGGAACGCAACAACCAATGACAGCGTGGGCAATAGACGATCACAATGCGCGGTTTTGCGGACATCGGGTAAACTCCGGATAACAGGTGGGAAAATAAAAAAACATGGTCAAGATAACCTCCGGGCAGACAACATGAAAGCGGTAATTCTCGATGCAGATACGCTGGGAAGCGGTGATATCAGCCTGGCGCCCCTCACCGGTCAGCCGCTGCAGTGGAATGTTTACGAGAACAGCGAGCCCAGCCAGGTTGCCGCACACCTAGCCAATGCCGAGGTGGTGTTGACCAACAAGGTGGTTATTGGTGGCGAAGAAATGGATGCTGCCCCGGGTCTGAGGTATATCGGCGTGCTGGCGACGGGCACCAACGTCGTCGACCTGGAAGCGGCCACGTCCCGCGGTGTGGTTGTTAGCAATGTCACCAATTACGGTACCGGGTCGGTGGTGCAGCACACCTGGGCGATGATCCTGGCACTGGTAACCCGGCTGCCTGATTACAATGTGGCGGCTCTCGACGGAAGCTGGGCCAGCAGCGGTCGTTTCTGCCTGATGGATTACCCGGTGGCGGAGCTGGCGGGAAAAACTCTGGGTATAGTCGGCTATGGTCAACTGGGGCGGGGCGTGGCCGAGATCGGCAGGGCCTTCGGGATGAATGTCTGTGTGGCCTCGCTGCCGTGGCGACATGGTGACCAGTCGGGCCGGGTGCCACTGGACACTCTACTGCGTGAGGCTGACGTGCTAACGCTGCACTGCCCTTTGACCGAGGAGACCCGAGGGTTGATCGGTCGTCGCCAGCTGGCGATGATGAAACCCCAGGCCCTGTTGATCAATTGCGCCCGAGGTGGGCTGGTGGATGAACAGGCCCTTGCCGAGGCACTGGAGGACGGCGAAATTGCCGGTGCCGGCGTGGATGTACTCAGCGAGGAGCCGCCGGTCAACGGTAATCCACTGCTCAACCCGGCGCTGCCGAATCTGATCGTCACCCCCCACAGTGCCTGGGTGGCGCTTGAGTCCCGGCAACGACTGGTGCAGCAGGCAGGGGATAACCTGCGCGCATTTCTGACCGGTCAGCCGGTCAATGTGGTGAACGGATAAGGACGGGGTGAGAAGCCGATGTTGGGTTTAATTCAGCGGGTCAGCTATGCCCATGTGGAAGTCAACGGCGACAAGGTCGGGGAAATCGACACCGGTATTTTATTGCTGTTGGGGATTCAAATGGGTGACACGGAAGAGAATGTCGATCGCCTCCAGGACAAGGTGTTGCAGTACAGAATCTTCCCCGATGAGCAGGGCAGGATGAACCTGAATGTGGAGCAGGTGGGCGGTGGATTGCTGGTGGTTTCGCAATTTACCCTGGCGGCGAATACCCGCAAGGGGCTGCGTCCGAGTTTTGCGTCCGCCGCGCCTCCCGAGCAGGCAGAGAAACTCTACAACTATTTCATCAGCCGGGCAGAGCACCTCTACCCGGATGTCGCTTCAGGCATTTTTGGTGCCGATATGCAGGTCAGCCTCTGCAATGATGGGCCGGTGACGTTTCTGCTGGAAGGTTGAGGTAGCGAATTGCCATAGGGCACTGTGAGTGCCCTGTTGCTATTCGTGACGATAAGTTGAGTGGTTGTATAAAAGTTCGCAGGCTCGTCAGGCAATTAGATGTCAAACGGCGTGTTGAGCTTTTTCGGCACCGCAACCTTGGACAGCTTGGCATACTGGGGCACGCCGTTTTCGTAGGGCGGGTAGTCTTCCCCGGCAATCAGGGGTTGCAGGTAATCCCGGGCCAGTTGGGTAATGCCAAAGCCGTCTCGGCTGATAAAGTCGCTGGGCATTTTTTTCTCGATATTGGCCACTTTTTCCAAGGGAATTTCCCCCAGGTCCCAGCGGTAGTCGTCGCCGTTATGCCGATTGATGGTGACCATCACCGAGTTTTTCCCCGCCAGTGCGTATTCCACCGCCGCTTTGCCTACGGCATAGGCCTGCTCGACGTCGGTGGCAGAGGCAATATGGCGGGCGGAACGTTGCAGGTAGTCCGCCAGCGCCCAGTGATACTTGTAACCCAGTTCACTTTTGATCATGGCGGCCAGTGTGGGGGCAACGCCACCCAGTTGCTGATGGCCAAAGGCATCGGTAGTGACCGAGCCGGCGATTAGTGCGCCATCAGGATGCTGTACGCCTTCTGAGGCAACAATCACGCAGTAACCTTTTTCTTTGACGGTCTTGTCCACCAGCGCGAGAAACTCTTTCTCGTTAAACGGTACTTCCGGGAACAGGATGATATGTGGCGGCTCTCCGGCAGAGTCGGCGGCCAGGGCGCTGGCGGCGGCAATCCAGCCGGCGTGGCGTCCCATTACTTCGAGAATAAAGACCTTGGTGGATGAGTCGCACATAGAGGCGACATCCAGGCTGGCCTCCTTGGTGGACACGGCCACGTATTTGGCCACGGAGCCAAATCCCGGACAGTTGTCGGTAAAGGGCAGGTCATTGTCGACAGTTTTGGGAATATGAATGGCCTGGATCGGGTAGCCCATTTTCTCGGATAGTTGCGAGACTTTCAGGCAGGTGTCGGCAGAATCGCCACCGCCGTTATAAAAGAAATAGCCGATATCATGGGCCTTGAAGACTTCAATCAGGCGCTCGTATTCGGCGCGGTTTTCTTCCAGGCTTTTCAGTTTGTAGCGGCAGGAGCCAAATGCGCCGGAAGGGGTGTGGCGCAGTGCTGCAATGGTGGCATCCGATTCGTGGCTGGTGTCGATCATGTCTTCGCGCAGTGCGCCAATAATGCCGTTGTGGCCGGCGTAGACATTGCCTATTTTGTCACTGTGTTGGCGAGCTGTTTCAATCACCCCGCAGGCGCTGGCGTTAATGACTGCCGTAACGCCACCAGACTGGGCGTAAAACGCGTTCTTTTTTGGCATGGATACCCTCGTTGGACCGCCCATTTCAGGAGCCGCGAATCATACTGGAAAGCAGCAGTGATTTCATTTTTTATGGCCAAATTCCTGTTGTGGGCGGCACCGGATATGCAGTAGCGCCAATTTAGGCTATGTTGTGTGCGATAACAGGGCGGATTTAGGCAGCCCGTAACCTATAAAGAGAGAAAAGAAGGGACGCAGGAAGTCACGATGCATATTCATATTCTGGGTATTTGTGGAACGTTCATGGGATCGTTGGCGCAGCTAGCGAAAGCTGCGGGCCATGAAGTTTCCGGATGTGACGCCAATGTCTATCCGCCCATGAGCACCCAGCTACAAAATGCAGGCATTGAGCTCACCGAGGGTTACGGCACGGAACAGCTTGACCCGCCGCCGGACCTGGTGGTGATTGGTAACGCATTGTCCCGTGGAAATCCCGCCGTGGAATACGTGCTCGACAACGGTATTCCCTATACTTCCGGTCCCCAGTGGCTGGGTGATTTCTTCCTGCGTGATCGCTGGGTACTGGCTGTTGCCGGGACCCATGGTAAGACCACAACGTCCAGCATGCTGGCCTGGATTCTGGACTGGGCAGGGATGCAGCCGGGTTTTCTGATCGGTGGTGTGCCCAACAATTTCGGGGTGTCTGCCCGCCTTGGAGGTTCGCCATTTTTTGTGGTCGAAGCCGATGAGTACGACAGCGCGTTTTTTGACAAGCGATCCAAGTTTGTCCACTACCGTCCCCGCACAGCCATTTTGAACAACCTGGAATTTGATCACGCGGATATATTCCCCGACCTGAAAGCCATCCAGACCCAGTTCCATCATTTCGTGCGCACCATTCCCGGTCACGGGCTGATTGTGGCGCCCTTTGCCGATGCCCATTTGCAGGAGGTGCTGGCGATGGGGCGCTGGTCGGAATATCAACCGTTAGGACTCAGCAGCAGCTGGGAAGCCCAGCCCCTGGAAGATGATGGCTCCGTTTACAGTGTCAGTTTTCAGGGCCAGCAACGGGGCATTGTCAATTGGGATCAAACCGGTGAGCACAATATGTTTAATGGCCTTGCTGCCATTGCAGCGGCGCGGCATGTGGGCGTGACTCCGGAAGCAGCCTGCGAGGCTCTGAGTGAATTCCAGGGGGTGAAGCGGCGCATGGAGCAGATCGCCGCTGTAAAAGGCATTCGCGTCTACGATGATTTCGCCCACCACCCTACGGCAATTGCGACTACCCTGGCGGGTCTGCGCAAACGTGTCGGTGATGAAAAAATTATTGCCGTGATCGAGCCACGTTCCAACACCATGAAGCTCGGTGTGCACAAAAACCAGCTTGCCGAGTCCGTGATAGATGCCGACAAGGTGTTCTGGTTCCAGCCGGACAACATCGAGTGGTCGTTGCAGGATGTGGTTGATCGCAGCGCTGTCCCTTCGGAAGTGGTGCACAGTATTGATCGCCTGCTGCTGCGAACCCTTGAACAAGCCGGTGACAATGGCCATGTGGTGATCATGAGCAATGGTGGATTTGGCGGATTTCACCGTCGACTGGTAGACCTGCTGGAGGGAAAAGCCCGTGGCTGACTTCGACCGTTCCATTACGCTGGCTATGACCGGGGCATCCGGTGCCCAGTACGGACTGCGATTGCTGGAATGCCTGGTGCAGGCCAATTGCCAGATACAGTTCCTGATTTCAGAGGCCGCCCGTATTGTTGTGGAGACCGAAACTGAACTGGCGCTGCCCAATGATGATGATCTGGAAGAATTTCTCGCCTTGAACTTCGATGCGGAACCGAACCAGATTATTCTCAATACATCTCGTGACTGGTTTTCCCCGGTGGCGTCCGGGTCATCAGCTCCTCCGACCATGATTATTTGCCCCGCCAGTGGTGGCACCCTGTCGGCGATAGCCTGCGGTGCCAGCAATAACCTGATTGAGCGCGCTGCCGACGTCGCCATTAAAGAAAAACAACAGCTGATTGTTGTGCCCAGGGAGACTCCCCTGTCAGAGATTCACCTGGAAAACATGCTGAAACTGGCAAAAATGGGTGTCACTGTCATGCCCGCCATGCCCGGTTTCTATCAAAACCCGCAAACTATCGATGACTTGGTGGACTTCGTGGTGGCGCGGATCCTCGATCACCTGGATATCGAACAGACGTTGTTGCCACGCTGGGGTAGCTGAACATGGCCAGCAATCGAGAGCTGGCTACGCTGCTGTGCCTGGTTTCCCTGGTCATGGCCTGGTCCTGGATCAATCCCTACGACAAGTTGACCTGGTGGCTGGAGGCTGTTCCAGTCATTATTGCAATTCCACTGCTGGCCTGGACACGGCCGTCTTTTCCCTTAACAAAACTCAGTTATTACCTGATCTTTGTCCATGCCATCATCCTGTTGGTTGGTGCTCACTATACTTATGCGAGAGTACCGTTAGGTGAGTGGATGGCAGAATGGTTTAATTTTTCCCGAAATCATTACGATCGCATCGGCCACCTGGCGCAGGGCTTTGTGCCTGCCATTCTGGCCCGTGAGATACTCTGGCGCACCGGTGCGGTCACGGGACCACGATGGTTGTTCTTTCTATCCACCTGTTTCTGTCTGGCCTTTAGTGCCTTCTACGAGTTGATCGAATGGTGGACGGCGGTCATCGGCGGTGATGGCTCTGTTGAATTCCTCGGCACCCAGGGCGATGTGTGGGATACCCAATGGGACATGATGCTGGCCTTGATAGGTGCCATTAGCGCACAACTTCTTCTTGGGCGCCTGCATCAAAGGGAAATTCTGAATGTAAGCGCACACTAACTTTCTACCCTGGTTGCCAATTTTCTCTGATGGCATACGGTTTTCTACGCTTTTTTTATGCTACTGACGGGTAAATGACGGGTAAATGACGGGTAAATAAGCGGAGATGCAGGCAATGAACAGGCAGTGCAATAACCTCAGCCGCGTGTTGGTATTCCTGGTTTGATTCTTCAGGGGATGGTTGTAACCAATAACCAGCCCGTTGTTATCTTGTTGGCTTTATATTTATTGGTATAAAAAGAAAGTGAATAATTACTTACTCTCGGGTTTTTGGTACCAGTTGACCCCGTTAACATCCTTTTCAACGACCAGCTGTCCGCGTGCTATCAGACAGTGCAGGTGGGCATAGCTCTCGCCTGTGGCAAGGACCAGCATGGAGTTGCCGACCGGTGATTTAAAAATCAGTGGAAACAGGTCTATAACACGTAAAGGCTCATTACAGTGGTCCAGCACAAGCTTTAAATCGGCTTCGTGTTCATCAATCAGACTCTGCAGCCGGGGCAGAACCCCCTGGAATGGCAGGCCATGGGAAGGTAGAACCAGTGTATCTTCCGGCAGCAGAGCCAGCAGCTTGTGGCAGCTGTCAATCCAGTCCTGAAGCGGGTTTCCGGCAGGTTCAATGGGCCAGACACTGACATTGGACGAAATGGTGGGCAGTATCTGATCGCCGGAAATCAGTACACCCAGTTCAGGGCAATGCAGGCAGGCGTGTTCCGGTGAGTGGCCTTCACCCATCACAACCTGCCACTGGCGGTGATTGATGGCAAACGTCTGGCCATCCTGTAAACGGTGATAAGTGCTGGGCATGCCGCGAATCATGTTGCCGAAGGCGCCAAACTTGGAGCGGTAGTAATTGAGCTGAGCATCATTGAAACCGGCGGCATGGTAGAAGCCGATAGCCGCTTCCGGGGCTTCACGGGCGCTGTCTTCCAGGAGAATGCGGCAGTGCATGTATTCCCCTCGCGACATCCAGAATGTTGCGCCGGTATGTCGGCAAAGCCAGGCGGCAAGGCCGGTATGGTCCGGGTGCATGTGGGTGACGATCAGCCGGGTAACGGGTTTGTCGGCAATCAGCTGTGGACACAGTGAGAGCCATAGGCTGGTGGTCTCGTCGGACGCAAGCCCCGTATCAACGATGGTCCAGCCGTCGTCTTCTTCCAGTAGCCACAAATTAATATGGTCCAGCCGGAAGGGGAGCGGCATGCGCAGCCAGTAGACACCATCGGCCACTTGGAAGGGTTGGCCAAATTCAGGGGTCTCGGAAAACGGGTAGTTTAGGCCTTTGTTGCCCATCAATGTCCTCTATTAAAGCCTGATCAGTTCAACAGGTTCTGCAACCAGGCTGAAATGGCAGTAATTTCTTCCATGCAGACTGAGTGATCCATCGGAAAGGTCTGGTAACCCGGTTTAAACCCCTGCTTCTCAAGAAAAGCAACGCTACTTCTGCCATGAAATTCCGGTACCACATCATCGTAACTGCCGTGGAATATCTGGATGGGGAGGTTTTTGTTGGCGGGTTGTATTTGTACAGTGTTGGCCGTGGCAAAGTAGGTGGAAAGCGCCAGTAACCCCGCCAGTTTTTTTGGGTAGGACAATGCCGCCTCAAACACTACGGCACCGCCCTGGGAAAAACCGGCCAGCACGATATGTTCGCTATCGATGCCGCGGGCGATTTCCCGGTCAATCAGGGCATGAACCTGTTTGGCAGAAGCTTTCAGTTGTGATTCATCCACTTTCCGATCCAGCGCCATTTCAAGAATATCGTACCAGGCGGGCATCACGAAACCGCCATTGATGGTGACGGGCAGTTCCGGGGCGTGGGGGAAAATAAAGCGTATGGGTAATGAGGGTGGCAGGCGTAACTCCGGGACCACCGGCTCAAAATCGTGGCCATTGGCGCCCAGGCCGTGCAGCCAGATCACGGACGCCTTGGGGGGTTGTGCGGGTTCAACTTCCACACAGGGCAAAAGACTCATAGGTAGCCCTCAAAAACAGATAATTGGATGAACGGGCATTATAGGTGCTAACCCTTGGGCGATGGCAAGGCGATCTTTTGTAGAATGGGCCAGACGAAGGATTAGGTATAAGCAATACTTCGGTAAGTGTGAAAAAATCACTGGGCAAACAGGTGGTGAAACAATTTTTCAATATCGTGTATAAAAAATAATTTAAGCGCGAGAAAATAATCAATGAAAAAAATAATATTGGCGATTATCTGTACAGGGGTATGGATAAATATATCCGAATTTGTTCGCAATGAATTTTTATTTAAACAATACTGGCTTGATAAATATGCATCGCTGGGCCTGGAATTTCCGTCAGCTCCCGTTAATGGTGCGGTATGGGGTTTATGGGGCTTTGTGTTTGCCGGCTGCCTGGTCTATTTATGCGGCAAATTAAGTGTTCTGGATGTTCTTATCGTTGGTTGGATAATGGGCTTTGTGCTGATGTGGCTGGTGGTGGGTAATATGAATGTGCTGCCGTTTGTTTTACTGAAAATTGCTGTGCCGTGGAGTCTGCTGGAAGTTGGTGTGGCAATATTTATTGCTCAGATAATTCTGGGTAAAAAATCTGTTGTGAAAAAATAATGGTTTAAATCTGTTGATATATTTTTGTTAATATTTTTCAAAAACTATCCAGATAAACTGTAATAATTATATAAAGTTAAAGAAAAAAGTTTGTTGATCTCTATGCGCCATGTTCTCTACTCCTTTCGCCGCTGCCCCTATGCCATCCGTGCCCGGATGGCGCTGTGCTATGCCGGGGTGCAGGTGGAATTGCGAGAAATTCTGCTCAAGAACAAACCCGATGCCATGCTGAAGGCTTCGGCCAAGGGAACGGTGCCTGTGCTGGTGCTGGAAGACGGTGCGGTGCTGGATGAAAGCTATGATGTGATGCGCTGGGCGCTGGCCAAAAATGATCCCGATCACTGGTGGGATGAAGTGCTGGCCGCTCAGGCTGATGCGTTGGTGCAAAAAAATGATTTTGAGTTCAAGCCGTGGCTGGATCGTTACAAGTATGCCGATCGCTACCCGGAGTTTTCCCTTGAGTATTACCGATCGCGGGGTGAGGAGTTTCTCCGAGTGCTGGAAGACCATCTGAATGCCAACGAGTTCCTGCTACGTGGCAGTCTCAGCTTTGCCGATGTGGCTGTTTTTCCCTTTATCCGGCAGTTTGCACTGGTGGATAAAGCCTGGTTTGACGAGACCGATTACCCGCGTCTTCAGGTCTGGCTGGAGAGGCTGCTGCTCTCTGATCTGTTTCTTGGGGTGATGACCAAGTATCCGCTCTGGAAGGAAGGGGATAAGCCGAATATCTTCGGTTGCAGCTAAAGGCCTGCTGGAATCTAGTTAAGAAAGGATTGCTTAATGAAACTTAAAATAATTAGGGATATAGCAGTATTGATTTTTGTGATGCTTCTCATCTGGTTTGTGAAGTTTGGTGATAGGGCGTTGCTTGATGCGGAAGCTGAAGTGGAAAGTCCCGCCTCTCAACATATCAGATAGCTTGATAATCCACTCATATGGTTGGTTGGATAAATCTCAGCCTAGGATGAGTGGGTTGTTAGAAGCCGTGTTTCGGTTCCGGGAAGCTGCCGCCGCGTACAGCGCTGGCATAAGCTTTCAGTGCACCTTCCAGGTCGCCGCTGTCTGCCAGAAAATTCCTGGCAAACTTCGGCACTTTCGGTGACAGGCCCAGCATGTCGTAAATCACCAGCACCTGTGCATCGGTATCACCACCGGCGCCAATACCGATAACCGGCACGGACAATTCTGTGCTGATCTGTTGGGCGAGGGCGGAGGGGACACATTCCAGTACCAGCAGGTCGATACCCGCCTGTTCCAGCAGTTTGGCATCCTTTAGCATGATTTCTGCCGCTTGCTGATCCCGGCCCTGAACCTTGTAGCCGCCCAGTTTGTTGACCGATTGCGGGGTCAGCCCAAGGTGTCCGCAGACAGGGATACCGCGTTCGCTCAGTTGGCGCACGCTGTGTTCCAGCCAGGCGCCGCCTTCCAGTTTTACCATGTGGGCGCCGGCCTGCATCAGCGCTGCAGAATTGGCCATGGTCTGTTCAGTGGTGGCATAGGCCATGAACGGCAGATCGGCAATGATCAGCGATTTGCTGTTGCCGCGGCGTACGGCAGCGACGTGATAAGCCATCTGTTCTACGGTTACCGGTACGGTGCTGTCGTGACCCTGTATGACATTGCCCAGTGAGTCACCCACCAGCACCACCTCAATTTCCGCCTGTTCAACCAGTTTGGCGAAGGACGCGTCGTAGCAGGTGATGACCGGAAATTTCCGGCCGTTTGCCTTGAGATCCTGAAGGGTATTGATGGTGACTGTTTTCATGGTGACAGGGTTCCGTGGCGGCAAGACTTAGAGGCTTGCCTGGGGGTTGTAGTAATGGCGCCCGGACTTGATGCTGAGCATGTAGCTCACCAGGTTCTGGTAGTCCGCCTCGCTGCTACTGAGGTCAATGTCGGTGGCGTTGACGATCAGCAGCGGGGCATCGTCGTAATAATAGAAAAAACGCGTGTAAGCCTCGTTAAGCTGTTCCAGGTAGCGTGCCTCTATGGATTTTTCAATTTCAATACCGCGGCGCTGGATGCGCTCCAGCAATACCTCGGTGGGAGCCTGCAGGTAAATCACCAGGTCGGGTTTGGGTGCGTCGATGGTGAGCTGCTGATACACCGTTTGGTATAGCTTCAATTCGTCGTCGTCGAGAGTCACCTGGGCAAACAGCTGATCTTTGTCAATCAGGAAGTCGGCCACTCGAACCTGCTGGAATATATCGCCCTGGCGCAGTTCCTGGATCTGCCTGGTGCGCTGGAACAGGAAGTGAAGCTGGGTGGGCAGAGCGCCGCTGCGGGGGTCTTCGTAAAAACGTTCGAGAAAGGGGTTGTGCTCGGCCTGTTCCAGCAGGGTTTCGTAGTTGAAACTGCGGGCCAGGCGTTTGGCAAGGGTGGTTTTCCCCACGCCGATGGGGCCTTCCACGGCAATGAAGCCCGGCAGCTTGTAATCTTCGAGAGCAAGATCCAGATCGTTAGCCAGTTGTTCCACAGATATCTCCAGGCGAGAGGCGAACGATACCTTCAGATGGACAATTTTCCAAGCGCATTGCCAGACTGCTACCGTCCGGGAAATGCAGATGCGGGTCGATCTCTGCCAGTGGCAACAACACGAAATTTCTCTGGTACATACCGGGGTGAGGGATTTGCAGTTCCGGGAGGTCAATCACCTGGTCGCCATAAAGCAGAATATCCAGGTCCAGCGTTCTTGGTCCCCAGTGTCGTTCTCGAACCCGCTGGTGATCCTGCTCGATGATTTGCAGGGCCAGCAGCAGGTCGGTAGGGGAAAGACCGGTGCGCAGTTGCGCCACGCCGTTGAGGTAGTCGGGCTGGTTTTGAGGACCCATGGGTGGTGTCCGGTACCAGCTGGATAGCGCGGTCCGTGTAGTGTCAGGCAGGTTGCCAAGGGCGAAGGAGGCGCGTTGCAATTGATCCAGAGGATCGGCCAGATTACTGCCGAGGCCGATATAGACCACTTCAGTCACGGTTGTCCTGGGGTGCGGAGGAGCGTGTGCGCGGGCGGCGGCGACGCCGGCGCGATCGGGGTTGATCCAGATTGCTGGTCATCTCCAGTCGTGTGTGTTCATTGGCTTCCTGGAAGCGGGTCCACCACTCACCCAGGCCGGGCTCAATTTCTCCGGCGTCCTCGCGCAGCAGCAGAAAGTCATAGCCGGCGCGGAAGCGGTTGTTTTCCA
Source organism: uncultured Porticoccus sp. (assembly GCA_964395715.1). Taxonomy (GTDB): domain Bacteria; phylum Pseudomonadota; class Gammaproteobacteria; order Pseudomonadales; family Porticoccaceae; genus Porticoccus. The sequence continues at coordinate 192,728 of CAYNAU010000004.1, read as the reverse complement.
GCAGGCGGGATGCCTGGCTGCCGGCGCGGCGCGGCAGGCGTAGTTGCAGTTCCCAGATTTCCCTCATGGGCATGCTGAAGCGCCTGGGGATGGATATCCGCTGGCAGGTGCGGTGAATCACTTCGCCGGCCGCCTGTTGCAGGGCATAGACGGGCGAACTGTTGCCGCCTTCAAAGGCCTTGCGCTTTTCCAGCACCGCGGGCCAGAGGATGGCCCCCAGCAGGAAGGCAGGTGTCACCCGTTTATCCGCCCGAATGCGCTTGTCGGTATTGGTCATGGCCTGTTCGAGAAATTCGAGGTAATAGCCCGGGTCTTTTGAGAGGGCCTCTTCCGTGGCGGGGAACAGCAGTTTGAGCAGGCCGAACTCTCTCAGCAGCTGGAAGGTGGCGAGGGCGTGACCGTGCATCAACAACTTCAGCACTTCATCAAACAACCGTGCGGGAGGGATGTCGGCAAGCAGGTGGCTAAGCTTGCCAATGGCTCGAGCACTGTGTTCTTCGATTCTGAATCCCAGCTTGGCGGCAAAGCGTACGGCTCTGAGCATTCTCACCGGATCTTCACGGTAACGTTCCTCTGCATTGCCGATGACACGTATCAGTCGCTGCTGAATATCCCTCAGGCCGTTGGCATAGTCAAAAACGCTGTTGTCCTGCGGATGGTAATACAGGGCGTTCATGGTGAAGTCGCGGCGACAGGCATCTTCGGTTATAGAACCAAAAATGTTGTCCCGAAGCAGTAGGCCCTTCGACGAGCGTCGTGACTGGTCGCGCCCTTTGTGGTCCGCTGTATGGCTGGCGCGGAATGTGGTGACCTCAATAACTTCCTTGCCCATGCGTACATGAACTATCTGGAAGCGTCGGCCAATGATGCGTGCCCGGCGAAACAGCCTGTTGACCTCTTCCGGAGTGGCGTCAGTGGCAACATCAAAATCCTTGGGTTGCATGCCCAGCATCAGGTCGCGTACGCAGCCGCCGACCAGGTAGGCTTCATAGCCATCGCTGACCAGTTGCTCGACCACTTTCTTGGCGCCTGAGGTGATTTGACGGGGGCTGATAGGGTGGTCGCCGGAACGTATGGTATGGGGTTCCCCGGGCAGGACCGGTAGCGCGTCTTTGCGGAAGTAGCTGGCGATCTTTTTCAGCATTGTTAATGTGCTTAAACAGGAAAGCCGCATTCTAGCACAGGGGGTGCTGCTGTTAACGGCATTGATGGGTAGGCAGTATCTGCGGGCATTAAAAAAGGGAAGCCCGAAGGCTTCCCTTGTATCCCATAGGCTATAGGTCGACGGGTCTACCCCCCTAATCAACCGGTTAGCAATCCATCCAATTGTTTATTTTTATTATTTATTTTTTTAATTATCAGCTGTTTTTATTGTTCAACTTGTAGAGCAGGAAGCGTGCCAAAAATAAAATTTATTTATCATACAATAAGTTAAATTTTTTTTGGGACGGGAATCACACTTTTGGGGGTGTGGAGTGTTACCTATATACACAAGCAGGTGCAGAAAAAAGTAACAAATTGGGTGACACTTCAGTGAGTTAGGCGTCTTTCTTGCGCGGAATACCCAGCTTCTGCCGCCTTTCCCAAAGGCACTTGCGGCTGATCCCGAGCTTTTTGGCCAGTTCGGTTTCACTCATGGCTTCCTGGTGTTCGAGCACAAACCGGGTGAAATAGTCTTCCAGTGAAAGCCCCTCGGGAGGGTCGATATTGGTCTGCCGAAACGTGTGGCTGCTGCTCTGTTCGGTCTCCTCATCAATCTCCACCAGGGACAGATCGATGCCCAGCAGGTCGTGGGTGATCTGTTCGTTTTCGTCACAGAGAATGGTGGCGCGTTCCAGGGAGTTTTCCAGCTCACGGATATTGCCGGGCCAGTGGTAGGTACTGATTGCCTGGATGGCATCCGGTGCCAGTTTGAGATGTGGCTTTTTGAGTTTTTCACACTGCTTTTCCAGCAGCATATCGGCAATTTCCAGTACGTCCTTGCCGCGTTCGCGCAGCGGCGGGAGGTCGAGGTTGACGACATTGATACGGTAAAAAAGGTCTTCCCGGAAACTGCCCTGTTCGCAGAGTTTTTTCAGGTTGCGGTGGGTTGCTGCAACCAGTCGCACATCCACCTTGTGGGACTTCACCGAGCCGATAGGGCGCACTTCTTTTTCCTGCAGGACGCGCAGCAGTCGTGCCTGTGCCTCCAGGGGAAGTTCGCCAATCTCGTCGAGAAACAGGGTGCCGCCATCTGCCGCGGTGACCAATCCCTTGCGGGCCGCGGATGCGCCGGTGAAGGCGCCCTTCTCATGGCCGAACAGTTCCGCTTCGATTAGCGTTTCGGGGATGGCCGCGCAGTTGACGCAGATAAGCTGGCGACGGAAGCGATTGCTTTCGTTATGGATGGCACTGGCGGCGAGTTCCTTACCGGTACCGGTCTCACCGTGGATCAGTACCGTGGCATCGGTCTGCGCTACTTTCTGGATAATGTTGAACACGGACTTCATGGCGGCACTGGAGCCTATCATGCCTCGACCGGACAGGTCGGGGGCCTTGAGAGAATGCGCCGGCTTGGGATTGTCCAGAATGCGCCGCACGGCGTCCAGCAGTTCCTTGGAATCGAAGGGCTTGGGAATAAAGTCCACGGCGCCCATGCGCATGGTTTCCACGGCGGACTTGAGGCTTGCATAGCTGGTCATGATCAGTACCGGCACATCGCCGGCGAGCTGGATCAGGTCGGTCCCGGGGGCCCCCGGAAGTCGCAAGTCGCTGATGATCAGCGAGAACTCTGCCAGATCATATTTGTCGAGGGCATCCTGGATGCTGTTGGCCTCGCTGGTTTCAAAGAGCTGGCCATTAAGCAGTTTCTTGATAGAACTTCGAATGCTGTCTTCGTCTTCGACAATCAGGATGGAATCCATGAAACGCCTGCCGCAAAGGAGAATGTTCGTGCCGTAGTTAGTGTTACCTTGTTGTTACCTGGATGCAAGCCCGGTAATTAACTTCCTGGTAGCACGCTTCCCAGTATCAAGATGGATAGTGGTTTTTATGGGGCTGGCTGCTGAATAAGCCCTGGAACGCGATGGCGGTCCCAGTGGGGTATGGCCCAGGCGAGGAGTTCGCCCGGTGTAGCCATTTTCAGAGTGTCGGGAGGCGCCATCCCCAGCCATTGCATGGCAACCCAGAGGTTCAATGCAGGTGTGGTTCTTTCAACGGGGGCGGCCAGATTCTGTTTGCTGAGTTTGTTGCCCGCGGCATCTACGGCAACCGGTAGGTGGCCATATTGTGGTGAGGCAATGTCCAGCAGTTGTTGCAGGTAGATTTGGCGGGGCGTGGAATCCAAAAGGTCGCTGCCGCGAATGACTTGGTTTATGCCCTGGTAGGCATCGTCCACTACCACGGCCAACTGATAGGCAAAGAAGCCGTCTTTACGGTGCAATACAAAGTCGCCCACTTCCTGTTTGATGTGCTGATGCTGGCGTCCCTGAAAAAGGTCATTGAAGGTGACTTCGCTATCCTCGGCCACCGAGAGGCGCAACGCGTGGGGTTCATCCTGGTTACCGGGGTGTGTGCAGCGGCGGGGGTGAAGTCCACCGCGTTCCTTAAGTTGCTGGCGGCTGCAATGACAGCGGTAGATAAGGCCGTCAGCTTCCAGGCGTTTCAGAGCATCTCGGTAGGCGTCACCACGTCTGCTTTGGTAAAGCACGCTGCCATCCCAGTGCAGGCCATGATTATCCAATTGGTTGAGAATCAGGTCGGCGGCGCCTGCCATTTCCCTAGGGGGGTCGATATCTTCCATGCGCAGCAGCCATTGCCCGTGGTAATGCCGGGCATCGAGATAGCTGGCGACAGCAGTAGCCAGGGAACCAAAATGCAGAGGGCCAGTGGGTGAAGGGGCGAAGCGTCCGATGTAGGGCGTTGCAGGGGATACCATGCGAGGGGGATTGGAAGCGGCTATGCCGCTTCCGTCAGGATCAGCCGCCAGTGAGCTGTTTTTCCTTGATTTCGTCTAGGGTTTTACAGTCCACGCACAGGTTGGCGGTAGGACGTGCTTCGAGGCGACGAATGCCGATTTCGATACCGCACTGATCGCAGAAGCCATAGTCGTCGTTTTCGATACGCTCCATGGTGCTGTCAATTTTCTTGATCAGTTTACGTTCGCGATCCCTGGTGCGCAGTTCAAGGCTAAATTCTTCTTCCTGAGTTGCCCGGTCAGCTGGATCAGGGAAGTTGGCGGCCTCATCTTTCATGTGAGAGACGGTGCGATCAACTTCTTCCATCAGTTCTCTTTTCCAGGCCAGCAGAATTTGTTTGAAATGCTCACGCTGGTTGTCATTCATGTATTCCTCACTCTTTTTCTCCTTGTAGGGAGAAAAGCCGTGAAGGGAAGCAACGGTGGCAGTTTCTGCTTTTTTTGGCATCTTTTTTAGTCTCGGTGAGTTACGAGACCCGCGTTTATAGTGCCAGCGGAGAAATTTTTCAAGTAAAAACGTGCTTTTTTGATTAGCGGTGTCAGTGGAAGGTCAAATCACCCCACCCGGCGCAGCTATGCACCGGGTGGGGCGCTGTAGGCATTGTCGGGCATTCAGGACATAATGCCGTGCCATAGCCTTCCTTGAGAATGGCGTTTCTTGATCATGATGGAGCTGCAGTGACGAAACTGGCCAACCGCACCCGCAACCTAACTACATTTAAGGTGGTGGATTTTCTTGAGGCAGCACAGTCTCTTGAAGCGCAGGGACGGGATATTATTCACATGGAAATTGGCGAGCCGCGGTTTGAGACCGCTGAGCCGATTCTAGAGGCCGCCCGGGTGGCTATGTCGGAGGGGCGCACGGGTTATACACCTTCCTGCGGAATTCCGGAGCTTCGTCGGGCCATTGCCGATTTCTACGCACAACAGTACGGGGTCGGGATTGATGCCCGCCGCGTAATTGTCACCACAGGCAGCAGTGCGGCGCTGGGCATGGTCTGTGAACTGTTGCTGAACCCCGGCGACGGCCTGTTGTTGGCCGATCCCGGATACCCCTGCAATGCCAATTTCGTGCGTCGCCTGGATGCGGAGCCGCAGCTGGTGCCCGTGGGGCCGGATGACAATTACCAGCTTACTGCCGCCAGTGTGGCGCAATACTGGCGCCCCAATTCGGTGGCCGCCCTGGTGGCCTCACCCGGTAATCCAACCGGTGCCGTGATCGACCAACAGCAACTGGCGGCAATGTATCGCCAGGTCACGGCACGACAGGGGGCCCTGATTGTTGATGAAATCTACCATGGCCTGACCTACGGGGATGCGCCATTGCGCTCAGCGCTGTCTGTGGCCGATGACCTGTTTGTCATCAACAGCTTCTCCAAGTATTTCGGTATGACCGGCTGGCGGCTTGGCTGGATGGTGGTCCCCGAGTCGGTGGTCGATACACTGACCATGATGGCTCAGAATTTTTATATCGCCAGCCCCAGTATTGCCCAGTATGCCGCGCTGGCCGCCTTTCAGCCGGACACCCGGGAGATCCTTGAGCAACGGCGGCAGGCCTTCCAGGAACGGCGCGATTTTTTACTGCCTGCCCTGCGTGAACTGGGATTTCGTATAGATCGAGTGCCGGAGGGAGCCTTTTATTTGTACGCCGATGTTTCCGCCTTTACCGATGATTGCGAGGCATTCTGTTGGCAATTACTTCGTGAGCACGGCATTGCCTGCACGCCGGGGACTGATTTTGGGCAACACCTGGCTGGCCAGCATATACGTTTTGCCTACACAGAATCCCTGCCGCGCCTGGAGGTGGCGGTGGAACGTTTGCGACGGGCGTTGACAGGATGAAGAGGTTATGAAGATAGAGCCGCCGCTGGAGCAAGCAACATTACTGAAGCGCTATAAACGCTTTCTTGCGGACATCCGCCTAGCTAACGGTGGAGAGTTGACCATTCACTGTCCCAACACCGGCTCCATGAAGAACTGCTGGGCACCGGACACCCCGTGCTGGTTTTCCCGCTCTGATGATCCGAAACGCAAGTTGCCCGGTACTCTGGAAATTACCAGCACACCGGATGGGTTTCTTGCCGGGGTGAACACCGGGCGGCCCAACAAGCTGGTACGCGAAGCCATTGAAAATGGGGTGATCGCCGAGTTGCAGGGGTATAGTGAAATTCGCCCTGAAGTGAAGTATGGGGATGAGAACAGCCGTATCGACCTATTGTTGATCGAGGGCGAACACCACTGTTACGTGGAAGTGAAAAACACCACCCTGGGTGTTGGCGATGGCCGTGTACTGTTTCCCGATGCCGTCACAACCCGGGGAGCCAAACACCTCAGGGAATTGATGGCGATGGTGGAACAGGGACACCGGGCCGTACTGGTTTTTTGTGTGCAGCACAGTGGTGCCGAAACTGTCGGGTCCGCCGATGAGATAGACCCCGAGTACGGAAGAACCCTGCGCAAAGCTGTGGAGGCGGGGGTGGAAGTTCTGGCCTATGGCTGTCACCTTTCACCGGAAGACATCTCGCTGCGGACGCCGTTGCCTTTTCTGTTCTGAAAGTTTATTTGCCAAACACGCAAATGAGAATTATTCTCACTTGTGTATTGTCGCGCCTCATGATCCTGGCTTTGTCCCGGGAAGATGGTGCGGTTGGTCTTGGTATTAATGGTGGGTGCAGGAGGGGCATTGCAAATGAATGACGCGACGTTATCCGACCAGGTTGTTCAGGTGGAAATCGGGTTGGATAAATTAACAGAGCTTTTTCGTCTGGGGGTGTTGTGTGCCACAGAAGTCCGTTGCCTGAACGGTGATTCAAAAGAACGTGTCTGGCAACTGTGTCTGAATACCTGTCTGCACCGACGGTATTGTTCCGGGGCTGTCACTCAAACCCCCACGTTGGAAAGTGGGGGTGAATTGCGGATTTTGCGTTTCACGGCACAGGTGGCTGGCCATGAGGAGAGGCAGTCAGGCAAATAGCCCTTTCAACGCATCCAGGGATTCACGGCCTTTCTTTTTACCGACTTCCGGATCGCTATTACCCATTCCCTCTGTCTCCAGGTCTTCCTGGGGCAGTTCATCGAGAAAACGGCTTGGGGTGGTTTCCGAGACTTCCCCGAACAGTTTGCGCCGTGCCGCCATGGTCATTGTCAATGTCTGGCGGGCGCGAGTAATTCCTACGTAGGCGAGGCGTCGTTCCTCTTCGATATTCTCTTCGTCAATACTGTTGCGGTGGGGAAGTAATCCCTCTTCCATACCGATCAGGAAAACGTGCGGAAATTCCAGACCTTTGGCTGCGTGAAGTGTCATTAACTGTACCTTGTCATCGGCAGAGTCCTCTTCCTGGCGGTCGAGCAGGTCTCGCAAGATCAGCTTGGCGATAGCGTCTTCAACGGCGGTGTCACCACTTTCATCTTCTGCCGGAATCTCCAGATCGTCCTTGAGTAACAATTGTTTGATCTGCGCTACCAGGAAGTGAACATTTTCCATACGCTTTTCGGCTACCGCTGAGCTGCTGGCATTCTGATGCAGCCAGCCCTCGTAATCGATGTCGTCAATCATCTCCTGTATCGCCGCCACGGGATCGCCGTTGCTGCACTGGCGCGCTACCTGTTCTATCCACTGCCGGAAACGCTGCAGGCGTTCCAGATGTTGCGGAGACAGTTGGGCCTGAAACCCCACCTCGTCGATGGCTTCCATCAGGGGGATTTCCCGCTGGTTTGCGTAGGTGCCCAGTTTTTCCAGCGTGGAGGTGCCGATCTGGCGACGGGGTGTGTTGATAATGCGCAGGAAGGCGTTGTCGTCGGCACTGTTCACCATCAGCCTCAGGTAGGCCATGATGTCCTTGATTTCCGTGCGGGCATAAAACGATGTGCCACCGCTGAGGTGATAGGGCACGCCCTGAGCCTGGAGTTTCAATTCCAGCAGGCGCGCCTGATGATTGCCCCGGTAGAGTACCGCGAAGTCCCGGTAGTGGCAGCTTTTTCGCAGGCGCAAGTTGATAATTTCATTCACGACCCGTTCCGTTTCCGCATCCTCGTTATCGGTGCGAATCAGTCGCAAAGGGTCTCCAGGGCCCAGCTCGCTCCACAGAGCCTTGCTGAACAGGTGGGGGTTATTGTCGATAAGGCGGTTGGCCGCGCGCAGGATGCGCCCGGTGGAACGGTAATTCTGTTCCAGCTTGATGACGTGAAGTTCCGGGAAGTCATCCTGCAGTTGTTGCAGGTTTTCCGGCCGGGCACCCCGCCAGGCATAGATCGACTGGTCGTCATCACCGACCACGGTCAGTGAACGGCGAGTACCCACGAGCAGTTTCACCAGTTGGTACTGGGCGAAGTTGGTGTCCTGATATTCGTCCACCAGCAGGTAGCGAATCCGGTTCTGCCATTTCTCCAGTGTCTCTGGAGACATCTGGAACAGTCGAGTGGGGATGAGAATCAGGTCATCAAAATCCACGGCGTTATAGGCGCGCAGGGCTTCGGTGTAACGTTTGTAGACCACGGCCATGGCTTGCTCACCACCACTGCCGGCTTTTGATAATGCATCATCCGGGGTCTGCAGATCATTTTTCCACTGGGAAATCTGGTGTTGCATCAGGTCCAGATGATCTGAATCCAGATCGGAGCTTTTCACCATCAGTTCACGCAGCAAAGTTTTTCCGTCTTCGGCATCGAAAATGGAGAACCCCGGTTTGTAGCCGAGCTGCCTGATTTCACGCCGGATAATATTGAGGCCGAGGTTGTGGAAGGTGGAAACCGTCAGCCCGCTGGCTTCATTGCCCTTGACCAGCTTGCCGGCGCGTTCCTTCATTTCCCTGGCGGCCTTGTTGGTGAAAGTGACCGCGGCAATATGGCGGGCGCTGATACCACACTGCTGGATCAGGTAGGCGATTTTCTGTGTGATTACACTGGTTTTGCCGCTGCCCGCACCGGCCAGTACCAGCAATGGCCCGTCGATGTACTTAACGGCAGCGCGTTGTTGTGGATTCAGTGTCGTCAATGGTGGTCAGCCAGCGGTGAGTTGATTGGGCGGCGGATTGTATCAACCGGGTATGAGAATGCCAGTGCATGACCGGCATTATCCAAACACGTATTTTCCCGGTGCCGGCCACAGGACCTTGTAGCCCTTATCGGCTGCGCCCATGGGGGGCGGGGCGACCTCTTCACTGCACTGCTGGTCGAGCCAGAGGTTGAGTACCGGCCACCAGGAGCCGGTGTGGGTTTCCTGCGACGCCACCCAGCTGTCTGGGTCGATGTACTTGTCTGTGGGTTCCCGAAATGCCAGCTGGTAAGTGCGCCGCGGGTGTTCCGGGCCGCAAGCGATGCCGGCATTGTGGCCGCCACTGGTTAGCAGGAAGGTGATATCGCTGCGCGCGATGTGATGAATTTTGTACACGGACTTCCAGGGCGCGACGTGATCGGCCGTGGTGCCGACCACAAAAAAAGGCACGCGAACATCCTGAATGGCTATGGGCTTGTCATCCACCAGAAACTTGCACTGGGTGAGCCGGTTCTCGACAAACAGTTCATGCAGGTAACGGCTGTGCATGGCCGCAGGCATTCGGGTGCCATCGGCATTCCAGGCCATCAGCGGAATGGGTTTTGACTCCCGGCCCATGTAGTAGCGTTCCACGGCGGGGTTCCAAATCATGTCCTGGGCGCGCAGGGCTTTAAAAGCACCGCCCATACTGGCGGCTTCGAGATAGCCGTCGGTCCACATCATGCTGTCGAGAAATGCCAGCTGGCTGGCCCCGAGGAAACGGGTGATTTCTCCGGCTTCGGTGAAATCCACCTGTGCTGCCAGCAGGGTGACGCTGTTCAGGCTGTCGTCGTCCTCTCTGGCCAGGTAGGCCGCACCAATGGAAAGCAGGGTGCCGCCGATGCAATAACCCATGGTATTGATTTTGGTGTCGGGGACCACGGCTTTGACAGCATCGAGAGCTGCGAGAAAACCGTGTTTAAGGTAATCGTCCAGGTCCAGCTCGCGGTCGTCCTTGTCCGGGTTTTTCCAGGAGATCATAAATACAGTTTTGCCCTGGCCAACCAGATAATTCACCATGGAATTTTCCGGCAGCAGGTCGAGAATATAGTATTTCATGATCCACGCGGGAACGATCAGCAGCGGCTCTTTTGCGACAGTTTCTGTTGACGGACTGTACTGGATGACCTCAATGAGATGGTTCTGATAAATCACCTGGCCGGGGGTGACCCCGAGGTTCTCGCCCACCTTGTAGTCACCCATATCCGGGCGATTATCCCTGAGCAGTTTTTTCTGTATATCCCGCTGCATGTTGCCAATGCCTTCCAGCAGGTTCTTGCCCTTGTTGTCCCAGGTGACCTTGAGCACCTCGGGGTTGGTGGGCAGGAAGTTGGCGGGAGAGGCGATATCGAGCAACTGCTCGTTCATGAAATTGACCAGCTCGACATTGAGGCGGTCCATGCCGGGTACCTCGGTATCAGCTTCCCGCAGCCATTCCAGTACCAGACCGTGACTCCTGGCCATCATGTTGAACGGTAATTTCTTCCACAGCTCATGCTTGAACAGGGATGAGGAACGGGGCAGGGGTTCCTCGGAGCGCTCGGCCAGCTGGCGGGCGGTTGAGGTGGTCAGATGCAGTACCTTTTCCGCGAAGCTCTGTAACAGCTGTACCCGGCGTGCTGGGGAGATGGACAGGTGGGCCAGCCAATCTGTATAGGCAAGGATCAACTGGATGGGTGACAGTCCCTTAGCGCTTTTGCCGATGATGGCGCGGAGGCGGGTATCAACTTTGTTAACGGTGTCATCGTTCAGGCGGGGTATTTCGGCGATCAGATTGTCCAGCTCATCAATCACCTTGGAGATGGTTCTGTCCGGTTTTTCGGCCACGTATTGATCCTCAGTTTATGCGGGCTCTACCACTGGCCACGCATCACATTCGTGGCAATGCCATCAAGATTGCCATTGTGACGCAGTAGAAATCAATGACTGAATTTGTAGCGGTAGCTAAGTGCTTCGCTGAGGTGTGTGATCTCAATGGTTTCGCAGGATTCCAGGTCGGCAATGGTTCTGGCCACTTTCAGGACGCGATGGATGGCCCGTGCGGAAAGGTCCATTCGCTCGCTGGCGCGTTCGAGCAACTGTTTTTGATCAGCTTGCAACGGGCAGTAGTGCTGGAGCTGCTGACTGCTTAACTGGCTGTTGAGCAGATTGGTGCGTTGCTTTTGCTTGCACCTGGCCTCAATGACCCTTTGCCGTACCATTGCACTGCTTTCGCTTTCCGGATTGTGTTGCATCAGCTCCTTGCCGGGCAGGGCTGGCACGTCCACCTGCAGGTCTATACGGTCCAATAGAGGCCCGGAAATCTTTTCCCGGTAACGGCGCACCTGGTCAGGTGTGCAGCGACAGCGCTCGCTGCCCTGATAGCCGCAGGGGCAAGGGTTCATGGCGGCAACCAGTTGGAATCGGGCCGGGTAACGGGTTTGCGCCTGCACCCTGGAAATCATGATTTCACCCGACTCCAGTGGCTCGCGCAGTACTTCCAGCACCTTGCGGGGAAATTCCGGAAGCTCGTCCAGGAACAGGACGCCGTGATGGGCCAGTGAAATTTCCCCAGGTCTGGGTACACTACCACCGCCAACCAGAGCGGTAGCCGAAGCTGTGTGGTGGGGCGCGCGAAAAGGCGGTTGTGACAGAGCACTGCGAAGTCCCAGCCCTGCCACAGAATGGATGGCGGCGACTTCCAGCAACTCCTCTGCTGAGAGCGGTGGCAGGATGCCGGGCAGGCGAGAAGCCAGCATGGTTTTGCCGGTGCCCGGTGGTCCCTTGAACAGCAGATTGTGCCCCCCGGCGGCGGCAATTTCCAGGGCACGTTTGGCCTGGTGCTGGCCGACAATGTCACTTAGATCCCCCGTGGGAGTAGTGATCGAAGCAGGAATGCCTGCGTTGAATGGCGTCAGAGGTTGCTTGCCGTTGAGGTGCGCGCAGACCTCCAATAAGTGTTGAGCGCCGTAGACAACCGTGTTCTTACTGAGTGCCGCTTCGCTGGCATTGCCTATGGGTGCGATCAGACTTTTTCCGCTCCTGGCGCAAGCGAGCGCGGTGGGCAGGACGCCGTCAATAGAGCGCAATTCGCCGGAAAGCGCCAATTCGCCAATGACCTCCGTGTCGGCGAGTTGATCCGGTGGTAACTGTTCCGAAGCGGCGAGGATGCCGAGGGCTATGGCGAGATCAAAGCGCCCACCTTCCTTGGGGAGGTCGGCAGGTGCCAGATTGATGGTGATGCGTCGGGCAGGAAACTCAAAGTGGGAATTTAACAGGGCACTGCGCACGCGGTCCTTGCTTTCCTTCACCGCGGTCTCGGGCATACCGACAATGGTCAGCCCGGGTAAACCGTTTGACAGGTGAACTTCGATGGTAACTGATGGTGCATCAACGCCGATTTTTGCCCGGCTGTGAACAATGGCCAGTGCCATGACTACCCTCCCTGGCAGTGCTCTTTAGCGGTGCATCATCGCCTGCGATGTTCCGGCTCGCGGGTCGATGACGGGTTAGTTTTGCTGATTTTCCAAGCGAGCTTCCAGTTCGGCCAGAAGCTTTTCCATCTGTTCAATCTTCTCGCGGCTGCGCGCCAGCACCGCGCGTTGGGCATCAAACTCATCCCTGGTCACAAGATCCAGCTTGTCAAATGTGGCCTGCGCCGCTGCCTTGATTTTCTGCTGAGCCTCCTTCCCCAGTATGTCTGCGCCCGGGGATATCACGGCATTTAACTGTTGCAGGAACTGATGGAGTAACTGGTCTGGTTTCACGACTTTTATTCCATGTTGATAAGTGCTGCCTATTTTAGAGTCTTTGTCGAGGCTGTACAGGATGGAATAGGGAAAAGCGTAGGAAAACAAATATCGCATTATTTTGGTGCCATGTAGTGCCCGATTTTTAAATTAACGCACCATAAAAGTGCAATTAATGTTTTTTTTAATGATTTTTGTGTCTTTCCGGCTTGTAGATTGTTGGCATGGCAAATGCATAAACCCATGGCGTGCGACCTTAAATCCTATCGCACCGATAAATTTATTATTTGCTGTTGTTTATATTTTTGGAGAAGCATATGAACACCTTTAAAAAATCACTGATTGCAACCTCTATTGCGCTGACCATGCCTTTGGCTGCCAATGTTGCACAGGCTTTTGAAACTTCCGCTAACGTTACGTTGACCACTGACTATAAGTTCCGTGGTATTTCCCAATCAGATACTGCCCCTGCAATTCAAGGTGGTTTTGATGTGGGTTTTGAAAGTGGCCTGTACGCTGGCATCTGGGCTTCAACAGTCGATTTTGACACGAATGACGGATCTGATTATGCAGATGCGAGCATGGAGCTGGACTACTACGCTGGTTTTGCTGGTGATTTGACTGACAGCCTCAGTTACGACGTTGGCTACATTTACTACGATTACCCGACTTCTAATGCTGTAGATGCCGGTTTCGGTAACCGTGACCTGGACTATCAAGAGTTCTACGCGAGCTTGTCTTTCAGCGATCTGACAGTCGGCTTTGCTTATTCCGATGACTACTGGTGGGAAACTGGTGAGTTCTACTACGTTTATGCTGACTATGGCTTCGAATTGCCCGGTGGCGTTGGCCTGGGTTTCCACATCGGCTATAACGATTTCGAATTCGACTCTGAGGACAGTGATGCAGAAGATGCTTCTGAAGCATTCCTGGGTGATGGCGAAGACAGCTATACCGATTTCTCCATTACTCTGAGCAAGTCCTATGTTGGTTTTGATTTCGCACTGAGCTGGGTCGACACCTCTCTGGATGATGATGAGTGCTGGGGCACTGACTGGTGTGACAGTTCTGTAGTGTTCTCTATCAGCAAAAGCATGTAATTGACTGTCGGCGCCCTGTCAGTAGACAGGGCGCCGTTTTTTCCTAAGGAGCAATGCGATGAAAATGATTACAGCAGTAGTCAAGCCCTTCAAGCTCGATGATGTGCGTGAAGCACTGGCTGCCATCGGCGTGCAGGGCGTGACCGTCACAGAAGTCAAAGGCTTTGGTCGTCAGAAAGGGCACACTGAACTCTATCGCGGTGCCGAATATGTTGTGGACTTTCTGCCCAAGGTAAAACTGGAGCTGGCCCTTGCGGACGAAATGGTCGATAGCGCCATTGAAGCGATTACCTCCGCTGCCCAGACCGGCAAGATTGGCGATGGCAAAATATTCATTTCGGATTTGCAAGATGTAATTCGAATCCGTACCGGTGAAACCGGTGCCGAAGCGGTTTAAAGAGACGGGAGACTACAACAATGAGTCCTGAGATAATTGAAGTTAAATACGCGCTGGATACGTTTTACTTTTTGATTTCCGGTGTCCTGGTGATGTGGATGGCAGCAGGTTTTGCCATGTTGGAAGCGGGCCTGGTTCGCGCCAAAAACACCACTGAAATTCTAACCAAGAACGTCGCGCTGTTCGCGATCGCCTGTACCATGTACCTGCTGATGGGTTACACTATCATGTACGGTGGCAGCGAAGGCGGCATTCTGCCCGATGCCTGGTTTGGTAACGGTATTGCTAATGCCACGGCCGAAGAAGTGCTCGCCAGCAACGGTGATACCTATTACTCCGGTGCTTCTGATTTCTTCTTCCAGGTAGTGTTTGTGGCAACGGCCATGTCCATCGTATCCGGTGCAGTTGCTGAGCGGATGAAGCTGTGGGCATTCCTGGCCTTTGCCGTTGTCATGACTGGCTTCATCTACCCGATGCAGGGTATGTGGAAATGGGGCGGTGGCTTCCTTGATGCTGCTGGCTTCCAGGATTTCGCCGGTTCCGGTGTGGTTCATATGTGTGGTGCGGCCGCAGCGCTTGCTGGTGTACTGCTGCTTGGACCTCGTAAGGGTAAATACACTGCCGACGGTCGTATCAATGCGATCCCCGGTGCCAATATGCCTCTGGCTGCCATCGGTATGTTCATTCTGTGGATGGGCTGGTTCGGTTTCAACGGTGGTTCTGAGTTGAAGGTTTCCGATATCGGTGAAGCTAACGCGGTTGCTGACGTATTCGTCAACACCAACGCAGCAGCTTGTGGCGGTTTGATTGCTGCACTGATTGTTGCTCACCTGGTGTTTGGTAAGGCAGATCTGACCATGGCCGTGAACGGTGCGTTGGCCGGTCTGGTTGCAATCACTGCAGAACCTCTGAATTGGGGTGGAATCGGTGCAACCATTATCGGTGCTGTTGGCGGCGTGATCGTTGTCTTCTCTGTTATCACCATGGACAAGATGAAAATTGATGACCCGGTTGGTGCCATCTCGGTACACGGTGTTGTCGGTATCTGGGGCCTTCTCGCAGTTTGTCTGTCAGGCAATGAAGATGCGACGCTGGTTGGTCAGTTGACCGGTATCGGTGTGATCTTTGTCTGGACCTTTGTGACCAGCCTGATTGTCTGGGCGATCATCAAAGCCACCATGGGAATCCGTGTTGGTGAGCAGGAAGAGTACGAAGGCGTGGATATGTCTGAATGTGGCATTGAAGCCTATCCTGAGTTCGCAGGAAGCGGTAAGTAAGTCTTTTCTCGGTTGCAGGGGGTTGGCCGTATGGCCAATCCCCTGTTTTTTTGCCTGTAAAAGACGTTCGCAACCTGTATGAGATCTCCCCAAAGGGTGCAATTTTCAAAAGGAAGGTGTATCTTTTTCCGCTATCCCAATAACAACGAAAAGAGAGCAAGGTAAACTCCTATGAAGCTTATTACCGCCATTGTTAAACCCTTTAAACTGGATGATGTCCGTGAGGCACTGGCCGAGGTGGGTATCCAGGGTATTACAGTTACCGAAGTGAAAGGTTTTGGCCGCCAGAAAGGCCATACAGAACTGTATCGCGGCGCAGAATACGTCGTGGACTTTCTGCCCAAGGTGAAGCTTGAAATTGCCGTGGAAGACGGTCACGCAGACACTGTAGTAGAGGCGATCACCAAATCTGCTCAGACCGGCAAGATCGGTGATGGCAAAATCTTTATATCAGAGCTGCAACAGGTGATTCGTATTCGTACCGGTGAAACCGGCAGCGACGCGATTTAAGTCATTGCCGGAACCTAGCGTTCACTTAATGTATAGCATTGTTCAAGGAACGTCCGGCATTTTTCGACTGAGTCCAGATCAGATTCCTCAATAATCAGTAGTCCGGGACAGGCCTTTTTCAGGGCGCTGACCAGAAGGCCATCCCCGTCCCGGCTTATTGATCCACTTTTATCGTGAACAGGCGTTGATCCTGATCCGCAACTGGGTGATCGGGACTTGACGATATAGGCGCACAATTCCTGTGCCTGTTGTGAGACAAACCTTTCTGCCCCTTCGTTAAGCGCTGAAGTGACATCCAGCTCAGGTGTATCCACGCCCAGTGCACAGATTTCACCATCAGATGTTTCTAGCAGTCTGACGGGCGGTCTCGGTATCCCCAGCCCGGCATCGGCTTCGGGGCAGAACACCTGTAGGTCGAGCCACGGCCCCAGTTCCCGCATGATCAGATCGTGGTATTTGTGGCCGGCGTCGTAGCGAACGCTATGGCCTGCCAGGCAAGCACTGATGCCAACTTTGGGTTGGTGCTCGCGGTGTGGGGTCATATGTATGGCGGAAAGATCGGTCATGGTTATGCTTTATTGTTATGGGTTAATGATCAGGTCAAAGACCACCTGAATGTTGTCGTTAAACGTCAGTTCGTCCGGTAGATAGGTGCCCGGTCTTGAGGAGGCAGCCCGCAACATCTGTGCAGACTCCATGCCATCCTGCATTTTTGAGGCGTAGATGGGCGTATTGCGGTGGTAATCGATGCGCACGATAGGCCCCAATTCGGCGCCGTAGGCTTTTGCCAGGGCGGCGGCTTTCAGTTTCGAATCCTCAATCGCCTGCTGGTGTGCCTTCATCCGGTATTCCTCAGCCTGGCTGTTCTCATAGCGAATGTTGTCGATGCCTTCCAGCTTGTGAGCCAAAGCCTGATCCATCACGTGAGTGAGTTGGTCCAGCTTGTGCAGGGTGACCGACAGGGTCCTGATAGCTTCATAACCGCTGAAATGGCGGCTACCGTTACTGTGCTCGTAGCGTGGGTAGACACGCAATGTCGAGGCGACCACATCCTTACGGTCAACGGCCATGGCTTTTAACTGGTCGAGAAAACTGTTGAAGCGATCATCCACTTCCTGCTTGGCGTCCTGTCCGGATTTGCGCGTTGCACGAATACTCAGGTCAATTATGGCCGTATCGGCAGTGGCCTTGATTTCTCCATAACCATTGGTAGAAATCAGGCGGCGGTTATCGTCATCGGCAAGACAGGATATTGATAGAAGAGCCAGGGTAATGATCAGTATTTGGCGCACGGGGTACTCCAGGTGGGGGTGCAAAAAGTCGCAGGTTAGAGTCCCCGGCGTTGAAAAAGTTTTGTAAAAGTTACCTGAATTACGAGGTAAAAAATTTAAGGAGAACTGGAGTCGGCTAATCCGGGTCGCTTTTGCGTTTGGCGCGCGGGTGAGCCTGGTCGTAAATTTTGGAGAGATGCTGAAAATCGAGGTGGGTATAGATTTGGGTAGTGGACAAATTGGCATGTCCGAGCAACTCCTGAATCGCGCGGAGGTCTCCGCTTGACTCCAACAGGTGGCTGGCGAACGAGTGGCGCAACATGTGGGGATGAACCTTGCCCTGCATGCCCTGCTGTATACTGATCAGGCGAAGTCGCTCCTGTACTGTGCGCGGTGCAATACGTTTGCCACGGGCTGAGAGGAAAACGGCTTCCTGGTCCGCATCTGGCAGGTTTTCCTGGCGACGTTGCAGCCATTGCCGCAAAGCTTTGATGGCGTGACTGCCAATGGGCACTTGCCTGGTCTTGCTTCCTTTGCCGGTAACCCTGACCACCTGATCGGCAAAGTCGATATCAATCAGGTTAAGCGAAATCAGTTCTGAGAGTCGTAACCCGGAGGAGTAGAACAGCTCGATCATGGCGTGGTCCCGGCAGTCTATCCAGCTATCGCCGGATGTGCTGACAAACTGGTTGGCCTGATCGACATCCAGAGTTCGGGGCAGTTTTTTGGGGGATTTGGGCGCATTAAGTCCGGCGCAGGGGTTGGTTTTGACCCACTGTTGCTTCAGCGCGTAATTGAAAAAGGTGCGCAATGATGACAGCCATCTCTGCAGGCTGCGGCCGCCAAGCCCCTGGCGGTGGAGCTCGGAAAGGCAGAGACGAATGTGCTGACTATTCAGGTTGGACAGGTCGGTCTGTTGCTGTCGCTGACACCAGTCGGCAAGCTTCTGCAGATCCCGGCCGTAGCTCTGGACGGTGTAGGGCGAGAGCCGACGCTCGCTGCGCAGGTGCTCTTCAAACCGGGTCAGCCGCTCTGGAAGTGTGCCGCCCATGAAGACTCTTCCCTGTCTCAGCGATCCAGCCGGGGAATGACCCGACTCAGGACCTCGGCGATATAACTGAGAAACAGCGTGCCCATGCTACTGCGATAGTAGTTAGGGTCGCTGTGGGCGATGGCGATAAAACCAAAGGGACTGCCCTGTATGAGTGGCACTGCTGCAACGGATCCCACGCCGCTGGCCGCATCCCCAAACAGAAAGGATAATTCATCGGTGCCCAGAACACCGCAGATGGTGCGACTGTTGCGCAAAAGGGTGCCGATTCGGGATTTGGCTTCATCGTGACTGACGATCCGCGTATACGGGGATGGTAGCGAGTGTGCCTCGTCGGCAAACAGCAGCACGCTGTGAAACTCGACCTGGAAGTCACTGCCCAGACTGGTTGAGACCGCCTCGAGCACAGCTTGTCGGTCGCCGGCTTCCAGCAGGGTAAGAATCAGGCGCTTGGTCTTTTCAAATAGCTTGTCATTGACCTTGGCCGAGTCGAGCATGCCATTCAGGCGTTGCCGCATCTCCAGGTTGCGCTCACGCAGTACCGCTATCTGGCGTTCCACCAGGGAAACCGCCGCACCACTTTCGTGAGGGAGGCTGATCATTTCCAGTAATTCGGGATGGTCTTCGAAAAAATCAGGGTGCTGCTGTAGATAAGCTTTGACCTGTTCAGTATCCAGATCGGCCAATGCAGTCGCTTGTTGTTCTGTCGTCATATTCTTATCCGCCCGTGGAACACCGTGGTGGCGCTTCCTGTCATGATGACTGGCTCTCCCTCGCCGGACCAGCTTACTTCCAGGCTCCCTCCCGGCAGGTTTACGGTTACCGTTGAGTCTATCAGGTCTTGTAACTGACCGGCTACCGCAGCTGCACATGCGCCAGTGCCGCAGGCCAGGGTCTCCCCGGCGCCACGTTCGTAGACGCGCAGGTTGATTTCATGGCGATTGACCACCTGCATGAAGCCGACATTCACCCGGTTGGGGAACAGGGGGTGACTTTCGAGCGCCGGTCCCAGCGTGTCTACCGGCGCTGCCGTTGTGCTTTCCACGTTGAGCACCACGTGGGGGTTGCCCATGGAAACTGCGCCGACCATAAGTTGGTGCCCAAGGACTTCAATGGGGTAGAGGATTTGTTTGTGATCAGCAAGAAAGGGTATTTTTGCTGGCTCCAGTACTGGCACACCCATATTCACTTCGATCAGGTTGTTGCGGCGAACATGCAGGGTGATGATGCCCGAGGCTGTTTCCACTCGAATATCGCTTTTGCCGGTGAGGTGGCGATCGCGAACAAATTTGGCGAAACAGCGGGCGCCGTTGCCGCACTGCTCAACTTCGCTGCCATCCTGATTGAAAATACGGTAGCGAAAATCCACATCGTGGGTTGTGGGAGGCTCAACCAGCAGGATCTGATCACAGCCAATGCCGAAGCGCCGATCACCCAGTTTGCGAGCCAGTTCGGGGGTCATGGTGACACCCTGGGACACGCCATCGATCACCACGAAGTCGTTACCCAGTCCATGCATTTTGGTGAAACGTAACAGCATGCCGTTCTGATTGTGTCGCCGAGTATTCATTGTGCCTGCCTGGACAATCCTTGTCGTTTATACAGGAAGAATGGTTTCGCCGCGAATCAAATCCGCAAGACTCTCCCGTTGGCGAACTTCATAAGTCTGGTCGCCATCCACCATAATTTCCGCAGCACGACCACGGCTGTTGTAGTTCGAACTCATGGTAAACCCGTAGGCGCCAGAAGAGCCGACACAGAGCAGGTCATTGGGTTCGATGGCCAGCACCCGATCCTTGCCGAGGAAATCCCCGGTTTCGCACACCGGACCGACAATATCCCAATGCCGTGAGACCACATCCTCCCTGGGGGTCACGGGGTCAATACTCAACCAGGCCTGATACAGAGCCGGGCGTATCATGTCGTTCATTGCGGCGTCGACAATGGCAAAGTTTTTTTCATCCCCGGGCTTTAAATACTGCACCCTGGTGAGCAGTACGCCGGCATTGGCAGCGATAGAACGACCGGGCTCAAGTACCAGTCTCAGGTCGCGATCACCCAGTTCCCGGCGCAGCGCGGCAATATATTCTGCAGGGTGGGGGGGCTCCTCATTTTTGTAGCGAACGCCCAGTCCGCCACCCAGGTCCAGGTGTTGCAATGCAATTCCCTTGGCCGCGAGTTCGTCAACCAAAGACAGCACCCGTTGCAGCGCGTCTATAAAGGGTGAAGTCTCGGTTAATTGCGAACCGATATGACAGTCGACCCCGACGATATTGATGTTGGGCAACTTGCTGGCACGGGTGTAGACCTCGGGTGCGCGATGAATATCAATACCAAATTTATTCTCTTTCAACCCGGTGGAGATATAGGGGTGTGTTTTGGCATCGACATCGGGGTTCACCCTCAGTGAGATATTGGCCACGCTGCCGCATTCGCCAGCTACCTGGTTCAGCACTTCCAGTTCTGCCTCGGATTCGACATTAAAGCAGTGAATGCCAACTTCCAGGGCACGCACCATTTCATGGGGCAGTTTGCCGACACCGGAAAAAATGACTTTGCTGGCATCTCCACCCGCAGCCAGCACTCTTTCCAGTTCTCCAACGGAGACGATGTCAAAGCCTGCGCCAAGCCTGGCCAGAACATTCAGTACGCCAATATTGGAATTGGCTTTGACGGCATAACAGACAAGATGCGGGTAGTCGTTCAGGGCTTCGCTGTAGGCCCTGAAGTGTTCCGTGAGCGCGGCACGGCTGTAGACATAGGTTGGCGTGCCATAGCGCTTGGCAATAGCAGTCAACGACACCTGCTCGGCAAACAGTTCGCCGTCACGGTAGGAAAAATGAGTCATGTTAGCTGTCTGGTTGGCAATCAGGATGGTTCGGTATCTGCAGGTGTTTCCACCTCAGCGGGGATTTCCTCAACCGGCTCGGGCGGCAGATACAGAGGCCCCTTGTTACCGCATCCAGTCAGGCCAATGAGAGACAGCGCTACCAACAGCACCAATGCAAAAAATTGTTGCATGGAAAAACCCGTAATTTGAATGATGACAAGCCCGCGAGTATACCGGCTGTAGCCGGTTGCACTCAATCGCGTATACTCCGCGAAACACTTTTCCACACTATCTTGGAGTCGTTTTCATCGTGAATGAAACAGAATTCAGTGACCTGGCCGATGAACTGATGCTACTTATCGAAGAGGCACTTGATGATTGTGATGTCGACATCGATTATGAAACTTCTGCCGGGGTCATGACCCTGACGGTTGAGGCTGATGCATCAAAGGTCATCATTTCCCGGCAGCCGGCTATGTCCCAGATCTGGGTAGCGGCAAAGTCCGGTGGTTACCACTTCAATTTTGACGGTGCTCGCTGGCAGTGCTCCACAACCGGAGAAACCCTGCCGCAATTGCTCAGCCGCGTGTGCACTGAGCAGGCGAGCGAAGATGTCTCGCTTACCTTCTAGCTTCCTGTCTTAATGACGCAGTGGCGCAACGCCGACCTGGGGCATGTTTGCCAATCCGATATCCCTCGCATGCTGTTCAAAGCCCTTGTTGCGCCAGAAGAAGGCTCCGGGCATGGTGGTGGGTATCACCAGCACGTAGAACAGGGCGCGACCGATCAGGCTGGTGGCCAATACAGCCAGCGAGATAACACACAGAATCACCAGAGAAAGAATGGCATTCAGCTCCAGCGTAGCCAGGGTGAGGGCTGTTACGATGGCGCACCCCAACAGAAGGTTGCGCAGCCAGTAACTTTTTCCAAAGGTGGTGCACTGTACATAATGCGAAGCTGCACCCTCATGTTCTGCCGCAGACAGGTCGCGGTGATGACGCCACAGACCAATGCCTTCCATACCGGCACCAGCTGCGATCAGGGCGGCAACCAACTGTATGCCCGGAGTGAGATCGGTTCCGGCCATCAGCAGTGCGAGTAGTAACAGCATCCCTGAAATTACCGCGCCCAGCGATAGACCATTGCCATAAAAACTGGTGGCCACCTGCCAATGGTTCCAGAAGGGTCTGGCGGGAATACGGTAGCAGCGGTTCATGTAGTACAGGCCGGCAGCACCGGACAAAATGGCCAGATAACCGCACACTGTTGCCGGCAGACTCAGCGCGCTGATGCTTTCCTCGCTGATTGCCGTGCCGGTGACCATGTTCCATATGTCTGTAAACAGGCCATTTGCTGGTAGGTTGCACAGCAAATGTAATCCCAGGAAAGCCATAAAGAGTGCAATACCCAGCCCCTCGCGGCACACCGGCGAGTGTCTCAGGTTATTGAAGCCACGATAAAAACGCAGTGGCTTGCCCAGGTGGGTGGTGGACATGAACAAGCCCAGTCCAACCAGGCCCAGGCTGATGGCTAACAGAGGCACATAAAGTACCTGGCCGGAAAACCATTGCAGGGAAGCAAGTCCCGCTTCGGCACCGAGAAACACGATGGCAAATGCGCCGATCGCTGCCTGCGACATCAGGGTAAAAAGCACCAGTGGATTTTCCCGGGAGCTGAGGCGCTTCAGGTTCCAGGAACGCTGGCTGCCCTGTTTCCTGTCTACTACCGGTTTGTAACTGCCATCGCCGGCCCTGTGGTATTTCACCGGCTGTGAGTCGGTACGTTTCATCTCTTCCGGCAGTTCGCGGACTTGCTGGAAGCGAATGTTGGGGTGTGTAATTTCAGGGTCGGGAAAGCCGGGAATGGAAACCTTCGCCTGCTCGCGGTTCTGCGGAATATTTTCCACCACGCCAAAATCCAGGGCATTGCCGACACAGGCGGAGACGCAGGCTGGCTTGAGGTTTACTTCGAGACGATCCACGCACATATTGCACTTCGACACCTGCCCTTCCACAGGATCGAGCTGTGGCGCATTGTAGGGGCACACCCAGGTGCAGTAACCACAGCCGAAGCAGGTATCCGGGTCCTGCAGAACGGCCCCGTATTCCACGTGTTTGGTGTAGGCGCGGGTGGGGCAGCCCTTCAGGCAGACCGGGTCATCACAGTGGTTGCAGGCCATGGAAATATTGAGGCGCTGGTAGTCCGGATAACTGCCGCCCTCGACATAGCCTACGGAACGAAAGGCCAGGTGCGCTGGCGTTTCATTTTTTTCTGCGCAGGCAGACTCGCAGGCATGACAGCCAATGCAGTTGTCAGCGGTAAAAAAGAATGCATGCTGTTTGTTGCGGTTGGGGTTGCTACCCACTTCCGGATTTTCATTAATAAACAGTGGGCGGTCCTTGGGCAGTTTGCCTTCGGTTAAATCCAGCAGGTCTATCTTTTGTCCGTAGCGGTTGGTGTCAGCGATCTCAGTGTCGGACAGGAATGCGTAGGGTTGTTCCTGGGTGCGAATTTCCCAGAGGGTGCTGCCGTCGGCCTGTTGGGTTTCGACGGTCTTACTTGTCAGCTCTTTTGCTTCGCTGTTCATTGAAACGGTTCTCCTGCCCTAGTAGCTGCGGCGTTCGACATTGAGACGCGCAGCTTCTTGCTGATCCACGTGTTCGATGCGCACCGCACACTGTTTGAAGGCCGGCTGTCGGGAATAAGGGTCCAGCAGGCCCAGCGTCAATCGGTTCACGCAGTCATGGAAGTGGAAGGGTATAAACACCATGTCCCGGGGTACGCGGTGGGTGAGCTGGGCCAGCACCACCGCATCGCCCCGGCGGGATACCAGCCGCACATAAGTCTGTTGTTCGATGCCCAGGGCCTCGGCGGCATCTGGATTGATTTCCATATAGGGTGTGGGGCTGAACTTGTTACAGTTGCCAATTTTGCCGGTGCGGGTGCGGGTATGAAAATGCTCCACCACGCGACCGCTGTTACACCAGAACGGGTAGTTCTCGTCGGGCTTCTCATTGTTGTCGCGGAATTTCACCGAGATCAGATTGGCGCGGCCATCGGGGGTCTGGAATTTCCCGTCTGTATAGAGGCGAGGGTTCCCTTTCAGGCTATCGTTATCGCTGCTATAGGGCCACTGGATGCCTTTTGCCTGTTCGATTTTGTCATAGGTCATGCCGGAAATGTCGAGGGTCCGGCCCGCGCCGATTGACAGTTGTTTCATCTCCTCGAAGGCGCCTTCCGGTGTTTCCGGAAAGCGGATGATGTTGCCGTTCTCGAAACGCTTGGCCATCTGATTGAAAATCCAGAAGTCCGGCTTTGAATCGCCATAGGGCGCAATAACGTTGCGGGTCAGGTTGACGCGGCGTTCGGTGTTGGTGTGGCAACCTTCCTTTTCCGCCCATACCGCGGCAGGGAAGAACACGTCTGCGTATTCATTGGTTTCGACATCTTCGTAGACATCCTGAACGATCAGGAAGTCGAGTTTTTCAAACATTTTGCGGATGCGTGGCTGGTTGGCCATGGACGTCAACGGGTTGGTGGCCACCAGCCACAGACCACGGATTTCACCGCTTTCGATGGCGGGAAAAATATCGGTTTGGGTAAGGCCGCGTTTTTCCGGGAAGAACGATTCATCCACTCCCCAGAAGTCACTGATCTGCTGCCGGTGCTCCGGGTTTTCCAGCAGCCGGTAACCGGGCAGGCCGGAGCACGAGGACCATTCCCGAGTGCCCATGGCATTACACTGCCCGGTGATGGACAGGCTGGTGCCGCCCGGCTTGCCGATATTGCCGGTGACAAGATTGAGGTTGTTGATATTGGCGACACCATCGGAACCATGGGTACTCTGGTTGATGCCCATGGTCCAGATTGACATGGCGCTGTCAGATTTGGCATAGAGCCGTGCCACGTGGCGAATCATATCTTCATCGATGCCGCAGATATGCTGAGCCTGAATCGGATCGTAGTCTGCCACTGTGGCTTTTAATTCTTCGAAGCCATTGGTATGGGCGTCGATATAGGACTGCTCCTGCAGGCCCTCAGAAATAATGACGTGCAGCATTGAATTAATTAGGACGCAGTCGGTGCCGGGGGTGATGGGTAAATGAATGTCGGCAAACTGAGCCAGCATGGTGACCCTGGGGTCGACCACGATCATGGGGAAATGGCGTTTTTCCCTGGCTTCTTTCAGCCGCCAGTAGATAATGGGATGCTGTTCCGGAAGGTTAGAGCCAAATGCCATCAGGCAGCCGGTGTGTTCAAAGTCCTCGTAACAGCCCGGAGGGCCATCGGAGCCAAAGGAGCGCTTGTAGCCCGATACGGCGGAAGCCATGCACAGGGTGGTGTTGCCATCGTAGTTGTTGGTGCCGATACAGCCGCGAACCAGTTTGCCCAGAGTGTAGAACTCTTCGGTCAATAACTGTCCGGTGGAGACTACAGCAAAGGCATCGCGACCATACTTTTCCTGGATCTCGCGAATCTTTGCCGCGCTGGTATCCAGCGCTTCATCCCAGGTTGCCGCTTGAAAAGGTTGTTGTTTGCCCGGACGCATGAGTGGTTGTTTGCCGCGGCCGGGGGAGTGGAACAGGTCGTGCTCCAGAATCCCCTTGATGCATAGCTTGCCGCGATTCACGTCAGCTCCCGCATGCCCGCGACTGGTGACGATCTTGCCTTCCTCGTTAAGGCCGATCTCAATGGAACAGCCGGTGGAGCAGTAATTACAGGTGGTGTACTTCCACTCCTTTACCTTTTTGGCAGGAATAACAATCGGCTTGCGGTTCTTGCGTCCAAATAACATGCTGCTTTCTCGGTTCAGTTATTGTTATACCGGGATCATTCGCTAAGGATTACCTGCTCATCGATCAACTCAACATTGAAGACCGGCACGGGGGTGTCTTCGTTTTCCAGACACTCGCCGGTGACGAGATCAAAATGTTGTTTGTAAAGTGGTGAGGCGACCACGATTCGCCCCTGGACATCACCGACAATGCCCCGAGACAGCACGTTGGCCTTGCCGATGGGGTCCCAGTTGCCGATGGCATAGATCTGAGGGGTTTCTTCCGGCAGGTAAAAGATTGCCACCTGCTGGCCGTTAAAGAGCGCGCAGATGCCGGAATTGGGTATCAGGTCCTCGCGCGAGCAAATGGCCTGGGCGCTGTCGGACAGTCTGTTTTCTGCAGTACTCATCAGCAATTCCTCCTACGCTGACTTGGCAATGATGTTCTGGAGTTCATCTTCGTTGGCCGGGCGAACCTGTCCCCGCTCCTCAACAAACACCACGGTCTCGTCTTTGGCATCCGGCGCGTTGACGAACTGGCGGAAGCGCTTGAGTTTCTCCGGATCTTCGATAGTGGTTTTCCACTCGCACTGGTAGGTGCCGACAATACTGTTCATTTGTGCTTCCAGTTCGGCGCAGATGCCGAGCTTGTCATCGATGATGACTTCCTTCAGGTAGTCGAGACCCCCTTCCAGGTTGTCGAGCCACACCGAAGTGCGCTGCAGGCGGTCAGCAGTGCGCACGTAGAACATCAGGAAACGATCGATGTACTTAATCAGGGTTTCATCATCGAGATCGGTGGCGAACAGGTCGGCGTGGCGGGGTTTCATACCGCCGTTGCCGCACAGGTAGAGGTTCCAGCCATGCTCTGTGGCAATCACGCCAAAGTCCTTGGACTGTGCCTCGGCGCATTCGCGGGTGCAGCCGGACACCGCTGACTTCAGCTTGTGGGGAGAGCGAAGACCCTTGTAGCGGTCCTCGACATAGATAGCCATGCCGACACTGTCCTGTACGCCGTAGCGGCACCAGGTGCTGCCGACACAGGATTTAACGGTGCGCAGTGCTTTGCCGTATGCGTGACCGGTTTCAAAGCCGGCATCGATCAGCTCTTTCCAGATGTCCGGCAGTTGCTCGAGGCGGGCGCCGAACAGATCGATGCGCTGACCGCCGGTTATCTTGGTGTAGAGGTTGTACTTCTTGCCGACCTCGCCCAGCACAATCAATTTGTCCGGGGTGATTTCTCCGCCCGGAACCCGAGGTACGACAGAGTAGGTGCCATTTTTCTGCATGTTGGCCAGAAAAGTGTCGTTGGTGTCCTGCAGTCCCACGTGCTTGTCTTCGAGAATATAGTCGTTCCATAGGGAAGCGAGGATGGAACCCACTGCCGGCTTGCAGATATCACATCCGCGACCGGAGCCGTGCTGTTTGATTAGATCGTCAAAGGATTTGATGGACTCCACTTTAACGATGTGGAACAGCTCCTGACGGGTGAAGTTGAAGTGCTCGCAGATGGATTTGTTCACCTCCATACCGCGGGCAGCCATTTCATCATCGACAATATTTTTCAGTAGTGCCGCACAGCCGCCACAGCCGGTACTGGCGGCGGTTTCGCATTTCACTTCTGCCAGAGAACAACAACCGCCGTCGATGGCGCTGATGATGTCGCCCTTGCTGACGTTGTGACAGGAGCAGATGGTGGCCGTGGCGGGGAGTGCCGCAGCACCCAGCAGGGGAGCGCCGCCTTCGCTGGCGGGCAGGATCATGCTTTCCGGGTTGGCAGGCAGCTCAATGCCGTTCAGGTAATACTGCAGCAAGGTATCGTAGTCTGAGCAGTCGCCCACCAGGACGGCACCAAGTGCGGTTTTGCCATCTTCACTGACCACCAGGCGCTTATAGACTTCATCGCGCTCGTCGCTGAAGGTGTAGGCAATGGCACCGGCAGTTTTGCCGTGGGAGTCACCAATGGAGCCGACGTCCACGCCAAGCAGTTTCAGCTTGGTGCTCATGTCAGCGCCTTTGAATGTGTTGTGTTCGCCACTGAGCTGGCTCACGGCTACCTCGGCCATCCGGTAACCGGGTGCTACCAGGCCATAAATCATGCCGCCGTACAGGGCGCATTCGCCGATGGCGTAAATATCGGAGTCACTGGTGCGGCAATGGTAGTCAATGTCGATGCCGCCGCGCGGACCGACTTCCAGGCCGCAATCTCTGGCCAGCTGGTCGCTGGGGCGAATGCCGGCGGAGAAGACGATCACGTCCGTGGCCAGGGTTTCACCGTCCGCAAACTTCATCACCAGCCGGGTGCCACCTTCGCCATTCGTTTCTTCAATGGCCTGGGTTGTTTTGCTGGTGTGCACCTGGACTCCCAGGGCTTCGATCTTGCGGCGTAGCATGGCGCTGCCACCACCATCGAGCTGAACTCCCATGAGTCCCGGCGCAAATTCCACCACGTGGGTTTCAAGGCCGAGGTTCTGGAGTGCGTTGGCCGCTTCGAGTCCGAGCAGGCCGCCACCTACAACGACGCCGATTTTGGCATTTTTGCTTTTTGCCTGGATCAGGCCCAGGTCGTCGATGGTTCGATACACCAGGCAGTCTGAGAGGTCAGAACCTGGAATTGGCGGAACAAAAGGGTAGGAGCCGGTTGCCATGACCAGCTTGTCATAGCTGAAGGTGCGACCACTGTCGGTAGTGACGGTTTTGGCATCGCGGTCAATCGCCACCACGGCATCGCCAAAATGAGCAGTGACACCCAGCTCTTCATAATGTTCGCGGGTGGTCAGGGCCAGTTCTTCCGGTTTTCGCCCGGCAAAAAATTCTGACAGATGGACTCGGTCGTAAGCGGGACGGGGTTCGGCCCCGAGCACGGTAATGTTAGCGGAAACGTCTGATGTGGCTAGCTGTTCCACATAGTGGTGGCCCACCATCCCGTTGCCTATGACGACGACATTCACGAGTGACATATTGCATCTCTCTCAGTTGTCTGACGCCTTTTGCACCGATAGGTGTAGGTGCGGACGTCAGGGGGTTATCTGACACGCACCTCGTTGTGCAATAAAAGGTAGTTATTCAATAAAGCAATTTATGTGCCAAAATTTAGCCAGCTGTTTTTTATCGAGTTTTTTTAGGGTGGCTGTGAAAGCCGGCTTTTTTGCACCAACATTGAGCAAGATTTGGCAATATCTTGGTGCAAAATTGCATGATCAGCGGTTCAGAAGATAGAGCAGTAACAGGTTACTGAAAAATAACAGCATTGCCATCGCCTTCCAGAATCGCAAGGGGTTGCGCTCCAGCAGGGGGCTTTGTCTCTGTCGCGTAAAGCCGGGGTTGGCCTTGTTCAGATCGGTAATAAATTCTGACAGGGCTGGGTAGCGCCGTTGTGGGTCTAGAGAAACGGCTTTCTGGATTGCCATGTCCATCCAGACCGGAATTAATGGATTGTATTCATAGCTCGGGGTGTACCTGAGGAGCGAAAAGTCCTTCGCTGACACTGCTCTCTGGTATTGCGGGCCGTAGGGGTGTTTTCCTGTGAGGAGTTCGTAGAACAGAATCCCCAGTGAGAATTGGTCGCTATATGGGCCTGTAGGTTGTGAGAGTTGATACTCGGGTGCCGAATAACCCCTTGTTCCCAATTGATTGGAGCGCTCAATTGACGTGGAAATTTCATTGATTCCGGCAATATAGGCAGACCCAAAATCGATGATTTTTACCGCCTTGTCGGTGTAGATAATGTTTTCAGGTTTGATGTCCTGATGCAGGGTATCCTTGCGGTGAAATGCTCTTAATCCCGATGCAACTTGTGTGATGATGTTGCGTGCATCTACCACCGACAGCCGGGTTCTCTCCTTGAGCAATTGCGCCAGTGTTGGCCCTTGTACATATTCCGTTACGTAGTAAAGGAATTTGCGGGGAGTCGTTGGGCGGAGGACTTTAACAATGTTGGCGTTGTGAATGCGTGAGCCTATCCACTCTTCAAGTACAAACCGTTCAAGGTAAGCGGGATCATCAAGGTTGAGGGAAGAGGGCGCCTTCAGGATGGCTTTGGTTTTGTCAGCGATGTCTTCAACGAGATACACCTCGCTGCGATTGTTGGCATGTAATTCATCCAGAACGCGCCAGTTATCAAGAATATGTCCTTTGTTGAGTGGTGGCGGGCAGGGAAGAGAGCGCAGAGATGACAGCACATCATCTTTTTCGGCGGTGCCAGTGCTGTTGATGCATAGTAGCTGCAGGCTGAGATTATCGTCACTGCCGCTTGCCAGCGCGTCTGCGACAATGTTCTCGCAGATATCCTGGGGGGCATTGTCACTATCAATATGATGTTTTAGTTGTTCATGGCTGACCCAATCGTGGATGCCGTCTGTGGACAGCAAAAAACGGTCGCCGGGTAGCAGGTTGAATTGGTGGAAATCCACTTCCAGGCTGACATCAATTCCCAGGGCTCTTGCCAGATATCGATGGCCATTGCCGGCCGGGGTGGCGTGGTCTCTGGTCAGTAATTCAAAGTCGCCATCACGCAACCGGTAGATCCGGCTGTCACCAACATGAAAAATATAAGCGCCGGCAGATTTCAGGATCAGGGCGCTGAACGTCGTGATGAACCCTTTCTCGGCAGAGGCATACGATTGCCCCAGGCTGTAGAGCCAGCGATTTAAGGCCATCAGAACTTTCAGGCCACTGGTCTGTATGGACCAGCTGTCGTGGGTAGAGTAGTAATCGGATAGAAATGAAGTGACCGCTATTTGACTGGCTTCCTTGCCAGATTCAGCGGTGCTGACGCCATCAGCGATGACGGCAACAGCCCCCTTGGTGGTCAGGGATGACCCCGTGGGAATACGTATGCCAACAGCGTCATCATTGTCTGGTTTGACCCCGGCAACTGAATACTGTCCTACCTGAATATCCAGTTGCCGGTTGAGGTGTGAAAGCGCGAGTTCTGGCATTAAATAACCTGGCTTAGCTGACTTCAATCAACTGAACCGTGCCATCCGGCAGTATTTCCGTTGTATGACCGTTTGGCTCGGTGAGCAGTTGCGCCAGGAAGAATACTACAATCGCAGAGGCGGCAATAATCAGAAAGAAGGTGGAGGCATCCACAAATGTGTAGGCAGTCAGGAAGGTGACCGCACCAACATTGCCATACGCACCTGCCATGCCGGCAATTTGACCCGTCATGCGGCGTTTGATCAGGGGAACAATCGCAAATACGGCCCCTTCACCAGCCTGAACGAAAAAAGAGCAACACATGACGGCTGCCACTGCGAGGAAAACTGGCCAGTTACCTGTAATTTGAGAAAGAACCAGATAGCCAACTCCCAGGCCAATGATCAGAATCGAGAGTGCCTTGCGGCGCCCAAATCGGTCACTGAACCAACCGCCGCTTGGGCGTGCTACCAAATTCATGAAAGCAAATGCGCTCGCCAGAGCGCCGGCGGCAGCAAGGCTTAAGCCTTCAAATGTGTCCAGGAAAAACCCCGGCAGCATGGAGACGACAGCAAGTTCAGAGCCGAAAGTGACGAAGTATGCCCAGTCTAGAACCGCCACCTGCTTGAATTCGTACTTGTCGCTTTCTGGGGCGCCATTTTTCAGCATCTCCTTGTTCACTTTGTAAATTTGCGAAACCTGAAAAAGAAATAAGATGACAAAGGCAATGTAAAAAGTATCCGCTGCCGCATAGGAGATGAGGTTGGTGCCTGAAGGGGAAACCTTCCAAACCAGAACGGAAAGAATCAAATACATGGGGATGTTCATCAGGATGTAGAGGACAAAGTCTTTTTTGCTGGTGACTTCGAGTCCGCCGGTTCTCTTGGGTTTGAAATAGGTGGAGCCTTTTGGGGTGTTCCTGGCTCGAAGGGCATAAACCACGCCGTACACTGATGCGATGACGCCGGTGAGTCCTATGGCATAACGCCAGCCATCCTCACCGCCAAAAACAGTCAGGGCTATCGTCGGCAGAGAAAAAGCTGCTGCTGAAGAGCCAAAATTGCCCCATCCGCCATAAATGCCCTGTGCTAGTCCCACAGATTTGGCGGGAAACCACTCACCCACCATGCGAATGCCGATTACAAAGCCGGCGCCGACAAAACCCAGAAGCAAGCGGGTGAGCGCCAATTGCTCGTAGGTTTGGGAAAGGGCAAACAATGTGCAGAACACCCCTGACAGCATGAGCAGGCAGGAAAAAACCATGCGAGGACCAAAACGATCAACCAGGATACCGATGATGATGCGGGCAGGTATCGTCAAGGCTACGTTAAGGGTTAGCAGGGTTTTCCACTGGGCTGTGGTGAGGTTAAAGGTCTCCATGATGAGCGGTTTTAATGGTGCATGGCTAAACCAGACCACGAAAGTGAGAAAAAAAGCGAACCAGGTCAGATGAAGTGTTCTGATTTTTGGGTCACGGAAGTCCAGCAAATTAATACGCAGTGTTGTCATGGGGCACCATTTTTGTACATTTAAAAAATTGGGTCGTGGGCAGGCAATATTTATGCCGAAAACCGAATATCCAGCTAGCCACATGATTTTCATTATAATTTTTTCATTGCTTAATTTTTTTGAGAAAACGTTAGGTGATTTTTAGGCTCGTTTTGCACCAGATGGGAACGGTCAATTTATTGGAGTGTTCCATTGTGGTGCTATGGGTCGTTTTTGGTTTATGCCGTTGAGGTTCTAATGAACAGGTTTTAGCGTGATATTGGTTGCCGAATATATGGCTTTTATCAGGGTGAGGTTTTATGCTTTTCTTCCTTTTTTAGAACACTCCACCCTGTACTTTGGAGCCACCTTGTCACCATGACCTATTGTGTTGCCATTAAATTAAATGAAGGTTTGGTTTTCTGCTCGGACTCACGCACAAATGCTGGCCCGGACAGGGTCAGTACCTACAGCAAGCTGCATCGCTTTTCCATTCATGGTGATCGACAGCTGATGATGGTCACAGCCGGCAATCTGGCAACCAGTCAGGCAGTGGTAGCCCAGATTGAACGCGATCTGAAGGAAGATGCGGAGTTTAATCTGCGCAAAGCCAGTTACGTGGCAGATATTGCTGATTATGTAGGTTCCCTCAGTCTCAGGGAGCAGGGCAAGCACAGAGGCGGTGCACCTGGTGGTGGCTTCAATGCAGAGGCGACCTTTATTCTGGGGGGGCAGATAAAGGGCAGTGACCCCGAGTTGTACATGATTTACCCGGAGGGGAATCATATTACGGCCTCGGAGCAGTACCCATTCTTGCAGATTGGTGAGACCAAGTACGGAAAGCCTATCCTGGACCGGATTATCAGGCCCGCCACACCCCATGAAACAGCCATGCGCTGTGCACTGGTTTCACTGGATTCCACCATGCGCAGTAATGCCACGGTGGGGCCTCCCATCGAATTGCTGTTTTATCCTTCAGACAGCCTCTCCAATACATCCCACTACTATAAGTTTGAGGAAAATGATCCCTATCTTGTGAAGTTGCGTCAGAGCTGGGACGAGAATATTCGCAGAGCATTTAACGAGCTGCCGCCACTGTCTCTGGTATTTGGCGCAGACGTCTGAGCATAGACGATAAGGCTGAAGCCCCCGTTTGCTGTAGATATAGCAACGGGGGCTTTGCGGTTCAGGCTTCTTCCGGTTCTGTGGGTATTGGCAGGAACCAGGTGTTAGTGATGGCATCGTCCAGGTCGCAAAGGTAGATCTGGAACTGATCGATGAACTGGTGAAGCTCTTCATAGCTCTTTTTCTGAACATCAAAGCGGGTCAGTTTGCGCAGTGCAGATTCGGCAATACCAATAGCGGTTTCATTATTCTTCAAGGGCTGAAGCTCTTCGAGGATACCCTTCAGGCAGAACGCCACCGTACGCGGTAGGGTCTGTTCCTTGAAAATAAAATTGACGGCCGGGTCGGGTTCAACCAGGGGGCCAATTTTTTGCCGGTAGGCGCTGATGGCAGAGAGGGACTGCAGCATACTGCTCCACAGTAAGGTGTCTTCTGCCGGGTTGTTGTTCTCCCGCTCGAGAATGGCACCTGCCCCGACATCAACAATCCGCGTGGTCATGTCGGCGCGTTCCATCAGGTGACCGAGCTTGATAAAGCGGTGGGGGTGGTCACGGCACAAGGTGGTCATCAGCAAGCCGTTAATCATTTGGCAGCGGGAAATAATCTGCTCCAGAAACTCGTAGCGGTGCCGTCTGCCAACAGATTTCTCGGCCATGTCCTTGCACATGATGTACAGCTCGTTGACATGTTCCCAGGTTTCTTCCGGCAGTACGTCGCGGGTCGTTCTCACGTTTTCGCGTGCGGCCTTAATGGCGTAATTGATGCTGGAAAAATTGTTCAGGTCAGCGATTAAAAATCTCAGGACATTCTGTTCGTTAAAGACTCGGTAATGTTTTTTGAAAACGGGTTCGGCGTCGAGAATGTCCACCAGTACTCGCCAGCCACCCAGTTCGGTGCCTCTGGGCAAGTCCAGAATCAGGTGTGTGTAGGCGCTGGTAAAACGGGCCGTATTTTCAGCGCGCTCAAGGTACCTGGACATCCAGTACAGGCGGTCAGCGACGCGAGACAGCATAGTCATTTGTTGCTCTCCACAATCCAGGTATCTTTGCTTCCACCGCCCTGGGAAGAGTTCACCACCAGCGAACCTTTCACCATGGCCACGCGGGTCAGGCCGCCCGGGGTAACCCAAACATCTTTGCCCTGCAGAATAAAAGGCCTCAGGTCAAGGTGCCTGGGTTCAACTTTGTGGTCAATGCAGGTCGGGGCTGTGGAGAGTGACAGGGTGGGCTGGGCAATGTAATTGCGCGGGTTTTCCTCGATCAGTTTGGCAAATTCCCGGCGTTTCTCGGGGCTGGCATGGGGGCCAACCATCATGCCATACCCGCCGGATTCATTGGCCGGCTTGACCACCAACTTGTCGAGATTCTTGAGGACATATTCGCGATCTTTCTCCAGCATGCAGAGGTAGGTTTTAACGCTATCCATCAGGGGCTCTTCCTTGAGGTAGTAGCGAATCATCTCCGGCACATAGGCGTAGATCACCTTGTCGTCCGCAACGCCGCTACCCGGAGCGTTGGCAATGGCAAGGTTGCCGGCTTTCCAGGCGCGCATGATGCCGGGAACCCCCAGTTTTGAGTCCTCCCTGAAGACTTCGGGGTCGATAAAGTCCTCATCAATGCGGCGATAAATAACATCAACCCGCATCGGGCCATCTACAGTGCGCATGTAGACGCAATCGTCGTCATCGGTAAACAGGTCACTGCCTTCTACCAGTTCGGCGCCCATGCTCTGGGCGAGAAAAGCATGCTCAAAATATGCGGAGTTGTAGATGCCGGGTGTGAGAACGGCAATGCAGGGTTTGCGGTTTTGCTGTGGCGACAGGGAAGCCAGTGTCTTGTACAACTGCGTCGGGTAATCATCTACCGGCATGATGCTGTAGTTTTCGAACAGTTCAGGCAAGACGCGTTTTGTGATTTCCCGGTTCTCCAGCATGTAGGACACGCCGGAGGGAACGCGCAGATTGTCTTCCAGCACGTAAAACTTGCCATCCTTGTTGCGCACCAGGTCGGAGCCACAGATGTGGGCCCATGCACCATATCTGGGCGAAACGCCCTGACACTGGGGTTTGTAGTTGGTGGACTCAAGTACTATGTCTGCTGGGACAATGCCGTCTTTGAGGATTTTTTGTTTGTTGTAAACGTCATCGATAAAACAATTCAGGGCACGGCTGCGCTGTTTTAGGCCAGTGCTTACCCGGTCCCATTCCTTTGCCGAAATGGCCCTGGGAATGATGTCAAAAGGCCAGCTTCTGTCAATGTTGCCGCCTTCGGTATAGACCGTGAAAGAGATGCCCATGTCACGAATAGCCAGCTCGGCTGCGGCTCGGCGTTCTTCCAGTTCGCCATCGGGGAGGTTGCGTAAAAAATTCATGATTCCCCTCGCTGCTAAGCGGGGGTTGCCTGTGGAGGTGAGCAGCTCGTCAAAAAAAGAGCCGGCGTCGTAGGATTTCCAGCTTTTATTCATAGGTTGTCACATACCTCCTAGTGTGACGGTAGGCTCCGAACAAGTTATGAGCCTTCAGTGACAAAATAGCAATAGCTATGCCAATAGTAGACTATTCGGAAAACAGTTAGAAAGTGTGTTGTTAAAACGTGGGGTGAGGGGCTTGGAGGCTGCAATAGTCGAGAGAGTTTGTATGGTGAATGGATTGGAAAGAGGCTTTCCTACCGGAAATATTTGCAGTGAAATGTCATGGCTGAATTGCTGAAAAACTTACTTGCAAGTTAAAAAAACCGGGATTTCCCGGCTCTTTTAACTTCTGGCGTCACCCTCGCTGTGCCAACCGTTCTTTGGCGTCGGTAATTGCCAGGCGCACCTGTTGCGGTGCTGTACCGCCAATGTGGTTGCGAGCGGCAACCGAGCCTTCCAGTGTCAACACCTCAAACACGTCCTGCCCGATGACATCGGAGAACTGTTGTAACTCCTGCAGAGACATATCAGACAGGTCGCGATTGTTGGCAATGCCGTAAGCTACGGATTTGCCGACAATCTCGTGGGAGTCGCGGAAAGCGATGCCTTTGCGCACCAGGTAGTCAGCAAGGTCGGTGGCCGTTGAAAACCCGCGCCGTGCAGCCTCACGCATATTGTCTTTTCTGGCCTCAATGGCAGGTACCATGTCGGCAAAGGCACGCAGGCAGTCCCTGACCGTATCGGCGGTGTCGAACAGGGGTTCCTTGTCTTCCTGATTATCCTTGTTATAGGCGAGGGGTTGGGATTTCATCAGCATCAGTAGCGCCATCAGGTGGCCGTTAACGCGACCGGTTTTTCCCCGCACCAATTCCGGGACGTCGGGATTTTTTTTCTGGGGCATGATAGAGGACCCGGTGCAAAATCGGTCCGGCAGCTCAATAAAGTTGAATTGCGCCGAGGTCCAGA
Source organism: uncultured Porticoccus sp. (assembly GCA_964395715.1). GTDB lineage: Bacteria > Pseudomonadota > Gammaproteobacteria > Pseudomonadales > Porticoccaceae > Porticoccus. Next base: position 155,895 of record CAYNAU010000004.1, on the reverse strand, counting down.
GCACCAATTCTTCCGACGCTCGGGACAGGTGAATCAGCAGCAGGCTGGCAAAGGCGCAGAATTCAATGGCGAAATCCCGGTCGCTAACGGAGTCCAGTGAGTTGCGGGTAGGAGCATCAAAGCCCAGTAATTCGGCTGTCATGTGGCGGTTGATAGGGTACGTGGTGCCGGCCAGTGCAGCGGCACCGAGAGGAGACTGGTTGAGGCGCTTGCGGCAGTCCTGCAGCCGGCTGTAGTCCCTTTCGAGCATTTCAAACCAGGCCATAAGATGATGACCAAAGGTCACTGGCTGGGCGGTTTGCAGATGAGTGAAGCCGGGCATGATGGTATCCGCTTCCCTCTCAGCCAGTTGCAGAATGCCCTGTTGAAGTCGCGTCAGCTCCCTGGCGATAACGTCGATTTCTTCCCGCAGCCAAAGACGGATGTCGGTGGCTACCTGATCATTCCTGGAGCGACCGGTATGCAGTTTTTTGCCGGTGATGCCTATTTGCGAGGTCAGGGCGGCTTCTATATTCATGTGAACGTCTTCCAGTGCCAGGCTCCACTGAAATGTGCCATTTTCAATGTCCGTCACAATTTCGGTCAGGCCGGTCTTGATAGACTGGAGTTCTTCTTCACTGAGAACGCCGACACTGGACAACATTGTGGCGTGTGCCATGGAGCCCTGGATGTCCTGCATGGCCATGCGCTGGTCGAAGTCTACCGAAGCGGTGAAGCGGGCCACAAACTCATCGGTGGCCTCGCTGAATCGTCCACCCCAGGAAAGGTTGGTATCTTTTGAATCGCTCATGGCTAAATAGGCCCTTTATTACTGATGTGGCGAAGGATAAAGTATCGCGGTGTCCGGCGACGGCGGGATTATAGCAAAGAGGGAAAGTTAGCGAATGGCCAGTATGGAAATGCCTTAATGGGTCTGTTGAGCAAATGGAAAGCCGGTGGTCAGAAACCGGCGCGGTTGCTCTTTAGCGAGGGAGACCACTTTCTGCCTGATCTGTGCCGTGGTCAGGGATTGCTCGCGGTCGTCGTCATCTCCGAATTGCTGGCCCTTTTGGTCACAATATCCGATAACGGGCTGCAGCATTTTGACTGGGTGGCATTTGCCAAGATTTCGCTGCTGTCGTTATGGATTGCACTACTCAGTGCAGCAGTACTGTGTCTTTCCAACCGGCTTCTTTCCGGGACACGTCTGGTCACGGCTGCACTGGTGTCTTTCCTACTGATTCTGCTGGTGACTTTGGTCTGCGGAGTGGTGGCGGAAGGGGTCATGTCCTGGTATTCAGGACCCCGGGACAGTCGCAGCTACAACATCTGGAATGTCGGGGAGTACCTGCTGCTGGCAGCCATACCCGCTGGTATTCTGCTGCGCTACCTGTATCTTCAGCAGCAACTCAGGCTGCAACAGCGGGCAGAGCTGGAGGCCCGAATCCAGGCATTGCAGTCGCGAATTCGGCCGCACTTTCTGTTCAATAGTATGAATATGATCGCCAGTCTGATCGGTTCTGATCCGGAGAAGGCTGAACGGGTTGTGGAGGACATGTCTGATCTGTTTCGCTATGCGCTGACAGATTCCCACACACTGGTGCCGCTCAGGGAAGAACTGGCGCTCTGTCGGCGCTACCTGTCACTGGAGAAACTGCGCCTGGGTGACCGTCTGACCGCCCGCTGGGAAATCGGGGATTACGGGGAGGGGGTGCATGTCCCCTGCCTGACGTTGCAGCCGGTTCTGGAGAATGCGATTTATCACGGTATTCAGCTGCTGCAGGAAGGCGGCGAAGTATCGATTTCCGTAAAGCGCATCAACGACCGGATTGAAATTGTGGTCTCCAACCCGCTGCATCGGGCTTTGCAGCAACATCGTGGCAATAAAATGGCGCTGCACAATGTTCGGCAGCGCCTGAAAGCACATTTCGGGAACGCGGCCAAGGTCACTGCGGAACCCAGTGAAAGTTGCTATATTACCCGCATTAGCTACCCCATAGGATGGTAGGGCTTGTCAGATGAGAGTGTTAATCGTTGATGATGAACCACTGGCTCGCGACCGATTGAAAAGGATGTTGTCGTCTATCGGTGGCTGTGAGGTTGTTGGTGAAGCTGGTAGTGGCGAACAGGCGCTGGGTGCAGCTGAAGAGCTTAGCCCCGACCTTGTATTTATGGACGTACGCATGCCGGGCATGGATGGTCTCGCGGCAGCTCAGTACCTGGCTGACCTCAATCCACCCCCCGCAGTCATCTTCTGCACCGCCTACGATGATTATGCCGTGGAAGCTTTTTCCTCCCAGGCGCTGGGATATTTGCTCAAGCCCATCAAGCAGGCGGAACTGGAAAATGCCATCATGCGCACCAAGCGCATCAACAAGGCACTGCTCATAGAGTTGCAGGATTCGCCCTTCTTTCAGGCCGAAGGTCGCAGTCACATCGCGGCCAAGAATCGTCGTGGAATCGATCTGGTTGCCGTCGCGGATATTCGCCTGTTTCAGGCGGACCACAAATACGTCACCGCCTACCATACGGAAGGCGAGGCCCTGCTGGACGAAACCCTGAAAGAGCTCGAGGACGAGTTTGAAGGACGCTTTGTCCGAATTCACCGCAATGCGCTGGTTTCCATTCCGCATATCGAAGGCCTGGAGCGCAATATTGACGGTCAGTTCTTTGTGCGTCTGCACGATATGGATATTCGCCCGCAGGTGAGCCGCCGCCATGTGGCGCCACTCCGCAAACTGCTGGAACAAATCTAGCAAGTAAGACGTTCTTTCCGGGAGCTTCGGGGCGGGAGAATTAAGTTGCTTCTGTTATCATGGGGCCTCAAACAATAAGGCCTGAATTCATGACCTCCAGACACCTCCGTATCGCCACCCGTAAAAGCCCGCTGGCCCTTTGGCAGGCAGAATATGTCAAAGAACGCCTGTTGCAATTACACCCTGATCTGCAAATATCCCTGGTGACCTTCACCACTCGCGGCGACAAGATACTGGACACTCCGTTGGCAAAAGTGGGGGGTAAGGGGTTGTTTGTGAAAGAGCTGGAAGTGGCCATGCTGGAAGGTCGGGCAGATATCGCTGTTCACTCCATGAAAGATGTGCCCATGGAGTTCCCGGAAGGACTGGGTCTAAGTGTGATCTGTGAGCGGGAAGACCCCCGTGATGCTTTTGTCTCAAACCGGTTTTCCTCTCTGGAAGATCTGCCTCCGGGCAGTCATGTGGGTACCTCCAGCCTGCGCCGGCAAACGCAGCTTCTGGAGCGTTTTCCCCAGCATACGGTGGGCAGCCTCCGAGGTAATGTGCAAACCCGCCTCGGCAAGCTGGACGCCGGAGAGTTTGATGCCATTATTCTCGCCACTGCAGGCTTGGTCAGACTCGAAATGGAAGATCGCATTCAGCAACGTATCGCCCCTGAAGTTTTTTTGCCGGCAGGTGGTCAGGGTGCGGTGGGCATTGAGTGTCGCGTTGACGATGAGGAGCTGCAGACGCTTTTGCAGCCGCTGCACCATGAGCCAACGACAATTTGCGTCCGTGCGGAACGTGCCATGAATCGCAGGCTGGAGGGTGGCTGTCAGGTGCCCATAGGTGGTTATGCGATACCCGCTTCCGACGGCCAGTTGTGGTTGCGAGGTCTGGTTGGCTCGCCCGATGGTACCCGTGTGTTACGGGCTGAGGTTACCGGGAGTCCGGAAGATCCTGAAGCGATAGGAATCCTGCTGGCGGAAACCCTGTTAGCACAGGGAGCGGCTGAAATTCTTGACGAGGTTTATGGAAACGGTTGATGCCACTCTTACCCCAGTCCATGAGCGTATTGCTGGTCAGATCTGAACAGCCTAATGATGAATTTGTCGATAAACTAAACGGCATCGGGGCTCAGGTCTTCCGTTGTCCGGTGATGGACATTGTCCCTGTGGAGAGCGGGCCTGAAATGCAGGCTATCAAATCCCGGATCCTGGATTTCGATCATTATCAAATCGCCATTTTTATCAGCAAGAATGCGGCGCGATTTGGTCTGGACTGGCTGGACAATTATTGGCCAATGTTGCCTGACGGGGTGCGATATTATGCCGTGGGCCAAAGCACTGCCGAGCTGTTACGCGAACATCAGATTGATGTAGAGACTCCGAAAAGCAGCGCTGATAGCGAGGGGCTGCTTGCATTGCCATCATTGCAAAATGTTTTGGGTGAAAAGGTGCTGATTTTTGCCGGCAAGGGTGGGCGAGAAGTGCTGGCGCAGACGTTACGTCAAAGGGGTGCGGTGGTTGATCGCTGTGAGCTTTATGGGCGCTGCGGAACAACCCGGTATGCCGATAAAATTAATCACCTGCTGGAACAGGAAAAGGTTGATATTGTGATTGCCCATAGTGGTGAATTACTGCAGCAGCTTTTCTCTTGCGTCACATCTGGCAATCGCCATCAACTGCAGGCATTGCCAGTGCTTGTGCCCGGTCAGCGAGTGGCGGACCTGGCGAGAGACCTTGGATGCCAGAAAATTCTGGAGGCAAATTCAGCCTTGCCAGATGACATGGTTTCGACAATTCTTGAATGGTACAGTAATCACGGATAATCCCGGGTGGCTGCTTAGCGCGGCACGCGTGTTGTTGGGGAGGTGGATGGCCACCATGGAATGCACTTGCAGGAATAAAGCCAGTGAATAACGACAAACCCGAAGCTTCGGACGAAAATCAATCAATGGCTGAGCCGGAAGGCGCAAGCAGTCAAGAGAATCCCGAGAAGGTAGAGACTGAAGCGCAGTCGACACCAGACGTATCCACACCTCCGGCCGTAGAATCGGCTGCCAAACCCCAACAGCCGACGAGCGAGCCAAAGTCCGCCAACAAAGGTCGAGCCTCAGTCATTCTCTGGCTGCTGCTCATCGTGTTGATTTCCGCTGCGGGTACGTGGTGGTGGTTTTATGGGCAGCACAGTCTATTGCAGCATCAGCCAGAAGTAGACGTAAATGCTGAGCTCAGAGATGAACTGTCTCAGTTACGGAGTCAGCTGTCGGGTGTTGAGCGCGCGCGAGAAGCACGGGCTGACCAATTGGAAACCCAGATTCTAGAGCAGCAGGAAGTTCTGAACAGCCACGCTCGGCGCCTGCGAGAACTGGCGACTACTACAAGAACAGATTGGCTGTTGGCAGAAGCGGAATACTTGCTGCGTCTCGGTAATCAGCGATTGCTGACAGAGCGAAACAGCGACAATGCCCTGGCGCTGTTGCTCTCAGCCGATGATATTTTGCGAGAGTTGGATGATATTAAATTGCTGCCGGTGAGAGAGGCGCTGGCGCGCAATATCGTGGCTTTAAAAAGTCAGCCGGAAGTGGATCGCGAAGGTCTGTACATCAAGCTGAAAGTGCTGGCTGAACAGTCAGAAATGCTGACGGTAGTACCACCGCAGATGCCTGCGTCAATGAAGATAGAACCGGAAGCACTGCAGCAACCCGAGGGGGAATCTCTCTGGTATTCGCCGTTACTTCGTGCAGGCCGTGTGGTTTTGGCAGAAGCGCAAAAACTGGTTGTTGTGCGCCGTCGCGACAATCCTGTTGACCCATTGCTCAGCCCCGAGCAGGAGAAATTGTTGCGTCTGCAGCTGGGCGTTATTTTCAAACAATCACAGCTGGCATTGCTGGGAGAGCAGCAACAGGTGTATGAGGCGAGCCTGGCGGAAGCAATAGCCCTTACGCAAAATTACTTTGAGGTGAATGACCTGGCGGCGCAGTCTTTGATCGAACAATTGACGTGGCTGCAGCAGCAGCCTGTGGTTCAGGTTCGACCGGATATCTCGGAGGGGCTGGATGCCCTGCGTGACTATATCGACAGTTGGCATAATCGGCACGAGGTTGAACCTGCGGGAGGCGCACAACAGTGAAAAAATTGCTGTTGTTGATTGCGGTGGTCGCTTCGGTTGGTGGACTGCTGGCATGGCAGCTGGGTGAAACCAGTGGTTATGTTCTCATCACTCTGGGTCATTACAGTGTTGAGATGAGCCTGTGGGCGCTATTGCTTCTGTTGCTATTAATATGGGCGGCGCTTAGGGCGCTGGCCTACGTGATAAGGCTGATGATCGAGCCTGGTAAAAAGCTGGTTCAGGTGAGTGCATCAGGACGCAGGGCTCGTCATCGCAACCGCACTGCTCGTGGACTGTTGCAATTTATTGAGGGCCGTTGGGACCAGGCCCGGCGAAACCTGATGCGTTCCGCCAAGCATGCCGATATGCCGTTGTTAAATTATTTGGCAGCGGCAAATTGTGCCTATGAATTGGGTGACCAGGATGAGGCCAACCGACTGCTGGTCATGGCTGAAGAAAGTGACGCCGGTGGTGAACTGGCAATCGGGCTGGCACAGGCGCGGATGCATTTGCGAGACCAGCACTTTGAAGAGGCATTGGCGATCCTCCGGAGGTTGTATTCCAAGGCACCTGATCATCCCCTGGTGCTGCGGATGCTGGTCAGTGCCTATCAGGGTTTGGGCGATTGGAAAAATCTGGAAAAGCTGTTACCTGATCTGCGTCGCTACAAGGTGTATGACAAGCAGGGCCTGGAGAAACTCTCTGTTGATGTTTTCCGGGCGTTAATACTGCAGCTTGCGGCACAGGCGAAGGAGAGTGGAACCCCTGAAGACATGCAGAACCTGACCCGGTTCTGGCAGGATCTGTCCCGGGATATGCGCGCAGACGTGCGTGTGCAGGAGGCTTACATTGAAAGTCTGGTGCAGTTGGGAGAACAGGCTCAGGTTGAAACCCTGTTGCGCAAGGCACTGAAAGCTTCCTGGGATGAACGCCTGGTCAGACTATACGGTCTGGTAGATGGCAGTGATGTAAAAAGGCAGTTGCTGGTGGCGGAAGCCTGGCTGAGGGAACGGCCCAATGATCCTGTGTTAATGCTGGCTCTGGGTAGACTGAGTATGAAAAATCAGTTGTGGGGCAAAGCCCGCGACTACCTGGAAAGCTCCCTGGCATTCAGGGCTCAGCCTGAAGCGTACGCAGAACTTGCCAAATTGATGGCACAGCTGGGCGAGCACGAGAAAAGTGCCCGCTATTACCAGCAGGGATTAACTCTTAGCACGGGGCTGTCAACCGTAAACTAAGTGTCGGTGTTTTTCGGTAAATAAAAAAGGACGCCAATTGGCGTCCTTTTTTATATGAGACGGTGTCAGATTTGCGGGCCTGCACTCAACACGCTGTCAGTGACATCGAAGCGTTTGATGTTCTCAACAAACAGGCTGGCTAGTTTGGTAGCCTGCTCGTCATAGGCTGTTTTATCTGCCCAGGTTTCGCGGGGATTCAGGTAGCTGCTGTCCACACCGGGAACCGTAGTGGGGATTTCCAGATTAATGATGGGCAGTTTTACGGTTTCCACATTTTCCAGGTCACCATTTTGAATGGCAGCAATAATGCCGCGGGTGACAGGAATGGGGAAGCGTGAACCGGTGCCGCCGGCTGCGCCCGAGCCGCCAGTCCAGCCGGTGTTGACCAGATATACTCGGCTGCCAAAATCCTCAATGCGTTTCATCAGCAGTTCAGCGTAGACATTGGCTGGTCTGGGCATAAAGGGCGCGCCAAAGCAGGTGGAGAAGGTTGGCTGAATGCCTGCTGCGCCACCCATCTCGGTTGATCCGACACGAGCGGTATAACCACTCAGGAAGTGATAGGCCGCGGCTTCTTTTGACAGAATGGATACCGGAGGCAACACGCCGGAGACGTCACAGGTGAGGAAGATGACGTTTTTGGGTTCGCCGGCACGGTTTTCTTCACAGCGCATTTCCACATGTTCCAGTGGGTAGCTGCAGCGACCGTTTTCGGTCAGGCTGGTGTCGTCGTAATCTGCGGTGCGTTTTTCGTCGGTGACAACGTTTTCCACAATCGCGCCAAAACGAATGGCATCCCAGATGACCGGCTCGTTTTTCTTGCTGAGATTGATAGTCTTCGCGTAGCAACCGCCTTCCATATTGAATACAGAACCTTTCGACCAGCCATGTTCGTCATCGCCGATCAGGAAGCGGTTCGGGTCAGCAGAAAGGGTGGTTTTGCCGGTGCCAGAGAGGCCAAAGAACAGGCAGACATCGCCATCTTTGCCGACGTTGGCGGCGCAGTGCATGGGCATGACATCTTTTTCAGGCAACAGGAAGTTCTGTACCGAGAACATTGCCTTTTTCATTTCGCCGGCGTATTTCAATCCGGCGATAAGCACCTTGCGCTGACCAAAGTTAATGATGCCCACAGCTTCGCTGTTGGTGCCGTCGCGCTCGGGGTCGCAGACGAAATTGGCAGCGTGGAGAATTTTCCACTGCTCCTTGTTCGAGGGGTTGTAGCGCTCCGGGCGAATAAACATATTGCGGCCAAAAAGGTTGTGCCAGGCCGTTTCAGTGGTCACTTTTACCGGCAGGTAATGTTCGGAATCCTGACCAACATGGAGGTGAGAAACAAAGCGGTCGCGGTCTGCCAGGTGGGCTTCAACGCGCTCCCAAAGGGCGTTGAATTTTTCAAGGGAGATGGGGCGGTTGACGGAGCCCCAGTTGATATCATCCTGGCTGCTAGGTTCTTCTGCAATGAACCGGTCTGCGGGTGAACGTCCAGTTCGGTTGCCGGTGACTGAAAGCAGTGCGCCAGTGTCTGTGAGGTGCCCCTCACCGCGTTGAAGCGCCAGCTCAATCAGTTCAGCCTCGCACAGATCTGTGTAAACATTCACTGCAGAATCTTCGATTTGCGTCATCAGTTTGGTCCTGTTGGGTAAGTTCAGGTCGGTTAAAAAGCCCTGCCGGGCTAAAAAGGTCGGCAATTATGCCAGAAAAAAATGGACTAGTGGAGTGTTGGTGGACTTTCGTCGAACAAGCGGTCGACATCCGCCTGATGGAAGCCGTAGTGCTGGTGACAGAACTCGCAATTGATGTCGATAACACCCTGCTCATCCAGAATGCCCTGCAACTCTTTTTTCCCCAGCGAATACAAAGCCTGTGAAATTCTTTCCTCGGAACAGCTGCAGGCAAACTGCACGGGACTGGGGTCAAAGAGGCGCAGTTCGTCCTGGTGAAAGAGGCGATAGAGCAGCTCGCTGTGTTCCAGGTTCAGTTGCTCCTGCGGGGTAACGGTTGCGGCCAGCTGGCTCACATGCTCCCAGAGCTGTTTGTTGGCCTCAGGGTCGGCTTCTTTCTGATGGGGGAGAGCCTGAATTAACAGACCTGCCGCGCGGGGTGTTTCAGTTTGCGCCTCGGCACTAAGCCAGATGCGGGTGGTGAGCTGTTCGGACTGATAAAAATAGTCTTCGAGACAAGCGGACAGGCTGTCAGCTTCCAGTGGAACGATGCCCTGATAGCGCTCTCCCTGGTTGGGGGTAATGGTCAGGCTGAGGGTGCCGGTTCCGATCAGGTCTTGCAGGGCCAGTGTTTCTTTGTACTGATATTCGTGATCAAACCGGGCAATGGCCCGAAGGTGATGGTGGCGGGTGCAGTCAGCCATGATGGTTGACAGCGGTCCGCTGCCCTGGGCCTGAAGTGTCAGGACCCCATCAAATTTCAGGGTGGCGCTAAGCAGTCCGACGGCAGCCATAAACTCCCCCAGCAGCTGCCTTACCGGCGCCGGATAATCGGCGTTAGAGAGCACATGCTGATAACTGTCTTGCAGAGTCAATATTTCGCCGCGAATATCGGAATGCTCGAAGATAAAGCGTTGTAGCTGATCGGCATGACTCATGCTTTGGCCTCCATAAAAGGGCGGCGAATGTAGAGGTGTTTGGCGGTTTTGTCCAGAGGCCGAAAGCATTCCGCTTTTAGCAGGGAGGTCAGGAACAGTACTTGTCGATTTCCCGTGCCAGTTTGTCTGCTCGCTGCTGCCGTTCTTCCTCGGTGACAATGAGCTCCTTGCCATCCTTATCGATAAAGGCAACCCGACCGCGCAACACCGAAAGTTGGTTTTTTGCCTGTTGGCAGGCTTGCTGTCGGCTTGATTTCTGCTGCTGTTGTTCGGCCTGCTGTCTCAGCCGGTAGTTTTTTTCTTCCGGGGTTTCACCGGCGAAAACCTGTTTTAATTTGTCCGTTTCCGAGGTGCTGGAGTCACTGTTGAGTGGACGTAGCTGACTGGATATGTTCTGGCTTGCCGTTTCGTCCTCCGGAGGTTTGTCGGAGTAATGGATTTTTCCATCGGCATCTTTCCACTGATATATCTCCCCGAAAGCCACCAGAGGCAAGGTCAGCCATAAAGTGCAAAGTATTGTGCGGATCATAGGTTCTGCTCCTTGAAACGATGAATCTGCCGGCGTTCTTTTTTACTGGGACGGTGATCCAGGGATGGCCTGGCGAGACTGGCTGCTTTGCGTTCCTCCGCCCTTTTTTCACGCTGTGCAATGCTGTCTTCGGTTTCCCGGTAGAGTTGTGCAGCCTCGCTGGCGCCTCGTCGCTGCTCTGAAAGATTTTCGATCACCACAGTTTTTTCATCCCAACCCTGACGGATGACCAGTTGTATACCCACTGACACTTCTTTGCTGGGCTTGGCACGTTGACCGTCTATGTGCACCTTGCCGCCCTCAATGGCCGTTTTTGCCAGGGCCCGCGTTTTGAAAAAGCGTGCAGCCCAAAGCCATTTATCCAGGCGGACTTTGTCCTGGGTCTGGTCAGCCATGGGGGAGAATCTCATTAAAATGTTGGATGCTGGGAAAGCCGTTGATCTGACGCACCTGCTGTTTGCTGTCCGGCTGGCTGATACCCAGTAGATGGGCGATGCCGTAGTTTTTTGCAGCCTTGAGTACTTCCAGTGAGTCATCGATAAAGAGCGTTCTCTGTGGGTTAAAATGTTGCTGCTGTTTAAGGGCATGCCAGAAGTCGGGGGATTCTTTAGGATGGCCAAACTGATGAGAGGTGTAGATGTGGTCGAGTAATGGCCCAATGCCGGTCAGGGAGAGTTTCAGTTCCAGGCTTTGAGGGTGGGCATTGGTGATAAGCACCCGCTGCCTGCCATCTTCTCCCAGTTGGTTCAGGAATTCCTGAACGAAGGGCCGTTCAACGATGAGGTGCTCGACTTCCTCTTTCAGCTCACGGATATTGATGGCGAGCTCTTTTGACCAGAATTCCAGACAGTACCAATCCAGGGTGCCGCGCTTTTCATTAAAGCGATTGTGCAGGTCGCGGGTGGCCTTGTCGGGGCAAATGCCGTGGTGTTCGGCATAGCGCTGGGGCAAGTGAGTCAACCAGAAATAGTTGTCAAAATGTAGGTCCAGCAGGGTGCCGTCCATATCCAGCAGCACCGTATCAATGTTAGTCCAGTCAATCTTCACAGTTATAATGAAACGCCGCAGATGAGTGATAATTCCAGTATGCCCACAAAACCCCGGATATTGAAGCGCCAGCCCTTGGCTGAGACAGCCCTGTTTCGTGTGGAGCAGATGCAACTGGAGTTTACTAATAAAGAGCGTAGAACCTATGAGCGTTTGATGCGCCCCGGTCGAGGTGCCGTGTTGATGGTGCCCATGCTGGATGCTGAAACTGTTCTGCTAGTCCGGGAATATGGTGCTGGTATCGAGGATTACCATCTATCGCTGCCCAAAGGCGCAATAGACGAAGGCGAAAGCCCCCTTGAGGCAGCTAACCGGGAGTTGATGGAAGAGGTGGGCTTTGGTGCCCGTCGTCTTGAGTTGATCAAATGTCTGACCTTGTCGCCAGCCTATATGGAGCACGATATACAGGTGGTGTTGGCGGAAGAGCTGTATAAAAAAAGCCTGCCTGGGGATGAACCCGAACCCATCGAGGTTGTTCCCTGGCCGATCAAAGACCTGCAAGCACTGGCCGAGCGAAATGACGTCAATGAAGGCCGGGCTTTGGCAGCACTGTATATGGTCAGGGATTTGCTGACAGCTCGCAGAGGGAGGGCGCCGGCGTAGTGCTATGAAAACGGACCTCTCTCTGGATAACGCCCTGTTGAACCAGGTCATGTCGGTAGCTGTGTCGGCTGGTGAAATCATCATGCCTTTTTATACCGACGTGCGCAGATTGAAAATCGATACAAAAGAGGATAGTTCGCCGGTCACTGAGGCCGACAGGGCTGCAGATAGCCTTCTGCAGACACAGTTGCCCTTGTTGTTGGATGTGCCGGTTCTTTCCGAAGAGACAGAAATTCCGTCTTATGACGTGCGTGCTACTTGGGCACATTACTGGCTGGTTGACCCCTTGGATGGCACCCGAGAGTTTCTAGCCGGCAATGGTGAGTTTACCGTCAATATTGCCCTGATTTCCCATGGGCGTCCCGTCCTCGGTGTTGTGTATGTGCCAGTATCGGGCGTGGGTTATGGCGGTCTAGTAGGCAGCGGTGCTTTTCGCTATGAGTCTGGCAGGTCGCTCCCAATAAAGGTGCGAACCATGAACTCCCTTGATGAATCTGGGGAGATGCTGACATTGGTGGCCAGTCGCCGCCATGGTGCGGAGCGGGTTTCCCAATTGGGTGAAGCATTGACCGCTCATTTTGGAAAAGCTGAAGTGAAACCAGTAGGTAGCTCTCTCAAGCATTGCCTTGTTGCAGAAGGGAAGGCTGACCTGTGCGCCCATTTTTGGCCTACCTCGGAGTGGGATACGGCGGCGGGGCAGGCGGTGGTTGAAGCGGCAGGAGGGCTGTTTGTGGATACCGGCTTCGAGCCGTTGCGGTATAACAGGAAACCTTCCCTGCTGAACCCGAGTTTTTATGTTATTGCCGATCGTGACTTCGACTGGAAGCGCTGGCTGCCTTCAAGGGGCGAAAGTCTAGAATAAATCCTCGGGTCGGGGATCCCCGGTATTCCCCGGTGTATTCCCTGGCGCATGGCTCTCGGCCATGGGTGGGACGTCTTCCTTGCGGAAAATTTCAAATATGGCGTTGCGGTGCTCCGGTCCGACACTCAAACCGCTTTCTGGGTCTATTCTGGCCATAACAATTCCTTCTGGTTGAGGACGAGAGGTCTGGGGTTTTCCAGCCAAAGCCGTTCTCATAAAGTCAATCCAGATGGGCAGAGCGGCGGAGCCCCCATATTCGTTCCGCCCCAGCAACTGGTTTTCATCAAACCCGACCCAGGTAGTCGTCACAATGTGTGTGCTGTAGCCGGAAAACCACGCGTCCCTAGGACCGTTGGTGGTACCTGTTTTACCTGCTATATCGTCTCTCTTTAGAGCAAGAGCCTTCCTGCCGGTGCCTTTGCGAACCACATCCTTGAGAATTGAGTCGATGATAAAAGCCGTTCTCTCATCAATAATTCTTGGCGCTTCCGGGGGAGGAATCACCGCAGGTGTCTCTGTCAGCTCTATCTCAATGTCGGTGTGTATATCAGTGGTGCTTTCACTCGGAATATTTTCTTCCTCAGGAATAACGCTATTGTCCTCCTTGCTGCATCCACGGCATACCGTTAGCGGTGCTGCCTGATAAAGAACGTTTCCTTCACTGTCCTCCACACGCTCTACCAGGAAAGGTTCTACCCGATAGCCGCCATTCGCGAAGCTGGCATATCCAGTGGCTATTTTCAGGGGGGTGACCGCATGGCTTCCCAGCGCCAGCGACAGGTCATGAGGTAGTTGTGACGGATCAAAACCAAAGCGCTCGAGTCCCGCCAGCGCACGGTTGATGCCAAGTGCCCGAAGGATACGAATGGATATCAAGTTACGGGACAGATAGAGTGCCTGCCGTAAACGAGTTGGCCCATAAAACTTCCCACTGTCATTTTCCGGCCGCCAACTGCTTTCCAGAAGGTCGTCCTCAAATACAACGGGTGCATCATTGATGACGCTGGCAGGGGTAAAGCCATTCTCCAATGCCGTTGTATAAATGAAGGGCTTGAAGTTTGAGCCAGGTTGTCTTTCGGCCTGGGTTACGCGATTGAAGTGACTTTGTTGGAAATCAAAGCCGCCCACCATGGCCTTGATGGCGCCGTTTTCAGGATCGAGTGCAGCCAGAGCTGCCTGGGCCTTGGGTAGCTGACTGAGGTGCCAGCCATCGTCGTGTTGTTGCACTCTGATCAGGTCGCCTTTGGTAAAAATGTCCTGGGCACTTTTGATGGGAGCGGAACGGCTATTTGGGCTGTTGAACTTGCGGAGGCCCTCTAGTCCCTGGTTCCATAGGACTTCTGTCTGTTCCTGGCTGGGAAGTTGCACAACTAACGATTGTTCTTTTGCCTCCATGACAATAGCTGGTGACAGACCGCCTAACGTCGGGGTTTCTTTCAGGGCTCCTATCCACTGCTCTTTCTTGAGTTGCCTTTTTTCAGGCCCACGGTAACCGTGGCGGCTATCGTAAGCGATCAACCCATTCTGTACTGCCGCTTGCGCACTTTGTTGAAGTTTGCTTTCTACGGTTGTAAATACCCGATAGCCGTCGGTGTAGGCTGCCGTTCCAACCATATCGAGAATTTCCAGTCTTGCCATCTCGGCGACATAGGGTGCATCCAGCTGGTTGGTATAACCATGATAGCTCGCAGTCACTGGCTCATTAACGGCTGAGGTATAGGTGTCCTCATCAATGTAGTCCAGGGCAAACATCCGTTTCAGAATCCAGTTCCGGCGAATCAGGGCACGATTCGGATTGGCTAGGGGATTGTAGGCTGATGGTGCTTTGGGCAGGCCTGCAATCATAGCCAATTGGGCGAGGTTGAGTTCATTGATGTGTTTGCCGTAATAGACTTGCGCTGCCGCTTCGATGCCGTAGGCCCGGTTGCCCTGGTAAATTTTGTTCGCATACAACGTCAGGATGTCGTTTTTTGAGAGTTCGTCTTCAATTCTGAGAGCCAGGAGGATTTCGTTGAATTTGCGTGTGAACGTCTGTTTGTGGGTGAGAAAGAAGTTCCTCGCAACCTGCATGGTAATGGTGCTACCACCTGTTTTGATTTCCCCAGATGTCATTAGTTGTGATGCAGCTCGCAACAGGCCGTTAATGTCTACGCCAGAGTGCGTATAAAAGCGATCATCTTCAGCGGAAAGCAGGGCTTGAATATACGGTTGGGGAATTTGATCAAAGGTGACGGGATTTCTTCTCATCTCCCCGAATTCACCGATAAGTTGTGAATCTTGTGAATAGATTCTCAAAGGAGTTTGCAGTTTTATCTCTCTGAGGCTTTCAACGGACGGCAGTTTGGGGCTAAGGTATAGATACAAACTGCCTGTGATGACAAGGCCTCCGCCAGCCGCACAGGCAAGCAGCCAGATTAAGAGGCTTGCGATTTTGAGAATAGGATGGGTCATGTTGAAGCCGTTTTAAAATCAGCGTGATATTATAGAGTCAAAGGAACAGCGATACACTACTTGCAAACTTGCGGAAAATAGTTAAAGTTCTCTGTTAGTTGCTTTGCGTAACCTAGGGAAAAGAAAACAAAAATGGGAATTTTCAGTTTTCTAGACCAGCAACCCAAAAGTTTATTGGGGCTGGACATAAGCTCTTCTGCTGTGAAGTTGCTGGAGATAAGTAGAAGCGGTAGTCGTTACAAGGTGGAAAGCTACCTTGTAAGACCTTTGCCCCCCAATACGGTTGTTGAAAAAAATATCAACAATGTTGAGGCGTTGGCAGAGACTATACGCAAGGTTGTTTCCCAAGCTAAGGCGAAGGCAAAGGATGCTGCCGTGGCGGTTTCAGGCTCTTCGGTGATTACCAAAGTCATTGAAATGCCGGCAGACCTGAATGAACAGGCGATGGAAACGCAAATTGCCCTTGAGGCAGATCAGTATATTCCGTATCCCCTCGACGAGGTCGCTCTTGACTTCGAAGTGATCGGTCCCTCCCAGAATAATGCAGATCAAGTGGATGTCCTGTTGGCAGCCTGCCGGCGTGAGAATGTGGATTCTCGTGCAGAGGCGCTGGAAATGGCTGGGTTGAATCCCAAGGTTGTGGATGTTGAAGTCTTTGCTGTAGAGCGGGCTTTCGAGCTGCTGGCGACACAGCTGGAAGAGCTGGGCGAGCAAGTGGTGGCAATCGCTGACGTGGGTGCCACCATGTTGACCCTGAGCGTTCTGGTGAACGGCAAGACAGTCTATACCCGGGAACAGCTCTTCGGGGGCAAACAGGTAACAGAAGAAATCCAGCGGCGTTACGGACTCTCGCTGGAGGAGGCCGGTCAGGCCAAGAAGCAGGGTGGGTTGCCAGAAGATTATGTGTCCGAGGTTCTTGAGCCGTTCAAGGATGCCCTGGTACAGCAGATTTCCCGCTCATTGCAATTCTTCTTTTCATCCAGCCAATACAACTATGTCGATCAGCTGATCATGGCTGGGGGTGTCTCTGCCATGGAAGGTTTGAGAGATGAGGTAGAAGAAAAGCTGGGGCTACCAACGATGCTGGCTAACCCGTTTGCAGATATGGAAGTGTCGGGCAAGGTAAATGCTGTTGCACTAAGTAATGATGCTCCAGCCATGTTGATAGCAGCGGGGCTGGCGCTGAGGGGATTGGAATAGTATGGCCAAGATTAACCTCCTTCCCTGGCGCGAAGTCTATCGCGCTGAGAAGAAAAAGGAATTTATTACGCTTATCTGCGTGGTGTTGATCGCAGGGGCAGTGGTGGCTTTCGGCTGGGATCGCGTGGTCAATGCACAGATTTCCAATCAGCAGAGCAGAAACCAGTTGCTGAAAAGTGAAATTGCCAAATTGGATAAACAGGTTGCTGAAATCAAAGAGCTTAAAAGGCGCCGACAGGACTTGCTGGACCGTATGCAGGTGATACAGGAGCTGCAGGGCAACAGGCCGGAAATTGTTAAGCTCTACGATGAATTTGTCCGGGCCATTCCCGATGGTGTGTACTTTACCAACATGACGCTGAAGGATAGCCGCATCTCCCTGGTCGGTTATGCTGAGTCCAATAATCGGGTGTCTGCTTTGATGCGGCAGCTGGATGCATCCTATAAGTTTTCAGAGCCAAATTTGACCAAGGTGCAGGCAGATCAAACCCTTGGGGAAGATGGCAGCCGCTTTGAGCTGCGTGTAAAAGTAATCACTGCTCCGGCGGAGGATGATGCTACTGCCAAGGGTAAGGGAGACGCATGATGGCGCTAGGAGATACTTTTCAGCAATTAAAAGATTTCAATTATGCGGACCCGGATTTTGATACGGTTGGTGTATGGCCCCTGCCGGTTCGTGTGATCATTCTTGTCTTGATTTTTGCTCTTGTGTTGGCAGGCACCTATTACTTCCATGTTAAGGATATGGGTGCGCAGTTGCAGCAGGTCCAGGCCCAGGAAGCAAAGCTGAAAAAAACCTTTGAAACAAGGGCGTTCGAGGCGGCCAACTTGGAAGAGTATCGCGAGCAGATGGCCGAAATGGAGAAAATTTTTGGTGCCCTGCTGGCTCAGCTACCGAGTGATACAGAAGTGCCGGGTTTACTGGAAGATATTACTGAGTTGGGGCAGGGGGCAAGCCTTAATATTGCCAGTATCACATTGCAGCCAGAGCGTGCGGCAGAGTTCTACGTGGAATTGCCTATCAAGATTGTTGCTCAGGGCGGCTATCACGATGTCGGAGCTTTTGTGAGTGGTGTCGCAGGTTTGCCTCGTATCGTGACACTGCACAATTTCAGCTTGTCAGCGAGAGGGAATGGCGGCCTCCTCGCCCTTGATATTGAAGCAAAAACCTACCGCTACAAGACGCAGGAAGACTGAAAATGGCCAGGTTGATAGGTTTGTTTTTTGTTTTCGTCAGCTGTGTTCTCGCCTCAGGGTGTGCTGGCGATGGTGAGCATAAAGATTTGCAGCAGTTTATGAAGGAAGTGAAGGCCCGCCCCTCCGGTGATATCGAACCCATTCCAACATTCCGCTCGTACAAGACCTTCAGGTATGGGGCGATTGCCATGCGGAGTCCTTTTGATCCGCCGCTTTTGGTGGCTGACGGGGAAAAACTGGCTGGCAAAAATACCGTTGATGCACCTGATGAATCACGTAAGAAAGAGTATTTGGAATCATACAATTTTGCGGCTTTGTCAATGGTCGGGATTCTCTCGCAGGATGGGATGATCTGGTCATTAATTAATGATGGAAGTGGCGGGATACACCGGGTAACTGTTGGTAATTACCTTGGGAAAAACCACGGACGTATTAAAACGATTACCGAGTCCAGGGTTGAGGTGGTGGAAATCGTTCCCGATGGGAAGGGAAACTGGGTCGAGCGTCCGCGGACCCTGGCTCTGAGAGAGAAGGACTAATCGATGTTTGGGGATTGCGAGATGAAAGGCTATCTGAAAAAGAGTGTGTTGATGCTGGTTGGGCTTTCGCTCAGCCTTGGGGTTTCATCACAGGTATTGGCTCAGGTGTCACTGGAAGATATCAGTTTTGTGGCTCTGCCTGGAGACAGGTTTGAAGTCAAGATGTCGTTCTCTGATTCCCCTCCAACACCAGAGGGCTACACAATTGACAGCCCTGCGAGAATCGTTCTCGACCTGCCTGGTGTAAGCAGTGATCTAGAGAGAAAGCACACGCTCTCGTTTGAAAATGCGCGCAGTGCTGTGTTGCTGGGAACATCAGATAGAACTCGTCTTATTCTCAACATGCAACAAATGGCACCATATGAAACCAGCGTCTCAGGTAATGTTATGACGATGGTGGTCGGTGCCAGTGAAGGTGTTGCGCGCACTGATAAGAAAACGGCTGCGCAGGCTGTAACCACTTCTCGTAGTAAGCCGGGTGCTCAGGGCTTTAGTCTAAAGTCTGTGGATTTCCGTCGGGGAGAAAAGGGTGAAGGCTTGGTGATTATTGGCCTTTCTGACCCTTCAGTCAGTGTTGATATCACTCAGACCGCCGGTGATATTAAATTGAGCTTCTTCCGCACATCGCTTCCGGAAGAGCTGGACCGCCGTCTCGATGTCATGGATTTTGCAACACCAGTCAAAGAAATTGATACCACATCTGATGGCTCGACAACGACAGTGATGGTCGATGCTTCGGGTGACTACGACTACATGGCCTATCAGGCGGATGACCAATATATCGTCAGCGTCAAACCACTGACGGCTGATGAAGTCGAGCAGAAAAAATCTCGCTTTGCCTATGTTGGCGATAAGCTCTCACTTAACTTTCAGGACATTGAAGTCCGCTCGGTTCTACAGTTGATTGCGGACTTTACGGACCTGAACTTGGTGGCCAGCGATACAGTACGGGGAAGTATTACTCTGCGTCTTGAAAATGTGCCTTGGGATCAGGCATTGGATATTGTTTTAAAAGCTAAAGGCCTGGATAAACGTCAGGATGGAAATGTGTTGATGGTTGCGCCGGCAGCTGAGATTGCTGAGAGAGAGCGTCTCCAGGTCGAGGCCAACAAGCAGTTGGAAGAGTTGGCACCGTTGCGCACAGAATTCATCAAGGTTAAATATGCTGACGCCCGCGAGCTCTATGAGTTGTTTGATGTTCGCCGGAGCGGTGGAGGCGGCGGAGGAAGTGGCCGTAACGCTACAGATAGTATGTTGTCCGATCGGGGCTCGGCTATTGTCGACGACAGGACCAACACCATTATTCTGACGGATACTGAAGACAAGATCCGAGATTTTATGGCGCTGATTGATGAAATCGATATCCCCATCAGGCAGGTTCTTATTGAAGCGCGTATCGTGATTGCGAATACTGACTTCAGAAAGGAAATCGGTGCTCGCCTTGGAATTCAGGGTGCGAGAACGCCAGATAGTTCGCAATTCGGTTTTGGGGGAACACTTGAAAACTTCGAAAGTCCTTACAATCCTATCCAAGTGTTTAATCAAGGCGGCGGTACCATTCTGGTGAACGATGCGGGTCTGGGTGTGGATCTGGGTGTCAATAACCCGAATGGAAGCTTTGCCATTGAGTTGCTTACCCAGAACACCTTCCTCGATCTTGAATTAAGTGCTCTGGAAAATGAGGGTACTGGTGAAATCGTTTCTCAGCCTAAGGTGCTGACAGGTGATAAGCAAAAAGCCTCTATCAAAACGGGTACAGAAATTCCTTACCAGAATGCAACGTCAAGTGGCGCGACATCTGTGCAGTTTAAAGAAGCTGTGCTCAAGCTTGAGGTGACGCCACAAATTACTCCCGATGGCCGTATCGTGATGGATATCAATGTGAATCAGGACTCGGTGGGTGATCTCTTGCCCACGGGTGAGCCCGCGATTGACGTTACCCAGGTGGAGACCACAGCAATTATTGGTGATGGTCAGACGCTCGTTCTGGGGGGGCTGTTCCAGATGGAGACTTTTGATGAACAGGAGAAGGTGCCTTTCTTTGGTGATATCCCCTATTTGGGAAGGTTGTTTAGACGTGACCTGGACAGTGTAGAAAAAAGGGAAATCCTTATTTTCATTACGCCCAAAATTCTTAGTGAAGCCCTTCTTGATTAATGTCAAAACCTAACAATGTCTTTCTTGTCGGCCCCATGGGGGCCGGCAAGACAACGATCGGCCGTATTGCCGCTAAAAACCTCTCTCTCAAGTTTGTCGATCTGGACGCTGAAATAGAAAAGCGTTGCGGTGCAGATATTCCCTGGATTTTTGATGTTGAGGGTGAAGCCGGTTTTCGCAAAAGGGAAAGCTCTTTGTTGGCAGAGCTTGCAGATAATGAGGGCATTCTTCTGGCTACTGGCGGTGGTGCCATCATCGATCCACGTAACCGAGAGGTACTCAAGTCCCGAGGGTATGTTGTCTACCTATGTGCGTCTGCGAAGCAATTACTTGAGCGGACAGCGCATGACCGCTCCCGCCCGCTGCTGCAGGTTGATGATCCGTTGTCTGTTTTGACCCGCTTGATGAGAGAGAGAGACCCCCTGTATCGCGAGGTGGCCGATCTCATCGTCGAAACAGAACGAAAAAAACCGCAGTTGGTCGCTGAATGGGTGGCAAGAGAGGTTCGCCAGCATCACGGTTGATGTGGTAAATTCGCATCCCTTCTGACGGGGAGCCGATGATAGTGACCACCTCTACCTCTACCACCTCTTTAATGGTCGACCTGGACGATCGCAGTTATCCGATTTATATC
This sequence comes from uncultured Porticoccus sp., assembly GCA_964395715.1. GTDB lineage: Bacteria > Pseudomonadota > Gammaproteobacteria > Pseudomonadales > Porticoccaceae > Porticoccus. Next base: position 135,008 of record CAYNAU010000004.1, on the reverse strand, counting down.
GGCACGGGCCTCCTGTCCAAGCCAGAATATCTATGTCCATATATATCCGGCTCTCAAGTCATGATCGTCTCGAATGAGACGATAGCACCTATATACCTAGGTAGAATCTCTAATCTGTTGGCAGACTACCAGGTTGACACGGTTATTCTTCCGGACGGCGAAAAATATAAAACTCTGGAAACATTAAACCGAATCTTTGATGAATTGCTCTGCAAGCGTCATAACCGAACAACCACGCTGATTGCTCTGGGTGGTGGAGTGATTGGAGACATGACGGGTTTTGCTGCTGCCTGCTACCAGCGGGGAGTCAATTTTATCCAGATCCCTACGACTTTGTTGGCCCAGGTCGACTCCTCAGTAGGAGGTAAGACAGCAGTCAATCATCCGAAAGGGAAAAATATGATTGGAGCCTTCTACCAACCGCAATGTGTGGTTGCTGATACAGATACCCTTAACACGTTGCCAGATAGAGAATATCACGCAGGGTTAGCAGAGGTTGTTAAATACGGTTTGATTCGGGATATGGATTTTTTTGTCTGGCTGGAGAGCAACATGGAAAGGTTGCTGGCTCGTGATCCTGAGGCAATTGCAATCGCAGTACACCGTTCCTGTGAAAACAAGGCAAGAGTGGTTCACGAGGATGAAAAAGAGGGCGGCATTAGGGCTATTCTGAATTTCGGTCACACCTTCGGCCACGCCATTGAAACCGCGCAGGGTTATGGGGCGTGGTTGCACGGAGAAGCTATTGCCGCGGGAATGGTTATGGCGACTGAGCTCTCTAGGAGGATGGGCTGGGTTAGCGAAGATGACAAACAGCGTGTGGTGAGCCTGTTGGAGCGATGTCAGCTGCCAGTATGGGCCCCCAAGAGTATTGATCGTCAGACATTCATGTCTCTGATGAGCGTCGATAAAAAGGTTCTCGATGGCACTTTGCGACTGGTATTGTTGAAGTCCTTGGGGGACGCCATTGTCACTACAGATTTCGACCCGGCCTACCTGAGAAGCTTGCTGTCAGCCGAAGAATGAACCAGAATGAGGCTCTTGGCTTCATAGTATAGTTCCGCCCTAGGCTTTTATCTTTATAGATATTTGTGGCGCAGGCTTCAGCCATGTAAAATGTCTCTCCTTTTGTGCCCATATGTGTCACCTATTTTTGGGCCATATAACCAGCTGTTTTTACTTGCTTTCTGTCTAGAGTTTTATTATGTCGACAGGCCTCTATCGGTTAGATGAATTCAAAGATAACTGCGGTTTTGGTTTGATTGCCCATACAAAGGGGCAGGCAAGTCACCGTATCCTGGAAACGGCCATTGAGTCATTAACTTGTATGACCCACCGCGGCGGTATTGCCGCCGATGGGAAGACAGGTGATGGCTGTGGCCTGTTGCTGCAAAAACCAGATAGCTTTATGCGTCTGGTTGCACAAGAGCTGTTTGCTGTAGATCTGCCATCGCTCTACGCGGTGGGTGCCGTCATGTTGAGCCAGGATGCCGCTCTCCGTGAACGGTCTCAGCAAGTCGTTAATGAAACGCTTCAGAAAGAAGGGCTTCAGGTTATTGGCTGGCGGGAGGTGCCTACCAATACAGATTGTCTTGGCGAAATAGCCTTGCGATCCCTGCCTGTCTTCGCTCAGGTGTTTGTGGGTGCGGGTGAACTCGAGGAGCAGCAATTTAACGCTCGTCTGTTTATTGCCAAACGCAAGGCAGAAAAAGCCCTGACAGCAGATGAGTCGTTCTACATTGCCAGTTTGTCGGACAATGTTATCAGCTACAAAGGGCTGATGATGCCGGTAGACCTGCCCAAGTTTTACCTTGATCTGGATGATCCTGCGCTGGAAACCGCAATTTGCGTTTTTCACCAGCGTTTCTCGACAAATACAATGCCTCGCTGGCCGCTGGCACAGCCATTCCGAATGCTTGCTCACAATGGAGAGATCAATACCATTACCGGAAACCGTAACTGGTCGGTAGCGAGAACACCCAAATTTGAGACCCCTCTGTTGCCCGATTTGCTGGATGTTGCGCCCTTGGTCAACAGGACGGGCTCAGACTCATCCAGCCTGGATAACATGTTGGAAGTTCTCGTGGCTGGTGGTATGGACCTGCATAAGGCCGTTCGACTTCTGGTACCACCTGCCTGGAACAATACACAAGATTACGGGCCCAACGAGCGGGCCTATTTTGAATACATTTCCATGCATATGGAGCCCTGGGATGGGCCCGCGGGAATGGTGATTACTGACGGCCGCTATGCGGTATGTACACTCGACCGAAACGGTCTGCGCCCTTCACGTTGGGTGTTGACAGATGATGAAATTATCACCGTAGCTTCTGAAATTGGTGTCTACAAATATCAACCGGAAAACGTGGTTGCAAAAGGCCGACTTGGGCCCGGTGACATCCTCTCCATCGATACCCTGACCGGCAATATGCTGACTGCTGAAGACATAGATCGTGAGCTGGCATCAGGGAAACCGTATCAGCAATGGCTGCGAGAAGGCACCGTCAAGGTTATGTCCACCATGGACCAAGACAGTATTGAAGTGGAAGGGGCGCTCAGCCGCGAGCAGGTGCGCCGTTACATGAAACTGTTTCTTGCCAGCCAGGAAGAAAGGGATCAGGTGCTGAGACCGCTGGCCGAAGGCGGTCAGGAAGCCGTTGGTTCTATGGGTGATGACACGCCCATGGCTGTGCTCTCCGCCAAGCAGCGCTCCCTTTACGATTACTTTCGGCAGCAATTTGCCCAGGTGACAAACCCGCCTATTGACCCTCTGCGTGAATCACTGGTGATGTCATTGGCTACCCAGTTGGGTCGGGAAGAGTGCCTTTTTTCAGAAACTCCGGAACACGGTAGACGTGTCAATTTGAACAGCCCTGTGCTGTCCCCCCGAAAGTATTACGCGCTGAAAAATATTGACCAGAGCGAGTACCCGGTTAAAAAGTTTGGTGTCAATTACGACCCCCAAACCAGCAGCCTCAAAGATGCTATTCAGAACCTGTGTCTGGAAGTGGAAAAAGCGGTCAAAGAGGGTGTCGTACTCTGTATCCTGTCTGACTCGGAGATTGCTGCCGATAAGTTGCCCATTCCGATGCTTATGGCTGTGGGGGCTGTGCACCATCATTTGATTGCTGTAGGTGAGCGTTGCAATGCAAATATCATCGCCAGTACGGCCTCAGCGCGCGATTCACACCAGATTGCCACGTTAATTGGCTACGGTGCTTCTGCTGTCTACCCCTATTTGAGTTTCCACATCCTGTCAGATCTTGTGAATTCCGGGGAAGTACTTTGCGATCTGGGAACGGCCTTCAAAAACTACCGCAAGGGTATCAATAAAGGCCTGCTGAAAATTCTATCCAAAATGGGTATCTCTACGATCGGTTCTTACCGGGGCGCTCAGTTGTACGAAATTATCGGTTTGTCATCCGAGGTTGTTGAAACCTGCTTTGCCGATACGCCAAGTCGAATCGAGGGCGCCGGTTTCGGCGAGCTGCAAAATGACTTGAAATTACTGGCGGCAGAAGCCTGGAGTGATCGCAAGCCCATTAACCCGGGTGGTTTGCTGAAATATGTGCACGGTCAGGAATATCATGCTTTCAATCCGGATGTCGTTACAGCATTACACAAATCGGTACAGAACAATGATTACGCTGCCTGGCATGATTATGCCGGTCTGGTCAACGACAGGCCGATAGCAACGCTTCGTGATCTGTTAAAGGTGAGAAGCGATATTGCTCCTGTTCCATTGAGCGAAGTCGAGCCGATTGAACAAATTATCAAACGGTTCGATTCTGCCGGCATGTCATTGGGTGCATTGTCACCCGAAGCGCACGAGGCGTTGGCAGAAGCCATGAATAGCCTCGGCGGCAGGTCCAACTCCGGTGAGGGCGGCGAAGATCCTGCCCGATATGGCACGATCAAGGTCTCCAAAATCAAGCAGGTTGCTTCAGGCCGTTTTGGTGTCACGCCACATTACCTGTCCAGTGCCGAAGTCATCCAGATCAAGGTTGCGCAGGGCGCAAAGCCGGGTGAGGGTGGGCAGTTGCCAGGTGGTAAAGTCAACGACCTGATTGCCAGACTTCGCTATTCGGTTCCCGGTGTCACCCTGATCTCGCCTCCCCCTCACCACGATATCTATTCTATTGAGGACTTGGCTCAGCTAATTTTTGACCTGAAGCAGGTCAATCCGCAGGCATTGGTGTCCGTTAAGCTGGTATCCAGGCCCGGCGTGGGAACCATTGCAGCCGGTGTGGCCAAGGCCTACGCAGATTTGATTACGATTTCCGGTTATGACGGTGGCACAGCGGCCAGCCCGCTGACATCTATTCGCTATGCCGGTTCCCCCTGGGAGCTTGGTTTGGCGGAAACCCACCAGACACTGAGAGCCAATGACCTGCGTGACAAAGTCAGGGTCCAGACCGATGGTGGGCTGAAAACCGGTCTTGATGTGGTTAAAGCGGCCATTTTAGGTGCAGAAAGTTTCGGTTTCGGAACGGCACCTATGATCGCGCTGGGTTGTAAGTATCTGCGCATCTGTCATCTAAATAACTGCGCAACAGGTGTGGCCACTCAGGACAAACTGCTGCGGGAAGAGTATTACCGGGGTACGGTAGAAATGGCGCGCAACTTTTTCCGCTTTATGGCGGAAGAAACCCGTGAGTGGATGTCCCGTTTAGGTGTAAGGACGCTGGGAGAGCTGGTGGGTCGGGTAGACCTTCTGGAGACGCTTTCCGGTACAACGGAAAAACATAAAAAGCTGAACCTTTCGCCCATTATCTACACCGATGAACTGCTCCAGAGCAAACCGCAAACCTGTCAGGTTGCCAGAAACGTCCCATTTGATAAGGGTGTTTTGGCCGAGCAGATGGTTACAGAGATCTTGCCAGCCATTGAAAGTAAGGCTGGTGGCGAATTCAGCTTTACGGTCAGCAACTGTGATCGCTCAGTTGGTGCCAGATTGTCAGGCGAAATAGCCAAGCGCTACGGTAACCAGGGTATGGTCGATGCGCCGATCAAACTGAATTTGAGGGGTGTGGCCGGGCAGTCACTGGGCGTTTGGAATGCCGGTGGCCTGGATATACACCTGATTGGTGATGCCAATGACTACGTAGGCAAGGGCATGGCCGGTGGTAAGGTTGTCATTGCTCCGCCTGAAAACAGCCGCTACGCCTCAAATGATGCGCCGATTGTCGGTAATACCTGTCTTTACGGTGCCACCGGGGGCAAGCTGTTCGCGGCAGGCCGGGCCGGGGAGCGTTTTGCCGTGAGAAACTCCGGCTCTCTTGCCGTGATTGAAGGTGCAGGGCATCACTGCTGTGAATATATGACCGGCGGTATTGTCGTGGTGCTGGGAACAACCGGGTACAACTTCGGCGCAGGAATGACCGGTGGTTTTGCCTATGTGCTGGACCAAGAGCGTAATTTTGTCGATCGCTACAATATGGAACTGGTTGATATTCAGCGTATTACCAGCGAAGCCACTGAGGCGTACCGACACAACCTGGAAGGCATTGTTCAGGAGTTCGTCGAGGAAACGGGTAGTGCTTGGGGGCAGACCATTCTCGATAACTTTGAACATTATGTGAGTAGCTTCTGGCTGGTAAAACCAAAGGCGGCCAGTCTGCAGGGTCTGCTGCAGCATACTCGGGCAGAACCCCAGTAACGGGCAAACGGTGCAACTGAGAATAGGTTTGGATTTATGACCCAGAGGCTAAACAACAATTTTCAATTTGTTCAGGTTGAGCGCGGAGAACCCAACAAAAAAGGGCTCATGAGTCGCACCCGGGAATTTGTTGAGATCTACGAACCGTTCGAACAGAAAGATGCTTCCAGTCAGGCGCATCGATGCCTGGACTGCGGCAACCCCTATTGTGAGTGGAAGTGCCCTGTACACAACTACATTCCCAATTGGCTTAAACTCCTTTCTGACGGCAACATCCTTGAGGCGGCTGAACTCAGCCATATGACCAACACGTTGCCCGAAGTCTGTGGTCGTGTTTGCCCACAGGACCGACTGTGTGAAGGGGCCTGTACCCTCAATCAGGACTTTGGTGCTGTGACCATTGGCAGCGCTGAGAAGTTTATTACCGATACGGCATTTGCCATGGGTTGGCGCCCGGATATGTCCAATGTGAAGTGGACGGATAAACGTGTCGCCATTATTGGTGCGGGCCCTGCGGGGTTGGGATGTGCAGACATTCTGGTCCGAACCGGGGTGAAGCCAATAGTTTTTGACCGTTACCCTGAAATTGGTGGGCTGCTGACATTTGGCATTCCCGAGTTCAAGCTGGAAAAGTCTGTGATGCAGAATCGTCGCCGGGTTTTCGAGGATATGGGCGTCGAATTCCGTCTCAATACCGAGGTGGGTAAGGACGTGGAGATGTCTGCCCTGCTTCAGGAATTTGATGCAGTATTTCTCGGTATGGGTACCTACACCTATATGAAAGGCGGTTTCCCCGGTGAAAACCTGCCAGGTGTTCATGATGCTCTTCCCTTCCTGGTTGCCAATGTGAACCGCAATATGGGTTGGGAGAAAGATTCTTCTGAGTTTATCAGTGTTGCAGGTCAGCGAGTGGTGGTTCTGGGTGGGGGGGATACCGCCATGGACTGTAACCGCACCTCAATCCGTCAGGGTGCAGAGTCCGTGGTCTGTGCATACCGGCGCGATGAAGCCAATATGCCCGGTTCCCGTCGTGAAGTGCAGAATGCCAAGGAAGAAGGCGTAGAGTTTCTGTTTAACCGGCAGCCCATAGAAATTGTCGGTAATGGCCGTGTGGAAGGTGTTAAGGTTGTTACCACCGAGCTGGGTGAGCCTGACGAAAAAGGTCGGCGTCGCCCGGTGCCTGTTGCAGGCAGTGAAGAAATCCTCCCGGCGGATGTCGTATTGATTGCCTTTGGTTTTCAGCCCAGTCCGGCTCCCTGGTTGAGTGATATTGATGTCGAGCTGAACAGCTGGCAGGGTGTCATAGCTCCGGAAGAACAGACCTACAAGTTTCAAACCAGTAATCCCAAGGTGTTTGCCGGTGGGGATATGGTGCGCGGGTCTGACCTGGTAGTGACCGCCATCTGGGAGGGGCGCCAGGCCGGAGAAGGTATTCTGGATTACCTGGAAATCTAAGGCGCACTAATGACGGCACTCAAAAACGACCGCTTTCTGCGGGCATTGCTGCGCGAACCGGTAGATGTCACACCTGTCTGGATGATGCGACAGGCGGGGAGATACCTGCCCGAGTATCGTGAGACCCGTAGCCAAGCCGGTGACTTTATGGGGTTGTGTACCAACCCGGATCTTGCCTGTGAAGTCACTTTGCAGCCTCTTGAGCGCTACCCGCTTGACGCCGCCATTCTTTTTTCTGACATCTTGACTATCCCGGATGCGATGGGGCTTGGTCTCTATTTTGAAACGGGTGAAGGCCCCAAATTCCGAAAGCCGGTACGTACCGAAAAGGAAATTGCTGCCCTTGAAGTGATTAAGCCCCTTGAAGACCTGGCTTATGTTGTTGATGCAGTGAGTACTATCCGTCGTGAATTGAATGGGCGGGTACCACTGATCGGTTTTTCAGGGAGCCCCTGGACACTGGCGACATATATGGTCGAAGGCGGCTCAAGTCGCGATTTTGCCCGCTGTAAAACACTTATGTATGAGCAGCCTGAACTGATGCACCAGCTGCTGGATGTTCTGGCCGAGTCGGTGGTCGTCTACCTTAATGCTCAGATTGCAGCTGGAGCTCAGGCGGTACAAATTTTTGATACCTGGGGGGGCAGTCTTTCCCACAATGCTTACCGGGAGTTTTCACTCGCCTACATGAGCAAGATTGTCTCGGGGTTAACGAGGGAAAGCGAGGGACGTCCTGTGCCCGTTATCCTCTTCACCAAGGGTGGTGGTCAGTGGCTTGAAACCATAGCGGGCACTGGTTGTGATGCCATAGGTTTGGACTGGACAACAGACATTGGTACTGCGCGTCAACGCGTCGGAGGACAAGTTGCGCTGCAGGGGAATATGGATCCCGCTGTGCTGAGGGCTTCCCCTGCCCGGATCCGTCAGGAAGTGGCTTCTATTCTTGAAAGCTATGGTGCCGGCTCAGGCCATATCTTTAATCTGGGCCATGGCATAACCCCGGATATCAATCCGGAACATGCCGGCGTATTTGTTGATGCAGTTCACGAACTGTCAGAGACATACCACAAAAACTCTAATTAAACTAACCAGTTATCGTAATATCTGACCGACGGGGCTATGTCTCTTGCCTTTATTTTCATCGGGCATATCCTTATATTGTCGGTTTGTGGTTTAACACAAGCTAAAAGTTACCTTTACCCCTAACGCGGGGGGCGTGAACACTATGAGCATCAAACAGGTTAAAATCAGAGCGGAGGACATTACCATTGGTATGTTCGTCTCCTGTCTTGATCGTCCGTGGAGCCAAACGCCTTTTCCCATTCAGGGTTTGCTGGTAAAAAGTCCCAAGGAGATAAGTGCGCTGCGTAATTACTGCGACTATGTCTTCATTGATGTGTCCAAGGGTGCCAGTCCTCTCGGCACGACGGTAACAGAAGGTTACGCCGTCAAATCAGGTCAGGGAAAAAGAATAATTTCTTCACTGACAAAAGCTCAGGCCGGTATTACGGAGAAAAGCGACGTGACTCCGATTGAGGTCAAGCGCAATGTTTACACCGAGGTTGTGCCGCTTAGCAGTGAAGTGGCACATGCTGAAAAGGCATTATTGCAATTGCGCGGTCAGTTCACCCTCGCCGCCAAACAGATAGCCAAAGGCCGAGACTTTGATTATCAGCAGCTGAAAGATGCGGTCGCTGATATGGTCAATAGCGTTGTGCGCTGTCCCGATGCCTTCACCTGGTTGTTGAGATTGCGCCTTAAAGACCAGCACACACACGATCACAGTATGCGAGCGGCGCTTTGGGCCGTTCAATTTGCGCGCTATATCGGTATGCCCAAGGGCGATATGTCCGTACTTTGTCTGGGTACACTGCTCAAAGATATCGGTAAGGTGAAATTGCCCAATGGGCTGTTGCGTAAAAAGCGTCGCACCGCTGAAGAGAATAAAGAATACCAGCAGTTTGTCGAGTACGGGGTGGAGATGCTGCGTGCCTCGAAAAGTGTTGAGCCACGGGTGATATCAGTGGTTCGTTACCACTGTGAACGTTTTGACGGCAGTGGCTTCCCAGAGGGCATCATGGGAGGAAAAATTCCCCTGTTGGCCCGTGTAGCGGGTATTGCCACAACCTATGATGCCATCTCTAATCCCCAGGAATCTGAGGATCCTGTGGCACCGTCACGTGCCGTCAGCCTGCTTTACAACATGCGAGACAAGAAATTTCAAGATGATCTGGTTGTTCAGTTTATCCAGTCAATCGGGTTGTACCCCACCGGCACTCTGGTGGAGTTGACCACTGGCGATGTTGGGGTGGTGGTTGAACAGCATGCAGATTCCCGTTTGACTCCCAAAGTGGCCGTGTTCAATCAGAAAAAAGCCAAGGCTTCTGGTGAATATATACTGCTGGACCTGAAGGACGAGGAGCAGTCGCGAAATGCATTGCTCAGCACTGGCGTGGCCAAAGCGCGTTCAGTTTCAAAGCTGGCCATTGCAAGGGATCTGGAGTTGTCAGGTTATGATGTCGACATCCCTGCAGTGACAAGCATATTCATGAAAAATACCAGCAAAATTCTCGATAATGCTATGTCCGAAGAGCAGGAGGCTGAGGAGTTGGCACCCACTAAATCCGGGATGTTGACCAATCTTCGGGATCGTTTCCGTATTTGATTTTAGATGGTCAGACTGAAAGCTGCTGGCCAATCGCTTGACCCATCTGCAGACTTCGACCGCTGGTAATCTCCTGCGACCAGCGGATTGTGTTTGGTTCAAACAACAGAATTGCCGTTGAGCCGAATTTAAAACGACCCATCTCATCACCTTTCTCCAGCCCGACTTCCCCGGGTTTAAACTGATCCACGCGCAGCTGATTGGCCCGGTAGTCTTTCTGCCATACGGTTTCAATACCCGCCACCATCATTGCGCCAACCAGTACCACAGCGCAGCGGCCAAAATCAGTATTAAAAACACAGACCAGGCGCTCATTTTTGGCAAACAGACCATCTACTACCGCAGTGGTGGCCGCATTGACGGAAAACAGTTTTCCCGGAATATAGCGACAGTAGTCGAGTGTACCGGCCACGGGCATATGAACTCGATGGTAGTCGCTGGGCGACAGGTAAATAGTGATGAACTGGCCCTGCTGAAAGAGCCTGCTATCCTCATTAGCCTCACCAAGAAGAGTCTCAACAGAAAAGGACCTGCCTTTCGCCTGAAAAATATTTCCGGCAGTGATGGTGCCCAGTTGACTGATAGTGCCATCCGCCGGAGAGGTAATAACGGTACCACCCTTGGCGATGGGTCTGGCTTCTAGTTTGAGCGCGCGGGTAAAAAAGTCATTGAAACAAGGGTAGTCATCTGGCGATGGGGATAAAGCCTCTTCCATGTTGACTCGGTAGGTCTTAATAAACTGGCGAATCAATGCATTTTTAACTCGCGGAGATCTAGACTCCGCGAGTTTTTTCCCCAGCCGGGACAAGCCGTGTTGGGGCAATAGTCGCTGCAGAGCAACAAACCATTCAGCCAGGTACGTGTTCAAACTATTGCTCCACAGGGGTATCCGGGCGGTTGCCCCATTCCCACCATGACCCGTCATAGGCGCGGATATTGTCAAAGCCCAGTATTCTGCCAAGCATGTAGGTAAAACCTGAGCGGTGATGAGATTGGCAGTGCGTCACGGTAGGTTTACTGGGATCGATTCCGATCGCGGCCAGACGCTCCAAGGCATCTTCCCGAATTCGCATATTCCTATGATTGTCGATCAGGCTGGTCCACTCACAGTTGATGGCGCCGGGAATGTGACCACCTTTCTCGGCCATGACTTTTTCGCCACTGAATTCTTCCGGGGTTCGGGCATCCCAAATTTGCCAGTCGCCTGAATCCAGGTGAGCCATGATTTCTTCGGTTCGCACCAGCGCCTCAAGGTCGACATTCACTTCAAAGTCAATCGCTGTCGGAGGGGGTACTTCCTGCGTCACGGCAAAGCCTTCGTTGTGCCAGGCCACGAGACCGCCGTTCAGGTATGACCAGTTATGGTGACCAATTACATCGAGTGTCCAGGCAAAGCGGCCAGCCCAGCCGCCACCTTCATCGTCGTAGACAATGACGTGGCTGTCATCGGTTAATCCCAAGCGTCCAAACAGTGCATTTAACTGCGGGGGTAACGCCAGCTTGTTAGGCCAGGGTTGGCCACCATTCATCAGCTCTTTGGGCGAGACGTGAACGGCGCCGGGGATATGTTTTTGAGTGTAGAGACCATCTTTACATAGGTCGATGATCAGAATATTGGGTTGGTCGAGCAGGTTGAGCAGGTCTTGTGGCTCGAGTAACTTTGGAATTGTGGACATGGTGCCTCCCATACTGATAGCAGGCGGCGATTGTAACACTGATTTTGCTGTGTTTTGTTGGGCTTAATGGCCGCTTTCCAGGCTTTGAAGAATATGCCGGTAGCTGTCAGCACGCTGTGTGCTGATGCGGCCTTTGGATAGGGCTTCGTCAATGGCACAGCCGGGCTCAGTCCCGCGGTGCTGACAGTCCCTGAATTTGCAGTAGCCCAAAAAAGGCCGGAACTCAATAAAGCCGCTGGCGACTTCTTCTGGGTTCATGTGCCATAACCCGAATTCACGTATTCCCGGCGAATCGATAACTTCGCCACCCCCGGGTAAGTGAAATAATTGAGCTGTGGTGGTGGTGTGTGTACCCTTGGTGACCGCTTCTGACAGCGCACCGACAGCAGTATTTGTCCCTGGCGATAACGAGTTCAGCAAGGAAGACTTGCCGACACCTGACTGGCCAACAAAGACGCTGGTTGTTCTGTCTAGTCGATCGGAGAGAAGCCCCATGCCATCGCCACTGTGGGCAGAAACCTGCAAGCAGTCGTAGCCCAGCATCTGGTAGTCAGACAGCATATCCATGAGATGATCACGATGGTTGTCATCCAGCAGGTCGCTTTTGTTCATCACCAGCATAGGGGTAATCTGCTGATGCTCGCAGGCGACAAGGTAGCGATCTATCAGGTTCCGGTGGGGTTCGGGCAGGGGTGCGATAACAATTACAATACGGTCGATATTGGCTGCGACAGGTTTGAGCTTGCCGCGGTTATCCGGGCGGCAGAGTTCACTGCTGCGTGGCTTGATGGCAACCACCACACCCTGGGGGTCTCCATCCTGCCAGATGACATTGTCGCCGGTGACGATGGATGGCAGATTTGCCCGCAGGTGGCAGCGCTTTGATTCATGGAGCACCTCATTTTCGGGTTCCACATCCACCTGTGAACCATAGCAGGCGGTAACCCTCCCATTCTGCTCCGGACCGAGACTGTCAGTCGCCAGCAGTTCTTCTGCCTGAACTCTGTCAACAGCCGCCTTTGCCTTGTTCTGGTTGCGCTGAATACGCCGCTGCTGCTGTTTGGTTAAATGGCGTTTGCTCAAAATCCAATCCTGACTGGAGTAGGTGCCCAGGGTTATTAGCTGGCTTCGATGGTCGCAAGGATATAGCATAAGCGCATTGGGGGACAGGAATCAGAAATGCTTGATCTGGAAGGAATCTACCAGTCACTGGCGACATTTATCCCGCTACTGGTGACAATTGCGGTCATTGTTTTATGCCTGTGGATTGCCAATTGGTTGCTGTTGCGACGGGCCAGTCTGACCACGGAATCCCGGCTGCCAGGGCAGGTCACCATGCTGGTGCTGACGGCCATCGCCCTGGTGATCGTTATTCTGGCTCTGCCGGTCAGTGAGTCAACCCGCGGCGATCTGTTAAGTCTGCTGGGGCTGGTGTTGACCGGCGTCATTGCCCTGTCGTCCACCACCTTTGTATCCAATGCCATGGCTGGCCTGATGCTGCGGGCCGTAAAGAGTTTTCATCACGGTGATTTTATCCGTGCAGGTGAGCACTTTGGTCGAGTGACCGAACGCGGTTTGTTTCACACCGAAATCCAGTCTGAAGACCGCGATCTGATTACGTTGCCCAATCTTTTTCTGGCTTCCAATCCGGTGACGGTTGTGCGTTCATCCGGCACCATTGTTTCCTGCGAGCTGTCCCTTGGCTATGACGTCGCCCACCATCAACTGGAGCCACTGTTCAAGGAGGCGGCGCTGGCGGCGGGCCTAACCGAACCGTTTATGCAGATACGCGACCTTGGAGATTTCTCTGTCAGCTACAAGATATCCGGCTATTACCCGGAGGTGAAACACCTGTTGACGACACGCAGCAAGCTGCGCAAGGAAGTGCTGGACAAGTTGCATGGTGCCGGCATTGAGATTGTGTCTCCCACCTTCATGAATCAGCGTCAGTACCAGAGCGGTGAGAAATTTATCGGCATTCCGGGCAAGCCGGAGGTCAAGCAGACCGAGCAAGAAGCACCTGAAGCGATGATTTTTGACAAGGCTGATCGCGCAGAAAAAATTCATTCCCTGGAGGATGAGAAACAGAGCATTACCCAGGAACTCAAATCTCTCAAAGAGCAGTTGCAGGGTGCAGGCGAAGAAGAAACCAAGGTTCTAAAATCAGAAGTCGAGCAGCGCGAGACGAGACTGACGGCTCTGGACAGTATCATTAGCAAGGCCAAAGAAGCTCCCCATGAATGACGTATTACTGAGCAAAGACCCCCTTAATCTTATCTGGATTGACCTGGAGATGACGGGGCTGGATACCGAAAACGATGTCATTATTGAAATCGCAACCATTGTGACGGACAAGCATCTCAACATCCTGGGTGAAGGGCCAATGCTGGCGATCCATCAGCCGGATGAACTGCTGGAGGGTATGGATGAATGGAACACCCGGCAACATGGCCAGTCCGGGCTGACGGAAAGGGTGCGTACCAGCACCATTTCCATGGCGGCGGCTGAAAAGGCAACACTGGATTTCCTGTCTAGGTTTGTCGATGCGCGGCAGTCACCCATGTGCGGCAACTCCATCTGCCAGGATCGCCGTTTCCTGGCCCGCCAGATGCCGGAACTGGAAGCTTTTTTTCACTATCGAAATCTCGACGTCAGTAGCGTCAAGGAAATCATCCGTCGCTGGCGGCCAGAGCTGCTGAAAGGTGTTTCCAAGCAGGGGGCACATCTGGCCATGGATGACATCAAGGACTCCATCAACGAGTTGAAATATTACCGGGATGTGTTTTTTGTGATGGAGGATCAGTCCTGATGTGGCAGGTGTATTTGTCGGGAGAAATTCATACGGACTGGCGAGACCAGATTATTCAGGGTGCCAATGAAAAGCAGTTGCCGGTGACGTTCAGCTCTGCCGTCACCGATCACGAAGCCAGCGATGCAGCAGGAGATGTGCTCGGCATCGAACAAGAGCCGTTCTGGCGGGATCATAAGTCCTCAAAAATCAATGCGATTCGCACCAGGACTCTGATCGAGCAGTGTGATCTGGCCATTATTCGCTTCGGTGATAAATACAAGCAGTGGAATGCTGCGTTTGATGCCGGTTACTGCGCGGCATTGGGCACGCCCTATATCACGTTGCACGACGCCGACATTATCCATCCGCTGAAAGAAGTGGATGGTTCTGCCATGGCCTGGGCGCAGACGCCACACCAGGTCGTGGCAATTCTCGATTACCTCACCACGCAACAGTAACCTAGCGATTCAGTCTCGGCGCGAGTTCGGGTTGGCCACCTTGCGTTTTCGGCGTCGCGGTTCCCGATGTTGTTGCAATGCCCAGGCCACATGCTCCTGAACCAGTGGCGAGGGGAAGTCGGCCCGGCTTTCAAGTGCCTGTAATACTTTTTCAGTAGTTGGTGCATTCCCCAGTCCCACTGCCAGATTGCGTAACCATCCCTGGTAACCGATACGTCGGATGGGCGATCCCTCCGTGTATTTCAGAAATTCAGCCTCGCTCCACAAAAACAGGGTAGCCAGCTCACTGTTGTCCAGCTGATGACGGGGTGAAAAATCTTTCTCTTCGGAAGTGGGTGCGGTTTTATTCCATGGACAGACAGCCTGGCAATCATCACAACCGAATACCCGGTTACCCATGGGCTCCCGAAATTCTTCGGGTATTGCTCCTTTGTTCTCAATAGTCAGGTACGAGATACAACGTCGCGCGTCCAGTACGTAGGGTTCCGGAAATGCGTCCGTCGGGCAGACTTTCAGGCAGGCCTGACATTCCCCGCACTGGTCTTCCTCATGGCGTGCATCAACGGGCAGCGGCAGGCTGGTGTAAATTTCTCCGAGAAAAAACCAGGAGCCGGCCTGACTGTTGATCACCAGGGTATGTTTTCCCTGCCAGCCAATGCCCGCCTTGACGGCCAGGGGTTTTTCCATCACCGGTGCGCTGTCCACAAAGGGGCGCTGGGTAACCGCTCCCGGCACTGCCTTTTCGATTTCTTTTGCCAGGGTGGTGAGGCGTTTTCGAATCAGTTTGTGATAGTCGCGACCCAGGGCATAGCGGGAAATGAAAGCACGATCATCGGATTTCAGTACGGCAACCAGGTTGTCATCAGGGGGTAGATAATCCATACGCACTACAATTACCCTGCGGGTATCGGGTAGCAGTTGCTCGGGATGATAGCGTTTGCTGCCGTGCTCACCCATCCAGCGCATATCCCCCTGGTAGCCTTTTTCCAGCCAGCGGTTAAGCTGTTGGCCACTGTCGCGCAAGTCAATGTCGGCAATGGCTACCTGCTGAAAGCCAAGCGACTTTCCCCACTCCTTGATCTGAAGGGCCAGCTGAGCGTAGTCGGGGTCGTGGTGTTGGAGTGCCATGGTCGAACTTAAGTCTATAGTTAACGTATAATTTTGACAGATTTTAAGCGGATTATCGGTAGTTTATGTCGCACCATCTGCCAGTCCCTCTCTACTCCGCCCGGCAGGTCCGGGAACTGGATCGCATTGCCATTCAGGATTGCGGCATTCCCGGCATCAAATTGATGAAGCGTGCAGGCTACGCTGTATTCCAACAGATAATCAGTCGCTGGCCCGGAGCCCCGCTGACAGTCTTTTGTGGGGCTGGCAATAACGCGGGTGATGGATACATCGTCGCTGCACTGGCCGCCGAAAGCTGTTTGCCTGTAGAAGTCATCCAGGTCGCTCCTGCCGGCAAGCTCCAGGGCGATGCGTTGTCAGCCTACAACTACGCACTTCAGGCAGGGGTCAGCATCATACCTTTTAGTGATGGTATGGGTCTGGAAACAGGTGTGGTGGTCGATGCCCTGTTGGGTACCGGTTTGAACGGTGCAGTTCGCGAACCCTATGCACAGGCGATTTGTCTGATTAACGACAGTGGTCTGCCCGTTGTCGCTGTGGATATTCCCTCGGGACTTTGCAGTGATACCGGCACAGCAGCCGGGCCGGTGGTTGGGGCGGACGTGACAGTGACGTTCATCGGTATGAAACAGGGGCTGTTTACCGGTGAAGGCCCACAACACACCGGGGAACTGGTGTTTAACAATCTGCGTGTTCCCGAAGTGGTGTACCACCAGGTGACGCCGGAATGTGAGCGGCTGGATCTTGACGAACTGATGCCTCTGTTACCGAAGCGGCGCAGAGACGCCCATAAGGGAGACTTTGGGCATGTCCTGGTGGTGGGTGGAGAACTGGGTTTTGGCGGAGCTGTTGCCATGGCCGCGGAAGCGGCGTTGCGCACCGGGGCAGGTCTGGTTTCTGTGGCAACCCGCACGGAACATGTGTCTGCCGTGCTTTCTCGCTGTCCGGAGCTCATGGTCAATGCCGTCTCTTCAGGACAGGAACTGCAGCCACTACTCGAGCGCGCATCCGTTGTGGTGGTGGGTCCGGGGCTGGGGAAAACGCCCTGGTCCGAGCAGTTGCTTCGCCAGGTGTTTCTGACCGGCAAACCTACGGTTGTTGATGCAGATGGCCTCAACTTGCTGGCCGCTCAGACGTCTCAGACCCATGATTCCCGACTCTGGATTCTCACACCCCATCCCGGCGAGGCCGCCAGACTGCTCGGTAAAACCATTGCAGAGGTGCAGGCCGACCGGTTTGCTGCTGTTCGCGAATTGTGGAGAAAGTATCAATGCCCCGTGCTGTTAAAAGGCGTGGGCTCCCTGATTTGCCGTTCCGATAACTTGCCGGTGGCCGTTTGCACAGGCGGCAACCCCGGCATGGCATCCGGCGGCATGGGTGATGTGTTGAGTGGTATTGCAGGGGCGATGTTGGCCCAGAGTATTGACCCCGGGCAAGCATTATCCCTTGCGGTGGGTTTGCATGCAGAAGCCGCAGACCGAGCAGCGGTGGATGGTGAGAGGGGAATGACTGCGACCGATCTGCTGGGTCCACTGCGCCGGTTAGTCAATCCATGAGGGAGTCGTTTAATATTTGCTTGACTGGTGAAGACGCCATGGTGGCATTTGGTCGCCAGCTGGGAAGTATGTTGCCCGATGGCTGCCTGGTATTCATGGAAGGTGACCTGGGTGCAGGAAAAACCACCCTGAGTCGCGGTATGCTGTCAGCCTTTGGTCATCGCGGTGTTGTCAAAAGCCCAACTTACACACTGGTGGAGCCCTATCAGTTGGGGAAAAAACTGATTTATCATTTTGACCTGTACCGTTTGGGCGACCCCGAAGAACTTGAATATATTGGTATTCGCGATTACCTCCAGCAAGCGAACTGTTGCCTGGTGGAATGGCCTGAACGGGGTGCTGGCATGTTGCCCGAGCCGGATTTGAGGATACAGATCAGGATTGAAAACGGTGCGCGGCGAGTGCTTGTCGAGGCCAAAACCGAGAGGGGCGAAGGCGCTATCAAACAACTGGCTGCCATGTCATGAGGACAGTTTGTTGCTGAATTCAGCATGTATCAAAACCCTGCTGCTACTGCTGTTGGGGATGTTCTGCGAGGCATCTTTAGCGGCGACGGTTGACGGTGTTCGCCTGTGGCGGGCGCCGGACCACACCCGTCTGGTTTTTGACCTGAGTGGTCCGGTAAACCACAAGATCTTTCCCCTGGATAATCCTCCCCGCCTGGTGATGGATATTGCCCATACCACGATCACCACCAGCACCAATGGTCTGGACCTGTCGACAACCCCGGTGACTGCACTGCGCACCGGGGTCAAGGACAAGACTGACCTGCGCATTGTGCTGGATCTCAAAACTGCCGTCAGACCGCGTAGTTTCACGCTTTCCAAAAACCAGCAATATGGCGATCGCCTGGTGGTTGATCTCTATGACATTGGTCAGGAGACAGTGAAATCGGTCAATGATGTCGCAGGGGAAAGTGGCAACCGCGATATCATTATTGCCATCGATGCAGGCCATGGCGGGGAAGATCCGGGTGCATTGGGGCCAAAAGGTATTCGTGAAAAGCAGGTGGTGCTGGCCATCAGCAAGGAATTGCAAAAGCTGCTCGATAGCACCCCAGGTTTTCGTGCCCGGCTGGTTCGAACAGGCGACTATTACATTCCCCTGCGCAAGCGCACGGAAATTGCGCGTAACCACCGCGCCGACATGTTTATTTCAATTCATGCCGATGCGTTTACCAAGTCGTCGGCAAATGGTGCGTCGGTGTTCGCCCTGTCACGGCGAGGTGCGACCAGTGAAACAGCCCGTTACCTGGCCAGCCGGGAAAATCAGGCGGACCTGATTGGCGGTGCCGGCAGCGTCAGCCTGGATGACAAGGACCACATGCTGGCCAGCGTGCTGCTGGATCTGTCCATGACCGCCACGCTCAGCAGCAGCCTGGAAGTCGGTGCAGAGGTGTTGCGCTCCATCGGTGGCGTTGCCAGGTTGCACAAGAAACATGTGGAGCAGGCGGGCTTTATGGTGCTCAAGTCTCCTGATATTCCGTCCATTCTGGTGGAGACCGGTTTTATCTCCAACCCCAAGGAAGCCCGGCAGTTGAGCGACCGCAGTTATCAGCAAAAGATGGCGAGGGCCATTTTTAACGGCGTCAATCGATACTTCGAGAAAGCACCTCCGGCGGGGACACTGTTGGCGGCCCGTAAAACAGTGGGTGGGGGAGGCGTACACGTCATTGCCCGGGGTGATACGCTGTCGGATATAGCCGTTCGTTACAATGTGTCCGTAGAAGACCTGTTGCGACATAATGGCCTCAATAGCACGCGCATCAGAGTTGGACAGCGCCTGAAAATTCCCGCTTCCTGAAGATTATTGATTCATGCCCAAGATTCATCTGCTCAGTCCCCGGCTGGCCAATCAGATCGCCGCCGGTGAGGTGGTAGAGCGCCCGGCCTCCGTGATCAAGGAGTTGCTGGAAAACAGTATTGATAGTGGTGCCAGCCGCATTGAGATTGACGTGGAAAGCGGTGGGGTCAAACTCATGCGCGTCCGCGATAACGGCTGTGGCATTGGAGAAGAAGACCTGCCTTTGGCACTCAGTCGCCATGCCACCAGCAAGATTGAGCAGCTGGACGACCTCGAAGCCGTGGCTACCCTCGGTTTTCGCGGCGAAGCACTGGCGAGTATTTCATCTGTCGCCCGGCTTGCCATTGCGACCAATGACCAGGACAGCGGCCCCGGCTGGAAAGCTGAGACCGAGGGGCGCGATATGGCGGTGAACCTGGCGCCGGTGGCCCACCCGCGGGGGACCACGGTGGAGGTGCGGGACCTGTTTTTTAATACTCCCGCACGGCGCAAATTTCTGCGCACGGAGACTACTGAATACAAGCGGATTGACGAAGTTCTGCGAAAACTTTCCCTGAGCAATTTCGACATTGATTTCACCCTGCGCAATAACGGCAAGGTGGCCCACCAGTTTCGCGCTGCTGGCACCCAGCTGGAGCAGGAGCGCCGCGTGGCGGCCATCTGTGGCCCGGCATTTATGGAAAATGCAATCTACGTGGATGTGGAAGCCGCCGGTTTGCGTCTCTGGGGTTGGGTGGGATTGCCGACTTTTTCACGCAGTCAGGCAGATCTGCAGCATTTCTTTGTCAACGGTCGCAGCATTCGCGACAAGCTGGTCACCCATGCGGTGCGCCAGGCTTACCAGGACGTGATGTATCACGGCCGTCACCCGGCCTTTGTTCTCTATCTGGAGTTGAACCCGGCAGATGTGGACGTCAACGTACACCCCACCAAGCACGAAGTGCGTTTCCGCGATAGTCGTACGGTCCACGATTTCCTGTTCCGAAGCCTGCATCGCTGCGTGGCGGATATCCGTCCCGGGGACAGTAACCATGCTGGTGACAGCGAGCTGACGGAAGCGCCAGTACCGGCGGTGGCGCGTTCCCCTGTGACGCAGGCGTCAATCAGTTTTAGTGAAAAATCCCCGGCACGTGATCGCGTCGCAGAGCAAATGGCTGTGTATGGAGAGCTGCATGCGTCAGCGGCTCCCATCTCGCCGCTGCCTTTGCCTGAAACCGATGAAACCCTGCCGCCGCTGGGCTATGCCATTGCCCAGTTAAAGGGTATTTACATTCTGGCGGAAAATGCCGCAGGCCTGGTGCTGGTGGATATGCATGCCGCCCATGAACGCATTACCTACGAGCGCATGAAACAGGCATTTGATGCTGAGGGCCTGATGTCCCAACCGCTGCTGGTTCCCAAAACGCTGGCGGTCAGCCAGGCCGAGGCGGATACCGCGGAGGAACAGTCAGCCGTGTTTGAATCCCTTGGCTTTCAGTTACAGCGGGCGGGACCGGAAAGTCTGCTGGTGCGGCAGGTGCCTGCACTGCTGCGTGATGCCGATGTGGAGCCGTTGGTTCGGGACGTGCTATCGGACCTGGTTAGCCATGGCAACTGTGACCGAATCAGGGAACACCTCAATGAGATCATGGCCAACATGGCCTGCCATTGTTCGGTCCGGGCCAACCGCAAACTGTCCATTGCTGAAATGAATGCCCTGTTGCGGGATATGGAAGCGACAGAGCGCAGTGGTCAGTGTAACCACGGCCGGCCTACCTGGACCCAGATGTCGCTGGGTGAATTGGACAAACTGTTTTTAAGGGGACGGTAATCATCATGTTGCGCTTTCTGGGGAATCTCCTGTGGTTGATTTTTGGCGGACTGTTGATGGGCCTGGCCTGGTGGCTGATCGGGCTGGTGGCGTTTATTACCATTATCGGTATTCCCTGGGGCCGCTCCTGTTTTGTCATCGGCCAGTTCACATTTCTGCCCTTTGGTCGAGAAGCTGTGAGTCGCAGCATCATTACCGGTAAGGAGGACTTGGGGACCGGTGCCCTGGGTCTGCTGGGCAATATTATCTGGTTTATCCTGGCCGGCTTTTGGCTGGCAGTGGGACATATCACCCTGGCGCTGGCACTGTTCATCACCATTATCGGTATTCCCTTTGCGCTTCAGCACCTGAAGCTGGCGCTGTTGACGCTGGCGCCGGTGGGCAAGGTGGTTGTGAAATGCTAGTCATCTGCACAGGCTTGTCGCAGGTGCTCTGCCATTAGGCAGGCTTCTGTTGCCGGTGGTCGGCTGCAAACCTTTGCGTACAAGTTGTGGTCTAATCTTTAGTTAATGTTCCTCGGGTGGCCACATTGGTGGTGTCAGTCGTGCGTGGTCGCCTAATGGATGGGAGGCCGTATGTATCAGCGATGTATCATCTCCAGCTGGATGCTGATATGGAGTTTGTTAAGCTCCGCCGTGTCCCTGGCTGAAACGGACGCCGTTTTGGCGTTGGTGCAGCCTCATGCCTATGTCGGTGCACAGCCCTTGCCACCTCTCGATGAAGACTCTACCCCTACCGCACATCGGCCTCTGCGATTTCAGACTATGGAAGAGGCGCTGGCGTACTATGACGACCTCGCCCGCAGCGGTCGATGGTCACCGCTGGAGGCAGGCCCGCTGCTGAGTCTGGGTGATCGCCATGAGCAGGTAGTGCAGTTGCGACAGCTGTTGCAGCTCAGTGGGGATTACCGGGAAGCACCGCCCAGCGGTCAGCCCGACCTATTTGATAAACCCCTGTTTGACGCAATGGTGCGCTTTCAGATGCGCCACGGGGCTGTCCATGTAGACGGGATTCTGGGCCCCGAGAGTCGGGACTTGCTGAATGTGCCGCCCTGGATCAGGGCCAATCAATTGCTACTCAATATCGGCCGACAGGAGGCGCTGCAAGCAGTTGCCAGCGCCCGCTACGTTCAGGTCAATATTCCGGACTATCGGTTATGGCTGGTGGCAGACGGCGACGTGCAGCTGGAAATGAAGGCCATTGTCGGGCGCAAGAGTCGACAGACACCGGTGTTCAGCAGCCAGGTCAGTGCTTTGGTTATCAACCCAGCCTGGAGTGTGCCGCGGAGTATCGCCATGCGTGATTTTCTGCCCCACTGGCGACAGGATAGCCGGTATCTGGAGAAGAAAAATCTGCTGGTTTTGTCCGGCTGGCAAGCACCCCCGGTGGTGGTTCCCGACGCGGACATTGACCTGGCAAAAATGTATCGGGGCATTGAATACCACCGTCTCTGGCAGCCTCCCGGCCCCGGTAATGCCTTGGGTCGGATCAAATTCAACGTGCCCAACAGCGAGAGCATCTACTTGCACGACACCAATGCCAGGCAGCTGTTTGATGCCAGCAGACGCGCCTTCAGCTCCGGTTGCATTCGCCTGGAAAAGCCCATGGAGCTCGCGGAGTGGCTTCTGGTCAAGGCAAACAGGGCCGAGCCGGGAGTACTGCACAGGCTGCTGGACAACTCGCAGACGCGCCACGTGCGACTCGAAAATCAGGTGGAGCTTCACGTGACCTATTGGACTGCCTGGTTGGATGCAGAGGGCAGTCTGCAATTCCGAGAAGATCTGTATCGGCATGATGAGAAGGTTCTGCGGGAGTATGTCAGCCGCCAGACCCAGACCAATTGATCATTTTCTGTACAGTTGCCTCCTGCCAAAGCATAATAGGCCGGCAATTCTGAGGCTGGTACATTGTTCCCATGAGTCAAAATCCCTTAATTACTTCGCGTCGGCGCTTTCTGAGCATGGTCGGTGGCTTTACCGCCGGTTTGGCCGTGTCCCCCACGGCGCTGGCGAAGATTCCGGCTACGCTCACAAGGGAACGCACCCTGTCATTTTACAATCTGCACACCGGGGAGAGCCTGAAGACGACGTTTTGCGTCGGCCACCAGTTTCTTGCCGACAGCCTGAAAGACGTCAACCATGTGTTGAGGGACCATCGCACCGGGGAAGTCTGTGAAGTGTCACCCAACCTATTGGTGCTGTTGCACGATCTGCAAAAATTATTGGGAAACCGGCGTCCTCTCCATGTGATCTCCGGTTACCGTTCTCCGGCTACAAACAACCAGTTGAGTCAGCACAGTAAAGGTGTGGCCAAGAAAAGCCTGCATATGCAGGGCAAGGCCATCGATATCCGCTTGCCGGGCACGCGTCTCGACAAATTACATAAGGGTGCCTTGGCGCTGAAACGAGGCGGGGTCGGTCTCTACAGCCAGAGTGATTTTGTGCATCTTGATGTCGGGCGTGTCAGGTACTGGGGCGCCTAGTTCTATTCCTATCCACCATGCCGCCCGTTGCGGGGTGAAACACAGGTGACTGTGTTCAAATGTTCCCTAACACAAGCCATCATAGGTTCCGCTAATTCTGTTCTGGCTTTGCTTGGTCAGTGCTGGGGGTATGCTTCAATTGTTGGTCAAGTTTATTGGAGACATATCTGGGGCCTCGAGTGAAACGCCCCAGCAAGTGGTAGGCCACCGGCAGGATAAAAAGTGTAAACACCGTGGCGAAAGCTACGCCACAGAAGAGGGTAATACCCAGCACTTGACGGGTTTCTGCTCCGGCCCCAAAGGACAGTATCAGCGGAATGGACCCGGCAATGGTGGTAATGCTGGTCATGACGATAGGGCGCAGCCGCACCTGCGCGGCGGCAATAATAGCCTCTTGTACTGAACTGCCCTGGTCGCGCATCTGATTGGCGAACTCGACGATCAGAATGCCGTTCTTGGCCGCCAGTCCGATAAGCATGATCAATCCGATCTGGCTGTAGAGGTTGAGGGTGTTGTCGCTGCCCCACAGTCCCAGCAGTCCGCCGGCTATGGCTAGTGGCACGGTAAAGATAATGATCAGGGGACTGATATAGCTTTCAAACTGGGCGGCCAGTACCAGGAACATCACCAGCACCCCCAGAATAAATATGAAGTAACTGGCAGAACCGGACTTTTTGAAATCCAGGGAGCGCCCCTTATAGTCAATCACCGCGTGTTCAGGCAGGTGCTCACGCACAAGTCGCTCGAGATAGGTCAGGCCTTCGCCCAGGGGTAGATCATCTTCCAGGTTGGCATCAATGGTAATGGCGCGGTTGCGGTTGTAGCGATTCAGCGTTTTTGAATCTGCGTATTCCTCCAATGTCACCAGGTTGGACAGGGGAATCAGCTGACCGGAGCGCTCTGAACGCACATAAATATTGGTCAGGTCATCGGGGCTGTTTTGCTGATCGCGTTTGCCCTCGATCATCACATCGTACTCTTCCCCGGCATCGAGGTAAGTGGTGACCTTGCGCGAAGCCAGCATGCTTTCCAGCGTTCGCCCGATATTCTGTACCGAAACCCCGAGTTCCGCCGCGCGGTTGTAGTCGATGTTAACCTGCACTTGTGGGCTGGTCTCCCGGTAGTCGCTGTCAATGTCGGTAAAGCCCGGGTTGTTTTTGCTTAGCTCTGCGTACAGGGTATCCCGCCAGCGGGCCAACTCCTCGTAGGTGCCCCCGGCGAGCACAAACTGCACCGGTTTGGCTGTACGGTTGCCAATGCCCTGACGCATCACGGGGTGAATCTGTACACCGACCAGATCCGAGGTTTTGGCGCGGATTTCAGCCATGATGTCCCAGGCGGAGCGGCGATTTCCCCACTCATTGAGAACCACAATGGCAATGCCGGTGTTAAAGGCATCACGTGGCGCACGCACCAGAATTCGACCCGCCTCACCCTCGCTGGCAAGGGGTAACAAGCGCTGCTCAATCTCTTCGATGTAGGCCTTGGTATAGGCGTAACTGGCTCCCTCGGGCCCCTTGACCATGATGAAAAAGGCGCCGCGGTCTTCCTTGGGGACATATTCGTTCGGGATAAGGGTCACTAGCCAGATAGAGAGGCCGATACAGCTGGCAAACAGTAATCCGATCAGCAGGGGGTATTTCAGTGAGGCTTCCACCAGGTGGCGGTAATGGCCACGGCAACTCTGGAAGAAATGATCTACCCGGGTTTCAGGTGCGGCTTGCCCATCTGTCCGGGAGAGCAGGAGCGATGCCAGTACCGGGCACAGGGTCAGAGCAACCAGGCTGGAAAATAACACGGCAGCGCTCATGGTGAGGGCAAACTCCGAGAACAGCCGGCCCATATCGCCCTCGAGCATGGAAATTGGCGAAAACACCGCGACCAGTACCAGTGTGGTGGCTATCACGGCAAATCCCACTTGCCGGGTACCCCGAAAAGCGGCGACCAGAGCCGTTTCACGGTGCTCCGCCATACGGCGGTGGATGTTTTCCAACACCACGATGGCGTCGTCCACCACCAGACCAATGGCCAGTACCAGTGCCAGCAGTGTCAGCAGGTTGACGGTAAAACCCATGGCCATGAGGACGGTAAAGGTAGCGATCAGGGAGATGGGAACCGTGACAGCGGGCACCAGCATCGCCCGTGCGCTACCCAGAAACAGATAGATCACAAAAATTACCAGACCAATGCTGATGGCCAGGGTTTTGTAGACCTCGCCGATGGCTTCCTCGATAAATACGGAGGAGTCGTAACTTTCGTGGATCTGCATGCCGTCGGGTAGCAGCTTGTTGAGTCTTGCTGCTTCCGTCTTGACCGCTCGCGATACCTCAATGGTATTGGCGGTGGATTGTTTGGTGATGCCCAGGCCCACCATGGTCTCCCCATTGCCACGGAACAGGGTGCGGTACTCTTCGGTGCCCCTGTGAACCGTCGCCACATCGGAAAGCCGGACAAGGTAGCCATCCTCGCCCCGGCTCAGTACCAGTTGGCTGAAGTCCTCGGCGGTGCGGAACACCCGCTTCACCCGCACGGTAAATTCCTGCTGGATCGATTCGATCTTGCCGGCAGGCAGTTCCACGTTCTCCGACCTCAGAGCAGACTCCACATCGCTGACCGTGAGATTGTGGGCGGCAAGCTTTATGCGATCCAGCCAGATGCGCATGGCCAGACTCTGCCCCCCTCCTATGCGTACCCGAGCCACACCGTCGAGAATCGAAAAGCGATCCACCAGATAGCGTTCCGCGTAATCGGTAAGTTCAGGCACGGAAAGTGCCTCGCTGGTGAGGTTGAGCCACATAATGACTTCATCGTTGGTATCCAGCTTTTCCACCGTGGGCAGATCGGCCTCCTCTGGCAGGTCTTCCAGAACGCGAGCGACCCGGTCGCGGACATCGTTGGCGGCTGCTTCAATATTGCGGGACAGGTTGAACTCGATATTGATTTTCGATTCGCCGTCGGAGCTATTCGACTCGATGTACTTGATGCCTTCCAGGCCAGATATGCGATCTTCCAGAACTTGGGTGATACGGGTTTCCACCACGTTGGCAGCAGCGCCCGGATATTTCGTTTCGATGGAGACAATGGGTGGGTCAATGTCGGGGTATTCACGCAGGGGCAATCTCTCGAAGGCAATCATCCCGAAAGCCACAAGCAGCAGGGAAATGACCGAGGCAAAAACCGGTCGCCGAATACTGGTATCGGACAGCAGCATGGAATCAGTGGGCTCCGCGGTCAGCGTTTGACTGTTTCAGTAACTCGTTCAGACTTTCCTCGCCCTGCTGGGTAGCCATGATGGACACGGCGGTGCCCTGGTTGAGGCGCATAATGCCGTGGGTGACCACCAGTTCCCCTGGAGCAATGCCGGTTGTCACCGACACTACACCTGGTCGGCGTGGGCCGGTGGTCAGCTGGCGCTTGGATACGGTGGCCGGTTCTTTGCTGGTATCCAACACAAAGGCAAACTGGTTAAAGCCCTCCCGGATCAGAGCCTCCTCGGGAATCATGATGTAGTCAACGGGTGGTTTTTTGAGGGTCACCGTCATCAGCATGCCGGGTTTGAGCTGCCGTTCTGGGTTGGGCAGCAGGGCCCGCACGGCGAGAGCACGGGTGACCGGGTCGACCCTGGAATCGAGGCTGGCGATTTCGCCCTCAAAATCCCTGTCCCCCAGTTCCCTGGCATTGGCGGAAACCGTCAGACCTGGTCGCAGGCTATTGATAAACACGGCCGGCACCGACATATCCAGCTTCATGACACTGTCATCGTCGAGCGTGGTGATCCTGTCCCCGGGCGTTACCAGTGCACCAACGCTGATCTGGCGCAGGCCAACCACACCGTCAAAGGGGGCGATAATAAGGCGATCCTGAAGTCGGGATTGTGTGGCCTGAAGTTTGGCCTGGGCTGTTTCATAGGCGGCGCGACGCTCATCCAGTAGGGATTCGCTGGCCAGGTTGGTTTTTACCAGTCCCTGAATGCGCTGGTACTGGCGTTGTGCTTCTCGCAGGGTTGAGCGGGCTTCTTCCAGCAAAGCGTGCTCTTCCTTGCTGGTCATTTCCACCAGCACCTTGCCGGACTCGACCCGCTCGCCATCGTCAAAGTGAATGGCAGTAATGGTTTCGGTGACGGTGGCGGAGAGTGTCACCGCCTCGTTGGCTCGGAGGGTACCCAGCGCCTCTATGGTTTCTTCAAAAGGTTCGATCGCGGCGGCTTTGACAAATACCGGTACCGGCGGGGCCGCAACAGACAGGGTCGGGGCTAGTCCCAACAGCAGGGACCCCAACAGTGGGGTCAGGGCGAAGGCCTTTGTTCGCATGTCAGAGAGTCCTTTTATCCGAGCGCATCGAGTATAAAAATTCGACGTTAGTGAAATATGACAGCTCCCACGGCTAATGCAATGAAAAATGCTATCCCGGGTTGGCGCCAAAAGCCTGCCATTTTGCACTCTATTGGTGCGCGAGGGATGAGATGCACAATCAGGGAACAGAATTTTTTGTTTACTAGCGGCACCTGCCGTCGACAGTGTGCGCTCAACACCCCGTTAGAGGGGCATTTGCGATTGACAGTTAAAAGTTGGCATGTATCCTGAATATAGTTTCATCAGTGTTCGTACTTTTGGCAACACGAATTGAGACAATTTAGCAAATAGAGCGCTAGGGTTCCGATTCATCGAAAGTCTTTACAGGTCGATGGGTGTCTGGTCCGAGAGCACTCGACCTCTCAGTAATGTGAGGGGTTACACGGCGGGACAAAAGCCCGGGAGACTTGTTTGGCGTTGAGCCAAAAGTACTCCACTTGTTCCGGTGTAACCTGATACACAAAAAACCGACTGAGAGGTTTATCATGAAAAAACTTGCTGCAACCCTTCTTGCTTCCCTGCTGTTTTCTTCCGGCGCTATGGCGCGCGATGACTTCAAGATTTGCTGGTCTATTTACGTTGGCTGGATGCCTTGGGCCTATGGTGCTGAATCCGGCATCGTCAAGAAATGGGCTGATAAATATGACATCACCATCGACGTAGTGCAGATCAACGACTATGTAGAATCCATCAACCAGTACACCGCCGGCCAGTTCGATGCCTGCACCATGACCAATATGGACGCGCTGACCATTCCCGCCGCCGGTGGCGTGGACAGCACCGCGTTGATTGTTGGTGATTTCTCCAACGGTAACGATGCTGTCATTCTTAAGGGCAAGGAGTCTCTGGCAGATATCAAGGGCCAGCAGGTCAACCTGGTGGAGCTGAGTGTGTCCCACTATTTGCTGGCACGGGGCCTGGAAACGGTTGGCATGAGTGAAGCCGACGTGCAGGTGGTGAACACCTCCGATGCCGATATGGTGGCCGTGTATGGCACCGATGGCGTGACCGCGGTGACTACCTGGAACCCGCTGGTGAGTGAAATCCTCGCCATGCCCAACAGCCACAAGGTATTCGACTCTTCCCAGATTCCCGGCGAGATTATCGACCTGCTGGTGATCAATACCGATACCCTCAAAGAAAACCCCAAACTGGGCAAGGCCCTGACCGGCGCCTGGTATGAAATCATGGGACTGATGAGTGGTACTGGGGAAGAAGCCGAAGCTGCCCGCAACTTTATGGCCCAGGCTTCCGGCACCGACCTGGCTGGATACGACGCCCAGCTGGCGGCCACGAAAATGTTCTATACCCCCGGCTCCGCCCTGGAGCTGACCAACAGCGACAAGCTCACCGCTACCATGAAGGCCGTGGCCGAATTCTCCTTCGATCATGGTCTGCTCGGTGATGGTGCTCCTGATGCCGGATTCATCGGTGTCGAAACTCCCGCCGGCCTTTACGGCAGCAGCGGCAACGTCAAATTGCGCTTTGATCCCAGCTACATGCAAATGGCAGCTGACGGAAAACTCTGAGTCTGGCGTAACCAACCGGGAGCGGCTTGCCGCTCCCCCGAGGACGAGTCATGAAACGATTGATCAATCTGGCCCCTTCGCCAGTGGTAAGCGCGATGCTGGCCCTGTTGCCCTTTGCGCTGATCCTGCTGGCCTACGTGGCAGCTTCCGACCTGCGGCTGGAAGCCAATCCCAACGACAAGCTGTTACCGAGCTTCACCCAGATCGGTGATGCCATCCAGCGCATGGCTTTCGAGCCCAGCAAGCGCACTGGCGAATACCTGTTCTGGCAGGACACCGCCAGCAGTCTCCAGCGTCTTGGGCTGGGGGTGCTGATCGCCGCCACGCTGGGACTGTTGCTGGGTATTTTTACCGGTGCACTGCCGCTGGTGAATTCCGGCATGTCGCCGCTGTTGACGGTGGTATCGCTGGTGCCACCGCTGGCGCTGTTGCCGATTCTGTTCATCGTGTTTGGCCTCGGGGAACTCTCCAAGGTGATGCTGGTAGCCATTGGCATCACCCCGGTGATTGCCAGGGATATCCAGCGCCGCACCCGGGAAATTCCGGCTGAACAGCTGGTGAAGGCCCAGACATTGGGGGCCAACACCGCGCAGATCATGATCCGGGTGCTGTTGCCACAGTTGCTGCCGAAACTGATTGACGCTGTGCGTCTGTCCCTGGGGGCCGGCTGGCTGTTCCTGATCGCCGCCGAGGCGATAGCCTCTACCGACGGTCTCGGCTACCGGATTTTCCTGGTGCGCCGCTATATGTCCATGGATGTGATTCTGCCCTATGTGGCGTGGATTACCCTGCTGGCATTCCTGTTTGATGTGGCGCTGGCCTGGCTCAGCCGCAGGCTGTTTCCCTGGCATGCAAATGGAGGGTCGCAGTAATGATCGAGGCAACTAATCTCTGGAAGCGCTACGGTGATAACGTGGTGCTGGAACAGATCAACATGAAGGTGGCAGAGCGGGAATTCGTCACTATGGTGGGCACTTCCGGTTGTGGCAAGAGCACTTTTCTGAAGATGCTGCTTGGTACCGAAAGCCCCAGCAGTGGTGCCCTGTTACTGGACGGCAAACCCATCAGCTCCGAACCCGGGCCCGATCGGGGTATTGTGTTCCAGCAGTACTCGGTGTTTCCCCATATGAGTGTGCTGGAAAACGTGGTGGCGGCCAAGGCCTTCCAGCGCCCCGGTATCACCGGTTACCTGTTTGGCAGTGCCAAAAAGGCAGCACGCAAGGAAGCCGCCGATATTTTGGAACAGGTGGGATTGAGCCATGCCCTTAACCGCTATCCCCATGAATTGTCCGGGGGCATGAAACAGCGTCTGGCCATTGCCCAGGCACTGTTAGCCAAGCCTCGTATTCTGCTCCTCGATGAACCATTCGGGGCACTGGACCCGGGTATCCGTGCCGACATGCACGAGCTGATACTGAATCTCTGGCGGCAGTACAAGCTGACCGTCTTCATGGTCACCCACGACCTCAAGGAAGGCTTCTATCTGGGCACCCGGCTGTGGGTGTTCGACAAATTGCGCCATGACCCCCAGGCCCCCAATGCCTACGGGGCCTCCATTACCTACGACTTGCCCGTCGGCCAACTGGACCAGCGTCTCTATCAGGAGATCGACGACAGCCTGCGGCCGGTGTTTACCGGCCAGAGTGAAGATGGGCTGGAAGGACAACCATGACACAAATGTATTACACCACCGAAATTGCACCTGGCGGCCACTGGTCGCTGCGGTTGCGTCGCGGCACGCTGATGCGACTTACCGACCTTGAGGGCGGAGC
Organism: uncultured Porticoccus sp.; assembly: GCA_964395715.1. Classification (GTDB taxonomy): domain Bacteria; phylum Pseudomonadota; class Gammaproteobacteria; order Pseudomonadales; family Porticoccaceae; genus Porticoccus. Next base: position 103,872 of record CAYNAU010000004.1, on the reverse strand, counting down.
CAATGTCGGCATGCTGTTTTATAACCCTGAAAACCTGCTGGAACGCTACAACGCCCCGGATACCCTGAAGTGCCAGCACACCTTCAAGCTGACTCGCGGCAACTGCCTGTATTCGGACATGGGGCGTATTTTCGCCTCGGTCGTTGAAGACACTGTCGGTTGGCACGAAACCATCTGCGGTAACAGCCGCGCCGACCAGGTTGCGGAGTGCTGGGGTAAACGGGACTACCAGGGCGACCGCAACCAGTGGCACCAGAATGGCCATGATGCCTTTCTGGTTGAGCTGGCCAAATACGGTCTCGGCAGTGCCGACCTGGCCGCCAACATCAACTGGTTTAGCCAGGTGGCCGCCGACGACGAGGGTAATCTGCGGCTGGTGGATGGGGCCAGCCCCGCTGGCAGCCAGCTGTGTCTGCGCTTTGAAATGGATACCCTGGTGCTGTTGCACAGCTGCCCTCATCCCCTCAACCGTGCTGCCGACTATCCGGCAAGGCCTGTGGGTATAGAGCTGGGGGTGGCGCAGCCGGTCACGTTGGATGACACCTGCCGCAATCACTGCCCGGAAAACCGTCGCGGTTTTGCCAACAATGCACTGTATTACCTGGGTGCCGCTCCCGAGCTGCTGCCCATGCTGGGGGAGGGCCTCTGACATGTTGACCAGCAGTTCACGCCAACCGGAAAACGCCAGCCTGCGAGCGGTGATCGATGCCGGTGACTACTATCTGGGTGCCATCAAGGCCGGTCAGACCCTGCGGATTCTCGATCTCGAGGGCAATCAGGCGGCGGACACCCTGTTCTACAGTGCCGCCGACCCTGCAGAACACTACAGCGCCATGGAAACTATCCGTGAGCAGGGCAACCTCTACCTGACCACCGGCTCGGTACTGCGTTCCAATGAGAACCATCCCATGCTGGAGATCGTTGCCGATACCTGCGGGCGTCACGACACTATAGGTGGCGCCTGCGCCACCGAGAGCAACACCGTGCGCTACGACTTGGAAAAGCGCTGCATGCACGCCTGTCGCGACAGCTGGATGCTGGCCATTGCCGAACACCCGGAATTCGGCATCGGCAAACGGGACATCAGCCACAACATCAATTTCTTCATGAACGTACCGGTGACCGCCACCGGCGGCCTGACCTTCGAGGACGGGATTTCCGCGCCGGGCAAATACGTGGAGCTGACAGCGAAAATGGATGTGCTGATGTTGATTTCCAACTGCCCGCAGCTCAATAACCCCTGTAACGGTTACAACCCCACCCCGGTGGAAATCCTGGTCTGGGATAACTGATCCGATATGCCTTCAGTGGACGACCACTGTCGCAGCCACGAGAACCGGGACGACCCGGTCGAGGTAAGAAGATGTTCAACAAAGTCCTGATTGCCAACCGCGGCGCCATTGCTACCCGCATCATCCGTACCCTTAAACGGCTGGGGGTTGGCTCGGTGGCGGTATATGCCGATTGCGATGCCGACAGCCTGCACGTGCGCCTGGCCGATGAAGCCTATCGACTCGGTGAAGGCGGTGCCGCCGATACCTATCTGAACATGGACCGACTGCTGGAAATCGCCGCCGAGTGCGGGGCCGAGGCCATTCACCCTGGCTACGGGTTTCTGAGTGAGAACACCGGCTTTGTGGGCCGTTGCGAGGCGGCGGGTATTGTTTTTATCGGTCCCACTGCAGAGCAGATGGAGGCCTTTGGCCTCAAGCACCGGGCAAGGGGACTGGCTACCGCTGCCGAAGTGCCGCTGCTGCCCGGGTCCGAGTTGCTGCGTGACCTCGAAGAGGCCAAAACCGTGGCGGCGCAGATTGGCTACCCGGTGATGCTGAAAAGCACTGCCGGTGGCGGCGGCATCGGTATGCAGCTCTGCCACAGCGAAGAGGAGCTGAGCAGTGCCTTTGATTCGGTGAAGCGTCTGGGAGCCAATAACTTTGCCGACGACGGTGTATTTCTGGAGAAATTCATCGCCCGCGCCCGCCATATCGAGGTACAGATGTTTGGTGACGGTTGTGGTCAGGCGTTGGCTTTGGGGGAGCGGGACTGTTCCAGCCAGCGTCGCAACCAGAAAGTGGTGGAGGAGTGCCCGGCTCCCAACCTCTCCGCTGAGGTGCGCCAGCAATTGCACACCACTGCCGAGTCATTGCTGTCCAGTGTCAACTATCGCAATGCCGGTACAGTTGAGTTTATCTACGATGCGGACACCGATCACTTTTACTTCCTGGAGGTCAACACCCGGCTGCAGGTGGAGCACGGTGTCACCGAGGAAGTGTACGGGGTGGATCTGGTTGAATGGATGCTGCGGCTGGCGGCGGGGGAGAAGCTGTCTTTGGACACCCACCGCCAGCAGCTGCACGCCACCGGTCATGCCATCCAGGTGCGGGTCTATGCGGAAGATCCCTACCGGGGATTCCAGCCCTGCCCCGGGCTGCTGACCCAGGTGGCCTTTCCGCAGGGGGAGGGAATTCGCATCGATCACTGGATTGAAGCGGGGACCGATGTGCCGCCGTTTTTTGACCCGATGTTGGCCAAGATCATCGTCCACGGGAGTGACCGGGAGGCTGCACTGGCCAGGCTGCAATCGACACTGGACAACACCGCCCTGTATGGCAGCGAAACCAACCTTGAGTACCTGCGCACCCTGAGTCGCGATCCGGTACTGGCGCGTGGCGAGGTCACCACCCGCTACCTGAACAGCGTCAATTTTCAGCCCGCCCGCATCGATGTACTGCAAGGCGGTACCCAGACCACCGTGCAGGATTACCCCGGCCGCAGCGGCCACTGGGATGTGGGTGTGCCGCCCTCGGGCCCGTTCGATAGCTATTCCTTCCGACTGGCCAACCGCTTGCTGGGCAACCCCGCAGATGCGGCGGCACTGGAAATCACCTTGCAGGGGCCGACCCTGGCATTTTCCTCTGACACCCAGATTGTCATCGGTGGTGCAGCCATCGACGCGAAACTGGTGGATACCGAATCCGGTGAGCAGGTGGAACTGCCTCTATGGCGGGTGGTGGAGGTCAAGGCCGGACAGCAACTCATTCTGGGGCGAATCCGCGACGGCGGTGCCCGTGCCTATCTGGCAGTGCTCGGAGGCTTGCAGTGTCCTAGCTATCTGGGGTCGCGCGCCACCTTTACCCTGGGGCAGTTTGGCGGTCACAACGGCCGTGCCCTGTGCAGCGGCGATGTATTGCATTTGGACAATACGGTTTCTCCGGTTGTCACGGTAGAAGCCGATCCGGCACTGTTGCCACAGATCGGCAACAACTGGCAGCTGCGGGTGATCTACGGACCCCATGGCGCACCGGATTTTTTTACCGACGGGGACATCGAGACATTCTTTTCCCACGAGTGGGAAGTCCACTACAACTCCAGTCGCACCGGAGTGCGCCTGATCGGTCCGAAGCCAAGCTGGGCACGTCAGGATGGTGGTGAAGCGGGACTGCATCCATCTAATATTCACGACAACGCCTACGCCTTTGGCACCGTGGATTTCACCGGCGACATGCCGGTCATTCTCGGCCCGGACGGTCCCTCCCTGGGGGGCTTTGTCTGCCCGGCAACGGTGATCAGCGCCGACCTGTGGAAACTGGGTCAGCTGCATGCGGGGGACAAGGTGCGCTTCGTGCCGGTCAGTATTGAGCAGGCGGTGGCGCTGGAGGCGGCGCAGCAGCGGCAGCTTGATGTTCTTATCCCGGAGGAACCTTTCTGGCAACCGGTGCTCCCGGATACCCCGGTACTGGCGCGATTGAGCGCTGACGAGTTCGGTGACGAAATTGTTTACCGCGCCGCCGGGGACCACTTCCTGCTGGTGGAGTACGGCGAGCAGGTGTTGGATATTCGCCTGCGTTTTCGAGCCCATGCCCTGATGCAGTGGCTGCAACAAAATTCATTGCCGGGCATCCGCGAACTCACGCCGGGTATCCGCTCCCTGCAGATTCATTTCGATAGCCAGCAACTGGATCACAGCACTCTGCTGGCCCATCTTCGCTCTGCCGAGGAAGCCCTGGCGAACCGGCTGGAGCAGCTGGCAGTGCCGTCGCGAATCGTCCATATCCCGCTGTCCTGGGACGACGAGGCCTGCCGGTTGGCGATCGAAAAATACAGTCAGTCGGTGCGCAAGAATGCTCCCTGGTGCCCCAGCAACCTCGAATTCATCCGCCGTATCAATGGCCTGGACAGTATCGACGAAGTGAAACGCATTCTGTTCGAGGCCAGCTACCTGGTGATGGGGCTGGGGGATGTTTACCTGGGGGCGCCGGTGGCTACCCCGGTAGACCCGCGCCACCGACTGGTGACCACCAAGTACAACCCGGCGCGCACCTGGACCGCGGAAAACTCCGTCGGTATCGGCGGCTCCTACCTGTGTGTCTACGGCATGGAAGGGCCCGGAGGATACCAGTTTGTCGGCCGCACCCTGCAGATGTGGAACCGTTACCGCCAGACTGCCGAGTTTGCCAAACCCTGGTTGCTGCGTTTCTTCGACCAGATTCGTTTCTACGAGGTCAGCCAGGAAGAGTTGCAGGAGATCCGTCGGGAATTTCCCCGCGGCAACTACCCACTGAGAATTGAGGAAAGCAGTTTCAGCCTGGCGGAGTATGAACAGTTCCTCAAAACCAACAGTGCTGATATCGAGCAGTTCCGGTCCAAACGGCATGCCGCCTTCCTGGAAGAACTGGCCCAGTGGCATGCCACCGGCCAGTTCAATTTCGAGGCCGAGGAGCAGCAACAGCAAGAGGATGAGGTGAGCTGGCCCGATGACAGCATTGTGGTGGACAGCCCCGTGTCCGGCAGTGTCTGGCAAACCGAAGTGGCGGTGGGTGACCACGTGCGCGCCGGTCAGGCGCTGGTGATTCTGGAGTCCATGAAGATGGAAATTCCCATTCAGGCACCCCGGGATGGAGTAGTCAGCCACCTGCTGTTAAGTGCCGGCCAGCGCGTTCGGCCAGGGCAGCCACTGGTGGTTTTGGAAGAGATGGTTTGAGGAGTGGTGAAATGAGCAGCAACATGACAATAGCCAACCTGAGCAATGCTTACCGGGAGGGCACGAAGACTCCTGAAGCGGTAATGGCGGAAATCCGTCGACGCGCTAAACAATTTGCCGAGCGCAATATCTGGATTCATCTGCTTAGCACCGAGGAGCAACAACCCTTTCTGGCTGCGCTGGCAGAAAAGGACCCGCAACAGTGCCCGCTGTGGGGCATTCCCTTTGCTATCAAGGACAATATCGACCTGGCAGGGATTCCCACAACCGCCGGCTGTGAGCCCTTCGCCTTCACGCCGTCGGCGTCCGCCCCGGTGGTGCAGCAGTTACTGGACGCCGGGGCCATCCCGGTGGGCAAGACCAATCTCGACCAGTTTGCCACTGGCCTCAATGGCACCCGCTCCCCCTGGGGCCCGTGCCGCAATGCCTTCGATCCCGATTACATCAGCGGTGGTTCCAGTTCCGGTTCTGCCGTATCGGTGGCGCTGGGGCTGGCCAGTTTTAGCCTGGGCACGGACACTGCTGGTTCCGGCCGGGTGCCCGCCACTTTCAACAACTTGGTGGGGCTGAAACCCACCCGCGGACTGTTGTCCGCCCGGGGCATGGTGCCCGCCTGCCGCAGCCTCGACTGCATCAGCATCATGGCTCTCAACAGTGACGACGCCAATACCGTACTGGCCAGCGCCGAGGGCTTCGACGCCGGGGACGGCTACAGCCGCCACAATTGCTACGACAATTTCAGCCGTCACTATGGGTACCGACAGGGGCAGTTGAAAGTAGGGGTGTTGCCCGAAAATCAGCTGCAGTTTTTTGGTGACAGCGATTATCAGGCTGCCTATGCCGCCACTCTGGAAAAACTTGCAGCACTGGGTTTCGAGTTGGTGGAAGTGGACTACAGCCCCTTTGATGAGGCGGCGCGGCTGCTTTACGAAGGCCCCTGGGTGGCGGAACGCTATATCGCCTGCCAGCCGTTGGTTGAGGAAAACCCGGCGGCGCTGCACCCGGTCATCCGGGCCATCGTGGAGCCGGGTGGCACACCGAAAGCCACCGAGCTGTTCCGCGCCCAGTACCGGCTTGAGGCCCTGAAACAGGTTTGCGTGGCAACCCTGGATCAGCTGGACTGCCTGTTGACCCCCACCGCCGGACGTCTGTTCACCGTAGAGGAAATGCTAGCGGAGCCGATCCTCTACAACAGCCAGCTCGGCTACTACACCAACTTCATGAACCTGCTGGACATGACGTCGGTGGCGGTGCCCACGGCCTTTACCGCTGCCGGTTTGCCTTTTGGCATTACCCTGGTGGGCAACAGCTTCAGTGATAGGACGCTACTGTCCATCGCCAATCGCATCCAGCAGGGGTTGGCGCTGCCTGTAGGTATTGATGATTTCACCGATGCCGCCAGTGCAGAATCCATGGGATTATCGCAAGTGCAGCAGCCGGTGGCGGACAATCGCAGCATTGATGTGCTGGTGTGCGGCGCCCACCTGGAGGGGTTGCCGCTCAACTGGCAGCTCACCGAGCGGGGTGCCGTGTTGAAAAGCCGCACCCGCACCAAACCCTGCTACCGCATGTACGCCTTGGCCGGTGGGCCGCCATTCAGGCCCGGACTCATTATGGATGAACAGAATGGCGCGGCCATTGACGTAGAAATCTGGTCGGTGCCTTCTGCGGAATTTGGCAGCTTTGTGGCAGGAATTCCCGCGCCGCTGGGTATCGGGAAAGTGGTGATCGAAGATGGCTCGGTGGTAACCGGTTTCATCTGCGAGCCCCGTGGTGTTGAAGGCGCCACCGATATTACCGAGCTGGGTGGGTGGCGAGCCTACCTGGCCAGTCGCTGAGAAGCGGATTCACCGCTATTGGGCTATCAGGTGGCGGGATGCTATGGTTGATGGCATCCCTCCTTCCGGAGCCCAAGCATGTCTAATGTCACTCAAGGGTTGTCCCTGCGAGCGCTATCGCTGACGGCGCTGGCCATGGTGGCGTTTGCCGGCAACTCCCTGTTGTGCCGGGCTGCCTTACGGGATACTGCCATCGACGCCGCCAGTTTTACCTCCCTGCGGTTGCTGTCCGGTGCCCTGGTGTTGTGGCTGATTGTTTCCCTGCGTCGGGATCACCGCGAGGGGCAGGGCAGTTGGCTGTCAGGGCTCTGGCTGTTTGCCTACGCGGCGGCGTTTTCCTTTGCCTATCTGAGCCTGACAGCGGCTACGGGTGCGCTGCTGCTGTTTGCTGCGGTACAGGTGACCATGATCGGACATGGCCTGTGGACCGGCGAACGGTTGCGATCAATACAGTGGCTGGGAGTTTGCCTGGCTATCGCAGGCTTGGTGGGCTTGTTGTCGCCCGGTGTGTCCGCACCGCCAGTCCTGGGTGCCGGTCTGATGGTGTTGGCAGGTGTGGCCTGGGGACTCTATTCCCTGCGGGGGCGCCGCGGTGGCGATGCCACCCGGGTGACTGCCGGTAATTTTCGCTACGCAGTGCCGTTCGCGTTGTTGTTAAGTATTCTCACCATTCCAAAATTCAGTATTGATCCCGCTGGGGTGGGGTACGCACTGGCCTCCGGTGCGTTGGCCTCCGGTATGGGCTACGCCATCTGGTATACCGCGCTGCCGTTTTTGAAAGCGGCCAGTGCTGCCACCGTCCAGCTCAGTGTGCCGGTTATCGCCGCTGCTGGTGGCGTGTTGTTGTTGGGTGAGCCCCTAGGTATGCGGCTGGTACTGGCTTCCCTGGCCGTGCTGGGTGGTATCGCCCTGGTGATTCTCGAACGTCGTTAGGTTGCTCTCACCCTGCTCCGTTTGCTCTTCTTGAAGAGCGCGTTTTGTCTTAAGAGTCTGTTAAGCATCTGTCTCTAGCATGGGCCTATTTTGATTCGAAGGAATATGCCCCATGAAAATAATCCCTACGGCTGTCTGGCTGGTTCTGGCCGCGGTGCTCTCCGGTTGCGACACCTTTGAATATCAGCTTGCCGACAGGGTGGCCGAGTTACAGGTGAGCCTGGCGGACCAGGCATGGGACGGCTATGCCATTCCCGAAGGGCAGCAGTGCAAGAAATTTGGTGGCCATGGTTCAACGCCGCTATTGAAAGTGAGTGGTATTCCCGATGAAGCCAATGCCGTTATTGTTGCCTTCAGTGATCGCAGCTGGTTCCTGATGGATCACGGTGGCCATGGCATGATCGGTCTCTGGACCGGCAGGTTGCATAACAGCATCGAGATACCTGTTGTGGCCGGAGAGTCCTTCGAGCTGCCAAAGGGCATGTTTCTGGAGCGGCCTCATCAGGGGGGGCGCGGCGAGCCCGGCGCTTACCTGCCACCCTGTTCCGGTGGCCGCGGCAACCGTTATTTCGCCGAGGTGGCAGCTGTCTACAAGGGCACGGGAAAGGAACCCACCCAGTTGCTGGCCAGCGGTGAAGTGTTCCTAGGGCACTACTGACTCAGGCTGTCCAATGGGGAAGACGCTTTTCCAGAAATGCAGATAACCCCTCCCTGCCCTCGGGGGATACCCTCAGCCGTGCGATGGTTTCACTGGTATACCATAGCAGCTGGTCGTCGATGGGTTTGTCAGCAACATGGGCTATCAACTGTTTTGTTTCTGCCAGAGCGCTGGGCCCATTGTTCAGCAGCTGATCGATCCAGGTCTCCACTACCTCATCCAGTCGTTCTTCATCGACGACTTCACTGATAATGCCCAGTTGTCTTGCCGTGTCGGCGGTAATGGATTCGGCGCTCAGAAAGTAGCGCCGCGCCGCCCGCAGGCCAATGGCGGCGATCACATAGGGGCTGATGGTGGCAGGCACCAGTCCCAAACGTACTTCGCTGAAGCGGAAAGTGGCGCTGCTGGCACCCACTGCAAAGTCGCAGCAACAAATCAGCCCCAAGGCGCCACCCCAGGCACTGCCCTGCACCCGGGCGATGGTAGGCTTGGGCAACTCGTTGAGGACGCGCAGCATATTGGCCAGGGTTTCTGCATCTGACAGATTGTCGTCGTAGTTGGCGTTGCCCATGCGTCTCATCCAGGCCAGGTCGGCGCCGGTGGAAAAGTGCTTGCCGGTGGCGGCCAGTACCATCACCCGGACGTTGTTATCGCTCGCCACGTCCTGGAAGGCCGTGCTGAGCTCGGCGATCACGATGTCGTCAAAGGCGTTGTGTCGCTCCGGGCGATCCAGGGTGACAGTGGCGACGCCACGCCGATCGATTTGGGTAGTGACACTGGGTTTGCTCATAACAATCACCTGGGTTGGATGGGGTCGCTACATTCGGAACACCCCGAAGCGGGTCTCCTCAATGGGGCAGTTGGCGGCAATGGCCAGGCAGTGGCCAATCACCTCGCGGGTCTGTACCGGGTCGATAACGCCATCGTCCCAGAGCCTGGCCGAGGCGTAGTAGGGGTTGCCCTGGGCCTCGTATCGCTCGACGATGGGCATCCTGAAAGCCTTTTCCTCCGCATCGCTCCAGGACTTGCCCTCCCGCTCCATCTGTTCCCGCTTGACCTGGGCCAGTACCCCGGCGGCCTGTTCACCGCCCATTACGGAAATGCGCGCATTGGGCCACATGAACAGGAAGCGCGGGTCGTAGGCACGGCCGCACATACCGTAATTGCCGGCGCCGTAGGAACCGCCGATCAGCACCGTGAATTTCGGTACCTGGGCACAGGCCACCGCCATCACCAGCTTGGCGCCGTGCTTGGCGATACCGCCGGCTTCGTAGCGCTGCCCCACCATGAAGCCGGTGATGTTCTGCAGGAACAGTAGCGGAATGCCGCGCTGGGCACAGAGTTCGATAAAGTGCGCGCCCTTCTGGGCGGACTCGCTGAAGAGGATGCCGTTGTTGGCGACGATGCCGATGGGATAGCCCTGCCAGCGGGCAAAGCCGCACACCAGGGTGGGACCATACAACGCCTTGAATTCGTCGAACTCGGAGCCGTCCACCAGCCGGGCGATAACCTCGCGCACGTTGTAGCCGAGGCGGCGCTCGGCGGGGATCACCCCGTACAGCTCTTGCGCGTCGAATAGCGGTTCCACCGGTGTTGCCAGCTCGAACGGCGCCGGAAGCTTGCGGTTCAGCCTCGCCACGCAGTGCCGCGCCAGTTCCAGGGCGTGGTGGTCGTCCTCTGCCAAGTGGTCCGCCACCCCGGAGGTGCGGCAGTGCAGTTCCGCGCCACCCAGCTCCTCGGCACTGATGGTTTCGCCGGTGGCGGCTTTTACCAGCGGTGGACCGCCGATAAAGATGGTGCCCTGTTCCCGAACGATAATGGTTTCATCGGACATGGCCGGTACATAGGCACCGCCGGCGGTGCAGGAACCCATCACCACGGCGATCTGGGGAATGTTTTGGGCCGACAGGTTGGCCTGGTTGTAAAAGATGCGGCCGAAGTGCTCGCGATCCGGGAACACCTCGTCCTGGCTGGGCAGGTAGGCGCCGCCGGAATCCACCAGGTAGATGCAGGGCAGGTGATTGTCGGCGGCGATCTGCTGGGCGCGCAGGTGTTTCTTTACGGTCAGCGGGTAGTAGGTGCCGCCCTTGACGGTGGCGTCGTTGGCGATGATCAGGCAATCCTGGCCGGACACCCTGCCAATGCCGCTGATCAGACCTGCCGCCGGTACCGCGTCCTCGTACACCTGCCAGGCGGCCAGGGGGGACAGTTCCAGGAAGGGACTGTCGGCGTCGAGCAGGTGAGCAATGCGCTCCCGGGGCAGCAGTTTGCCGCGCGCCTGATGGCGCTGCCTGGCGCTTTCACCTCCGCCCAGTTGCACCTGTTTCAGGGTATGTTCCAGTTTATCTACCAGCTTCTGCATATGCTGGCTGTTGTGCTGGAACTCGGGACTGGTGGTATCAAGTTTGCTGTCGAGGATGGCCATCTTGTAAGCCTCCACAAAGGATTCTGGAACCGCTCAGGCGGTTTCTCGGAACAGTTCCCGACCGATCAGCATGCGGCGGATCTCGCTGGTGCCGGCGCCGATTTCGTAGAGCTTGGCGTCCCGTAGCAGTCGACCTGTGGGGAAGTCGTTGATGTAGCCGTTACCTCCTAGAAGCTGTATGGCATCCAGTGCCATGCGGGTGGCCATTTCGGCGGTGAACAGGATCAAAGCCGCGGCATCTTTTTGGGATTCCTGACCGCGATCACAGGCACTGGCCACCGCATACAGGTAGGCGCGGCTGGCATTGAGCCCGGCGTACATATCTGCCAGTTTGCCCTGCACCAGCTGGAATTCACCGATGGCCTGGCCGAACTGGTGTCGCTCATGCACGTAGGGCAGGACTGCGTCCAGACAGGCCTGCATGATGCCCACCGGACCGCCAGCAAGTACTGCCCGCTCGGTATCAAGACCGGACATGAGTACCGCCACACCATGGCCTTCACTGCCGAGTACGTTTTCCTCTGGCACCGGGCAGTCTTCAAACACCAGTTCGCAGGTGTTGGAGCCGCGCATGCCCAGCTTGTCCAGTTTCTGGTGGCGGGAGAAGCCGGGAAAATCTCGCTCGACGATAAACGCAGTGATGGTGGCTTTTCCGGGTGTACCTCCGGTTCTGGCGTAGACTACATAGGTATCGGCATCAGGGCCGTTGGTGATCCACATCTTGTTGCCGTTAAGAAGGAAGTGTTTGCCACGTTTTTCCGCTTTGAGGGCCATGGACAGCACATCGGAGCCGGCATTGGGTTCAGACATGGCCAGCGCGCCCACATGCTCACCAGTGCAGAGTTTTGGCAGATAGCGTTTCCGCTGCTGTTCATTGCCGTGGCGATAAATCTGGTTAACACAGAGGTTTGCGTGTGCACCGTAAGACAGCCCCACCGACGCCGAGGCGCGGGACAGTTCCTCCATGGCTACCACCTGAGCAAGGATGCCCATACCGCTACCACCGTATTGTTCGGGTACCGTGATTCCAAGCACACCCAATGCGCCCAATTTCGGCCACAGGTCACGGGGGAAATTGTTATCCCGGTCAATTTGTGATGCGCGTGGCGCCACTTCTTTGTGGGTAAATTGTTGCAGACTGCGACGAAACAGGGCGATGTCGTCACCGAGATTAAAATCGAGGTATGAAAGCGAGTAGGTCATCGTCTGCTCCTCCCATCTGGAAAGGCACTACTGACGCGATTGCATCAGAGCCTTGCGACAGTTTTCCTCGGCGTCATCGAGGGATGACAGCATCTGGTGGATATCGCTCAGCTGTGCATTGAGTTTGTCACGTTGCTGCTGGATTCCTGCCAGCAGGGCCTGAAGTTGTTCCTTATTGCCATGGGCAGGGTCGTAGAGATCAACAATGGCACGGCTTTCGTCAAGGCTGAAGCCAAGGCGTTTGCCTCTCAAGATCAGCTTCAGACGGGTGCGATCAGCCGGGCTGTAAACGCGGTTCTGGCCGCGACGCATGGGTTTCAGCAGGCCAATGTCTTCGTAGTGGCGTATGGTGCGGGTGGTGATGGCGAATTCACGGGCCAGCTCGCCAATATTGAACTTGGGTTGATCTGCCATAGCGTGCCTTCTGGACATGGTTAAACCTGTTTCTGATTAAACTATAGTTTACGTTAACGTAAACGTAAATTTATAAAGTTAGAAAAGTTTGTTGCCTTGGGAAGGGGAGTAGGTTGTTAGCGGTGGGAGAGTACGGCCAGTTGCCGTGCTAAAAGGTTCTCGCCGTCTTCGCCAAAGCCATTTATGCGACAGAACGGGCTGCCTTCTGCCAGCGGTGTGAGGTCGAGTTCCCCGACTGAGGGGTGCTCGCTGGCCGCCTGGTTAAGAAGAATCTCTCCCTTTTCCGATTTCTCCAATAGGTCGCGAAGTTCCTGAAGTTGCTGTGCCTGGGTCTGTTCGTCGAGCAGCGTAGATCCGGTACGGTGAAAAATCCCCGGATATACAGCAGCAGCTAGATCAACAGAAATCCCTTCGCCTTGCAGCCGTGTGCCGGACAGTCGCAATAGTGCGGCGGCACAGTAGGCTGCATTCATGGTCTGGTCATCTTCGTCATCGCTGCCCATAAACTCGATATAGACGTTGTAGTGCTCGCCGTGCAGTCGCCGTCCTCCATAGAGGTACAGTGTGCGCTCAATGAGCTGGTCCAGCTGCTTCATGAGCGACTCAAAATGTTCCCGGTTCACCAGTGCTTCAAGACGGGCGAGGTTTCGGCAGGCAATCCCCAGCAGCGCTACGGGTTTGTTGTCCCCTGGCGTCGGTTCACTACTCGGTATCGCGAGCAAAGGTACCAGTCTGTGTTCGAGGACCCCGAGCTCGTCCAGTGGTTCATCTCCACTGTTTCCGGGGAGTTGCTCACTTAATCGGGCAATTCTTTCGGAGAGATTTTTCCCGGCGCGATAGGCCAGTAATACGAGCACCAGTGTGAATACGGCCCAGATTGTCCCGGCAGTTATCAGTATGCGGGTAGAACCTTGGGCGACGTAGGATTCTGTCAGTGCCACCTCGGCATAACCCACGGTGGCGGTTTCTATACTCACCGGGCTGCGCTGCTGATGTTGTGCGACATGTCCTGTCCTGCGGCGTTGTGCCTCGGCAATGAGGTGCTGGTTAACATCATAAATTGCCACCTGCTGCACGCCTTCCAGCGTGATTAATTCATCCAGCTCAACCTGGAGACTGAGATTGTCGCGGTGGATCAGTGGATCCCGCACCGCTTTGGCCAGTTGGTGTGCCAGGGTTTGGCTGAGTTGCTTTCCCTGTTGCTCCCCCAGCTCATCAAGTTGCACGGAGAGGGCGTAGAGCAGGACAACTCCAAACAGAATGGACGAGACGAGGGCAATAGCGGGCAGTAGGGTTAAGTATGACTTTGCTAGCTTGCCCATGGGGGACAATTCCCTGTGATGTTTCAGACTGGCGCATTCTATCTTATCCGTTGCTCTCCTATAATACCCGCCCCAAAGAGATGGTTGACTGATTAGCCCATAATGGATGCCAATGTGAGAGAGATTTTACTGATCAACGTAGCCGGTGAGGACAAGCCCGGTATTACCAGTGCGGTGTCCCGGGTGCTGGATGAGCACGGTGCTGACATTCTCGACATCGGCCAGGCGGTGATCCACGACAATCTCAATCTGGGGATTCTGGCCAAGATTCCGGATGGGCAGTCTCCCGAGCAGGTGCAGAAGGAAATTCTCTACAGCCTCCATGCCATGGATATGAAGGTCCGCTTTCAGCCTATTTCAGAGGAAAGCTACGAACACTGGGTCGCTCAACAAGGTAAGCCTCGCCATATCGTGACGCTGTTGGCGCGCAGGGTGGCAGCGCACCATATTGCCCGTGTGACGGCTGTTACCGTTACACAGGGATTGAATATTGACAAAATTACCCGACTCTCGGGTCGGGTGCCGCTGGAACACATGGAGGCCAATACCAAGGCCTGTGTGGAGTTTTCCCTGCGCGGCGTTCCAGATGACCTAGGTGCTCTCCGGGCCTCGTTGCTGGAGTTGTCCACGGAACTGGATATCGATATCGCCTATCAGGAAGACAATATCTACCGGCGTAACCGTCGTCTGGTGGTGTTTGATATGGATTCCACGCTGATTGAAGCGGAAGTCATCGATGAGCTGGCGCGGGAGGCCGGCGTCGGTGATGAAGTGGCCGCCATTACCGAGGCGGCGATGCGTGGCGAGCTGGATTTCAATGCCAGTTTTGCCAAGCGCCTGGGGTTGCTTCAGGGGCTGGAAGCTGCAGTGCTGGATGCCGTCTCGGCCCGGCTGAAACTTACCGAGGGCGCTGAACTGCTGATTTCCAACCTGAGGCGTCTTGGCTACAAAACGGCAATTCTGTCCGGTGGTTTCGATTTTTTTGCGCGGCGTATTCAAGAGCAGTTGGGTATCGACTATGTCTATGCGAACCAGCTGGAGATTGAAGGGGGCAAGGTGACCGGTCGCGTCGCTGGTGAAGTGGTGGACGGTCAGCGAAAGGCGCAATTGCTGCGGGATATTGCTGCCCGTGAAAATATTTCACTGGAGCAGGTAATTGCCGTGGGTGATGGCGCCAATGACCTGCCGATGTTGAGCATTGCCGGGTTGGGCATAGCATTCCGCGCCAAACCGTTGGTGAAAGCTAATGCCAAGCAGTCAATCTCAAAACTGGGTCTGGACGGTATTCTCTATCTTATGGGGTTGAGCGATCGGGATACGTTGTTCTGGACCCAGTCCTAACCTTTGGCTGATCGGGTCGTAAACATTATGACTCTTCGTCGTTAAAGTCATAGTCCATTCTTCTGGACGGAGGCTGCAGGAAGTGGCCCTGTATGTAATGGACTCCACAGGTCCAGAGGGCTGGAATCATCTCGGCGCTCTCGACAAATGGCACGATAATCTGTTCTTTCTCATCTTCCTTGAGACGGCCGATGAGTTCTTCCACCTCTGACATGCCACCCTCCTGTTGGGAGGCTCTCTCGACAATAACACTGTCAAACTTGACGTAGTTGACCGAGAGTTTCTGCAACAGGGTCATGGGCTCAATGGCAAGACCGAAGTGGGACAGGGCTACATCGCCATTGATCTTTCTAAGCTCGTTGATCAGCTCGACCGAGCGATTAAACTGCTGGGCCACATCGATTTCCCGCAGTTGAAAAATTACCTGCCGCGGTGACAGGCTCGATGCCTTCATGGCAACTTTTAGCCAGGTGATGAAGGTGTCGTCACAGATGGTCTGAATGCTGATATTAATGAACAGGCGGGTTTTGGGTGAGGACTTGAGCTTTTCCGACAGTGTTTTAAAGGACTCCAGAATCACCCAGCGATCAATTTCCGAGGCCATGTTGGTTTTAAACACTTTGGCGACAAAATTGTCCGGCAACACTGCCGTTTTATCATTGTCCTTGGTGTGCAGCAGCACTTCATAAAATTCGTCATCCTGACTCTGCAGCGGGATGATAGGCTGGTAGAACAGCTCGAATTGCTTGTTTTCCAGCATGTTTCTGGCTACGTCGTCCAGATCTTCCTCGCAAAACTCGTGGCCCACCTCGGATTCATAGAGTTTGGCGCCATTGGCAAAATTGCCATTGTTCGCATTATAAAGTTCATTGAGCGCTGACAGCGCCCGGTCAATACAGCCTTCGGCGGTGGTCACCGTTTCGCTGATCACCGACGCGCCAATGCCCAATGTCACTGTTCGTGTGACGTCATTCAGCTCAAAGATATGGGCGGCGACAGTTTCACAGAGGTTAGTGGCATAGTGCAGCCCTGCGTCGGTCCCCGTGTTGGTCATAATCATGACAAAGGTATCTTCCTTGAACCGCTTGAGAGGGAAGTTTTGCGGGTTTTCCTCGTTTATTTTGTCTACCAGCTGGGTGACCAGTTGTTCAGTCTGTTGAACCCCGACCTCTTCCAGAATATTGGGATAGTTGTCCAGAGTGATGTACAGCATGATGGCACTGTTGTGCTTGGTCGCTGCCTGGCGAATCGCGCTGTTCACCATGTCAATCACCTTGTCGCGCTGAATGCTGACAGAGTCAGTGTCTTCCAGGAACCCACTGCCTGTGCTGTTGACCCCGCCCTCAAGCTCGCCTTCAAGAAAGTCGCTGGCAATCAGAAATTCCAGTGCGGGTTCACCCTGATAATCAACTTTGGCAATGCGCGCTTCAATGGGCACGGGGATACGGTCGTTGGTCATGCCCGTGAAGGTCAGTTTTTCGACAAAGATGTCTTCTTCGCCATCGATGGGGCGCAGGTACTCTTTCAGCCTGTCCTGGTCTTCGGGAGCGATACTGTCGATGACCGGAAGACAGATCATACTGTCACTGTCCAGGTGCCCGAACAGCTGTGAAAAACTGTCATTGGTGAACAGGTAAGTGCCTTCCTGAACAATGGCAATGGCGTCTACGGAAGAGCTGAGGAGGCGGTCGCAACGGCCTTCGGACTCTGCATATTTGCGTCGGCATTGGCGTAACTGGCGGCGCTGTTCCAGATTGAACAGGGTGCGGCTTAGGACATGAAGCAGGTGCTGGTCCTCATCCATGGGGATTACATCCTCTGCGCCCAGGCGAAGGCCCTCGACAATGGACTGGGGATTGTACTCGTCAGAAATCAGGATGGTTGGCGTGTCAGTATTCAGGCGACGCAACAGTGAAAAAATGCTTTTGACCGGGGTTTGGGTGCCTCCGAACTGGCCGACAATCAGGTCCCAGGCCCTGTCTTGCAGTAACTTGGAAAGGATCTCTTCATTCTCGACATGTTTGGATTCAACGCGGTAGTTGGCATTCCGTAACAGGCTGACTATGCGGTTGGCTTCTTCAAAGCTATCGTGAACCAGCAAAAGTGTCAGGGCTTTGTCTGATGACATCTTGAATCGATCCCTCAATAAAGGTCTTATGGTGCAGGCGTCGTGGCTGCACATTATAGGGTAATGCACCCCTCAGATTACAGTTGTCGTGTCCCGGTCACGAGGGTGCAGGTCGAAATTCTTCCTGGTTAGCGCTGCTTATGTGAAATGTGTCACGCTTTTTTTGGGTGTTGCAGTGAGTTCAGGGGCGTTTTATGCGGGACGCCGGGCACCTCTCTGACCAGCCTGGGCACCAGATAGCCGGGCAGGGTGGCGAGCAATTCCTGGTGCAATGAGCAGGCGTTTTCATCGGACACAGCGAAATGGGCGGCGCCTGCAATATGATCCAGCTGATGGAGGTAGTAAGGGAGCACTCCACACTCGAAGAGGCGCTCAGAGAGCTGGCCAAGTAATTGGGAAGAATCGTTGATCCCTGCCAGTAACACGGTTTGGTTCAGCAGCGTGATACCGCTATTACGCAAACGACTCAGCGCCTTGCGGGTGCTTTCATCAAGTTCATTGGCGTGGTTGCTGTGAATTACCAGCGAGGTGAACAGCCGGGAATCGCCAAGCCATTGCAATAGGTGGTCGGTGATTCTGTCAGGGATGACCACGGGCAGTCGGGTGTGAATACGCAGGCGTTTCACGTGTCGGATAGCCTGCAATTGCGATGTCAGCCATTCAAGCTGACGGTCACTGGCCGCAAGGGGATCGCCGCCACTGAATATCACCTCGCTGATGGATGGGTCGGCGGCAATATAATCAAGCGCCTGCTGCCACTCGCTGCGGCCGGGTTTGTTGTCCCCATAGGGAAAGTGGCGACGGAAACAGTAGCGACAGTTGACCGCGCAGTTGGGGCTGACAATCAGCAGTACCCGTCCATGATATTTATGGACTAGACCGGGAACCGGGTTGGCATTCAATTCTTCCAGAGGGTCTTTGTTATAACCGGGTGTGGCCAGCAGCTCGGTACCCAGGGGTAGCACCTGGCGCAGCAATGGATCCTCAGGGTTGCCTTTCTCAATCTTTAGCAGGTACGCCAGGGGCACACGCAACGGAAAGTCGCCATGGGCTTCATTGGCGCCTTTTAGCAGGCTGGGGTCGAGCTCCAGCCACTGCAGGAGCTCTTGGGGGTTGCGGATGCTGGCGGCAAGTTGTTCTTGCCAGCTCAGGCTATCCACAGTTGTGGCAGAACCGGTTATCATAGCGCGCTCTTATTTTGAGGAAGTATTTACCGAGTGTTGAGGCAATAATGGCAAACTATTCTACCAACGAATTTCGCT
Organism: uncultured Porticoccus sp.; assembly: GCA_964395715.1. Classification (GTDB taxonomy): domain Bacteria; phylum Pseudomonadota; class Gammaproteobacteria; order Pseudomonadales; family Porticoccaceae; genus Porticoccus. The sequence goes on along the minus strand of CAYNAU010000004.1, from coordinate 85,367 downwards.
CCGGTCTGAAAGTCATGCTGGATGGCGATCCCTGCTCCATTGTGGAGAATGAATTTGTGAAACCTGGCAAGGGACAGGCTTTCAACCGCGTCCGTTTGCGCAACCTGAAAACCGGGCGAGTTTGGGAGCGTACGTTCAAGTCGGGCGATAGTCTGGAAGGGGCTGATGTCACAGACCGGGATATGCAGTATCTCTACAATGACGGTGAATACTGGCACTTTATGGAGCCGGACACTTTTGAACAGCATCAGGCTGATGCCAAGATAGTTGGTGATGCCGCCCAGTGGTTGCGCGAACAAGACACCGTTATTGTCACGCTATACAACGGTACTCCGCTCTCCGTAATGCCGCCAAATCATGTGGAGCTTGAAATTGTCGATACTGACCCGGGTCTGAAAGGCGATACTGCCCAGGGTGGCACCAAGCCGGCCACACTGGCCACGGGTGCGGTAGTGAAGGTTCCGCTGTTCCTTAATATTGGTGATGTGGTACGTGTCGATACCCGCACGGGCGAATATCTGAGCCGTGCGTAGTCAGGTATAGCAGGCAATCCTGATTCATTTCGGGGATGTGTGTGGTCTATACAGTCTGAAAAGGGTGGCACCGGCCACCCTTTTTTATTTGGGTGATAATCGGATCAAGATGATCTGGTTGTAGTGTGAAGAGGTATTTGGGAGTTTCTGTTGAGTCCAGATAGCAAAGTAGATTGGCGGCCGACCGCAACGCTGGAAACCCTGGCGCAAAGGGCAAAGCTGTTGTCACATCTGCGCGCGCATTTCGATGACACCGGAGCCATGGAAGTGGATGTTCCGGTGCTGGCGGAGTCCTGTGTATCGGAAGTGCATATTGATTGTCTGCAAACCCGGGTCAATGGCAGTTTACAGTACCTGCAAAGCTCCCCCGAGTACTACATGAAACGCCTGCTGGCTTCAGGTTGTGGCAGTATTTTTTACCTTGGTAAAGCCTTTCGCGATGGCGAAGTGGGGCCGCGTCATAACCCCGAATTTACCATGCTTGAGTGGTATCGCCCGGGCTGGGATGAGCATCAGTTGATGACCGAGGTGGCAGCGCTATTGTCGCCCCTGATACCCGACCTGAATACCGTGGCCTATAGCTATGCTCAGGTGTTTGAGGGGGTGACCGGTCTCGACCCCCATGCCGCTAAGTTAGGCGCTGTGCAGGATTATGCGTCAAACCTCTCGGGTGGTTGCTTTGCGCAGGAAACCCGCTCCACCTGCCTGGATTTGATATTCAGCCTGGCTGTAGAGCCGACACTGCCGGACGGGTTGGTGTTCGTTCATGATTACCCGGTTTGCCAGTCAGCGCTGGCGCGCGTCGACAGCAATAGCGATGGCCAGCAGGTTGCCCGGCGTTTTGAGGCATTTCTGAACCGAATGGAACTGGCAAATGGTTACTATGAGTTGACTGACCCGGTGGAACAGGAGAGCCGTTTTCTGGCAGATATGGCGGTGCGCAAATTTGCCGGCAAGCCCCAGCTCCCCATGGATGACAAGTTTCTGGCAGCCCTGTCCCATGGCTTGCCCGGTTGTGCCGGTGTGGCGCTGGGAGTGGATCGTTTGCTGATGCAGCTTCTCAACCTCGATACCATTGCCGAGAGCATGCCTTTTGCCCAGGGGGTAATGTCCGATGGCAGATAAACTGCACCCGGCAATTTTTCTGATGGGGCCCACAGCGACGGGTAAAACCGACTTGGCTATTGCCCTGCAGCAACACCTGCCGGTGGAGTTGATCAGCGTGGATTCGGCACTGGTCTACCGGGGTATGGATATTGGCACCGCCAAGCCTTCTGCCGAGGTGCTTGAGCATGCCCCGCACCGTTTAATCGATATTAAAGACCCAGCTGAGCCATATTCTGCTGCTGCGTTTGCGCGGGATGCCAGACAGGCCATGGACGATATCCGAGATGCCGGAAGCATCCCTCTGCTGGTGGGCGGCACTATGTTGTATTTCAAGGCGCTGCTGGAGGGGCTGGGGGATATGCCCCCCGCCTCGCCGGATATCCGAGCGGACATTGAGCAACAGGCAAAGGAAAAAGGCTGGCCCTGGCTGCATCAGCAACTGGCCCAGATTGATCCGCAAACCGCCGCTGAAATACATCCCAACCACTCCCAGCGGATACAGCGGGCCCTGGAGGTGTACCGCACCACCGGCAGGCCGATGTCCACGTTCAAACAGGAGCAGCAACAGGGGAGTCTTCTCGGCCCTGTGGGTGAGTGTTATCAGGTGACGCAAATCGCCTTGCTGGTTCATCAGCGAGCCCTGTTACACCATCGCATTGAGCAGCGGTTTATGGCGATGTTGGAGGAGGGACTGGAAGATGAGGTGCGGCACTTCTACCAGCGCGGGGATCTTCAGGAAGATATGCCCTCCATGAGAGCTGTTGGCTACCGCCAGATGTGGCAGTACCTGGCAGGTGATTTGAGCTATGACGAAATGGTACAGGCAGGCCTGGCGGCGACCCGACAGCTGGCAAAACGCCAGTTAACCTGGCTGCGGGGTTGGCCCGGGTTGCAGGAAGTATTTATTGATACTGTGACCGGAGAACCGGAATCTTTTAAAAAGATTGAGGCAGATTGCTTGAAAATTCTTCAAAATGAACCCATATACAAGGTGTAGGCCCACGAGTATGATGGCTTTCCTACATGGATTTCCGGTTTCGCCGTAGCAAAAAAGTGATTGAATGTTTTTACGGCGGTTTATTTTGTTCCTTTATTTAGGAGAATCACGATGTCAAAAGGGCATAATCTACAAGACCCTTTTCTAAACGTCTTGCGAAAAGAACGTATCCCTGTCTCGATCTTCCTTGTTAACGGCATTAAATTGCAGGGCCAGATTGAGTCCTTCGATCAGTTCGTCGTGCTGTTGAAAAACACCGTCAGCCAAATGGTCTACAAGCATGCCATTTCTACTGTGGTCCCTTCACGTCCGGTGCGTTTGCCCATGGCGACCCCCGGCGGTCCGGATGACATGATGGATGCTGGCGAATAACTGAAGAGGTACTGATTGTTTTTTGAACGACCGGAGTCAGGTGAGCTCGCTATTCTGGTGCATTTGAACCTGAGCAGTGAGGATGAACCTGAGGATCCCCGGGAATTTGAGGAACTCGTACTGTCTGCTGGTGGAGACCCGGTTGCTCTGGTGTCAGGGCAGCGCAGCTCGCCACATCCCAAATACTTTGTCGGTACCGGTAAGCTTGATGAACTGGTGGATCTGGTTCACGAGACATGTGCTGAGCTGGTGATCTTTAACCACAATCTTTCCCCGAGCCAGGAACGAAACCTGGAGGCGGCACTCAAGTGCCGTGTTCTGGATCGCACCGGGCTGATTCTGGATATTTTCGCCCAGCGAGCCCGCACCCACGAGGGTAAATTGCAGGTTGAGCTGGCGCAATTGCAGCATATGTCGACGCGCTTGGTCCGTGGCTGGACGCACCTGGAAAGACAGAAAGGTGGTATCGGTCTGCGCGGTCCGGGGGAAACGCAGCTGGAAACGGACCGCCGGCTGTTGCGCGCTAGAATAAAATCCATCCAGAAACGCCTGGAAAAAGTTCGCAGTCAGCGCGACCAGGGGCGGCGCTCCCGTCAGCGCGCCGAATTGCCCACAGTTTCCCTGGTGGGTTACACCAATGCCGGAAAATCGACACTGTTCAACCGCCTGACAGATTCTGATGTGTACGCGGCAGACCAGCTTTTTGCCACGTTGGACCCCACCATGCGCAGGGTTGAGCTGGAAGGCCTGGGACCAGTCATTCTGGCCGATACGGTGGGTTTTATCAGCCATTTACCTCACAAACTGGTGGAAGCTTTTCGTGCAACTCTGGAGGAAGCGGCAAGTGCTTCACTGTTGTTGCATGTCATTGACGCCCACAGTGAGGAGCGGACCACCAACATTGCCAGGGTTGATGAGGTGTTGTCGGAGATCGGCGCCCTCGAATTACCGACACTGATGGTATTTAACAAAATCGATCTTATTGAAAACAGTGCCCCCCGACTGGAACGTGATGACAGCGGCCGACCCTGTGCGGTATGGCTCTCCGCCCAGACAGGGGATGGCTGTGAACTATTGTCCGAGGCGCTGATCGAATTACTCGGTTCGGAAATGGTGCAGGAGACGATTGTGTTACCACCGACCATGGGGCGGTTGCGGGCCATGTTGTATAGCGGCAATGCCGTGGTTTGCGAACGGCAGGGTGATTCAGGTGAAGTCGAACTGGACATCACCCTGCCCAAGGCAGATTTTCTGCGCTTGTTAAAAGCAGAAAATCTGACGTTGGAAGAATTACGTAAATTATCTGGCAATTACCAACACATTGCATGACACATCTAGCCTCAACCAATTGGGAGCAGGCGCAGCCCGATCGTTTAGAGGGCAAGCTTTTAGATGAATTGACACTGAAAACGTAGTATTTGCAGGGCGGCTTGGTACAATCAGCAGCCGTTTCATAACGAGCGATCTAACGGAGAAGACTATGGCCTGGAATGAGCCCGGTGGTGGCAAGGACCCCTGGGGTGGCAACAGCGGCGGAGATGGTCCGCCTGACCTGGATGAGGCGCTGCAAAAGCTCCGTGCCCGCATGGATAAAATTTTTGGCGGTTCCGGTGGCGGAAAAGGTGGTTCTGGTAACAGCAACCTGCTTGCCATCGTTCTGGTGGTGTTGGTCGCCGGTTGGGGCCTGTTTGGCTTCTACCAGGTGGATGAAAAAGAACAGGCCGTGGTACTGCGACTGGGTAAATACCTGGACACCGTAGGTCCGGGCCTGAACTGGCGTCCACTGTTGTTGGACCGTGTCTTCAAGGAGCGCGTGACGGAAGAGCGTCAATACTCTTCTCGTGGCCAGATGCTGACCCAGGATGAAAATATCGTCGAACTGCCCTTGACGGTGCAGTACAACATCAACAATGTAAAAGACTTCGTGCTGAACGTGAAGAATCCGGAGCTTAGCCTTCGTCATGCCACCGATAGTGCACTGCGTCATGTGGTGGGCAGCAGTTCGCTGGATGAAGTTGTCTCTACCGGCCGTGGCAAAATTGCCGAAGAAGTAAAATTGCGCCTGCAGCAGTATCTGGACAGTTACGGTGCCGGTATTCTGGTGCGTAAAATCAATATTCAGGAGGCCAAGCCACCGTCAGAGGTGAAAGCCGCCTACGATGATGTGATCAAGGCGCGGGAAGATCAGGAACGGCTCATCAATGAGGCTCAGTCCTATTCAAACGGCATCATTCCTGAAGCTCGTGGTAAAGCGCAGCGTATGCTTGAGGAAGCACTGGCTTACAGAGAACAGGTGGTTGCTGAGGCTCAAGGTGAGACAAACCGCTTTATGGCATTGCTGACCGAATATCAGAAGGCTCCGGAAGTGACGCGCCAGCGACTCTACCTGGATGCGGTACAGGATGTGATGAGCAACAGCTCCAAAGTGCTGGTCGATGTTGAGGGCGGTAATAACATGCTGTACCTGCCGCTGGATAAAATCATTGAATCTGGTGCTTCGAGCAGTAGTAACACCTCTGGCCTGAAAGGTAGTGATGTCAGAAGTATTGCCGATGAAGTGGTTAACCGTCTAAAGCGCGAAACCATCACAAGCAGCAGTCGTAGGGAGGTGCGCTAATGACTACCCGTTCAACAGGTTTGCTGGTGGTTATCGCCCTAGCACTAATTTTGGCGAGTTCCTCGCTCTACGTGGTTCAGGAAACCGAGCGTGCGGTAAAGTTGCGTTTTGGTCGATTGATTGAGGGTGAAATCACGCCGGGGTTGCATGTCAAAATCCCGCTGGCAGACAAGATTCGCAAGTTTGATGCCAGGGTGCTGACTCTGGATGCAGAGCCCGCCAGCTTCTTTACGGTAGAGAAAAAGCGTCTGATCGTGGATGCCTATTCCAAGTGGCGCATTGCCGATGTTGATACCTACTACAAATCCACCGGTGGTAATGAGGCTGTGGCCCATGATCGCTTAGCCAGCCGGGTCAACGATGGACTGCGGAATCAGTTCGGTGAGCGCACGCTGCACGAAGTGGTGTCCGGTGAGCGTGACATGCTGATGGAGAATATCAAAGATTACCTGAATACCACTGTCAGGCAGTCTCTGGGTGTGGAGGTTGTCGATGTGCGGGTCAAGCGCATTGACCTGCCCTCTGAAGTCAGTGAGCAGGTGTATCGTCGCATGACGGCAGAGCGGGAAAAAGAAGCCCGCGAACTGCGCTCCAAGGGTGCGGAAGAAGCGGAAAAAATCCGTGCAGATGCTGATCGTCAGCGCACGATTCTGTTGGCGAATGCCTACCGGGAAGCGGAAGAGTCCCGTGGTGAGGGTGATGCGGTGGCGACGGCAACCTATGCCGAAGCCTACAGCAAAGACCCGGAATTTTACGCCTTTCAGCGCAGTCTGAAGGCTTACCGTGAGGCCTTTTCCAATAAGGGCGATGTACTGTTGGTCGATCCGGACAGCGACTTCTTTCGTTATCTGGACAGGCAGCAGGGTAAGTAAAATAGAGCGGGCCCCCGGGGCCCGTTTCTACAGGCGAGCGGGATCACCTGAAGGGCCAACAAAAATGCAGCAACTGCTGCAAGACAGTGATAGAATTCTGCAACCGGGGCTCCCCGGTTTTTTTATGGCTGTCTGAGTGTTTGTATGTGGGTGGATTTGGCCAAGGCGTTTTGTCTGATGTTGGTGCTGGAGGGCATTATGCCTTTTCTGGCCCCCGGACGTTGGCGCAACATGGCATCCCTGTTGGCCCAGGTCGATGATCGCAGCATGCGGATCATGGGCTTGTGTAGCATGTTGCTCGGGGCCGGTGCACTCTTCTTGATCAACGGGTAATGACAATGACTGTGGCGGATCGATGGCTGTTGCCAGACGGTGTGGAGGAAATTCTTCCCAACCGGGCACTGCAGATAGAACGACTCAGACGGCAGGTGCTTGACCTTTATCACAGCTGGGGATATGACCTGGTCATCCCTCCGCTGGTGGAATTTACAGACTCCCTGCTGAGTGGAACGGGTTCAGATCTGGACCTGATGACCTTCAAAGTGACGGATCAGCTCAGTGGCCGCACTATGGGCATTCGCGCAGATATAACCCCGCAAACCAGTCGCATGGATGCCCATAGTCTGCAACGGCAGGGCCCCAGCCGCCTGTGCTATGCCAGCACCGTGCTCTACACTCGCCCCCGACACGCATTGGAAAGCCGCTCGCCGATACAAATTGGCGTCGAGCTCTACGGTGAAGCAGGACTGGCGGCGGATATTGAAGTCATTAGCCTGATGCTGGAAACGCTGCAGTTGATTGGTGTTGATAAGCCTCAGCTGGACCTGGGACATGTGGGCGTTTATGGCAGCCTGCTGGAATGCGCCGAGTTGTCTTCCGATCAGGAAGCTGAACTGTTTGAATTGCTGCAGCGCAAGGCTGTACCGGAGCTGGACAGTTGGCTGACGGCTAATGTGTCTGACCCGGAGATGGCAACCCTGCTTCGTGCACTGGTGGACTTGGCCGGTGGTGTTGAGGTTCTGGATTGCGCCCGGGCATTATTTGCAGAGGCCCCTGCCGAAGTGGAGTTGGCCCTGGATGAATTGCAGGAAACTGTTGATAGCCTCCAGGCCTGTTATCCGGAATTGAACATTTACATGGACCTGAGTGAACTTCGCGGTTACCACTACCACACCGGCATTGTGTTTGCCGCTTATGCGCAGGGCGTGGGTCAGGCCATTGGCAATGGTGGTCGCTATGACCACGTGGGCGAAGGGTTCGGCCGCTCCAGACCAGCCACCGGTTTCAATATGAGTTTGCAAGCGCTGGCACAAATCGCCACGGATACGCCCATCCCTGCTGGTATTTATGTGCCTGCGGCAGAGGGCGAAGAGCTTCGCGATGCTGTCGGCGGGTTGCGACAGCAGGGGGAGAGGGTGGTTTGCGGGTTTCCCGGCCAGCAGCCTGACTATGAAGAATTACACTGTGACCGCCAGTTGCTGCTGGTGGACGGTACCTACCAAGTAAAACCTGTTTAACCATTTCAGGGCTAGAGAGAACTCATGGGTAAGAATGTAGTGGTGCTGGGCACCCAATGGGGTGATGAGGGCAAAGGCAAGATCGTTGACTTGCTGACTGATCAGGCGTCTGTGGTGGCCCGATTCCAGGGTGGTCACAATGCGGGCCATACACTGGTAATCGAAGGCCAGAAAACCGTATTGCACCTCATACCTTCAGGCATCCTTCGCGACAATGTTAGTTGCATGATCGGCAACGGCGTGGTGTTGTCGCCACAGGCGCTGCTGGAAGAAATGGCTGAGTTGGAAGGCAAGGGTGTACCGGTACGTGAGCGCTTGAGACTGTCTCCAGCCTGCCCGCTGATTCTACCTGTGCACATTGCACTCGATCAGGCTCGCGAACGCGCCCGGGGTAATGCCAAAATTGGCACCACTGGCCGCGGCATCGGTCCGGCCTATGAAGATAAAGTAGCCCGCCGGGGGCTGCGTCTGGGTGATATGTTCAATCGTGAGCTGTTCGCCGACAAGCTGAAAGAGTTGATGAATTATCACAATTTCATGCTGACAAACTTTTATCAGGAAGACGCAGTCAGTTATGAAGAGACACTGGCTCTGACCGTGAAATGGGCCGACGAGCTGGAGCCCATGGTTGCCGACGTGACTGGCGCGTTGCATGAGGCCCGAGAAGCCGGCAAGAACATCATGTTTGAGGGGGCCCAGGGCTCACTGCTGGACATTGATCACGGCACCTATCCCTTTGTCACCTCCTCAAATACCACGGCCGGTGGCACAGCTACCGGTAGCGGGTTTGGCCCCCTTTACCTGGATTATGTTCTGGGTATTACCAAGGCCTATACAACCCGCGTTGGCTCCGGTCCGTTCCCCACGGAGCTGTTTGACGCCATCGGCAAGCATCTGGGTGAAAAAGGGCACGAATTCGGCGCCACCACCGGGCGTGAAAGGCGTTGTGGCTGGTTTGATGCTGTGGCCCTGAAGCAGGCCATCCGCATCAACTCGGTATCCGGCCTGTGCCTGACCAAACTGGATGTGCTGGATGGCCTGGATACCATCAAGCTCTGTGTGGGTTACCAGGATGCTGAGGGCAATGAGGCCAGCGCACCCTGCCATGCCGATGACTATGAAAAGCTGGTGCCCATTTACGAGGAACTTCCCGGCTGGCAGGAGTCAACGATCGGGGCCAAGTCGCTGGATGAGTTGCCGTCTAATGCCCGCGCCTATATTTCGCGCATCGAGGAAATACTCAAAACTCCGGTAGACATCATTTCTACCGGGCCAGATCGGGTTGAAACCATCATTTTAAGACACCCGTTTTCCTGACAGGCGACTGATTCTTTTTTCACAATAACGCTCTGCCCCCTGAACCATTGCAACAGGGTTCAGGGGCATTTGTGGCCCCTATCTGCGCGTGAAATTTCCCCGGATAGGGGCTCCGCTTTTGAAATTCTCGATTAAGCTTAAAAAAGAGGGTCGTAAAAGGTTTCTGCATATGCTTAACTCGGTCGAACTGAAAGATTACATGCTCCGCAATCCCATCAAGGTCAATCAGGATGACGACCTGTTTGTGGCGATTGATCGCATTGTTGCCAACAAGGTTTCCGGAGTTTGCGTGGTGGATGATGAGAATAATCTGGTGGGTATGTTGTCAGAGGTCGACTGCCTGCGAGCCATTCTTTCCGCCCGCTACAATCAGGAAACCAGCGTCGGTCCCGTCAGCGGCGTAATGACCCGTGACGTTTATTGCGTTTCCCCAAACGCCGATATCATTGATGTAGCCCAGGAAATGCTGCAGCGTGGCTTCCGCCGTTGTCCGGTTGTCGATAAAGGCAAACTGGTGGGGCAAATTACCTGTCGCCAGTTGTTGAACGGCGTGCAGAAGTTCTCCCAGAAAAGCGCTTAACCGTGCAAGTTGACTGCCGGAATCAGGTTCTGGCGGCGAGCCTGCCGTTTGCCGTATTCCATAAGTAGAAAATAACCCGCCAATAGGATTGCTGCCATTGCACCAGTCCACATCAATGACTGCTGGGGGTGTTCAGCAAAAGTACCCAACTGGAAGGTCATGACTGCAACGGCATAGGCCAGCAATGTATTCCAGGTCGCGGAAAAGAAGGCCCAGGTGCCGCCGGCTTCTTTGTAGATAGCTCCGAGGGTGGCGACGCAGGGCATGTAAAGTAAAACAAACAGTATGTAACTGAAAGCGGCGATGGGTGTCGCAAACAACTGTTGCATCAAGCCAATGGTAGTGAGCTCGACTTCCTGTGCCTGGGCGGCGGCCTGTTGATCTTCCAGGTCGCCAACACTAAGCCCCAGCGGGTCGCCCCACATATGGTTAACTTCCGCCAGGTTGGTGGGTATTGAGGCAAATGCTTCCCCGAGCATGTCACCAATACTGGGTGACGTTTCATCGGGAGCACTGTCACTAGTACGGGCCATGTCGGTGTAAAGGGCATCAAGGGTGCCAACCACTACTTCCTTGGCAAAAATGCCGCTGAAAATTCCTACCGTTGCCGGCCAGTTTTCCTCTTTTACACCCAGTGGCTCAAAAATGGGGGTAATAGTTTTACCAATGCTGGAAAGCAGTGAGCGTTCGGTGTTCTGGTTGTTAAAGCTGCCATCGGTGCCGATGGAATTCACAAAGTTGAGAATGATGACAACCGCGACAATAGCTTTGCCGGCCCGCAACATGAAACCACGCAGGCGATGCCAGCTGTGGATCAATAATCCCCTCAAGGTGGGGATGTGATAATTGGGCAGTTCCATGATGAACGGGGCGATGTCACGGCTGAGCATTTTGCGACGCACCAGTAACCCGGTCACGACAGCCAGCACTATGCCGATGATATAGAGACCAAAGACCACATTTTGTCCGTTATGGGTAAAAAAGGCGGCGGCGAACAGAGTATACACTGTGAGGCGAGCGCCGCAGGACATGAAGGGGGCCATCAGCGTTGTGAGCAGTCGATCCTGCTGTGTGTCCAGAGTCCGGCTGGCCATGACCGAGGGAACATTGCAGCCAAATCCGACGATCAGTGGCACAAAGGATTTACCCGGAAGGCCAATGCTGCGCATCAGCCGGTCGAGAATGAAAGCGGCGCGGGCCATATACCCGGAATCTTCAAGAAATGTCTGGAACAGGAACAGGGTGCCAATGACGGGAACAAAACTCGCCACCAGTTGGATGCCGCCACCAGCCCCATCAGCGATCAGAGCGGTCAGCCATTCGGGGCAGTGAATGGCGGTAAGGAACATTCGGGGCAATTCTACAAAAATGGCGCCTGCTGCAATGTCAAAAAAGTCGATGAAGGCACCACCAAAGTTAATGGTCACCATGAACATCAGGTACATCACGCCGAGAAATGCAGGAAATGCCAGAAAACGATTAAGCAAAACGGCATCCAGATAATCGGAAATAGACCGCCTGTGCAGGGCTTCATGGTGAACAGCCGTAGCGATGGCCTGGTTGATCCACTGATAGCGATTGGTGATCAGCGTGTCTGAAATGGAGTTGTTTAACTGTGCCTGCAGTGCGTTTACTTCCAGCAACAGGTTGCTTTGCAGTTCTTCGCTGAACCCTTGCAGAATCCTGCTATCGCGCTCCAGTACCGCCGAGGCTTCCAGGCGAGTGGTGTCCGGTTTCTCCTGCTTCATCAGAGCCAGTAGACGTTGCGCTGAAGTCTCTACTGGTTCGGCCACAGTGGCAGGATAATTGGCTTCCGGGTTCCTGTGCAGATGGTTGTCGACTACGTCAATGAGTGTGCCGACGCCCTCACCACGGCTGGCCACCAGGGCTACGACAGGCAGGCCGAGTTTGTCGGATAGCTCATAGGGATCGATGTGCACACCATTTTGGTCAGCCACATCCATCATATTCAGAGCCACCACCAGAGGCACTTCCGCTTCCATCAATTGGGTGGTGAGGTACAGGCCGCGCTCCAGACTGGATGCATCCACAATATTGATGATCAGGTCGGCGGTTTTTTCCAGGATAAAGTGCTGTGCGATCTGCTGGTCAATAGAGTCATCATCGCAGGACGCGTGTAGTGAATAAGTGCCAGGCAGATCAATGACGTTGAAACGGGTTTGCGCATGCTGGAAATGACCGGTTTTCTGCTCGACGGTTACGCCCGGCCAGTTGCCCACTTTCTGGTGGGTGCCGGTCAGGTCGTTAAAAAGCGTGGTCTTGCCGCAGTTCGGGTTGCCCACCAGCGCAATGGTAAATTCCCGGCTCATAGCTTATCAACCTGCATCTTGCCCGCTTCGTGTCCTCTCAGGCTGAGCCTAAACCCCCTGACCAGAATGGCGATAGGGTCTCCAAGGGGGGCCCGGTGCTGGACAGTAAAGGTTGTGCCGGGCGTGAGGCCAAGGCTCATCAGCCGGTTGCGGTAGGACTCCGGTACATCGTTGAAACCCTGTACTACGGCAGAGTCACCTGTTTGAAGCTGGTTAAATTGCATATGTCTCACATTCGATTGCGGGTACATAGTTTTTATTTGGGTTGCCCGCTAAATGATAATGATTATCGGTTATAGAAAGAAAAGAGGCAATAGATAAAGACCCTTTAATTTGTGTGCTTATAGTGGGGATAGCTGATCAAGTGCATGGTCTGCTACAAGGGCAAAGTGAGCGTTTGGTCGATTCTGTGTATTCACGTTAACCTCTCTGCAATAGGCGAGGAGCAGACGATTATGTACAAACTGGTTTTCTATGTGCCTGTCGACTATCTCGAAACGGTTAAAAAAGCAGTCTTTGACAGCGGGGCCGGGCGCATTGGTGATTATGAGCACTGCTGCTGGCAGGTGCGGGGTAACGGTCAGTTTCGTCCAATGGTGGGGAGTAAGCCATTTGTGGGTAAAGTTGATGAGCTTGAGGTGGTCGAAGAATTTCGCGTGGAAATGGTGTGTGAGGATAAGCTGATTCGAAATGCTCTACGAGCAATGCTGTCAGCTCATCCCTACGAAGAACCCGCCTATGATGTTTGGCAGCTCGCAGACGTCAAGCCCTAGGGGGCGAAGGTGCCCCTGGTTGGGGTTTCAGCGCAGTCGCCGGGTTATGGTGCCGGTGCAGATGGCAGTGGCATCTGTGGCCTGATCGCTAAAAAAGTGTTCCAGTGCCTGGCTAATAACGGGAAACGCTAACTCATCCCAGGGAACTTCATGCTCATGAAAAAGCTCTACTTCTAGAGACTCTTCTCCAGGGGCATAGTTGTCATCAACCAGTTGGCCCTGGTAAAAGATATAGACCTGGTTGATATGGGGAATATCGTACATGCCAAAAAGCGCGGGTGTTTCTAGTTGTGCGCCGGCCTCTTCATGACATTCCCGCAGAGCGCCCTGGATGACAGTTTCGCCATTTTCGAGAAACCCTGCAGGTAGTGTCCAGTAGCCAAGACGAGGGGCTATGGCCCGTTTGCAAAGCAGGATACGTTTGCCGGAAATCGGTATGCACCCGGCGATAATGCGCGGGTTCTGGTAATGCACGCTGTCACACTGATCACAGACGTGGCGTTCCCGGTTATCCCCTTCGGGAATCCGTATCGTGATGGCGTTACCGCAGTGACTGCAAAAATTCATGAAAGACCAATTCAGTGAAAAAGTTCTGGTACACAGAGAGTATATCGAAAGTATCATAACCGGATGATGTTGAAGAAAATAACTGACAGTCTGAAACCGATCCCGCTGGAGCGGCTGGCTCCCTGCGGCGATGAAGGTGTGGATGCTGCCATTCTGATTCTTCTCACCCGCGAGATGCATGACCCGAAGATCATCCTTACCAAACGTGCCGAGCACCTTAACTCACACAGTGGGGAAGTGGCCTTCCCCGGGGGCAAGTGGGAGCCGGGGGACGATGACCTGCTGGCAACAGCCCTGCGGGAAACCTGGGAAGAAATTGATCTGGGTATCGACCAGGCGGAGGTGCTGGCGGGGCTGCCCGTCAATCGAACCCGCCATCTGTTAAGAGTCAAACCCTATGTGGGGTTGATCGAGCCCGCGTTGCCTCTGGTTGCCAACCCCGAAGAGCTGGACGCGGTATTTGAGGTGCCTGTCAGTTATTTTCTCAATGCCTCCAACCTTACTGTGGATCATTTTTCGGGTGAGGACTACAGCCTGGATATGCCCTGCTACATCTATGAGGGTTTCCGCATCTGGGGATTTACTTTGGCGGTGCTGGTGGATTTCCTTAACCTGACACTGGATGCCGGTCTGCGATTGCACTACCCGGATCGTGTCAGTCTCAGGCCGCCGGCTTGAAGGTCGCGCCGATTGCGCCGATAATCCGCACCCCGATAACCACCAGACAAATCTGACATGGCTTTTACCCCCGGCACCATCACATCACCCTGCGTATCCATCTGCGCGCTGGACAAAAATGACGTGTGTATCGGTTGCTATCGAACCGCCAGGGAGATTCGCGACTGGCTGTTGATGGAAGATGACGAGCGTCTGGAAGTGATCTGTAAAGCGGCTGAGCGCGGCAAAAAAAATAATCCCTTTGCCTGACTGAGCATAGAACTCAAGAGGGCCGTAGGCCTCACTCCACCTTAATCTTCTTCCTCATCGTCTTCGTGGTCTTTTGAAGAGGCGACACCGCCCAACATGCGTTTGACCCGCACCTTGGCTACCATTTTCTCGTTCAGTTCGAGGGTTTCAAAACGATAGCGGCCAATGCTGAAACTGACATTGCCGTCTGGGATGCTCTCCAGGTGTTCCAGAATCAGGCCGTTCAGTGTTTTTGGCCCATCGACCGGTAAGTCCCAGAGGTTTGACTTGTTGATATCGCGAATGGTGGCAGATCCATCGATGTCGTACATGGTCTTGTCCAGGGCAACGATTTCGTCCTGGCCATCTTCAGCGCGGTTAGTGGTGAAGTCGCCGACAATCTCCTCGAGGATATCCTCCATGGTGACCAGCCCTTCAATCTCGCCGTATTCGTCAACCACTAGTCCGATGCGTCGCCGGGCCTGTTGGAAATTCAGGAGTTGTTTGTTCAGGGGGGTGTTCTCGGGCACAAAATAAGGCTCGCGGGAAAATCGCTTGATGGCTTCCTTGGTCAACCCTTCGCCGCCAGAGCGCAGCAGGCGGGCAATGGTCTTCATGTGAAGAAAGCCTTCCACGCGACTGATATCGCCTGTGAAGACGGGCAGGCGGGTGTAGCCGCAATTGATTACCGTGGTTAACAGGGTATCCATGTCGTCTTCAAGGTTGAGGCCAACAATATCGTTGCGCGGCACCATGATGTCATTCACCGTCACCGTTTCCAGGTCGAGGATATTGATCAGCATGTCCTGGTGCTCGGGGATATTGCGGCTGGAAATATCCACCACGGTGCGGATTTCCTCTTTGCTGAGGCTGACGTCCACGGCTTTTGCGGGGTTGACACCGAAGATCCGCAACAGGCCGTTCGAGAGGTGGTTGACCAGCCAGACCAGGGGGTAGAACAGTGTCAACAAGGGCTTCAGGATATGGCTGGTGGTAAAGGCAATACCTTCCGGGTGCAGCGCTGCCAGGGTCTTGGGCGTGACCTCGGAAAAGATCAGTACTGCCATCGTCAGCAGCAGGGTGGCGATGGCAATACCTGCATCACCGTAGAGGCGCAGGGCAATCACTGTCGCGATGGCCGATGCCAGAATATTCACCATATTATTGCCGATCAGGATGATACCAATCAGGCGGTCGGGACGTTTCAGTAGCTTGTGAGCCTTGCGGGCACCGCTGTACCTTTTGCGCAGGTGTTTCAACCGGTAGCGGTTGAGAGACATCATGGCGGTTTCGGAGCCGGAGAAGAAGCCGGAAAGCAGTAATAGGCCACCTAATATACTGAAAAGCAGCCAGAGTGGGGCGTCATCCAAAGGAGGAAAAACCTCGTCATTGCACAGGGCATCCAATGGTGAAGAAGTTTGCTGGAATTGGCAACTGTTGCTTGGGATAACTTGGGGGGTGAAATGGGGCTGCAAACAGCGGTGTTAAGCGACGATTACCCCGTCAGGGATCAGTTCAGCAGGACCTCAATCACAAACTTGCTGCCCCAGTAGGCCAAGACCATGGCGAAGAAGCCGATCAGGGTCCAACGTATCGCAGTATTTCCCCGCCAGCCTTTCACATGTCTGCCCCACAGCAAAATGGCGTAAAACAGCCAGGAACAAAGGGCAAACACCGATTTATGTGCCAGGTGCTGGGCAAAAAAGTCTTCGAAAAAAAGAAAGCCGGTAATGAGGGACAGCGTCAGCAGGATAAACCCGGCCCAAAGTACTTCGAACAGCAGTGCCTCCATGGTTTGCAGCGGCGGCACCACCTGCAACCAGCTGCCCAGCCGTTTGTGGCGCAGTCTCCAGTTCTGCAGCGCCAGCAGAGCTGCCTGCAACGCGGCTATCGACATCAGGCTGTAGGCCAGGATGGAAATAAAAATATGGGCGCCTATGGGAGCTGATACGGCCTGCCAGGGAGAATGAGTACTGCCCACCACAATCGTGGTGGCCAGAATGATTGCCGCCAGCGGAAAAAGCAGTAAGAACAGGTTGTGAACCGGCTTGCGGAAACTGCTGATCAGGACAATCAGGTTAATAGTAAAGCTGATGACTGTGCTCATCGGGAACAGGCTGAAGTCCAGCCCTTGGTCGGTAAAAACCCAGTGCAGACTGACGTAGCCGTGCAGGGCGATCGCTACCGCAGCCACCATGCACAAGGGGGTGACCCGCAAATTCGGATGCTGACGCAGTTGCAACACCTGGTACAGGGCGGCACAGAGGTAGACAGCGATGGCGGCAGTGGCAACGAACATAGGCTGACAGCTTTCCTTGGAGGTCCGAAAGTGTGTCACAGATGTGCGATAGCGAAAAGACTCCATCCCAATCCTCATCACCTTTCAGTTATACTTTGTGCCCCTTTTGCAAAGTTGTATTAAAGAATTGCTATGGCGATGTTTGAAAACCTAAGTGATCGTTTATCCGCCAGCCTGAAGAAAATTTCGGGCAAGGCCAGCCTCACCGAAGACAATATTCAGGAGACTCTGCGCGAGGTGCGCATGGCGCTGCTGGAGGCCGATGTGGCCCTGCCGGTAGTGAAAATCTTTGTCGATGGCGTCAAGCAGCGGGCACTTGGTCAGGAAGTAAGCTCCAGTCTTAACCCCGGCCAACAATTCCTGAAAATCGTGCAGGCAGAACTCGAGCATGTCATGGGGGATAGCAACGAGGAGCTCAACCTCGCTGCCAAACCACCTGCGGTGGTTCTCATGGCAGGCCTGCAGGGTGCAGGTAAAACCACCTCTGTGGCCAAGCTGGCTAAATACCTCAAAGAGCGCCAGAAAAAGAAAGTCATGGTGGTCAGTGCCGATGTGTATCGTCCGGCAGCTATCAAGCAGCTGGAAACCCTGGCCGGCGAAGTGGAAGCCGAATATTTCCCCAGCACCGCCGAGCAGAAGCCGGTTGATATCGTTCGCAATGCCGTTCAGGCAGCGAAAACAAAATTTGTGGATGTACTGCTGGTGGATACCGCTGGCCGGCTGCACATCGACGATGCCCTGATGACGGAAATCCAGCAGATCCACAAGGCCGTTGATCCGGTAGAAACGCTGTTCGTGATCGATGCCATGATTGGCCAGGATGCCGTGACCACGGCACAGGCATTTAATGAGGCGCTGCCTCTGACCGGTGTGATTCTCACCAAAGTCGACGGTGATGCCCGCGGTGGTGCCGCACTGTCGGTACGCCAGATTACCGGTAAACCCATCAAGTTCCTCGGTGTTGGCGAGAAAACCGACGCCCTGGAACCCTTCCACCCGGAGCGCATCGCTTCCCGTATCCTCGGCATGGGCGATGTGATGTCGCTGATCGAGGAAGTGGAGCGTACCGTTGACCGCAAAAAAGCGGAAAAACTGGCTAACAAAGTCGTCAAGGGTAAAAAGTTTGATCTCGAAGATCTGCGAGACCAGTTGCAGCAGATGAAAAACATGGGCGGCTTTTCCAGCCTGCTGGATAAGCTGCCGGGCATGGGCAACATGTCTCAGATGGTGGAACAGGCCAATATGGGTGGCCAGTTTGGCAAAATGGAAGCCATCATCAATTCCATGACCCCTGCCGAGCGCCGCAACCCGGATATTCTCAACGGTTCGCGCAAGCGTCGCATTACCATGGGCTCTGGCACTACCCTTCAGGACCTCAATCGCCTGCTTAAACAGCACAAGCAGATGGGCAAAATGATGAAGAAAATGAAGGGCAAGGGTATGCAGCAGATGATGCGTGGCATGGCGGGCAACCTGCCTCAGGGTGGCGGTATGCCAGGCGGTGGTCTTCCTCCCGGGGGAATGATGCCCGGGGGCAAAAAATTCCCGTTCTGATTTTTGCCGGCAGTCCTCTAACCCCTTAATACCGCTGAAGTTTGCTAATACTTCGAGAGGGACTTTTCTGGTATACACAGGGGGATGTTTTCGCTATAATCCCGCGCCTTTCAACGATGCCCGGCCCGTGCCGGGCATTGTGCCATGGCCCTCACCGGCCCTGGCTACCGGTAATTTGAAACACAGATACAGAAGAGAATTTTCATGGTAACCATTCGTTTGGCTCGTGGCGGCTCTAAAAAGCGCCCGTTTTATCACATTCACGTCACTGATAGCCGCAAGGCGCGTGATGGCCGTTACATTGAGCGCATCGGCTTTTTCAACCCGGTCGCCCGTGGCCAGGAAGAGCGTCTGCGCGTTGATACTGACCGTGTACAACACTGGGTTGCCCAGGGTGCCACGCTGTCAGAACGTGTTAACCAGCTGGTAAAAGAAGCAGCCAACGCCTGATTACCTGCGTGAAGCGGAGTGCCTGAGCACCATGGATCCTGTTGATCCGGTTATCGTCGGGCGTATTACCACCGTTCACGGCGTTAAGGGTTGGGTAAAGGTGCACGCGTTTACCGACCCGGTTGAGAATATTACCGGTTACTCCCCCTGGTGGTTGAAGTCAGCTGAGGGGTGGCAACAGCTGGAGGTTGATCAGCACCGCATGTCCCCCAAGGGACTGATGGTCCACCTCAAGGGCATTGATGATCGTGACATCGCTCGTCATTACTGCCAGCGGGATATCGCTGTCGAGAAAGCCTGCTTGCCCGCCTTGACCGAAGGCGAATACTACTGGCACCAGCTCGAAGGGCTGGCCGTGGTGACAAAGCAGGGCGTCAGGCTTGGCACGGTATCGAGCTTGATGGAAACCGGCGCCAATGATGTGCTGGTGGTCAATGGGGATGCGCAAAGCCTTGATCGGCAGGAGCGCCTGATACCCTACGTGGAACAGTTTGTATTAGGTATCGATCTCGATGCCGCAAAGATCGAGGTCGACTGGGACCCCGATTTCTGAATGGTTAAACGTGGAGCAGCGTGAATGGCGGCGAAGAAAATAGCCCTGGTCACCCTGTTCCCCGAAATGTTCGCCGCGCTGAGCGACTATGGCATCAGCAGCCGGGCGATCAGACAGGGGTTGCTGGAACTGGGATTTTTTAATCCCAGAACATACACCAGCGACCGCCACCAGACGGTGGACAGCCGACCCTACGGCGGCGGACCCGGTATGGTGATGATGATAGAACCGCTGCGCCAAGCCATACATGAGGCGCGGCAGTGGATCGGCGGCCCGGCCAGGGTCGTCTACCTTTCTCCCCAGGGGAAAGTGCTGGACCAGCCTGCAGTTAATCAGCTGGCCAGTGATGGGGACCTGATCCTGCTGGCGGGCCGCTACGAAGGTGTTGACGAGCGGTTAATTGAGCTGGAAGTTGACGAGGAATGGTCCATCGGTGATTACGTCCTCAGCGGCGGCGAGTTGCCCGCCATGGTGCTGATGGATGCACTGATCAGGCAACTGCCCGGTGCGCTGGGCCACGAGGATTCCGCAGACCAGGATTCCTTTGCGGCTGGTCTGCTGGATTGCCCGCACTACACGCGGCCGGAGCAGTACGAAACATTACCGGTGCCCGAGGTCTTGCTATCGGGTAACCACGAGAAAATCAGGCAGTGGCGGCTGGAGCAGTCACTGCGCAGAACCTGGCAGAGACGCCCGGATCTATTGAATGAGCTAGCGCTCAGTGACGAGCAACGGCAATTACTGGACAGGATTGTCAAAGAGTCGGCAGATGAAAGCGATTAATTCGTTTTCCTCTCTGTGCGGCGCTACTCAACAAGGTGGCATGCCACCAACAGAGAACAGCTGAGGAGCAAACCATGAGCAACAAAAACCCGATTATTGCCGCTATTGAAGCGGAACAAATGAATAAAGAACTGCCGGCCTTTGCCCCGGGCGACACTGTAGTCGTCCAGGTAAAAGTAAAGGAAGGTAACCGCGAGCGTCTGCAGGCGTTTGAAGGTGTGGTGATTGGCAAGCGCAGTCGTGGCGTTAACTCTGCCTTTACCGTTCGCAAAATCTCCAATGGCGTAGGTGTTGAGCGTACTTTCCAGACCTATAGCCCGCTGGTAGACAGCGTGCAGGTCAAACGTCGCGGTGACGTGCGTCAGGCCAAGCTGTACTACCTGCGTGAACTGTCTGGTAAGGCAGCCCGCATCAAGGAAAAACTCAACTGAGTTTCCGACCTTGTTTGAAAAAGGCACCACTGGTTGGTGCCTTTTTTTATGCCTGTGGACTGCCAATGCGAATTGCCCGTCCCGGTAGCGGCGGTTAGAGTAGGCCATGGCTTGTAATCAACCGGCACAGCAGCTTATCGACACTTTCCTGGATGCCCTGTGGGTTGAAAAGGGCTTGGGTCAGAATACGCTGGATGCCTATCGCAGGGACCTGTGTGCCATCGCCGAATGGGCAGAATCTGGCGGTCTCCACCTTATCGCCCTGACAGGCAACGATATCCAGCGTTACCTGGCCCATCGCTTCCAGCAGGGGGTGTCCGCGCGTTCCGTTGCCCGCCAACTGTCCTGCCTGAGAAGTTTTTATCGCTACCTGGTGAGGGAAAACCGCATCCAGGTCGACCCGACAGCCCTGGTGGAAAACCCCAAACTTGGGCGGCCACTCCCCAAAAGCCTGACCGAGTCCGATGTGGAAGCCTTGCTGGCGCAGCCCAACACGGAAGAGGCTCTGGGGTTGCGTGATCGCGCCATGCTGGAAGTGCTTTACGCCACCGGCTTGCGCGTCACTGAACTGGTGGGCCTGACTATTCACCAGGTTAACCCGCGACAGGGCGTCGTGCGGGTATTCGGCAAAGGTGGCAAGGAGCGCCTGGTGCCTATGGGTGAAGAGTCCCTGAACTGGCTGGCTCGCTACCTCCGGGAAGCCCGGCCACTGTTGTTGGGTACAGTACAAAGTGACGTATTGTTTCCCAGCAATCGCGCCAGGCAGATGACGCGACAGACATTCTGGTACAGCATCAAACGCTACGCCAAGGCGGCGGGCATAGAGAAACCGCTTTCTCCCCATACCCTGCGCCACGCCTTCGCTACCCATTTGCTGAATCACGGTGCCGACCTGCGGGTACTGCAATTGCTACTGGGTCACAGTGACCTGTCGACTACCCAGATCTACACCCATATCGCCAGTGCCCGGATTAAATCCCTGCACGCGCAACACCACCCGAGAGGTTGAGGGAACCCCTGTTCTCCCATAGACTCCAATCTCTGCGGTTTGGTCATCGGAAGAGACCCTTCCTGCAATGGACAGCCCCCACCAAGAGATATGTTGTTATGTTAAAGAAAATCGCCGGTCTGCTGATGGCAGCGCTTCTTATCCCGTCAGCGTTGGCCGCAGAAGAAGTGCCTGCCGATGTCAGCGCCGCCATTATTGCCAAGCTCAAGGAAGCCCGGCCCGATATGCAATTTAGCGGTGTTGAGCTCTCCCCTATCGAAGGGCTCTATGTGGTGCGCATTAATGGCACACAGTTTCTCTATGCCAGCGCAAACGGTGAGTATGTAGTAACCGGAGACATGTATCAGTCTCGCCCCGGAATGTTTGTGCCGGTAAAAGACCTGGCTGCTGCGAAGATGCGCCAGCAAATGATGTCTGCCGTGGCCGAGCAGGATATGATCATTTTTCCTGCCGTGGATAAGCGGCGCTCCTATCTCTATGTATTCACCGATGTGGACTGTGGCTATTGCCGAAAGCTGCACCTGGAATCCGTACCTGAACTGAACATGGCGGGTGTGGAAGTTCGCTACCTGGCTTACCCTCGTGCTGGAATCGGTTCCAAATCCTACAAAAAGATTGCCTCGGCCTGGTGTGCGGATGACAAACAGTCGGCCCTGACCGCGTTGAAAAATAATCAGCCAGTGCCGGAAAACGTCTGTGAAGATAACCCCGTTGCCGCACAGTTTGAGTTGGGCCAAAAAGTTGGCGTTAACGGTACGCCCGCGCTGGTTCTGGAGGACGGCACCCTGTTGCCAGGTTACCGCCCGGCTGCCGAACTGCTCGCTATCATGGGCCTAAACTGATACTGGGTTAGTTGTTATAACTGCCCGGGTTGGCCGCTATGATGGCTTCTGCATCCTGTAGCGCCTGTTTGCAACCCTGAATCAATGTCTCCAGAAGCTCTTCTGTTGGCGGTCTTGAGTGTTTCAGCTCGTGGTGGATGTTGTTAGATAGCTGGTAAAGGCGATCCATGCCGAGGTTGCCACTGATGCCTTTCAGGTTGTGCACCATGGTACACAGGTGCTCCTGGTTCCTATCCCGCACTAACGCCTTGATTTCTGCTTCAAATGCCCGGTAGTCGTGAGCAAAAATGTGCAGGGCGTGCAGTAGTCTTTCCGGTCGGGTGATCAATGCGTTAGTGATTTGCTCGGGGTTGATTGCCTGCAGATTCTCAGGCAGGTTTGGCCTGCAATCATTTTGCACAGTGTTTTTTTCTGGGGCCTGATGGGTTCTGCTGCGGCCCAGGGTATACACTTTTTCTATGGCCCGTTTCAGCTGGCTGTCGTCAATCGGCTTGGCGATATAGTCATCCATACCACTTTCAATACAGCGATCCCTGTCGCCCGCCATGGCATTGGCGGTGACGGCAATAATGTAGATGTTGCTATTGTGCGCCCCGGCCTCCCCCTGGCGAATCCGCTGGGTGGCTTCATAGCCATCCATCACAGGCATATGGCAGTCCATCAGGATAACGTCGTAGGCATTGGGGTGTGCGCGCAGCATTTCCAATGCCTCTTGACCGTTGCTAACAAAGGTCTGCTGGCTCACGAGTTCCTCCAGCATGCCATTAATAACGACCTGATTAATTTCGTTGTCTTCGGCGGTCAACACGGACATGGCATAGGGCGGTTGCTCCGTGTTCCTTGAGGCCGATAGCGGGGGTTCCGTTGAAGTTGCCGTTGTCATTGCCGTTGGGACGGCCTCTACAGTGCTCTGCAGGGCTTTGAACAAATCCTGGGGCCCCAGTGGCTTGTCCAGGTAATCATTGAGCAGATCGCTGCAACCGGGCGGATGACTGCCGATGTAATCCAACAGGTAGAGCCTGATCACCCCCGAGTATTCCTGCACACAAACGCGCAGGGCGGCCTGATCCATCATGTCCAGCGCATCGCGGTCAATAACAAGGCTGACGTGCCCGGAGAGGGTGTTAAGCACCTCCGCGATCTGCTCGGCGCCCTTGCAGGATAAGGTTCTGTAGTTGGCCTTTTTCAGGTATTGCATCAGGATTTGGCTGGTGCGCACATTCTGGTCGACAGCGATCACGGTGTGATCGCTGTGATCACCGGCATACATTTCTGCAAGGCGGAGCGCCCGGTCGTCGCTGACGGCTGACAGGTCCTCACTGATGCCTACGGGCACGCTGAAGATAAACTCGCTGCCTTCGCCCAGTTTGCTGCTTGCGCGGATAGCACCTCCCATCAATCCCGCCAGCTGATTGCAAATGGCCAGTCCCAGGCCGGCACCACCGTAATGGCGTGTCGTGGAAGTGTCGCCTTGCACGAAGGGTTCAAACAGCTCGTCGATTTTCTTGTCGGCAATACCGATGCCGGTATCGCGCACAATACATTGCAGTTCTGCCCGGCCATGGCCGGGGTTGCTGAGTGTAACGGTCAGGCTGACTTCACCCTGGGGAGTGAATTTGACGGCATTGCCCAGCAGGTTGATAAGTATCTGACGGATGCGAGCCGGGTCACCAACCAGGTAATCCACATCGAGTTCGCTAACATCCAGAATCAGCTGGATGCTTGGGTTTTTGCGTTGCATGACAAAGGAGTGCATCACCTCCTTGAGCAGGCTCTGGATATTGAATTGCACCTGTTCAATGTCGAGCTTGCCCGCCTCGACTTTAGAGAAATCGATAATGTCATTAATGAGTGTCAGCAGCGTCCCGGCACTCTTTTGTGCGCTCTCGAGGCGTTTCTTCTGCAGCGGATCCTGTTCGTGTTTCAAGGCAAAGTGCAGCATGCCCAGCACACCGTTCATGGGGGTGCGTATCTCGTGGCTCATGGCTGCCAGAAAGTCGCGTTTGGTGATGTTGGCGACTTCTGCCTGTACCAGGGCCTGTTCCAGTTTTTCCGTGGTGGGGATGGCCAGCAGTGCATGACGGTTGGCTACCAGGGCAGCCACGGTGGCCAGTGACACCGCCGCTGTGATGGCCTTGGCAACACCATGCCAGCCGTAGGCACCATGCCAGATGGTGTAAATTCCGAACAGGTGGGTGATGCCGCACATCAGGATAAAGGCGGCAAACAAAACAAAAATGCCTTTGAACTTAATGTCCTGCCGCAGCCTGATGAGCATCAACAAAATAATGGGGATGGAAAAGTAGGCCAGGGCGATGGCCAGGTCGGAGATGACATTGGTCCAGAGTATGGATGGCAACCACAGGTAGCAGTGGCCATGGGGCATGTACTCATCGCTGAAAAATTGCAGCAGTTGATCCATCAGTTTTTCCCTCCTTCGAGTGACTCATCGTGTCTTGGCGAGTCACAGGCAGGCTGTCGGTGCAGTGATTATTTTTGTGTCTGCACGTAGCCTACTGGTTAAGGTAGTAAATGCCCACCAGATTTAGTGTCTGCTGTTTTTATTTACCATAGTGCGAGTGTTCAGCCCGATCAACCTGCCGTGTTGTGACCGGTACCCCGAACAGGCTGAAAAGGCTATATCTCTGCGGTATCAACCGGTTACCCGCTGTCACCAGATTGACACCGAAGGAGCGGCCCTTTATGGTTGCCATCCCTTTGTAAAGTCAGTGGTCATGCAGTGTTCTGCCGCCTCATAACGGGTACCTGTTTTCAGGTCTGCGGCAGGAGCTCGGTGCTGTGATGGCGGCTGTAAATCATTAACTCAACCGGTTTAATCAAGGCAAATACGTTGAACGTTGTAAAGATCGGCCTTTGTGGTCTGGGAACGGTGGGCAGTGGCACCGTGAATGTGCTGCAACGCAACCTGCAAGTCATCAATGCACGGGCAGGCTGTGCCATTGAAATTGCCCAGGTGGGCGCACGCCGGGACAACCCCGCCTGCGACCTCGGCAATATACCCGTGACCCGCGATATTTTCGACGTGGTGAAAAACCCCGACATCGACATCCTGGTGGAATTGATTGGCGGCACCACCGTGGCCCGCGACCTGGTGCTCAGCGCCATCGACCACGGCAAGCACGTGGTTACAGCGAACAAGGCACTGATTGCCGAACACGGCAACGAAATTTTTGCTGCCGCTAAAGCTAAAGGTGTCACCGTCGCGTTTGAAGCCTCGGTGGCCGGTGGTATCCCCATTATCAAGGCGATCCGCGAGGGTCTCTCCGCCAACCGTATTCAGTGGCTGGCGGGCATTATCAACGGCACTGGCAACTTTATTCTCACCGAGATGCGCGACAAGGGCCGCGCCTTTGAGGATGTGCTGACAGAAGCCCAGCAGAAGGGCTACGCCGAGGCGGATCCCACCTTTGACGTGGAAGGTATCGACGCTGCCCACAAACTGGTGATCCTGGCTTCCCTGGCATTCGGTATTCCCTTGCAGTTCGACAAGGTCTTTACCGAAGGCATCAGCCAGCTGGAAACCCAGGACGTGGCCTATGCCCAGCAGCTCGGTTATCAGATCAAGCACTTGGGCATTGCCCGCCGCAACAACGGCGGTATCGAATTGCGTGTTCACCCCACCCTGATCCCACGCAAGCGGCTGATTGCCAATGTGGACGGGGTGATGAATGCGGTGCTGGTGAAGGGCGACGCCGTCGGTCCTACCCTGTATTACGGCCCCGGTGCCGGTGCCGAGCCTACCGCATCGGCAGTGATCGCCGATATTGTCGATCTGGCCCGCACCCTGACCGCCGATCCGGAACACCGTGTACCGCACCTCGGTTTCCAGCCGGAGTCCCTCAACGACTTTGAAGTGCTGCCCATCGGTCAGGTGGAAACCGCCTACTACCTGCGCATCACCGCCCGCGATGTGCCCGGTGTACTGTCGAAAATCACCCTGATTCTCAGTGAGGCCAATATCGGCATTGAGGCGGTGATCCAGCACGAAGGTGAAGAGGGTGAGGAGTATGTGCCCCTGATCATCATGACCGACCGCGCCATCGAGCAGAAACTTGACGAGGCCGTAGACAAGATCCAGTCTCTGTCCACCACCTCCGGAGACGTGGTGCGGATTCGGGTCGAGTCTTTGGGATAAGTAGTAGGCATAAGTAGTCGGTATAAGTTGTCGGTATTAGCACCGGGCTGAAAGAACAGACAGGTAACGAACGTGAAATACATCAGTACCCGCGGGCAGGCGCCCGTACTCAGTTTTGAAGACGCCATTCTGGCGGGCCTTGCCACCGATGGCGGCCTCTACGTGCCGGAATCCCTGCCGCAGTTTTCCAAAGAGGAAATTGCCTCCTGGGCCGGGCTGTCCTACCAGGAGCTGGCCTTCAAGGTGATGGCGCCATTTGTTGATGGTGAAATCCCCGACGAAGACCTGCGCGAGCTGATCGCCAACACCTACAGCACCTTCCGCCACGACGCCATCGCGCCGCTGGTGCAGACCGCCCACAACGAATTCATTCTGGAGCTGTTCCAGGGGCCGACCCTGGCGTTCAAGGACTTCGCCCTGCAATTCCTTGGCAATCTGTTGGACTACGTGCTGAAAAAGCGCGACCAGCGGGTGGTGATCATGGGTGCCACCTCCGGCGACACCGGTTCTGCCGCCATTGAGGGCTGTCGCCACAGCGACAATGTGGATATCTTCATCCTTCACCCGCACAACCGGGTGTCTGAGGTGCAGCGCCGTCAGATGACCACGGTGCTGGAAGACAACGTTTTCAATATCGCCCTGGAAGGCAACTTCGACGACTGCCAGAACATGGTCAAGGCCAGCTTCGGTGATCAGTCGTTCCTGCCGGAAGGGCGTCAGCTGGTGGCGGTGAACTCCATCAACTGGGCGCGCATCATGGCCCAGATCGTCTACTACTTTTATGCTGGCCTGGCGCTGGGTGCCCCCCACCGCCCGGTAGCGTTCTCTGTGCCCACCGGCAACTTCGGCGATATCTTCGCCGGCTACCTGGCCAGCCGCATGGGCTTGCCGGTCGATCAGTTGGTGATCGGCACCAACGCCAATGACATTCTGCACCGCTGTATCAGTGACAACGACCACAGCTTGCACCAGCTGGTGCACAGCCTGTCGCCGTCCATGGATATCATGGTGTCCAGCAACTTCGAGCGTATGCTGTTCGATCTGTACGACCGCGACGGCGCCGCCATCAACAAACTGATGACGGATTTCAAGGCCACCGGCAATCTCAAACTGAGCGACAGCGCCCTTACCAGGGCCCGTGAGCTGTTTACCAGCTACCGCCTGGATGACGACGAAATGGTGCGCGTCATTGCCGATGTCTGGGAACACACCGAATACCTGCTCGACCCCCACACCGCCATCGGTTTGCAAGCGGCCCGCAAGACCCGCCGCCGTCAGGATATTCCCATGGTCTGTCTGGCCACCGCCCACCCGGCGAAATTCCCGGAAGCGGTGCGCAAGGCTGGTTACCCGCAAGACCCGCCGCTGCCCCATCATATGGCCGACCTGTTTGAGCGCGAGGAACGTTACTCCGTGCAGGACAACGAACTGTCCGCCGTACAGCAATTTATGAAAGACAATATTCGACAATAAGTGATTGCCATGTCCCTGGATGCTTTTCTGCAGAAACTGGCCGCCACGCCTGAAGCCATGGCCTTTGCCGACACCATCGCGGTGATCGATGAAAACTATGACTTTCAGGAAACTGCTTTCACCAATGGCGGCACTGAAAACCAGGTGGGACAGAACAATGGTTCCTGCAAGATCTTCGCCTTTGGCAAGTTGAACGGATTAAGCGAGCAGCAGACGCTGCATTGCTTCGGGGATTACTACCGCGTGGATGTGCTGAAAAATCCCGAGGGTGATGATCACCAGAATATCCGCAATTTCATTAAGCACGGCTGGCAGGGTGTTAACTTTGCCGGTGATGCGCTGTCCCTGAAATAAATAACTGCGAGTCCAGCCGGCCACCACAACCCGGTTACTGCCATGGCAAGTATCAAGGAAATTGAAGTCAAGGTACTCGAAGTCGACCGGGCCTCCCTGGAACAGAAAATCCTCGACCTCGGTGGCCACAAGGAATTCGAGAGCGAGTTTTTCGCCATTCTTTTCGATGACGCCGACGGCTCCATTCAGGCCGCGGGCAACCTGCTGCGCCTGCGCAAGGAGCAGGACGGCGTCAAACTGACCTTCAAGCAAACGGTCAGTACCGGCCTCGCCAAGATCATGGATGAGCACGAAACCGCCGTTGATGATTTTGATGCCATGCGACAGATACTGGCATCACTTGGCTACCGGGAAGGTCTGTCCCTGCGAAAGAACCGCGCCCAGTTTTCTCTCAATGACCAGCACCTGGTATTCGACAAGTATTTTGACGAGTTGGAACACATCCCGGAGTTTCTGGAAATCGAGGCCCAGAGTGAAGAGGCATTGCTGGCGCTGATCAAACGCCTGGGTATTGAGCGGGAACAGACCCGCCCCTGGAATACCCGCGACCTGATGCAGCATTACCAGAAAAAATAAGGGCGGCTTTTTCAAACCGCCCGTAAGCATTTATTTCGGCGATTATTTCTCCAGTATCGCCGCCACGCCCATACCGCCCGCTGTGCATATCGAGATCAGTCCGCGACCCTGTCCCGCCTCGTTGAGCAATTTTGCCAGGGTGCCGGCAATGCGTGCGCCGGTAGCGGCAAAGGGATGCCCGAGAGCGAGGCTGCTGCCCACGATGTTCAGTTTACTGCGGTCAATGCTGCCCAGGGGCCCATCCAGCCCCAGACGCTCGCGGCAGTAGGTTTCCGACTCCCATGCCTTCAGGGTACAGAGTACCTGGGCGGCAAAGGCCTCGTGAATTTCGTAGCAATCAAAATCCTGTAATGTCAGCCCGGCCTTGCGCAGCATATTGGCCACGGCCACCGTCGGCGCCATCAGCAGGCCTTCGCCAGCCACATGGTCCACGGCAGCGGTTTCCATATGGGTGAGTTTTGCCAGCACCGGCAGGTTATTGGCGGCAGCCCACTCCTCGCTGGCCAGCAGCAGGGTAGCGGCGCCATCGGTCAGGGCACTGCTGTTGCCTGCGGTCAGGGTGCCAGTGGCGGAACGATCAAACACCGGTTTCAACCCCGACAACTGTTCCAGAGTCAGGTCGTAGCGCAGGTTGTTGTCCCGCAACATGCCGGCACAGGGGCTTAACAGGTCGTCATAAAAACACTCGGCGTAGGCGGCCTGGGCGCGGTTGTGGCTGGCCAGGGCCAGTTCGTCCTGCTCGGCGCGCTCGATCTTCCACTCCCTGGCCATCAGTTCCGCGTGTTCGCCCATGCTCAGCTCTGTGCGGGGTTCGGCAATCGCTGGCGCTACCGGCGACAGCTCTGACATGCTGAAACCCTTGAACACCGAGAATTTCTCGCCCAGGGTTTTGGCCTTGGATAGCTTCACCAGCCGCTGTGAAAACTTGCGTGAGAACAGAATGGGCGGATCGCTGGCGCTGTCGGCCCCGGCGGCAATACCGCATTCAATCTGCCCGCAGGCAATTTTTGCGGCAATGCCAATGGCTGCCTGCAGACTGGTGCCGCAGGCCTGTTGCAGGCTGATGCCGGGGGTCAACGGTGACAAGCTGGTACCGAGCACGGCCTCCCGGGCCAGGTTGAAATCTTTCGGGTGATTGCTCACTGCACCGGCCACCACTTCATCCAGTTGCACACCGTGCAGGTTGTACCGGTCAACCAGGCCCTGCAGGGCGCTCACCAGCATATCCAGGTTGGTCAGGTCGCCGTAGGCGCTACCCGACCGGCAAAACGGAATACGGCTGGCACCGACAATCGCCACGTCGCGGAGTGTCTGTGTCTTGTTCATGGCGTCACCTCCGGCAGCAGTTTGGAGTCTTCAAGATAGTGCATCGGGCCGCCGCGGAACGGCGCAAAGCCGGTACCGAAAATTACCCCGGCGTCCAGTAGGTCGACACTGTCGACAATGCCTTCTTTCAGGCAGCGTCGACATTCCTCCAGCAGCGGTTTGATCAGTCGCTCGCCAAGAATATCCAGCGCCACCATATCGCTGGGCTTTTCCTTTTCCGGCCGGTCCTTTTTCCAGTGATAAAACCCTTCGCCGGATTTTTTGCCCAGTTTTCCGGCATCCACCATGGCCTGTATCGGTTCAATGGCTTTTACATTGTCTGGCGCCAGCTTTTTGGACACGCTGACAGCTACGTCCAGTCCCACCGTGTCCACCAACTCAATCGGACCCATGGGCATGCCGAAGGTTTCCGCGGCAGCATCAATGGTGGCCATGCTATGGCCCTCATCCAGCAGGCTGACCGCTTCCAGCATGTAGGGCGCAAGCACCCGGTTAACCAGAAAGCCGGGGGCGCTTTTTACCGGCAGTGGGAACTTGCCAATACGCTGGCTGAACATGCAGCCCTTTTTGACATCGCTGCTGTCGGATTGGCTGCCGCGCACCACTTCCACCAGCGGCATTTTCGCCACCGGGTTAAAAAAGTGCAGTCCAATCAGGCGCTGCGGTTGCTGCAGCCCGGCGGCGATGTCCTCCAGTGGAATAGCCGAGGTGTTGCTGGCCAGCAGGGCGTCCGGCTTGGCTTTCTGTTCCAGTTCGGCGAACAACTGCTGTTTGGCTTCTAGGTTTTCGAAAATGGCTTCGATAATCACGTCGGCGCGATGGATGCCTTCTCCCGCCACGTCCGCCATCAGTCGGCTCTTCGCAGCGGAGACTTTGGCGTGGGAACGCAGTTTCTTTTTAAACAGACTCTCGGCGCGTTTCAGGGCCGGTTCCACGTATTTAAGCTCCCGGTCCTGCAGGGTCACTTCCAGGCCGCGCAGGGCACACCAGGCGGCGATGTCGCCACCCATTACCCCGGCACCCACTACATGTACCCGGCGGGCTTGCCAGTTGGCGGTGTTGTCATCCGGCTTGGCCAGTTCCTTTAATTGCTCCTGCAGGCGGAACACCCGGCGCAGGTTGCGGGACACATCCCCCATCAACAGTTCGCTGGCTTTTTCGGCCTCGCCTTTCAGCATGGCATTAAAGTCGGCACCGACTTTTCGCCACAGGTCGATCAGCACATAGGGGGCGGGGTAATGGTCGCGGCGCGCCCGTTTGCTCACCTGGGCTTCCATGGCTTTGGCGATTACCTGCCGGGTACCCGGACTGCTGGACATGCGATTCAGGCGACTGGCACGGTGCCCCTTGCGCTGTTTCACAATGGCTTTGCGCGCGGCCCAGTGCAGGCTGCCGTGTTCGGATACCACCTTGTCCACCAGGCCCAAACCACGAGCCGCTCTGGCTTTCAGGCTGCGGGCGGTAAGTATCAGTTCCAGCGCCTTGCGTCCGCCCAGCAGCCGAATGCTGCGCGCGGTGCCACCAAAGGCCGGGAAAATACCCAGCTGAATTTCCGGAAAGCCAATGCGGGTGCTTTCGGAGTCGAGCGCCACCCGGTAATCACAGGCCAGCGCCAGTTCCAGTCCGCCCCCCAGGCAAAAGCCGTGAATGGAGGCAACGGTATAGCAGGGCAGGGCTTCCAGCCGGCCAAACAGCTGGTGGGCCATCTCGATACCGGCCTTGGCTTCGGCCACGTCGGTCTGGTGGTCAAACTCGCGAATATCCGCCCCAGCGATAAAGCCGCTTTTCTTGGCGGAATAAATCACCAGCCCACGGGGCAGGTCTTCTTCCAGTTTTGCCAGCACGGCATCCAGTTCCAGCAACACCTCGCGACTGAGGGAATTCACCTTCTCCCCCTCGCGGTCGAGAACCAGCCAGGCTATGTCCTCGGCATCCCGCTTCAGCTGCCAGTGTCGAAACTCATTCTTCTCGGTCATGGGTAAATAAGACTCCCGTACTCCAGCCGGTTTATGTGCCTTACAATAGGGGCCAGAGAGATGGCTGTTGATTTTGGTTCGCGTTTAGCAACTCATCATAGCCGATTGCCAAGGGAATTAAATGCTCGCTCACACAAAATGGGATGCCCCCCAAACCGATGAATAACCCCGTCATTCTGCAGCGCCCGTACGACCTCGCCCAATGTCAGTTCAGCCCGGAAATCCCCCCGCTGTTGCAACGCATCTATGCCGCTCGCGGCGTCACCGGCGACCAGCAACTGGAAAGAACCCTGGCCCGATTGCCCAATCCGCAAAGCCTGCGCGGCCTCGATGCCGCCATCGAACTACTGGCCGATGCCCTGCGCGAACAGCAGAACATATTGATCGTCGGTGATTTCGATGCCGATGGCGCCACCAGCACAACGGTCTCACTGCTGGCCCTGCGGGGCATGGGTTTCAGGCAGGTGGATTTCATTGTGCCCAACCGTTTTGAATACGGTTACGGGCTCACCCCGGAAATTGTCGAGCTGGCGAAAGAGCGCAATCCCGACCTGATCATTACCGTGGATAACGGCATCTCCAGTATTCAGGGTGTTGCCGCGGCCAATGCGGCGGGCATCAAGGTGCTGATCACCGACCACCACCTGCCCGGCAAAGAACTGCCGCAGGCAGCGGCCATAGTGAACCCCAACCAGAACCAGTGTGAATTCCCCAGCAAAAACCTGGCGGGCGTGGGGGTGGCGTTTTACCTGATGAGCGCCCTGCGCAGCCATCTGCGAGAAAGTGGCTGGTTTGCCGGGCAGGGTATTCCAGAGCCCAATATGGCGGACTGGCTCGACCTGGTGGCGCTGGGCACCGTGGCGGATGTGGTACCGCTGGATGAGGTTAACCGCATTCTGGTGCACCAGGGCCTACAGCGCATCCGTGCCGGAAAAACCCGGCCGGGGTTACAGGCGCTGCTAGACCTTTCCGGCCGCGAACCACAAAGGCTTGTAGCTGCCGACCTGGGCTTTGCCCTGGGGCCGCGCCTGAATGCCGCCGGGCGGCTGGATGATATCTCCATCGGCATTCAGTGCCTGCTGGAAGAAGATGCTTATATGGCAAGGGAATACGCCCTGCAACTGGACGAACTGAACCGCGACCGCCGGGTGATAGAAGCGGATATGCAGCGCGAAGCACTGGTCGCGCTGGAACAACTGCACCTGGACGAACAGCAACTGCCCTGGGGGCTGTGCCTGTTCGACGCCAACTGGCACCAGGGTGTGGTGGGTCTATTAGCCTCGCGCATCAAAGACCGCGTGCACCGCCCGGTGATCGCCTTTGCCGATGCCGGCAACGGCGAATACAAGGGCTCCGCCCGCTCCATCAAGGGCCTGCATATCCGCGATGCGTTGGATGCCGTTGCCAGCCGCCATCCCGAGCTGATCAGTAAATTTGGCGGCCACGCCATGGCGGCGGGACTGAGCCTGCCCGGTGAGCGGTATCCGGATTTTGTCGCCGCCTTCGACGACGAAGTGCGCCGCCAGCTCAGCCCGGCGGACCTGGAGGCGGAAATCCTTACCGACGGCAGCCTCGATACCACAGAGCTGACTATCGACACCGCCCAACTGCTGCGGGAATCCGGCCCCTGGGGCCAGCACTTCCCCGAGCCGCTGTTCGAGGGCGAGTTTTACATTGTCCAGCAGCGCATCGTCGGCGAGAAACACCTGAAACTGCTGCTGGCGCTGGATAAAGGCAAGCAGCAATTGATCGATGCCATCGCCTTTAATGTGGACACGGAGCAGTGGCCCAACCCTGCGGCCGAGAAGGTCAATCTGGTCTACAAGCTGGATATCAACCTGTGGCAGGGTAGGGAGTCGGTGCAGTTGATGATTGAGAGTATTGATAAACCGGATGGCTAATTAGGAATGGCTTTAGATAATTCGTTTTGGCTGTTGTAAGGGGATGAATTATAAGGGTCTGTTTGATCACATATTAATACGGGGACAACTTCGAAAAAATGGCTCAGGCAAGTTGTAATTATCGTTACTGTTAACGGAAATACATCAACTTTGTATCACATTGCAGCAATAGGAATAAGCTCTTAATGTAGAGGGTGAATGAACGGTTTTATACCATAAACTCCAGTTGTCCAGAGTCATCATTTATCATTAATGCCGGCCAAAATGCTGGATTTATAATAAAGACCGTCGTTTCTCTATATTTTTTTAGAATCCCATGTATGAGCTGCATGTTGTAGTTAAGATCGTAGATGTATTTTATGTCGCCTGAATTGGCTCGCAGTCCGAGAAATCCGTACCAAAGTAGCAATTCAAAAACTTTATCAACGGTGTCATCACTTATTCCAAATTCAAGTAATAGTTGTTGAACTGACTCTTTGCTTAGGCTGGGTGGTGAGCCAATGAATGCATATAAAGAATCTTCAGCTTCAGGCGCTAGGTCTCTTATTTCGTAGCCTATGTCAACAAGTAAATCGGTTGAGTAGGATGACAATCCCTTGGTTATGTCTTCTGTTTCTATGTATTCATGATTCAGATTGACGGCAAAACTTTTACACTGGTTGATAAGATTTAGTAGAAATCTTGGGCGCATAAGTGACCGGTCAACCAGAAACTGAAATGATTCTTCGCCTTTGTAATGACTGACGCATATTTGCGGCCAAATGGCTGAAAATGTGAGTTTTTCAGATAAGCCGTTGGTGATAAGCCTTAGTCGTACTAGTTCTTTTAATAGCTCGCCATCTGTCCAGTCGAGTAAAACATTAGCTTCTTTTCCCCGATCCGAGGTTTCCTTGACTAGGAGTTCGTATACATCATTTCTTAGAAAGATTAGGGTATTAACTTCGCAACCTCTTCTGTCGAAATCTCGTTCAAGTTTTCGTGTGGCATCTACTAATGCTCTAATAATTAATAAATCTTCATGGGTTAATCCAGAGGTTGGCCAGCCTTTGTCGATATTGTCGAAAAGAAGCCAAAGGGTATCCTTGAGCTGAAGGTATTCTGTTACCTGAGCTAGTAATATTTTTACATCGTGCATGTAAAGAAGTTGTGTGAGCTCTGGTACTGAAAGATTGATCTTTGAAGTGTCTGGATATCTCGCATTGAACTCGGTTGTAATTCTTTCCATTAACGCGGACATGCGTTCAGAAAAATCACCTTCGGTTATATATCCCTCAGTATGATATGTATCTGAAAGTTTTCGATATGCTTCGTACAGATTATGGTCATGCATGTGTTGCTCACGATCCTTTTCAAGGATCTTGTAGCAAATTTCTAATAGCAGTACATACTCCCAGAAGGCCATTACAGTGTGCTGAAAAGTCCCTTCTTGTAGAAAATTTAGAATAAGTTCCTTGAACTTGATGAGCTTGTAACCTTCAGGTTTTAAATCAAGGACAATATTTTTAGCTTTGTTTCTTTCTCGGTCTCTGACTTGTAGAAAGATTGCAGATTTTCCTGATCCTTTCCTTCCTACAATAAGGTGTGCCTCACCTCTTATCGATTTCAAAAATTGATCTGTTCGAAGGTAGTATCTCTGGAGAGTCCTCATCTCGTTCTCAGCTGATGACGAGCCAAGATCAAGTTTTTTTAAGAATGAAATTGGTGTTGGTACTTCAATCTTTTCATCTGATTGAAAAACTTCTGCAATATTGCCTGCAAAATCAGCGATGATGTCATTGATATCGTTGGGGTGAATGGTGATCTCGACAAAATCACGGAAGTCGATCGGGATGGGGTCTCCTTCGCCATCTTGGAGTAAGCAAAGTACTTTCCCCATTCCATCTGCTAACCCTGCAATGAATGCTCCTCTCATATTATGAATATTGTAATTTTTGACTCTGGATGAGAGTAAAGGAACAACAACGCCAATAGATTGTGAAACCTGATCTATAGCATCTGGAGTAGAAAGCCTAGGTTGTTCATTTGGATCAAAGCTTCTAAAGAAGTATTTAGACTTCTTGATTCGTGCGACGATTCTGGTTGCCCAGTCAGACTTGAATTCAGGTTCTAGTAAGTAAACTGGGAGTTTTTTGTTTAGTTTAGCGGGGATATTTATAGGTGTTAATTTGCCAACATTGTTGGAAATCAACTTGGCTAGCTCGGTAGAGTTTTGGTATGTCTCGTAGCCGATGGTGTCGAAAATTCCGACCTCAGTGATAGTTGGCGACCCCTCGTTTAGTCCGCCATTTTTGACTAAAAGGATTGGCTTTCTTTTGCCTATGGCGTAGCCAATTTCATATGTGACATTGAAATTAAGGCATGAAATATCCGCAATAAAAAAGTCATTTTTATCAATCGATGATAAGACTTCGGTTGCGATTAATTGTCCGGCAACATCCATAACCTCCCAAGAGTTGATCTCTAAGTTGGAGCAGGTTGCCTCAAGGTGATTTATAGCTTCTCTAGTGCTGATGCCAATTTCTTTTGGCGACGCACTGTATGCAAAGAATCCTTTCTTATTCGTCACAATCCAATTCGCTCTATAAGTTGAGGTTGTAAGTAATCCCCTATCTTGCTGCATCTGGGTATAAAAAACCACATCTCATCAGTGCATGCATACTGGGGAAGTCCTCATGAGGCTAGTTGCCAACATTTCGGTGCCAAGCTTCTCTTCCCTTCTGAAAAAAATTATCTGGATAAAAACCTAACGTATTATTTGCTTGCCGAATTGACCTTGTGAGCAAAACAGGCAATTGTTGTTCGTAGGCAACGACGCCATGCAGAGTAAAGCGATGCATCAAGCAAAGAACAACAACCCAAAAGATTCCAGGGTCTACCTTGTTGGCAGCGGTATCGCCTCTCTGGCCAGTGCCGTGTATCTGATCAAGGATGCCGGGGTGCCAGGTGGCAACATCCATATCCTGGAGCAGGATGAGATTCCGGGCGGTGCACTGGACGGCGCCGGTGATGCGGAAAACGGCTTCATCATCCGTGGCGGCAGAATGCACGAAGAGCACTATGTCTGCTACTGGGACCTGCTCTCCAATATCCCTTCCTACGATGACCCCAGTGTCTCCGTCAAAGACGAGTCGTTTGAATTCAACGCCCGCTATGTCTCCCACGCCCAGGCGCGGTTGCTGAAAGCTGGTGAAAGGATGGATGTCTCGTCCTTCGGCCTGTCGTTAGCCGACCAGGCGGACTTATTGAAGCTGATGTTCTCCTCCGAGAAATCCCTGGACAACATTCGCATACAGGACTGGTTCGGGGACGAGTTCTTCACCAGCAATTACTGGTATCTCTGGACATCGATGTTTGCCTTCCAGCAGTGGAGCAGCGTGGCGGAGATGCGCCGCTACATGAAACGCTTTATCCACCTGCTGGACGGCATGCCCCGGCTGGGTGGCGTGATGCGCACCAAATACAACCAGTACCACTCGGTGGTTGTGCCATTGATGCGTTACCTGGAGGGCTTCGGTGTTCACTTCCACACCCGGACGCAGGTTGTCGATATCGATTTTGATCTGTCTGCCGAGGCGAGAACTGCGACGGCAATTCACACCATCAATCAAACAGGCAGCGAGGAAAAGATTGATCTCGGTGAACGCGATTACGTGTTTATCACCAACGGCTCCATCACCGAGAGCAGCGACTATGGTTCGTGGACAAAGGCGCCGGTACTGAAAGACAAGGCATCCTCGGGGGCGTGGACGCTGTGGGAAAAAATCGCCAGCAAGGACAAGGCGTTCGGTAACCCCGGGGTGTTCAGTGACAATATCGATTTGCAGAAGTGGTATTCCTTCACCGCCACCATCAAGGACGACAGCTTCCACGATTACATGGAAGAGTTCTCCGGCAATTTAAGTGGCACCGGCGGCCTGGTGACCATGACCGATTCCAGCTGGCTGATGTCCATTGTCATTGCCCGCCAACCGCATTTCCCCAACCAGCCCAAGAACGTGAAAGTGTTCTGGGGCTATGCCCTGTACCCCGACAACGAAGGCGATTACGTGAAGAAAAAAATGTCGGAGTGCAATGGCGAGGAAATACTGGAAGAGCTGTGGTATCAGCTCAAGGTTCAGGAGCTGATGAAGCCGATTGTGACTGCGGGCAAAGTGAACTGTATTCCGGTCGCCATGCCTTTTATCGACAGCCTGTTTATGCCGCGCGCCCAGGGTGACCGCCCGGAGGTGTTGCCGCAGGGCGCTACCAACTTTGCCTTCCTCGGGCAGTTTGCCGAAGTGCCGAAGGATTGCGTGTTTACCGTGGAATACTCCGTGCGCTGCGCGCAGACCGCCGTGTATGGACTGTTTGAAACCGGTAAAGAGGTGTTGCCGGTTTATGATTCTATCCATAAGCCCAGCGTATTGATCAACGCGATGAAAGCACTAAGCCGGTAACAATAGCCCTGAGCCGATAAAGAGCCTTGAGCCGATAAAAAGCCCTTAGCCAGTAGAAATAGTTACTCGTTCAACGCCTTTTCATATTTGATGAGGTGGCGCCTCACCAATAAAAACACCGTGAAAAATACGACTGGGAATGCAATACACACGATAAGAATCAGCATAAGCAGGCTGTTAAAAATAAATTCACGGTGCGCGGTCAGCCGGTTATCAAAATCATTGATCTGTTCCTTGAGCATTGTGTCGGCATGTTCGAGTTTGACGGTGATCAGGCCGGACAGGTGATTGGCCGCATCTTCGTTGTAGCTCAATTGATTCAGGTTCTCCGTAAATTTCACCATCTCACGAGAGGTGGCCAGGGCATCATCAAACAGCAGCTCAATTTGTTTAATGTCAACGCCGTCCTCCCCACTGCTGCTTTCTGCAAAAAGTGGTGACAGCTCATGTGAGATGGCTCGCAGGTTTTCCGAGGCTTTAGCCAAGTCACTGGTGATCTGGGCAAGAGGCTGGGTGTTGTCGCTCAGAATCGATTGCAGCGCATTCGGCAGTTGGCTGACTTCCTGTGTAAATTGATCCACTGAACGCTGCAAGGCTGCTTCCAGCTCAAGGATCTGACTGGCCTCGCTGGTCTCAAACACCCGGTAGAGAAACAGCTCTGCCTGCCATTCCATGAGGATAGGCATGCGGTT
The DNA here is from genome assembly GCA_964395715.1 of uncultured Porticoccus sp. Classification (GTDB taxonomy): domain Bacteria; phylum Pseudomonadota; class Gammaproteobacteria; order Pseudomonadales; family Porticoccaceae; genus Porticoccus. Next base: position 46,068 of record CAYNAU010000004.1, on the reverse strand, counting down.
GATCAGGAACATGCCACGATCTATCGCGTGCCGGGTTTCCTCAATTTCCCTGTTGGCTTCTGAAATGGACGAAAACAGCCCGCCACGTGCGAGTATTTTTTCGATCTGCGCTTTTTCTTCCGAGTTGCCAAAATTCAGGAAGCGCACAAAAGCGACGTATTCCCGGTCCGGGTTTTCCTTTTTCCAGGTTTCAGTCAGTGACATCACCCGGTTGATGTCGTCGTCGGTAAACACGGTGTTTGCGGTTTTGTGCAACTGCTCTTCGAGCTTTTTCAGCTGTTTGGTCATCAACGCCGCGTGTGCAGGGGTGGAATGTTCGGGGTGGCCGCCCTTCAGCCACACCAGGCGTTGAAGCCTGACCATCACCATCATGTCCAGTAACTGGTGAATAGACTCTGACTCGGTGGCGATGCTGATCGCGGAGTGGGTGTAGAAAACCTTGATGGTTTGGTAAAGCAGCCGAGCGGCGGGGGTGAGATCTGTGGCGATGATGCTGTCTATGGTTTCGCTGATGCTTTCCTGGTAATTGTCACTGAAGGACATCATTTTCTGGTTGAGTTCGAATTCCGTGATTTTTCCGTCATCGGCAAACAGCATCACCGGGATAAGGCAAAGGAAAACAAGGCTTCGTTTTATCAGGCAAAGAGCGTTATAAGTCATTGCTTTATCATTGGTTTTTGGCAGACATTTGTCGGCCAGCCACGTTCCTGTGGTTGCTGATACCGTTCTGAAATTAGCATGAAGGCTCTACCCGGACAATGAAAACCTGAGGGGCTACGCCGGTGCAGGGTATAAGCTGCGGCAATGGGTAAAAGGCCCGGGGTAATTGTGTATAGTCTGCAGTTGTGATGTCGGGAGTGAAAATAATTGATGGATTGGCCGTTGAAAGGAAATAGCCTGATGCCTGCAAGAACCGTGTCGCATGGGCTGACGTTATCCCTGTGCCTGGTGCTGATGACCGGCTGCGTGTCATTCAAGCCCAATCCTGAGCTGCAAAGTTTTCTGGAGCGGGCACAAACCAAAACCCAGGATAATGTCACCGTCACTACCTCGGTGCTGAACCATGCGGAAACCACAGAGCTGTTTGGCCTCGACCTGAGTCTCAAATCCATTCAGCCGGTGTGGGTGAAGATCGAGAACAAAGACGACCACCCCTACTGGCTGGTGAGTTCCGCCATTGATCCCGATTATTTTTCACCCCACGAAGTGGCTTACAGTCAGAAAATCTGGCTGCAGCGCGGTTACAACGAAAAGGTGGAAAACTATTTCGAGCAGGTGAGTTTTCACAACCCCATTCCCCAGCAGTCGACCCACTCCGGTTTTATTTTTGTGAATCTGGATGAAGATGAAAAAGAGGTGGATATTGACCTGATCAGTAAAGGGGAAACCAAATTTTTTGACTTTTATTTCGAACTCACCGGTGTGCGGGCGGCGTCGCTGAAAGAGATTGAAGCGGAGCACCCAAAGACCGCCGCCAACGACCTGACAGAGCAGGAGCTCAGAGACGTGTTGCGGGAAATGCCCTGTTGCACCACCAGCAAGGACGGCAGCAAACAGGGCGATCCTCTCAACCTGGTGATTATCGGTGACAGCAGTGAGCTGTTCCCGCCGTTTGTGCGGCGCGGCTGGCACTATGCCGAGGACAACTACCTGGGTTCCATCTGGAAAACCATCAATTCCTTTCTGTTTGGCAAACACTACCGGTATTCCCCGGTCAGCTCCCTGTTTTATGAGGGGCGCAAGCAGGATATTGCCTTGCAGAAAGCACGAGGCACCATCCATCAGCGCAATCATATGCGGCTCTGGCTCACGGATTACACGTTCCGCGGCAAGGAGGTCTGGATCGGGCAGATCAGCCGTGATATCGGTGTGCGTTTCACTACCCATACCCCCACGTTTACCACCCATAAAATTGATGCGGATATCGACGAAACCCGCACCGCGTTTATCGAGGACATGATTTTTTCCCAAGGGGTGTCGCGCATCGGATTTGTTGGCGGGGTGGGGGAGCGTACCCCGGATAATCCGGGGCAGAACCTGACCAATGATCACTATTACACGGATGGTCTAAGGGCGGTGATGGAGTTCAATTCGCGGCCCAATTATGTGGAAGATATCGAGTTTCTGGATTGGGCATCGCCCCCCAGCCGCAAACTGTTTCAGGGCAAATAATTACCCATAGACCCTGTGCAGCAAGAAAGCGCCTGACGCAAACCGCATCCATGCTGACGTCCATTGACTAGACTGAAGGTAGGTTCATCGTGGCATGGGGTTTCCGCATCCATTATGAAATTATCTCTGGCTTTCAGGGTCGCCTTTTTTGCCGCCATCTGTTTTGCGGTGCCTGTGACCATTGCCCTGTGCGTGCTGGTGATTCTCAATTTTCAGGAGGATGTTCCCCCGGCGATCTCCCATATTCTGCTGCCGCTGTGCGCCACCCTGGCCACAGTGTTTGCAGCTGTTGCCGCCTACCAGTCGGCCCGTGCCGCCAAAGTCAGCCAACGCCTGACTGCCAAAGTGCTGCTCAGCGAGCGGGCGGCGGGTCTCATCGCCTGCCTGGATGAGTTGTCGGTATTTCTGGAGACCAGCGGCTACCTGTTCCTGCTGGACAGGGAGCCGGGAACGGAAGAGCTCCGGCATCTGGATACCGTCTACAGCAAGCTTAACGACGCCCGCCAGCACACGATTCAACTGGGTGAGCCGGGTCACCGGGCCGAACGCCTGCTGTTGCTGTATTCGGTGCTGCTGGTTTATCTCGCTTCCTCGACGCTGGACGAGGACAAGGCCAGGGATTTACTCGGTAAACTGAGGCCGGAGTATGTTTACGAGGTGCTTTCCGACGTGCTGGATGTGATGAGTGCCGAACTATCGGCACTGTCTGCCGAACTGCGAGCCGCTATCAGCCTGCTCTAATTGATCTGACCCAGGTCGCCCCTGGTTCCGGGTGCCGTATACTCGGAATATATCCCGATTGTCTACTGGGCATCCTGTAACCATGACCGAGAACAAACCCCTGCTGGTGCTGCAGCTGCGCCCTGAAGACAGAATCGCCGACAGTGAATACGCCTGTTTTCTGAAATACGGGCAGCTGCCGGCATCCATGACGGAAAGAATGCGCATTGAGCACCATGGCATTCCCGCTGACCTGCAACTGGATAATTACTCGGCAATTCTGGTGGGTGGCAGCCCTTTCGATATCAGTACGCCGCTGGAGAAAAAGTCCGCCGAGCAGTTAACAGTGGAAGCGGGTTTTCGGGAATTGTTGCAACAGGTGATTTCGCTTGATTTTCCCTTTCTCGGGGCCTGCTCCGGCAATGGCCTGCTGGGTCATTATCTCGGTGCCGGTATTTCCACCCGTTACGGCGAGGCGGTGGGGTGTGTAGAGCTGGAGATTACGCCCCAGGGCAAAGCCGACAAGTTGCTGGCGGGATTCCCCCGCAGCATTGACGTGCTGCTCGGCCACAAGGAAGCCTGTGACGAGACCCCGGCAGGGGCCGCGCTGCTGATGACCGGTCAGGCGTGCCCGGTTCAGATGTTCCGGATCGGGGAAAATGTTTATGCCACGCAATTCCACCCCGAGGGGGATGCCGCGGAATTCATCCTGCGGATTGATGCCTATAAACACCACGGATACTTTCAGCCCCACGAAGCAGAGCAACTGGTGGCGGCAGTGAGCAGGAAGCCCACCCCGTTTGCACAGGAAATTCTGAGGCGTTTTGTGGCGACCTATGTCCTCCCCGGTGCAACCCGGGAATTCAATTAGAAGATGCCGTGGGGGTGAATTGAATCAGGCCGCAACCCAGAGAACTTCTGCGGGCTGGCTCAGCATATCGAGGATATGGGTAGCCATGGCTTTATCCATGGAGGCGCCCAGTGTTTCCACCATGCCGGTGGACTGTACGATCACCACGTCGTAGCCGTGTTCGGCCAGTCGCAGGCAGTAGCAGGGATCGTTGCCTTCGAAACTCCTCAGGCACAGGATTTCATCGAGAAACACGTCGAAGGTGTGGTCTTCACTGTCTTTGACGAGCACGTGGTCCTGGTGGCAGTAACAGACTTCTCCCAGGAACGAACCCGAGTGCTTCGATTGGGGGTGTAGCGGTTCGGTGACTTCGACACGCGTCCCCCTGGTGATCATATGGTGCAGTTGCTTTGTCATGGCGATACCTCACAGTGTGTGTGTAATGCCTTCACTAGTAATATCGGCAAAAATTAAAAGGCATAAAGTGCGGATAAACGTGTGGAAAAGGGGGTAATTCGTGGGTTGAGGCTCCGCAATGGCTGTCCGAATGGGAAATACGGTGCCATTGCGTCGCGTCATCGTCAGGCTGCAACCCGCTGTTTCACTGGGGGTTGGGATAACAGTTCAATCACATGGGTTGCTGTGACGTTATCCAGCCCCGTGGCCAGCGTTTCGACCATGCCGGTGGGCAGGATACACACGACGTCATAGCCGTTGTCGCCAACCCGCAGGCAATAGCTGGAAACGCTGCTCTCGTAATTCATCACGCACAGGATTTCATCGAGAAACACATCGTAGGTATGGTTCTCGGCATCCCTGACGAGCACGTGCTGTTGGCCACATTGGTAGACCTTGCCCATAAACGAGGCCTGGTGCTCGGAGTTGGGGTGTTTGGGGTCCATGACTTCCACCGTCATGCCCGTGGTTATCAAGTTGTTCATTAGTTTTGACATGGCAATACCTCGCAGATAATCCGTCACTGCCCTGGCCTGCACGCGCTGAAACTGTGGGGGAGGGAACGGGTGGTCGTGGCACTCGCGGTGCACAACCCCTCAGTTGGCGCGGGGCTCTCAGTTGTCAACACAACAGTTGTCGATAAATCCGTCGTTAAAGAACGCTATGGCTAATGCATTTTTGCCTTAGCACGGTTTAAAGAATGGGGAAATTTTTTAGAAAGGACTATCTAAAAAAGCCGTTTTTATTGCTAAAAAACATGACTTTTGGGAATAGTAATTATAAGAATTTCAGATAATTACATTTATTAATATAGTTTTGTGAACCAGTTAAAAAATTAATAATTTTTTAACTGGAGTCACTGGCGGCGGCGTCAGCCTTTCATTTCTTCCAGTTCCACCCAGCGCTCGGCGGCCTGGTCCAGTTCCATCTGTTTTTTGCCCAGTTCGTCGAGCACCGGCTGGGTATCGGTATAGGGGCGGTTGAAGAAATCCGGGTCCGCTGTCTGTTCTTCCAGTGCGGCGATGTCTGTTTCCAGCCGGTCGATCAGTTCGGGCAACAGGTCCAGTTCCCGCTGCAGTTTGTAGCTGAGTTTACCCGAGGGTTTCTTTTTGGCTTCGCTGGTGGTGTCGTGGTCCACCATGTGGCCGGAAGGGTGGTCGATGGTATCGGCAATTTTCAGGTGTTTGCCGCGTTTCACCCAGTCACTGTAGCCGCCGACGTATTCCTCAATCCTGCCGTCTTCCTCAAACACCAGAACGCTGGTGACCACGTTGTCGAGAAATTCCCGGTCGTGGCTGACGATAATCAGGGTGCCCTGGTATTCCACCAGTTGTTCTTCGAGAACTTCGAGCATTTCCACATCGAGGTCGTTGGTGGGTTCGTCGAGCACCAGCAGGTTGGTGGGGCGGGTGAACAGCTTGGCTAACAGTACCCGGTTGCACTCACCGCCGGACAAAGCGCTGACCGGGGTCATGGCGCGTTTCGGCGAGAACAGGAAATTTCTCAGGTAGCCGATAATGTGCCGGTCCTTGCCGTTGATTTTTATGTATTCCTTGCCGTCGCCCACATTCTCGGCGATGGTCTTGGTGGTATCCAACTCCCGGCGGATCTGGTCGAAATAGCCGACTTCCAGATTGGTGCCGAGTTTGACTGAGCCCTGGTCCGGTTCGATCTGGCCGAGCAGGATTTTCAGCAGGGTGGATTTGCCCACCCCGTTATTGCCGATCAGGCCGATGCGGTCGCCGCGCATGATCTTGATTTTGAAGTTGTTGATCAGTTGCTGGCCGCCGTAGCTGTGGCACAGGCTGCGCGCCTCGATAACCTTGCGGCCAGAGTTTTCGGCGGTTTCGACACTGATTTTTGCCTTGCCCTGACGCTTGATGCGTTGCTCGCGCTGGTCGCGCATGGCTTCCAGGGCGCGGACACGGCCCTCATTGCGGGTGCGGCGGGCCTTGATGCCCTGGCGTATCCAGGTTTCCTCTTCTGCCAGCTTCTTGTCGAACAGGGCGTTGCGGGTTTCCTCTTCCTCAATGGCCTGTTCCTTGAGGCGCAGGTAGTTCTGATAGTTGCCGGGCCAGCTCACCAGGTGGCCGCGGTCGATCTCGACAATGCGGGTGGCCAGGCGCTGCAGAAAGTTGCGGTCGTGGGTGATGAAGATAACTGCGCCCTGGTAGCCCCGCACCCGGTGTTCCAGCCACTCGATGGTGCTGATATCCAAATGGTTGGTGGGCTCGTCCAGCAACAGCACGTCCGGGTTGGAAACTAATGCCTTGCCCAGTGCGACCCTTCTGCGCCAGCCGCCGGACAGTTCCGCCAGGGTTTTGTGGGCGGGCAGTTCCAATTGGCTGATGATGGTTTCTACCTGCTTGTCGACCTGCCAGCCACCGCCCGCGTCGATGGCCGCCTGCAGGTCTTCCAGGGCTTTCATGCCGGCCTTGTCCAGTGTCTGGCCTGACTGCTGGTGGAACTGGTCAATCAGCGCCTGTTGCTCGGCGAGCCCCTCTTTCACCACATCGGCGACATTGCGCTCAAGGCCTCCGGGCAGGTTCTGCTCCAGCTGGCTGATGCGCAGGTGCTGGCGATAGTGCAGTTCACCGTGGTCCGGTTTGATCTGCCGGTTAATGATTTTCAGCAGGGTGGACTTGCCGGCGCCATTGCGGCCGATCAGGCAGATCCGCTCACCTGATTCCACCGTAAGACTGGCATGGGTCAGCAACGGCACATCGCCAAACTCGATGGAAATATCGTCAATGCGGATCAGGCTCATGGCACCCGGTTTTTGTGCAAGTGGAGAAGGCCGCGGATTCTATCAGAGAATGGGGTCAGCCAGCAGCGATCAGTAATCTTCGCCGTTGAGCAGCGGAGTGAGCAGTTTAAGAGTGCGTTCGGCAATCAATGGTTGCGCCTTTTCGCTGGGATGAATGCCGTCATCCAGCATGAGGTCAGGGTTGCCCGCAATATCCTCGAATAGAAACGGCAGCAGCGGGACATTTTCCTCTTCGGCGATGTCGGAATAGGCGTTGGAGAACTGGTCGCTGTAGCGTTTGCCGTAGTTGGGTGGAATCCGCATGCCGAACAGAATTGGTTGGCTGTCGGCCTGACGGGTGAGGTTGATCATGGCGCGCAGGTTTTCCTTAATGCGATGGATGGGATAACCGCGCAGACCATCATTGCCCCCCAGTTCGATCAGCACAAAATCCGGCGCGTGTTCCTCTATCAGGGTATCGAGTCTGGACAGGCCGCCGCCGGTGGTGTCGCCGCTGATACTGGCATTGACCACATGGTGCTCATTGCGCAGTTGTTGTTGCATGAGTTCCACCCAGCCCTTGCCGCGGTCGACACCGTAGCCGGCGCTGATGCTGTCACCCAGCACCAACAGGGTGGCACTGAAACCGGGAAGACTGAACAGCAAGCAGAGAATGGGCAGTAATGAACGCAGCATGGGAGAAGAGCTTGATGGTGGATGAGAAGTCATACAGTCTAGCAGGTTGTTGCTTTTCTATCTGTTTGGTCAATGTGGCGTTAAATAAAAGTTCAACATTCTCATCGACAACACCGGGGCCTTTTTTGGGTAAAACGCCGGGGCTTTTTCGGGTAAATAGAAGGACGCTAACCGAGGTATTTCATGATTGAAGCCAGCAGTATCAATAAAACGGTGACCACATCTGCGGGAACCCTTTGTATTCTCGATGACATCAACCTCGCCGTTGACGATGGCGAGGCACTGGCCATTGTTGGCCCCTCCGGCTCGGGAAAATCCACCCTGCTGGGCATTCTGGCGGGGCTGGACTTGCCAAGCAGTGGGCAGGTGAGGATCAACGGCGAAGACCTGACTGCTATGGACGAGGAAGGCCGTGCGGCCATTCGCGCCCGCTACGTGGGCTTTGTGTTTCAGTCCTTTCACCTGTTGCCCAGCCTGACGGCGCTGGAAAACGTGGCGCTGCCACTGGAACTGCGGGGCGACGGGAATGCGCTGGCGATCGCCACGGAATATCTGCAGCGCGTTGGCCTCGGGGAGCGGTTAACCCATTACCCACGACAGCTTTCCGGAGGTGAGCAGCAGCGGGTGGCTGTGGCCCGGGCCTTTGCCAGCCAGCCGAAAATACTGTTTGCCGATGAGCCCACCGGCAACCTGGATACTGCTACTGGTGAAGCCATCAACGACCTGCTGTTCCAGCTCAATGCCGAGGCGGGCACCACGCTGGTCCTGGTGACCCACGAGCAGGTGCTGGCCAACCGTTGCCACCGCCGCATCACGCTGCAGGCGGGCCGTATTGTGGATACTGAAGCCGCCGGGATGGTCGCAGCCGGATGATGGCCCTTAAGCTGTTGTGGCGCAGCTGGCGCGGTGGCCAGCTGGGACTGGTGTTTGGCGCACTGGTGATGGCGGTGGTGGTGGTGACTTCTGTCGCCCTGCTAGCCGATCGCGTTGAACGCGCCCTGGTGAAAGAATCCAGCCATTTCCTGGCAGCGGATGCACAGGTGCGCAGCAGCCGGGAAATGCCGCCCGAGTGGCAGGCCGAGGCACAGCGGCGCGGGCTGGAAACTGCCAACGTGGCGTTGTTTGCGTCCATGGTTTACAGCGGCGACTATAACCACCTGGCGTCGGTCAAAGTGGTTGAACCAAACTACCCGCTACGCGGCTTGCTGACCCTGTCAGACACACCCTTTGCGACCAGTATTGCTGATATGCAGCAGCTGGATCATGGTCCGGCACCCGGCGAGGTGTGGGTGGACAGCCGCTTGCTGCCACTGCTGAACATGTCCCTTGGTGATTCACTGGAAGTGGGTGAAGTTCGCCTGCGGGCCAGCCGGGTAATTGTTGAAGAGCCAGACCGCGGCGGTTCCTTTTCGCTGTTTGGTGCCCGGGTGCTGATGAACTGGAATGATCTCGCGGCTTCCGGAGTGATCCAGCCCGGTAGCCGGGTCAATTACCGACTGCTGTTGGCCGGTGAAGATGCGGTATTGAAAGATTATCTGGGCTGGCTGGAACCGCAGTTGGCAGTGCACGACCGCCTGTTATCGCCGGATGAAGCGCAGGCCGGACTCGCCGACACCCTGACCCAGGGGCGGCGTTTTCTGTTGCTGGCGGGCAGCCTTGGCGTGGTTCTGGCGGGGATTGCCCTGGCATTGTCCAGCCGGCACTTTGCGGAGGGTCAGACGTCCACCGTGGCGTTGCTGAAAAGCTGGGGTGTGCCCGCCAGCCGGGTGCGGCAATTATATGGTCAGCAGGTGTTATTGCTGGGCGTAATCGGTTCGCTGCTGGGCCTGTTGCTGGGTTGGATTATCCATGAAGGACTGATCGTGCTGGTGAGAGAGCTGTTGCCGGTGATGCTGCCGACGCCTGGATGGAGGCCCTGGTTTACCGGGATTGCCACCGGCCTGTTGAGCCTGCTGGGATTTGCCCTGCCGGCATTGTGGCATTTGCCTTCACTGTCGCCGCTGGCGGTATTGCGCCGGGATGTGCCGCTGCATCCGGTGGGAGTGGCACAACGACTGCTGATTGGCATTGTGGTGGTGGCTCTCCTGTTGCTCTGGTATAGCCAGAATCTGACTATGGGGCTGGCGGTACTCTGCGGACTGGCACTGACCGCCGCCACCGTGATGGGGCCGGGCTGGTTGTTGCTTCGGCAACTCAACCGGTTGGGTGCCCGCGTGGGAAGTGTCTGGCGCCTGGCGCTGAGCAACCTGTGGCGGCGGCGCATTCAGAGCCTGGTGCTACTGGCCGGGTTTGCGGGTGCCATGGCTATCCTGATGACACTGGTGATGATCCGCACCACACTGCTGGAGGAATGGCGCTGGCAACTGGCCGAGGATGCACCGAATCATTTTCTGGTCAATGTCGCGCCCTATGAGCTGACGGGCGTAGAGCAACTGCTGGCGGACAACGACCTGGCCACGGTTGGCTGGTATGCGATGGTGCGTGGGCGCATCACCCTGATCGACGGCGAGATACCCTCGGAGGAGCTCATCGACCAGAATGAAGCACTGCGCCGCGAACTGAACCTCAGCTGGACCGAACAGCTGCCGCAGGGGAATGCCGTTGAGGAGGGGCTGTGGTGGCCGGAGATTAAGGGCTTTGCCGAGCGTTATGGCGACGGCGTGGCGCCGCTTTCCATAGAGGAGGACCTGGCGGAGGAAATCGGTGTCTCCCTGGGGAGTCGGCTCACCTTCAGTGTTGGTGGCCTGACCTTTGATGGTGTGGTGACCAGTATCCGCAGCCTCAACTGGGACACCATGACCCCCAATTTTTATATCCTGTTCCCCGAGGGCTACCTGGAAAAATTCCCGCGCATCTTTATGACCAGCCTGTACCTGCCCCCGGTGCAGAAACCCTTTGTCAACGACTTGCTCAGTCAGTACCCGACGGTGCTGGTGATTGAGCTGGACATGGTGATCGACCGCATCCGCACCATGGTGTCCCAGGTGACCCATGGGCTGGAACTGATGACATTACTGATTCTGGGTTGTGGCGTGTTGGTGATGCTTGCGGCGGTAAAACTGTCCATGTCCGAGCGCCTGCAGGAGAGCGCGGTGTTGCGCACCCTGGGCAGCACAGGCAAACGGATACTGGCGATTCAGTCCCTGGAGTTTGGTGTTCTGGGGGGGCTGGCCGGGTTGCTTGCCGCCAGTGGCGCGGAACTGGCGCTGTTCCTGCTGCAGCAGCGTATGTTTGAAGCTCCCTTCGGTTTGCACTGGGAACTGTGGCTGGCAGGACCGTTGCTGGGGGCCTTGCTGGTGGCCGGTCTGGGGGTGGCCTATACTCGCCGCTCGGTGACGCAGCCGCCGCTGCAGGTGTTATCGGGGCTGTGAGCGGGCGATGACCATGAACTGTGATGGTCTACACTGACAGAGCACGTAGCAGTTGACGTTGCACCGGGTGCAGGGTTTATATTGGAACCATGAAACGCATTGCCATCAAATACCGCCATATCCTGGCCACCCTGTTAGTGGGGTGGATGCTGTTGTGTGGCCTGATGCCGGCGATGTCGATTCAGGCCGGGCAAGGTGGCATGATGGACCATGCCGGACACCACCAGATGGATATGTCCGGGCATCATGGCCATCATGATGGCGGCGCAGTTGATGCTCACTGCTGTGAGGCGATGCAGGGAGATCAATTGCCGGTATCCTATCCTTTCATGGACCTGTTCTCGTTTGTTGTCGTCGGCTGCCTGTTATTACTGCTGGCGGTGATTCTTCCCGTGCCCACAGGGCCAGCGTTTATTCCCGCTCCTCATAGCGGTCCGCCATTACACAAGCGACATTGCGTCTGGCTTGATTAACTAACCTGTTCTTTCTCCCCCTTCTGGTCCGCACCGGGCCCGAACTTTTTTGCTGTGAGAGAACACAATGAACAGGTTAACCAAACGAATTTATCCGACATGCTGTCTGTTGTTGCTGCCACTGGTTGCTGCGGCACAGCCTCTTACCCTTGAGACTGCGGAGCAGATCGCCCTGCAGAAGGACCTGTCTTTGCAGGCCTATTCGGAGCAATCCCTTGCCCTGCAGGAAGAGGCGACCTATGCGGCGCAGTTGCCAGATCCGCAGTTGATTCTTGCCAGTGCCAACCTGCCGGTAGATACCTGGGATATCGACCAGGAACCGATGACCCAGTTGAAGCTGGGGGTGCGTCAGCAGTTTCCAGCCGGTGATACCCGAACCCTGCGCCAGGAAAAAATGGTGGCCCAGTCCGACCAGGTGCTGGCAGAGCGTGCCGATGCCGCCCTCAGGTTGCGCCAGCAGATCCGTCAACACTGGCTGAATCTCGCGGGTTGGAGCCACAGTCGCCAGTTGCTGCAGGATTACCGGCCGGTATTCGAGCAGCTGGTGGACGTCACTCTGTCCTTCTACAGTGCCGGGCGCAAACACCAGCAGGATTATCTGCGCGCCAAACTGCTGCTGGGGCAGTTGGATAACCGCTTGCTGGCGGCGGACAAACAGGTTGCCGAAGAACGCGCCTGGTTGTCCCGCTGGCTGGGGGATCGCGCCTACACCGAGCTGGACAGCCGCTGGCCGACCCACTGGCATGCACCAATGGCGGGGCCTGTTTCCACACAGCATCCCAGGTTTCAGGCCAGCGAATATCGGGTGCGGCAACAGGCCGCGCAACTGGACCTGGCGGGTGAGCGCTACAAGCCTAATTGGGGGGTGGAGCTGAGTTATGCCCGCCGGGAAGCGGATGACATGGTCGGCGACCGCTTGCCGGATTTCTTTTCCGCCGCGATCACCGTTGACTTGCCGCTGTTTACGGCGGACCGACAGGATCGCCAGTACCGGGCCGAAAAGCATCGGCTGGAGGCATTGCGGGTGGGGCGTGCTGACCTGTTGGCGGAAATGAATACCGCGCTAGTCGGCGGGTTGACCCGGGTGCGCGAATTGCAGCGCAGCCTGTCCCTTTACCGTGAACAACTGCTGGCCCTGGGTGAGCAACAGGCGGAAGCCTCTCTGCAGGCCTACCGCAGTGATGCCGCGGATTTCGCTGACGTAATGCAATCCACCAGTGTGCGACTGGAACTGGAGCTGGATTACCAGCAGACCCAGCAGCGCTATTACCAGTCTCTGGCGGAGGTCTATTACCTGCTGCCAGACCATGCCCCCGGTAGGGAGGAGCTCTGAGATGAAAAAGATATTGTTGCCAGTTCTGATGCTGGTTCTGGCCATTGGTGGATACTGGCTTGGGGGTGGCTTTGAGGGGCCTGCCGTTACCGGGCAGGCTTCGCAGGGTGAAAAACAACCACTCTACTGGGTGGCGCCTATGGACCCCAATTACCGTCGAGACCAGCCGGGTAAATCGCCAATGGGCATGGATTTGGTGCCGGTGTACGACATGCCCGAGGGAGAGGTGAAGATCAGCGCTTCCGTCGAGCAGAATCTGGGTGTGCGCACCGGTCAGGCGGTCATGGAGCCACTGTCCCAGCTCATAGCCACCGTGGGCTACATTCAGCTGGATGAGGAGCAGCTCAGCCATGTCCACACCCGTGTGGAAGGTTGGGTGGAGCAGTTGTCTGTATCCAGTGTCGGCGACCGGGTCAATGAGGGCGATATGTTGTTTGGCCTCTATTCCCCCGCGCTGGTGAATGCCCAGGAAGACTACCTGGCGGCACTGCGCAGTAAAAGCACTCAGCTGGTGTCCGCCTCCCGTCAGCGGCTTTTTTCACTGGGCCTGGGCAGCGATCATATTGCCGCACTGGAGAAAAAGGGCCGCGCGGAGCAGGTAGTGCCTTTTAAATCCCCCCGCAGCGGCATCCTCACCGGGTTAAAAGTGCGCGAGGGGATGTATGTGACGCCGTCACTGGAGCTGATGGCTATTGGACGCCTCGACAGTGTGTGGGTGATCGCAGAGGTGTTTGAGCGCCAGGCTGGCTGGCTGGCACCGGGGCAGGCCGTGACCATGACGGTGGCCAGCTATCCGGGAGAGGTCTGGTCCGGCGAGGTCGAATACATTTACCCGGAATTGGACCAGCAAACCCGCACCACCCAATTGCGTATCCGCTTTGACAATGATGACTGGCGGTTGCGACCCAATATGTATGCCCAATTGGAAATTCTTGCCGGAGATGGTCGGGAAAGACTCTCGGTGCCGCGTCAGGCGGTCATTCGCGGCAGTGCCAATGACCGGGTGGTGACGCGTGTGGCAGAGGGTACCTACCGCTCGGTGCCGGTGAAAACCGGTATGGAAAGCGCCGACCGGGTGGAGATACTGGAAGGACTGGCTCACGGTGACGAGGTGGTGGTATCCGGTCAGTTCCTGATTGACTCCGAGTCCAATATCGACGCCGAAATGGCACGCATGGCCGGGGATGGCGAAAGCCATCAAGACCCGCATCAGCACCATCACTGAGGGCGAGGGCATGATCAATCAGGTGATTAACTGGTCGGTGCGCAATCCGATCATCGTTCTGCTGCTGGCCGCATCGGTGGTGGTCGGCGGGGCTTATTCTCTGCGTCATACCCCGGTTGACGCTATTCCCGACCTGTCCGATGTGCAGGTCATTATCAAGACCCGTTTCCCAGGCCAGGCCCCACAGGTGGTGCAGGACCAGGTGACCTACCCCCTGACTACGGCAATGCTGTCAGTGCCGGGTGCCGTGACTGTTCGCGGCTATTCCTTTTTTGGTGATTCCTACGTGTACGTGATTTTCGAGGATGGCACCGATCTCTACTGGGCCCGCTCCCGGGTGCTGGAATACCTGAGTCAGGTGGCCGGTGATATGCCGGATGGGGTGCGCCCCCAGCTCGGTCCGGATGCCACCGGCGTGGGCTGGGTTTACGCCTATGCACTGGTGGATCGCAGTGGCCAGCATGACCTGGCACAACTGCGCAGCCTGCAGGACTGGTTTCTCAAGTATGAACTGCAAACCGTGCCGGGGGTTTCGGAAATTGCCACCGTGGGCGGTATGGTGCGCCAGTACCAGGTGGTGGTAGAGCCCAACAAGCTGCGCGCCTATGATATTCCGCTGGCGCATATCCGCAACGCCATTCAGCACGCCAACCAGGAAGTGGGAGCATCGGTGGTGGAGTTGGCGGAAGCCGAGTACATGGTCCGTGCCAGCGGTTACCTGCAGGGTGTGGATGATCTGGCAAAAATTCCCCTCGGTCTCAGTGAGCGGGGCACTCCCCTGACCCTGGGGGATGTGGCAGATATTTCGGTGGGGCCACAATTGCGCCGTGGAGTGGCGGACCTGAATGGCGAAGGCGAAGTGGTGGGCGGAATCGTGGTGATGCGCTTTGGTGAGAGCGCCCAGCTCACCATCGCCGGGGTCAAGGAGAAACTGGCATCACTCAAGGCCAGCCTGCCAGATGGGGTGGAGATAGTGCCCACCTACGACCGCTCGGCACTCATTGACCGGGCCACCGATAACCTCTACTACAAGCTGATCGAGGAGTTTATTGCGGTAACGTTGATCTGCGCACTGTTTCTCTATCACTTCCGTTCCGCTCTGGTGGTAATTTTCAGTCTGCCGGTGGGCATTCTGGCGGCCTTTGCGGTGATGCATCAGCAGGGTCTTAATGCCAACATCATGTCGCTGGGGGGGATTGCCATTGCGATCGGCGCCATGGTGGATGGTGCCATTGTCATGATCGAAAACGTGCACAAGCATCTGGAGTCGGAACAGGAAGGTGATGATCGCTGGGAGTTGGTACGCAAAGCCAGTCAGGAAGTGGGCAAGCCGCTGTTTTTCTCGCTGTTGGTCATTACGCTCAGTTTCCTGCCGGTTTTCACACTGGAGGCCCAGGAGGGACGACTGTTCGCACCCCTGGCCTTTACCAAAACGTATGCCATGGCGGCCGCTGCTGGTCTATCGGTGACCCTGGTGCCGGTACTGATGGGGTATCTGATCCGCGGTCGGGTGCTGCCGGAGCACCACAATCCCCTGAACCGCACACTGGCGGCACTCTACAGGCCGGTCATTCACTGGGTGCTGAAGCGTCCGGTGGTGATTCTCTGCGTTGCTGTCATCCTGCTGTTGCTGGGCGCCTGGCCGGCCAGCCGTCTGGGTAGCGAGTTCATGCCGCCACTGGATGAAGGCGATCTGATGTACATGCCCACCACCTATGCCGGTATTTCCATCGGCAAGGCCCGGCAACTGTTACAACAGACCGACAAACTGATTCGTACGGTGCCGGAGGTGGAAAGCGTATTTGGCAAGGTGGGGCGTGCGGAAACCGCCACTGACCCTGCGCCGCTGACCATGATAGAGACCTTTGTCCAGCTCAAACCGCGGGATCAGTGGCGCCCTGGTCTGACCCCCGAAGCACTGCGCCAGGAACTGGATAACCTGATTCGCTTTCCAGGGCTGACTAACGCCTGGGTGATGCCAATCAAGACCCGTATCGACATGCTTGCCACCGGCATTAAGACCCCGGTGGGTGTCAAGGTTTCCGGACCGGACCTGGCGGAAATAGAGCGTATCGGCCGACAGCTGGAAGAGATTCTGCCGGGTGTGGAGGGCACCGCTTCAGTATATTCCGAGCGGGTGGCCGGCGGGCGCTATATCAAGATCGATATCGACCGCCAGCAGGCGGCCCGCTACGGACTCAATATCGACGATGTGCAAGGTGTGGTGCGCACCGCCATCGGCGGCATGAATGTCACCGAGACTGTGGAAGGGCAGGAGCGCTATCCCGTCAATCTGCGCTACCCGCAAAATTACCGGGACTCCGTGGAGCAGTTGCGCCTGCTGCCGTTGGTGACGGGTATGAACCAGCGCATCGCCCTGGCGGATGTGGCCAATATCCATGTGGCCGATGGCCCCCCTGCGATCAAGAGCGAAAACGCCCGCCTTAATGGCTGGACTTTTGTGGATATCAGCGGTCGCGATCTGGGTTCCTACGTGGCTGAGGCCCAACAGGTGGTAAGGGATCAGGTGGATTTGCCGCCGGGTTACTCGCTCAACTGGTCGGGTCAGTACGAATACCTGCTGCGCGCCAAGGACCGCCTGCTCACCGTGGTGCCACTGACCCTGCTGATCATCATGGGATTGCTGTACCTCAATTTCCGCAGCCTGTTCGAGGTGCTGGTGGTGATGGGCACGATACCCTTTGCGTTGCTCGGCGGTGTCTGGCTGATGTACTGGCTGGGTTATGACCTGTCCGTCGCTGTGGGGGTGGGGTTTATCGCACTGGCGGGGGTTGCGGTGGAGATCGGGGTATTGATGCTGGTGTATATCAATCAGTCCTGCCAGCGCCTCAGAACCCAGCTGGCTGAAGAGGGCGGGGCATTTGATTACGGTCATCTGCAACAGGCAGTGTTTGACGGCGCACGACAGCGGGTGCGCCCGATCATGATGACATTTTCCGCCATTGTGGTCGGCCTGGTTCCCATCATGATTGATGATGGTACGGGTTCCGAAGTGATGCAGCGTATCGCTGGTCCCATGATCGGTGGCATGGTAACGACACTGATACTGACGCTACTGGTGATACCGGCCCTTTACCTGGCCTGGCAGGGGCGGAGTCTGCCACGCTCAACGCAGGCCGATAAACCCGTAGCCTGACGGCTCTTAACCCTTCAACCGATGGGTAATGGGGTTATGATGAAGGTAAGTAAGTAGCCGGTTTCTGACCGGTTAATCACAGTAGTTAGGCAGTTTTTTGATTAATTCGCCAACCATACGGAGTGAACCATGGGCGATTGCAGTCATCACCACAAACCCGAGCCTGAAACGGAGCGTGAGCCATCCAGATCAGCCATGCCCGGCGGCTGTTGTGGGCCAACACCGGAGCAAAAGGGAGAGGGCGGGTCGTGCCACAGTGAGAAACAGCGGCCAGACTATCTGTTGTGGGTGTCAGCGAGCATCGTCCTGTTCTGTTACCTACTCTTCTGGCTGGTAGACGGTCACCCGGAATTGCCCGACTGGCTGGTGGTGATGACGTCGGGGGTTTACGAGCTGATCAATCAGATGTGGTGGGGCTTGCTGGCTGCGATATTTTTTGTCGGCCTGCTGGACCGGGTACCGCGGGAGCTGGTGATGTCCGCACTCGGAAAAGGCGGCACGGTGGGCGGCATTGCCCGGGCAACCTTTGCCGGGCTGATGCTCGACCTGTGCAGTCACGGCATTCTGATGGTGGGTGCCAAGCTCTATGAGCGCGGCGCCAGCCTCGGCCAGCTGATGGCATTTCTCATTGCCAGTCCCTGGAACTCCCTGTCACTGACCATCATTCTGGTGGCGTTGATCGGCCTGGGGTGGACGTTGGTCTTTATCGCACTTTCCATGCTGATCGGGATTGCGTCCGGTTTGGTATTTGATCGCCTGGTGGATCGGGGCGTACTCCCGGGCAATCCACACATGACCAGTGATGATCGCCCGGCGCCGAGGTTTGGTCATCAAATGGGATTGGCGCTGAAGTCAATCCGGGTGTCGCCCAGGGGTTTTGGCCGCTTGATGTGGGACGGGTTGAAGGGATCGAAAATGGTGTTTCGCTGGCTGTTTTTCGGTGTTGTGCTGGCCACCGCGATTCGCGCCTTTGTGCCGATGGATACCTACCAGACCCTGTTTGGTCCGACCGTGGTGGGGCTACTGTTGACCCTGGTGGTGGCCACCATTATCGAGGTCTGCTCTGAGGGTTCTACCCCCATTGCCGCAGATATCGTGACCCGTGCGGCAGCTCCAGGTAACGGTTTTGCGTTCCTGATGGCGGGGGTGGCAACGGATTACACCGAGGTGATGGTGGTACGGGACCTGACAAAATCCTGGAAGATAGCCCTGTTTCTGCCCCTGGTGTGCCTGCCCCAGGTGCTGGTGGTGGGGTGGATACTGAATCAGTTTGCCTAGAGGGTATCGGTCTGGGCCGGGATGCCGGAAAGCCCGGGTGATCCCTAGAGAACCGCTCTGGAATCCGGTAGAATCGCGCCCCTGTTTTGCCACACCTATTTGGCCTTTTTTTCATGGAAATTAACCCGATCCGGAATACCCTCGAAGACCTTCAGGCGCGCACCGACGTGCTTAGGGGGTACCTTTGACTATGCCAACAAGAAAGATCGCCTGACAGAAGTCGAGCTGGAGCTGGGCGATCCCGGTGTCTGGGATGATCCGGAAAGAGCACAGCAACTGGGGCGGGAACGCGCGTCGCTGGAACTGGTAGTTGAGACCATCGAAAATCTCGACGAAGGCATTTCCGATGCCTCCACATTACTGGATATGGCCGTGGAGGAGAATGACAGTGATGCGGTAGCCGATATTGAGGCCGAGATTGCACAATTGTCCACGCAACTGGAGACGCTGGAATTTCGTCGCATGTTCTCCGGCGAGATGGATGAAAACAATGCCTACCTGGATATCCAGGCGGGTTCCGGGGGTACTGAGGCTCAGGACTGGGCGGAAATGCTGCTGCGCATGTACCTGCGCTGGGGTGACGACAAGGGTTTCAAAACGACGCTGGAAGAGTGTTCTGCCGGTGAAGTGGCGGGCATCAAGAGTGCCACCATCCGCTTTGAGGGCGAGTACGCCTTCGGTTGGTTGCGTACGGAAACCGGTGTGCACCGCCTGGTGCGCAAGTCGCCGTTTGACTCCGGTAACCGCCGCCATACCTCCTTCAGTTCAGTGTTTGTGTCCCCGGAAATTGATGACAATGTTGAAATTGATATCAACCCGGCTGACGTGCGCACCGACACCTATCGTGCCAGCGGTGCCGGCGGTCAGCACGTTAACAAGACGGATTCTGCGGTGCGGTTGACTCACATGCCGTCGGGTATTGTGGTGCAGTGCCAGAGCGAGCGCTCCCAGCA
Organism: uncultured Porticoccus sp.; assembly: GCA_964395715.1. Lineage (GTDB taxonomy): Bacteria > Pseudomonadota > Gammaproteobacteria > Pseudomonadales > Porticoccaceae > Porticoccus. The sequence goes on along the minus strand of CAYNAU010000004.1, from coordinate 26,638 downwards.
CCAGAACCGCGACAAGTGTTGGAAAATGCTGCGGGCAAAACTGTATGAACAGGAAATGCTGAAGCGCAGTGAAGCGGCACAGGCCGTGGAAGATACCAAGTCGGATATCGGCTGGGGCAGCCAGATTCGCTCCTATGTGCTCGATGATCAGCGCATCAAGGATCTGCGTACCAATGTGCAGACCAGTAACTGCCAGGCGGTGCTGGATGGGGACTTGGACCGTTTTATCGAAGCTTCACTTAAAGCCGGGTTATAGCTGACCCGAACCATTTACGTTGCAGAAAAGTTGCAGAAATAATGACTGATACTCAGAAACCGACCACAGACCAGGCCGAAGAAAACAAACTGATCGCCGAGCGCCGCGCCAAGCTGGCAGAAATTCGCCAGCAGTCAGCGGCTGAGGGTAGCAGCGCCTTCCCCAATGATTTCAACCGGGAGCATATGGCGGCTGAACTGCAGGCGCATTTTGGTGACCACGGCAAGGAAATACTGGAGACGCTGGGGTATCAGGTCAGCGTGGCCGGCCGCGTGATCCGTAACCGTGGTGCCTTTATGGTGCTGCAGGATATGTCTGGCACCATCCAGCTGTATGTCACCAAGGAGGCCCGCGCTTTTGCCAAGGGCGTCGATCTGGGGGATATCGTCGGCGTCAGTGGTGCTTTGCACAAATCCGGCAAGGGTGACCTGTACGTCAATATGGAGCAATTCAAGATGCTCACCAAATCCCTGCGCCCACTGCCCGATAAATATCACGGCCTGGCAGACCAGGAGTTGCGTTACCGCCAGCGCTATGTGGATTTGATCGTCAACCCGGAAATCCGTGACCTGTTCCGGGTGCGCTCCCAGGTGATCGATTTTATTCGTCGCTACCTCAACGGCCGACAATTCATGGAAGTGGAGACGCCAATGCTACAGGTGATTCCTGGCGGCGCCACCGCTCGGCCGTTCATCACATTTCACAATGCGCTGGATATTGATATGTACCTGCGCATCGCGCCGGAGCTGTATCTGAAACGCCTGGTGGTGGGTGGCTTTGAGCGTGTTTACGAAATCAACCGCAACTTCCGCAACGAGGGACTCTCTACTAGGCACAACCCTGAATTTACCATGCTGGAGTTCTATCAGGCCTATGCGGACTATAACGACCTGATGGATCTCACCGAGGATATGCTGCGCAAGATGGCCCTGGAAGTACTGGGTACCACGGAGGTGATCAGTACCATCAAGAATGCTGAGGGTGAGGTGCTACAGGAGACCCGCTACGATTTTGCACAGCCATTCCGTCGCCTGTCAGTGTTTGATTCCATCCTGCACTTTAACCCGGATATTTCTGCAGCAGCCCTGGCGGACGAAGAAGGTGCTCGTGAAATTGCCGAACACCTGGATATCCCCCTCAAGGACAGCTGGGGCCTGGGCAAGGTGCAGATAGAAATCTTCGAGAAAACGGTGGAGCATCGTCTCGACCAGCCCACCTTTATCACTGAATACCCCACCGAGGTATCGCCACTGGCGCGCCGCAGCGACAGCAACCCGTTTGTCACTGACCGCTTTGAGTTCTTTGTGGGTGGCCGGGAAATTGCCAATGGCTTCTCGGAGCTGAATGATGCCGAAGATCAGGCGGCTCGCTTCCGTGCCCAGGTGGAGGAGAAGGATGCCGGTGATGACGAAGCCATGCATTACGACGCGGACTATATCCGCGCGCTGGAATATGGCTTGCCCCCTACGGCCGGTGAAGGTATCGGCATCGACCGGCTGGTGATGCTGTTGACGGATTCACCCTCTATCAGGGATGTATTGCTGTTCCCGCATATGCGGCCGGAATAAAAAAATGGCCCGATCATTCTGATCGGGCCACGGACTAGACTTGGTAGGGAAGAACGAACTCTAGAGCGCGGAGATGGCCTGTTGCTGTTGCTGCATTTTGCCCAGAGCCACTTCCATTTCTGCCAGCTTTTCCCGCTCCTTCGCGACAACCTCTGCCGGCGCCTTGCCGATAAATTTTTCGTTGCTGAGCTTGCCCTGTACCCGTTGCAGTTCCTTGTTGAGTTTTTCCACCTCTTTGTTGAGGCGGGCCAGTTCTGCATCCTTGTCGATCAGCCCCGCCATGGGCACCAGGATTTCCATGTCCCCCACCAGGGCGGTGGCGGATATGGGGGCTTCGTCGCCGGCATTGAGCCAGTGAATATCTTCCAGGTTGGCCAGCTTTGCCAGGAACTGGCGGTTGCCCTCCAGGCGGCGCTGGTCATCGGCTCTGCCGTTTTTGAAGTACACCGGGAGGGGTTTGCCTGGGGCGATGTTCATCTCGCCGCGGATATTGCGGATGCCGATAATCACCTTCTTCAGCCATTCGATGTCCGCAGTGGCGGCATCGTCAATACGGCTGTCGTCGGTCTCGGGGTAGAGCTGCAACATGATGGTGTCGCCCTCGGCCCCGGCCAGGGTTTTGATTTGCTGCCAGATTTCCTCGGTGATAAAGGGCATCAGCGGGTGGGCCAGGCGCAGGGTGGTTTCCAGCACCCGAATCAGGGTACGGCGGGTACCTTTCTTCAACGCGGGGTCGGCGTTGTCATCCCACAGCACCGGCTTGGACAACTCCAGGTACCAGTCGCAGTATTCGTTCCAAATGAATTCGTAGATCGCCTGTGAGGCCAGGTCGAAGCGGTAGCTGGCGATTGCCTCGGCCACGGTCTTTTCCGCCTGCTGCAGGCGGCTGATAATCCAGCGGTCTGCCAGTGACAGCTGGTAATCGCTGCTGTTGTCCTGGCCGCAGTCCTGACCCTCGGTGTTCATCAGCACGTAGCGGGCGGCATTCCAGATCTTGTTGCAGAAGTTGCGGAAGCCCTCAATGCGGCCCACGTCGAAGTTGATGTCGCGGCCGGTGGAGGCCAGCGAGTAATAGGTGTAGCGCAGGGCGTCGGTGCCATAGGGGGAAATGCCGTCGGGGAATTCCTTGCGGGTCTGCTTCTCGATCTTCTCCCGCAGGTGCGGCACCATCATGCCGGCGGTGCGTTTCTGCACCAGGGATTCCAGGTCGATGCCGTCGATCAGGTCGATGGGGTCGAGCACGTTGCCCTTCGACTTGGACATCTTCTGGCCCTGGCTGTCGCGCACCAGGCCGTGGACGTAGACGGTGTGGAACGGCACTTCCTTCATGAAATACAGGGTCATCATGATCATCCGTGCAACCCAGAAGAAGATGATATCGAAGCCGGTCACCAGCACGCTGCTGGGGTGGAAGGTTTTCAGGAACTCGGTGGGGTCGGGCCAGCCCAGGGTGCCAAAGGTCCACAGTCCGGAGGAGAACCAGGTGTCCAGCACATCCTCGTCCTGGGTCAGGGCTATATCGCCGAGCTCGTGGTGCTGGCGGACTTCTTCTTCGCTGCGGCCCACGTAGACATTGCCTTCTTCGTCATACCAGGCAGGAATACGGTGGCCCCACCACAGCTGCCGGGAAATACACCAATCCTGAATGTCGCGCATCCAGGAGAAATACATGTTCTCGTATTGTTTGGGCACGAACTGGATGCTGCCGTCTTCCACGGCGGCGATGGCCTTCTCTGCCAGTGGCGCAGTTTTCACGTACCACTGGTCGGTGAGGTAGGGCTCGATCACCACCCCGGAGCGGTCGCCGCGGGGAACTTTCAGTTTGTGATCGTCGATTTTTTCCAGCAGTCCCACGGCGTCCAGATCGGCGACGATCTGTTTGCGAGCCGCGAAACGCTCCATGCCCCGGTAGGCCTCGGGCACCTGGCTGTTGAGATGGGCATTGTGGTCAAAAATGTTGATCATCGGCAGGCTGTGGCGCTGACCCATGTCGTAGTCATTGAAGTCGTGGGCCGGGGTGATTTTCACGCAGCCGGTACCGAACTCCATATCCACATAGTCGTCGGCAATGATCGGAATTTCGCGGTCAGTGAGGGGCAGGGTGATGGTCTTGCCCACCAGGTGTGCATAGCGTTCATCCGCCGGGTTCACGGCCACGGCGGTGTCACCGAGCATGGTTTCCGGGCGGGTGGTGGCCACCACCAGGTGGCCGCTGCCATCGGTGAGCGGGTATTTGAAATGCCACAGGGAGCCGTTTTCCTCCTCGGAAATCACTTCCAGGTCGGAGATGGCGGTGTGCAGTTTTGGATCCCAGTTCACCAACCGTTTGCCGCGGTAGATCAGGCCGTCCTGATAGAGACGGATAAACACTTCCTGGACAGCCTTGTAGAAGCCGTCGTCCATGGTGAAGCGTTCCCGGGACCAGTCCGGCGAGGCCCCCAGGCGTCGCAGCTGGCGGGTGATGGTGCCCCCGGATTCCTCTTTCCACTCCCAGACTTTCTCAATAAATTTGTCGCGGCCCAGGTCGTGACGGGAGGTGCCGTCGGCGTCCAACAAACGCTCCACCACCATTTGGGTGGCGATACCGGCGTGGTCGGTCCCCACTTGCCACAGGGTGTTGTTGCCAAGCATGCGATGGTAGCGGATCAGGGCATCCATGATGGCTTCCTGGAAGCCGTGTCCCATGTGCAGGCTGCCGGTGACATTGGGCGGTGGGATCATGATGCTGTAGGGATCGGCCGAGGTGTCACCGCTGGGCTTGAAATAGCCGTTGCTTTCCCAAGTCTGGTACCACTTGGTTTCAATGTCCTGGGGGCTGAAGGTCTTTTCCATGTCTACTCGTAGGGGCCGGGAAATTGCTGTGTGCCCCACCGCTGTGGCGGGGACAGATGAAGGCGGGAATTATAATGACCAGGTCAGCTTTCGTCGACGTGGTTATTGAGATCAGGGTTATCCAGAAGATCCAGCTGACCCTGTTGAATCATTTCCCGCAGGCGGCCGCGAAGTTTTTCCTCCAGCTTTGGCAGATGATCGGCGATCAGTTCATCCAGCAGGCTTTCCAGTTCATCGGTAGCATTGTGAGTTTCGTCATCCACGTCGACTGACGGGCTGTATTCAGCCGCTGTGGGTAAGAGGGCTGTATTGGTGAAGAGTGAATCGGCAGGCAGTGCAGTCGTCTCGTCATCGTCGCAGCTGTCGGTAAGGATGGGAATATCGAGTTCGAAGTCGTCTTCAACGGGCTGCAGGGGTTCGTTCAATAAGGGAATGTCGTGCTGCAGTTCCTCGCCATCGTGCAGGGAAAAATGCAGTTGATCCAGCTCCTCGATCAGGTGCTTCTGGGTGTCGCCCTGTTTGCCTGTATTGTCGGTCAAGGCAGGAACCTCTGATGATTGGTGGCCGGTGCGGTGGGTGTCGACAGCACGTCAATTATTCTGTCTTGCTCAGGTCGTGGTACTGCACCGGGTAGCCGCGACTTTTGTAAAAACGGAAGCGCTCGCGCTTACTGTCAATCACCTGCTGCTCATCGTAGACGATTTCAACGGTCTTCTCAAAACGCGAGAACCAGCCAGGCGCCTCACCGGCGAGGTTGATCAGGATGCCGTGGTGCTCGCCGGGATCATCGCCGTGACTGATGGCAATATCGGACACCGGGGTCGCTTCCACAGCATGGGGTAAAAAAGCACTGGGCTTAAAGGACCACAACAGCTCGTCCAGTTGTCGGGAGGTCGCCTCGTCTGGGGTATGCAGCAATACCTGCAAGCCCTGCTGGAAAGCTTTCTCCGCAAGGCGACAGGCGAGTACCAGGGCCGCGTCAAAATCCCCCGACAACTTGTAGAAATTAACGTGGGTCACTGGGCAGCCTGTTCCAGCAGAAATTGCATCAGCAGGGGTACCGGCCTACCGGTGGCCCCTTTATTGGCACCACTGTTCCAGGCAGTGCCGGCAATGTCCAGGTGCGCCCAGCGATAGTTTTTGGTGAAGCGGCCGAGGAAGCAAGCGGCCGTGATGGTTCCGGCCTCGCGCCCGCCAATATTGGCCATATCGGCGAAGTTGCTTTTCAGTTGCTTGTCGTATTCCTTCCACAACGGCAGTCGCCAGACGCGGTCGCCACTGTTCTTGCCGGCTGTCTCCAGCTGCTCGGCCAGTGGGTCGTCATTACTGAGCAGACCGCTGGCGTGGCTACCCAAGGCCATCACACAGGCGCCGGTCAGCGTGGCAATGTCGACCACCACGGCAGGTTTGTAGCGGCCGGCATAGGTCAGGGCGTCGCAGAGAATGAGGCGTCCCTCGGCATCGGTATTGAGGATTTCGATGGTCTGCCCGGACATGCTGGTGACGATGTCGCCGGGTTTTGTGGCCCGGCCACTGGGCATGTTTTCTACCGTGGGGATGATGCCGACAACATTCAGGGGCAGCTGGCAGTCCGCGGCGGCGGATAGGGTACCAAACACACTGGCGGCGCCGCACATATCGTATTTCATTTCATCCATAGCGGCCCCGGGCTTCAGGCTGATGCCGCCTGAGTCAAACGTGACCCCTTTACCCACCAGCACCACCGGTTTGCTGCCGCGGGCGCCACCCTTGTATTCCAGTACGATCATTTTAGCCGGCTGTTCGGTACCCGCTGTGACTGACAGCAGGGAACCCATACCCAGATCCTCCATTTGCTTTTCGGTGAGCACCTTGCAGGTCATGTTGTTATATTGGCCAGCCAGGTTTTTTGCCTCGGTGGCCAGGTATGAGGGGGTACAGATATTGCCCGGCAGGTCACCAAGCTCTCTGGCCCGGTTAACGCCGCTGCCGATAGCCGTGCCGATGGTCAGGGCACGCTTGTTGGCCTCCAGCCCCGTGCGTGCTGTTTGCAGCAGGGAGACTTTTTTCAGGGTGGTGGGCTTCTTGTCAGCAGATTCGAATGGGTTAAAGAGGTAGCTGGCTTCACCCAGACGGCGGCCAAGCTGTTGTGCCATCCAGGGAGTGTCACGATCGCAAACCTCGACACCTTCCAGAGAGACCGCAGCGGATTTGATCGGCAACTTGGTCAGCTGGCCAGCGAGCCCCGTGAGGAGTTCGAGGAACGATTGTTCGTTGAGTGTGTCTTTACCAGTGCTGTAGATCAGCAGGCGTTGAGCGGCCAGTCCGGGCGGCTCGCTGATCATCAGAAAATTGTTGTGTGTCGGCTTGATATCACCCTTTTTAACCAGTCGGGTAATCAGTCCGCCGCTGGCTTTATCCAGCGAACTCAATTCGGCATTGTCGAGACCGTCTTTGCCAAAGGCGACGGCCAGGCATTCAGTTTTGCGGGTGGACAGGGACCCGGTAAGGGCATTCAGTTCCATGGGTTCTCCAGAGTGGCAGAGAGTACGAGACATCGGGAGTCTAATTCTGGATAATTGTGACAACAACTCCCGTTAACATCGGCCAAGCATAACAGGAATAATTCGTTGCTGATATTTCGCTACCTAGCAAGAGACCTGCTTTCCACCACCCTGGGTGTCTGCGCTGTTTTGCTGTTGGTGATCGTCAGTGGCCGGTTTGTGAAGTACTTGGCCCAAGCCGCCGCCGGTGAACTGGATGCCGGCATTTTACTCGCCATTATCGGCTATCGCCTGCCGGGGTTTATTGAGCTGATTCTTCCCCTGGCGTTTTTCCTTGGGATATTACTGTCCTACGGACGCCTCTACGTGCAGAGCGAAATGACGGTGATGATCGCCTGTGGTATGAGCCCGAGAAGGCTGATCGTTTATACCATGATTCCCGGTGTCATTATCGCCATGGTGGTTGGCTGGCTGAGTGTTGATGTCAGCCCCACGGGGTTACGCAAAGCCGAAGCCTTACTGAATGCACAGAAAGAGCGGGGCGAGCTGGACGGCCTGATGGCGCGGCATTTCCACCCTCTCTCGGGCGGTCGTTCGGTGACCTACACCGAGGAAGTCACCAAGGATGGGGAAATGACCGATGTATTCCTTGCCGAAAACAACCCCGATGCCGAGGATGGCCGCCAGCTGGTGCTGGTGATTGCCGAGAGTGGTCATCATCGCCGCACAGAACAGGGTGCGAGCTTCCTGGTGTTACGAGAAGGTTTCCGCATTCAGGGGAATCCCGGGCAGGCGGATTACCAGATTACCCGGTTTGAGGAATACGGGCAGCGACTCGGTAAACCCCCACAGCAGAGGCGCCGTGACAAGGTGGACACCATGTACACCGTCGAGCTGCTGGACTCGGATCAGCCCGCACACAAGGCCGCCGTGCAATGGCGGTTGTCCGTTCCCATACTGGTGCTGGTGGTCAGTCTGATCGCCATTCCGCTGAGCAAAACAGACCCGCGACAGGGGCGCTTCGCCCGGATCGTGCCGGCGGTGCTGCTGTATGTGGTGTACCTGGTGATGTTGAACGGTGCCAGGGGTATGGCAGAGGACGGCAAGGTTTCGGCTATCGTCGGTTTGTGGAGTGTACATTTGTTGTTTGCGACCATCGCCGCAGCGATTTACTTCCGCAGTGAGCTGGGCGACCAGATAAAAGCGTTGATTGCCAGGATCAGACAGATGAAGAAGGAGGCTGGTCATGAAGAAGCTGCTTCGTGATTACCAGCCCATGCAGCGACTGTCCCGCTATGTGACGGCTTCAGTGCTGGGGGCCATTTCCCTGGTGCTGCTGGTGATCGTGGCGCTGGATGCAATCGGTGCGGTGATTGATGGTGTAGGGGATATCTCCAACAACTATACATTTAATCAGGTCATGATTTATGTGGCGATGACCCTGCCGTCGCGCATCTACGAGAATATTCCCATTGCCTCTCTGATCGGCTGTCTTATCGGTCTCGGTGTTCTTGCCAATAATTCCGAGCTGGTTGTCATGCGCGCTGCCGGGGTATCGGTGATGCGCATTGTCTGGCTGGTGATCCGTCCCATTCTCTGGCTGATACTGGCGGGTGCCCTGATGGGTGAATACCTGGTGCCTTACTCTGACCAGTATGCTGAGAGTCGTCGCATGTTGTTAAAGGGGGGTGAAAGCGCCCAGGAAACTGACAGCGGTTTCTGGAACAAGGAAGGCCATGACTTCATGCATTTCAATGCAGTCTACCCGGGCGGAGTGTTGTTTGGTGTCACCCGTTACCGCTTCAACGAGGAGCACCGCCTGTTGCAGGCGAGCTTCTCGGAGCGAGCGACCTTCCAGGGTGAGCATTGGGTGGAAGAGCGTGGGGTGGTGACCAATTTTCTTGATGATCGCACCGAGGTCGAGGAGTTTGTGACCCGTAAGTGGGAAACCAATTTGTCGCCGGAACTGCTGAACCTGATCGTGTTTCCGCCGGAGTCCCTGGCCATCCACAGTCTCTACAACTACAGCAATTACCTGGAAGAGCAGGGCCAGGAATCGTCCAAATACCAGCTGGCCTTCTGGAAAAAAGCCCTGCAGCCATTCACTATAGTGAGCCTGGTATTGATAGCGATTTCATTTGTCTTCGGTCCCCTGCGTCAGGTCACCATGGGCTACCGGATTTTTGCCGGTGTGGTGGTAGGACTGGTTTTTCGCACCGCTCAGGATCTGCTGGGTCCCGCCAGCGTGGTGTTTGGTTTTTACCCGTTCCTAGCTGTGGCTTTCCCTGCACTTATCTGCGCGCTGATAGGCCTCTGGCTACTGCGTCGCGCATCCTGACAATCGGTTCAGTTTCACGTTTTTTTCTTTTTCGGTGGCTTCGGTAACAGCAGAGTTCGGGAATGGCTCCACTTGTCGTGCACGCAGTCGCCATTTTTATCAAAGAGGCACCAGAAGTAGCCGATCCCAAATGCTGCCAGTGATAGGGGAGCAAACAGGCAGCGAAGCCAGCAGGTTTTCCAGCCGGGTCGACTGCCATCTTCAGCCTGCAACTGTATTCGCCATGATTTCATGCCCAGGGTTTGCCCGCTGCGTTGCCAGCACCAGGCATAGAAAAACGCCCAGCACAGCAGAAGTCCGAGAAGAATGAAAACCTGCAACGCGCCGTGAGGTGCCTGCAGGGTATCATCGCCAAATAGCTTGCGCAGCAGGAACACGACGACACCGTAGGCGAAGGTGATGCCCAGCAGCAGGAATGCATCGTAAATCATCGCCATCATGCGTCTGATCAGGGAGGCAGATGGAAGTTCAGTGTTTTCTTCTGGGTTCAAGGTTCTATTCCGATAGCTTCTGGGCTGGGGGAGTCTAGCAAACTCTTCGTCGTTTCAGAATTCGCATCACGGGTAATGTAAAACGCAGAAAAAAAGGCCGCCTTGGCAGGCGGCCTATAAAATCAGGCCTATGGGAAGTGGCCTGTGGCACTAGTTGCTCTTGCGAGCAAGGGGGGTAAGACTATTCGTTAACTTACTCTGACTTGGCAGCGGCTGCTTTGCTCGCTGCGGGTTTCTTGGCAGCGGGCTTTTTCGGGGCGGGAGCTGGTTTCTCTTCACCCTCTTTGGCGACCAGAGCAGTTACCGCGCCGATCAACTCATCCAGTTTGGCGCTCAGTTCTGTCAGCTTTTCTTCCTTCCCGAAAGACGGCATGGAAGGCATAGTTGGCATGGTTGGCATGGTGATCTTGGAGGAAACCTTGCCACGAATTTCGTCAACTTTGGCCGTGATACTTTCCTTCACGGCATCTTTTTTCAGGTTTTTGCCCTGAATTTTCAGTTTTTCGCCCTGGGCCTTCAGTTTTTCACTTTGGCTTTTGAGTTTGTCACCGGCTTCTTTCAGTTTGTCGCCAGTCTGGTCCAACTTGGTTTTGGCTTCGGCTTCGATTTTGGTGCCGCGCTCTACCAGGTCATCGAAGTAACGACGTGTTGAGCCGTTCATTTTTTCGTAGCCTTCCTGAATGTTGCTAAGGCCATGACCATAGGCGCCAAGTCCAGCGAGCCAGATCTTGCGAGCGAGCTCTTCGGTCTTGTCAATAGCATTCTTAATCTCTGCCATAGTAGTATCTCCGGTAGCAGTTGGTAATGAGCAGTTAGCTCTGTAACTTTCAGGCACAATATTGAAAATTTTTAGAAAACGCATACTAAAAACAGAAGTTTCTACAAAAAATGCAATTTTTTTCATCTGATGGAAATCGTGCATGAAAAGACGTGAGCATATTTTGCTGGTGAGCCTGGAGTTGTTTAACAACGAAGGCGAGTCGAATTTGTCTGCGGTGGATATCGCCAACGAGCTGGATATCAGCCCGGGCAATCTTTACTACCACTTCAAGGGCAAGGACGAGCTGGTGACAGAGCTCTACCAGCGTTTTGAAGTGGGCGTGGAGTCGCTGCTACAGGAAGGATTACAGGCAAAATCCTCCCTGGAAGAGTACTGGCTGCACCTCTACGTATTGTTGGAGCATATTTACAATTACCGCTTCTTCTTCCGGAATATCTCTGACCTGCTACAGAAGTATCAAAGTATTGAGCCGCGATTCAGGCGCCTGATGGAACAGCAGTCACGGTGGGTAGAGCAGCTGCTGACGGGTCTGTTGGAGGAAGGCGTTATCCCCGATCCTAACCTGGCCTCCGAGCGGGTCAAACATCTCACCGATAACATCATGCTGCTCTTCACCCACTGGTTTCAGTTCCAGGTTCTACGCAACAGAAAGCTGGGGCAGCATGACTTTATACAGAGCGCAATTTTGCAGATCATGACCCTGCTGGCGCCGTACATGGGAAATCTGCAATTGCAGTTTATGGAGGCCTGCCTCGAACTTTACCAGCGAGAGAAACGGGGCTAGCATCCGTCTGAATGCGTTGGCGGTGAGCCGACGGGTATAAATGAATAAATAAAAGGGCAGAAGTTAATGAGCCATATTTGTATTTCACGTCACCACACAATGGATCGGGAACATGTTCGCAGCATGACCCAGGAACTGGGTGAAAAACTGAAGAGCAAGTTCGGTGGTGATTACCGGTGGGAGGGAGATGTCGTTCACTACAAGTACAGCGGCGTCGATGCCAAAGTCAGTTTCGACGAATCCCACCTGGAAGTGAACGTCAAACTGGGTCTGCTGATGTCAGCTCTCAAGGGGATGATAGAGGCTGAGGTCAATAAGTACCTGGACGACCACGTGTCCTAGAATTTTTATGGTGCCCTGTTCAAGCTAAAGTTGCCGCTGTCACCACCGATGACTACCCACGATATCTTTTCCGCGCTGAAAAAAGTTTGATGCGGTGGCTGCATTTTATTCATCACGCTGTGATGGTTCATAAAGATTTCACTTGATGTGATCTGCTCGCTCCAGTCCTCCGTAATGTCACTAGGTTCTGCAGTACAAGGATCTTAATAACAACACTATGGAGGGATGTTATGAACTACAAACAATTTTCTAAAGCCTTATCAATACTGTTAATAGGTGTGGGTGCCAGTTTTTCCTGGGCCGCAGACCACCGTGAAGCACCACTGATCCGCGAGGACGCAGCTGGTGATATTGCCGATCTCTATGCCTTCACCAGTCCGGAAAATGCGGACAACCTGGTACTGGCGATGACGGTAAACCCTTTTTCTATCCCGGCCGAAGCGCCTACCTATACGTTTTCCCCCTTTGTAGACTACCGGTTCCTGATCGACACCACCGGGGACGCAAAAGAGGAAATACGCATCCGATTGGCCTTCAGCAACCCCGCAGAAGGGGCGCAAACATTTACCCTGAACATGGGAGATCGTGTGGTGTCCGGAGATGTCACTATGCCGACAGTGGCACCATCTGCCGAAACACCACTCGTGACCGAGGTGGACGGAGTTAAGGTTTTTGCCGGCCCTCGGGATGACCCATTCTTTTTTGATGTAGTGGGTTTCCAAAGAGTCTTGGGAGGCTCTGGTGGTTTTGAAGGTGTGGATGATTTTGCCGGGTTTAATACTTCGGCCATTGTGGTGGAAATCCCCTATGCCCTGTTGACAGATGACATGGAGGCCCCCATGCAAATCTGGGCGGAGACACGACGTGATCGCAATATGATTGAAGTTCGCGAGGATGGAACGATCTCCGACAAGTTGCAGACCAAGCATTCGGAACGCATGGGTAACCCGGCAGTTAATACAGCGTTGGTTCCTCTTGCAGAGAAGGATGCATTCAATGCGGGCAATCCGGAAGATGATGCTCAGGACTTCGCTGGTACACTTGTTGCCAGCTTAACGGGCCTGGGTGCCAGTCCCGACAACATTGGTGTACTAGCCTCTGTTGCAGTACCGGATACGCTCAAACTGGTTCCAGCCCAGCAGACCACTTATCCCAATGGACGCGCCCTGGAAGATGATGTGATAGATACGCTGTTTTTCTTCATTTTCAACCAGGCAGGCGTGAGCGACGGTGTGGATGCGAATGACAAGGCATTTGCGCTGCAATTTCCCTATCTGGCAGACCCTCACCAGCCAGCATTGTAGCCATGCATTTTTGTGGGAGGAGGATGGGAAGCAGCGGGAGGCGTTGTGCCCCCCGCTGCCTCTTGTTCATATGCCTGTGTCAGGTTGTCTTGATCTTGATGGCGGGTATTTCGACGAAGGCCGTGGCACATGGGTTTCATGACCCACAGCCTGATCAAAATGCAGACATAAACAATAAAACACTGCAGTTTTGGGAACAGCGCTACCAGCAACGTCCAGATAATGTCATTACTCTCTCGCACCTGGCAAAGTTCTTTCTCGATAGAGCGCGTCAATCACAACGGCATGATGATTATCGACAATCTGAAACCTATTTCACTGAATGGTTGGCCTTAGCGCCCGAGAGTATCGGGGGTAGAACAGGCCTGGCTTATGCCCTTGTTGGGCAGCATCGATTTACTGAAGCTCTTGAACATGCCCGCACGGTGGTCAGGTTATCCCCTGGGGAGTCGTCTGCGCTGGCTCTGATAGGGGATATTCATCTCTCGTTGGGTAATTTGCAGGAAGCAGAGATGGCCTATGAGTTTCTTGCCAACCGAGAAGGGGGTAAAGATGCGCTGGTCAGGCTGGCTTCACTCTATGAGGCGAGGGGAGATTATCAGCGTGCGTTTTCGCTGACAAAGTCAGCTTGTGAGGATCCGAGTTCAGCGGTGAGTGCTGGTTATCGGAATTGGTGTCTGACCCGCCTGGGAGAACTCAGCTTGTTGCTGGGGTCAAGTGCAGAGGCCGAAAGATACTTTTATCAGGCGGTCGCTCAAAGCGAGGGGTCGACGGTTGCATCGTGGCGGCTGGGCGTTCTGCAGGCGCGTCGCGGAAAAATGCAGTCTGCTCGACAGCGGCTCCAAGAGCTGGCGTCCAAGGACCCCCGGCCGAGGCATTGGATAGCCTTGGGTGATATTTACCGGCAGAAAGCGGAATTCAGCGAAGCCGAAGCACTGTATAAAAAAGCCGAGCAAACTATGGAAAGTGACGTCAAGCGGGGAGACATAGGGCATGTACGGGAACTGGCAGAATTCTGGTTGAGTGACCGGCTCGGGCATAACCGCCTTGAGCGCCATCGCAAGGCATTGACATTGGCGGAGAGAGATCTTCAGGAGGTGCGCCAAGACGCCGGTGCTTATCTGACGCTCGCTTGGGCCCACTATCGACTGGGCCACTACGAAAAAGCCGGGCAAGTGGTCAGTCGAGCTTTGAGTGTTGGTAGTCGTGATCCTGAATGGCTGTTGCGCGGAGCCATGATTTTTCATGCGAGCGGTGATCGCGGGTTGGCCCAAAAACTGTATGGGCAAGTTGATCAGGACACTGCAGCAATTCCGCAAGAATTGCTGACGGCTGCCAGGCAGCTTTTTTTAAGCGACGGCAGTCACGGGGCATCGACTTTTTGAGGGACTCAGCTCGCAGAAGTTGTTGGCTAACCAGCTGAAACAAGAGATGGTACCAGAGGCCGGACTCGAACCGGCACGCTTTTAAGGGCGGGGGATTTTGAATCCCCTGTGTCTACCAATTTCACCACTCTGGCACAGGGGCGCGATTATAGCAGCGGCCCTTGCAGAATCAATAGACGTCCCACGTCTGACGTGCGGGTTTGCTGGCCCTGTCATGTGATTTCCTTTACCCTTGCGGCCTTTCACCGCACCACGATCCCAAACTATGCGCCGCGACCATTTTCACTACCATTTGCCCGACGAGCTGATAGCGCGCCAGCCTGCAACTCAGCGCCGCGGTAGCCGCTTGCTGGTGCTGGACGGGGTGAGCGGTGAGCTATCGCACCGACAGTTTCCCGACCTTGCAGAACTGGTCAGGCCCGGCGACCTGATGGTGTTTAACAACACCCGGGTAATTCCTGCGCGTCTCTTCGGGCAGAAGGCCAGTGGTGGAAAAATTGAAATGCTGGTCGAGCGCCTGGTGGATGAACGCAGAGTCCTGGCACACCTGCGTGCCAGCAAGTCCCCCAAGCCCGGAACACAAATCCATTTTGAGGGTGATGCTGTGGCCGAGGTCACAGGGCGGGAGGGGGAGCTTTTCTGCCTGAGTTTCCAGGGCGACCGTTCGGCACTGGATATTCTGGAAACCCATGGCCATATGCCACTGCCTCCCTACATCGATCGCGCAGATGGCAAGCTGGATCGCGAACGCTACCAGACGGTTTATGCAGAAAAGTCCGGCGCGGTGGCGGCACCAACCGCTGGTTTGCACTTTGATGAAGACCTGCTTGCACAGTTGCGCGGCCTGGGTGTGATGATCGCCCATGTCACTTTGCATGTGGGGGCCGGTACATTTCAGCCAGTCAGGGTGGATAATATCCTCGACCACCAGATGCACGCGGAAGTTATTGATGTGTCTGATGAAGTGTGTCGGCAGGTGGTGGAAACCCGTGCCCGGGGTGGTCGGGTGATCGCAGTGGGTACCACCAGCGTGCGCTGTCTGGAAAGTGCTGCGACAGCAGGGCAGATTGCGCCCATGAATGGAGAAACCGATATTTTCATTTACCCCGGTTATCAATTCCGGGTTGTGGATGCGCTGATCACCAATTTTCACCTGCCAGAATCAACTTTGCTGATGCTGGTCAGTGCTTTTTCGGGGTTTTCCCGCATCATGTCGGCTTATGAAGAAGCCGTCGCTGAGCGTTATCGTTTTTTCAGTTACGGGGATGCCATGTTTCTGACGTGTAACCCCAATGCCCGAGAGGATATACCGCAATGAGTCGTGATTGTTTCATGTCGTTTGAGCTGGATGCCAGTGATGGCATGGCACGACGTGGCCGGATGCGATTTCCCCGGGGTGTGGTGGAAACGCCGGCTTTCATGCCGGTTGGCACCTGTGGCACGGTGAAAGGCATGCTACCCAGAGATATCGGGGAAATCGGTGCGCAGATCATTCTCGGCAATACCTTTCACCTGATGCTGCGACCCGGTACTCAGGTGGTGATGGAGCACGGAGATCTGCATAACTTTATGCAGTGGCCCGGCCCCATCCTTACCGACTCCGGTGGTTTTCAGGTTTTCAGTCTCGGAGATATCCGCAAAATTTCCGAGGAAGGGGTTTCCTTTCGCTCGCCTATCGACGGCAGCCCGGTGTTTCTCGATCCGGAGTCATCGATCCGTGTCCAACATGAACTTGGCGCCGATGTGGTGATGATTTTTGATGAGTGCACACCCTATCCGGCCACGGAAGAGCAGGCTAAGGCTTCCATGGAGTTGTCCCTGCGCTGGGCAAAACGCAGCAAGGATGCCCATGGCGACAACCCTTCGGCACTGTTTGGTATTGTTCAGGGTGGCATGTATGAATCTCTGCGTGAGGAGTCTCTCGCGGGTCTGGAAGACATCGGTTTTAATGGCTATGCCATCGGCGGGCTTTCCGTGGGAGAGCCCAAGGAAGATATGCTGCGCATCCTCGATCACCTGCCGCCGAAAATGCCGGCGGACAAACCTCGCTACCTGATGGGGGTGGGCAAGCCCCAGGATATTCTCGGGGCGGTGCGTCGCGGCATTGATATGTTTGATTGCGTGATGCCCACCCGCAATGCCCGCAATGGCCATTTGTTCACCAGTGGCGGGGTGGTGAAAATCCGCAACGCGGTTCATCGCCATGATACGGCCCCGCTTGATGTCAACTGTGATTGCTATACCTGCCAGAACTTCAGCCGGGCTTACCTGCACCATCTGGAAAAGTGTGGCGAGATTCTCGGCGCACAGCTCAACACCATTCATAACCTGCGTTATTACCAGAACCTGATGACGGGTATCCGCCGTGCAATTGAGGAACAGCGCCTCGATGGGTTTGCCGAGCAGTTTTACCGGGAACAGGGCCTCACCCCGGCGACTTGAGTTACGTTGCCTTGTCCCCATATACCGTCGGGTAGCTTTTATTTCTGACGGGTTCGGCAAGCCCGTTCAATTCAGCCTATAATGGCCCGCTTTATTAACCGGGACACAACACAAGAACCGTGATATGAACCGTTACCCAATTTGGAAATACCTGCTGATAGTCTTTGTGATTACGCTGGGAGTTGTTTATGCGCTCCCCAATCTTTACGTCCCCGATCCGGCGGTGCAGGTCTCTGGCCAGAGCAGTGGCACGGTGATCGATGGCCCAGTGTTGGAGCGGGTTGAAGCGGCGCTCAAGCAGGAGGGTATCGAGTACTTCGGTGGTGAAGTGAGCGGTGAAAACGGACTTATTCGGCTTCGGGATGGCGAGCAGCAATTGCTTGCCAAGCGTGTCATCCAGCGCACGTTGGGTTCCGATTACATTGTTGCGTTAAATCTTGCCGCCACCACGCCGGACTGGCTGTCCTCGCTGGGAGCCAGCCCCATGAAACTGGGTCTCGATCTCAGTGGTGGTGTTCATTTCCTGTTGGAAGTGAATACGGATGAAGCGATCGGCAAACGCATGGACACTGCCGTACGTGAGGTACGGGCGGCGATGCGTGAAGAAAAGCTGCGCTATGAAAGTGTCAAGCTGGAAGATGGGGCCACCATTGTTAGCAAGTTCGATACCGAGGCAGAGCGTGATCAGGGCAGTGAAATCCTGCGCAAAAACTTTCGGGATCTGGGTAGACAGCTGAGCGAGGAGGGCGGCCTCTTTGTGATCCGCTCCAGTATGTCCGAAGCAGCCGTCAGGGAAATTGAGGATTATGCCCTCAACCAGAACCTGACCACGTTGCGCAACCGGGTGAATGAGCTCGGTGTATCAGAACCCATTGTGCAGCGCCAGGGCCGCAATCGCGTAGTGGTGGAGCTGCCGGGTGTGCAAGATACAGCAGAAGCAAAACGGATCATTGGTAAAACTGCCAACCTGGAATTTCGATTGGAAGCGGAACCGGGAAAAATCACAAACCGGGAAAAATTTGAATTCCGCGATCCCAACGCACGGCCAAAGGATGCCTTCCTGGAGCGTACAGTGGTGATTACCGGGGATCATGTTTCCAACGCGACATCCTCGTTTGATGAAAATGGTATGCCCCAGGTCAATATCAACCTGGACAGTGAGGGCGGTGCGCGTATGCACCGTGCCTCTCGCAAGAATATCGGCCGGCGCCTCGGGGTACTATTTATCGAGTACAAAACCCGGATGGACTACACCACCGATGAGAATGGCGAGCAGATTGCCATTCCGGAACGTTATGTCGAGAAGAAGATTATCAGTCTTGCCACTATTCGCAGTGCGCTGGGCGTAACTTTCCGCATTACCGGCTTAGATAACCCCCGTGAAGCCTCGGAACTGGCATTGTTGCTGCGAGCTGGTGCACTGGCCGCGCCCATGTACTTTGTGGAGGAGCGCACCATCGGTCCGTCACTGGGTGCTGAAAATATTGCCCTGGGTGTCAAGTCGGTCACCATCGGTATGCTGGTGGTTCTCGGCTTTATGCTGGTGTACTACAAGGTGTTCGGCCTTTTTGCCAACCTGGCACTGGGCTTCAACCTGATCATTCTGGTGGCGGCCATGTCTATTCTGGGAGCGACCTTAACCCTGCCGGGCATTGCCGGGATTGTGTTGACCGTCGGTATGGCGGTGGATGCCAACGTGCTGATCTTTTCGAGAGTCAAGGAGGAGTTGGCCAACGGCATGCCGCCGCAGTCGGCGATTAATGCCGGTTATGATCGGGCCTTTGTCTCGATCCTAGATGCCAACCTGACTACGCTGATCGTGGCAGTGATTCTGTATGCCATCGGTTCCGGTCCGGTTCAGGGTTTCGCGGTGACGCTGTCCATCGGTATTCTGTCTTCCATGTTTACGGCTATTCTGGGTACCCGCGCGCTGGTGAACCTGTTCTATGGTGATCGCACTATCAAACGAGTCTGGATTTAGGAGCTGGCCATGACAACCCAACGCATTCTCAATTTTATGGGTGGCCGCAAGCTGGCTGCTGCTTTTTCCATTGCCCTGTTGCTCTGCGCCATAGTCTCCCTGTCAGTCAAAGGGCTTGTTCTTGGACTGGATTTCACCGGGGGCTCTCAGGTGGAAGTCGGTTACCCCCAGGCGGCTGACCTGACCCTGGTTCGTCAGCAGCTCACTGAAAGCGGGTTTGAAAATCCGGTGGTTGTGTATTTCGGTTCGGAAAGCGATGTGCTAATTCGCATGCAGGGAAAACCCGACGAGGGCCTGGCGGAATCGGTCATGAAGTCGCTTGATCCGAATAATATCGGTGATTTGGAGTTGCGCCGTGTGGACTACGTCGGCCCGCAGGTCGGCGAAGAGCTGCGGGAAGATGGTGGTCTGGGCATGCTGGCGGCACTGGCTGTGGTCATGCTGTATGTGGCGATTCGCTTCCAGTACAAGTTCGCGCTGGGTGCAGTGGCTGCGTTGGTACACGATGTGATTATCACCCTGGGCTTGTTCTCTATCACCGGCCTGGAAGTGGATCTGACCGTGCTTGCAGCGGTGCTGGCAGTGATTGGTTATTCCCTGAATGACACCATTGTGGTTGCCGACAGAATTCGGGAGAACATCCGCCTGTTAAGGGAAGAGGATCTCATCAGTGTTATCAACGAATCTCTCACCCAGACCCTGGGGCGTACCTTGATTACCTCGTTGACCACTATCTTCGTGCTGGTGGCGCTGTTTGTCTTTGGCGGAGAGCTGATCCACAACTTTTCCATTGCCCTGATTGTGGGCGTTGTCATTGGTACCTACTCATCTATTTATGTGGCAGCCAATATGTTGTTACTACTGGGCATGAAACGTGAGGATCTGCTGCCTCCGGAAAGAGAGGGTGCGGAATTCGACGAATTGCCCTGAGAAAGGCGACTTTAGGGCTGCCCGGGCTGCAGTTGCTTGATTTTGGCAGCTAAATTTTTTACTTGCTTGTTTCGGACAGCCGCTGTTAAAGTGGCCATTGCGGGCGTCTGATGCGTCCGTATTTATTACTGCCAATCCAACAAGTTGGCAATCAAGTGTTTACGAGGATCATATGTCAGATTTAGTTACCGGTACCGTTAAGTGGTTCAATGAAGAAAAAGGATATGGCTTCCTGGCCCAGGAAGGTGGAAAGGATGTATTCGTGCATTTCAGTGCTATCAACGGTACTGGCCGTCGCACACTGTTTGAAGGCCAACAGGTTTCTTTTGAAGTAACCCAAGGCCAGAAAGGCCCACAGGCTCAGAACGTAACCGTTATTGCGTAAGGCTTTAACAGTCGTGTTACACCCAAAAAATGCCAGCTGATGCTGGCATTTTTTGTTTTCTATTGCGTGAAATAACGCCCGACCTATTGGTCTACATGGCCTTCACCTTTCTTCTGGCGTGCTGAGAAAGCAATGCGGGGAAAGGTGAGGTTGTCTTCTGGCCTAGCGCCAGTTATCCCAGGCCACCAGTACCAGTTCTGAATACCAGGTTTTCCCGTAGCTGCCATTGTAGCGGGCGAGTGCCGGGGTGAGATCGCCATCTTCCATATCCAGATAGTACTTCAGGATCGTGCAGCCGTAGCGCAGGTTGGTATCTACGTGGATGAGGTTGTCTTCCTCACGGCCGATCTCCCGCTTCCAGAACGGCATCACCTGCATCAGGCCCTGTGCTCCGGCACGCGATACGGCGTAGGGATCAAAACGGCTTTCTATTTGAATGACGGCAAGTACAATTTCCGGTGAAAGCCCGGCTCGGGTTGCTGCCAGGTGAATCTTGCGCAGCAGTTCCAGCCGCTCGCGGCTGTCGGGAATATATTTTTCCAGCTGGCTTGATTTCGCCATCAGCCAGACCTCGGCATCAAAGCGGTCTTCAAAGCTGCCAGCTTCAGCGATGGTTGCCTTCAGCAAGGCAACCAGTTGCTGGTCGACTTCCTGTTCGGCCATTGCGGCACAAGGGGTCAGCAAGATGGCTGTCAGCCACCCGATAATCAACCCTTTGCTTAGCTTTTTTCTCATTCGATGGTCTTTGTCAGGAAGTCGATAATATCGTCCAGGCGAATCGTGCGGTTTTCGGTTTCACGACGGTGGCGGTACTCGACTTCACCATTTTCGAGGCCGCGATCGCCAATCACCACCCGGTGGGGTATGCCCACCAGTTCAACATCCGCCAGCATGGCCCCCAAACGGGCTTTTTCTTCATCCATAAATAGCACATCCAGACCGCATTCCTGCAGTTGGGTATACAGTTTTTCACAGGTTTCGCGAACCTGTTCAGATTTCTGGATGTTGATGGGGATCAGTGCCACCTGGAAAGGAGCCAGAGCGTCCGGCCAGATGATGCCGTTTTCATCGTGATTCTGTTCAATAGCCGAGGCGACAACCCGGCTCACACCGATGCCGTAACAGCCCATGATCATGACCTGCTCCAGGCCCTCCTCGTTAAGCACCTTGGCGTTCATCGCTTCGCTGTACTTGGTGCCCAACTGAAAGATATGACCCACCTCGATACCACGCTTGATTTCCAGCACACCCTTGCCATCAGGGCTGGGGTCTCCGGGTACCACGTTGCGAATGTCAGCGACATCATCAATCGGGCAGTCACGCTCCCAATTGACTCCTGTCAGGTGCATACCGTCCCGGTTGGCACCACAGACAAAGTCAGCCAGGTGGGCGGCACTGTGATCGACAACCACCGGAATTTTCAGGCTCACAGGACCTATGGAGCCGACGGAGCAACCCAGGTTTGCGCGAATCTGTTCTTCGCTGGCAAAGGTCAGCGGCACTGCAATACCGTGTAACTTCTCCGCTTTGATGTCGTTGAGTTCGTGATCGCCGCGCACCACCAGGGCAACCAGAGGTGCGTCTTCATCATCGCCCTGCACAATCAGGGTTTTAACCACGCTGGCAGCGGGTACATTGAGGAATGCACTGACTTGTTCAATGCTGTGCTGGCCTGGTGTGGCCACTTCCTGCATGGTTTCAGACGGAGAGGGACGGCTGCCCTCGGGGGCGATGGCTTCAGCCATTTCCACGTTGGCAGCGTAGTCGCTCTCGGTGGAGAAGGCGATGTCATCTTCTCCTGAAGCGGCCAGTACGTGGAACTCGTGGGAATGACTGCCACCGATGCTGCCGGTATCGGCGAGCACGGGGCGGAAGTCCAGACCCAGGCGGGTAAAGATCGCGCTGTAGGCCTTGTGCATGACATTGTACGTTTCCTGCAGGCTGGCCTGGTCAGTGTGGAAAGAGTAGGCGTCTTTCATGAGGAATTCCCGGGCGCGCATAATGCCGAAGCGGGGTCGGATTTCATCCCGAAATTTCGTTTGAATCTGGTAAAAGTTGGCCGGCAACTGCTTGTAACTGCGTATCTGGTTGCGCACCAAGTCGGTGATCACTTCCTCATGGGTGGGGCCCAGGCAAAAAGGGCGGCTGTGACGGTCCTGCATTCTCAGCAGCTCCGGACCGTATTGCTCCCAGCGCCCGGATTCCTGCCACAGTTCCGCTGGCTGGGTGACCGGCATCAGCACCTCCTGAGCGCCGGCACGGTTCATTTCCTCCCGGACAATGGCTTCTACCTTGCGCAGGACTTTTAAGCCCAGGGGCAGCCAGTTGTAGAGGCCCGCCGCCAGTTTCCGGATCATGCCGGCGCGAATCATCAACTGGTGGCTGATGACCTCGGCGTCGGAGGGCGTTTCTTTCTGTGTGGCAATAAGATACTGGCTGGCTCTCATGTTCTATTCTTTATCTTGGAGGTTGCAGGAAAAGGCGCTATTTTACGGTGCAGCCCGCTTCGGGTACAGGATTAGAGGATGTCAAATGTTTGAACTTGATCCCCGTTTGGTTTCAGACACCGTGGTTGTGGGAGACTTTCCACTGTGTCGTCTGTTGATGCACCGCGATGCCAACTATCCGTGGTTTATTCTGGTGCCGCGCCTTGAGGCGGTAACGGAAATCTACCACCTCTCGGAGGAGGATCGACAGCAGTTGATGCGTGAGTCCTGCCAGTTGGCAGAGGCGCTGGTAGATGTGTTTTCCCCGGATAAGATCAACATTGCCACTCTGGGCAATATGGTTCCGCAACTGCACATGCACCATGTGGTGCGTTACAAAACCGACGGAGCCTGGCCAAACCCCATCTGGGGTGCACAGTTGCCGGCAACCTATTCCGATGCTCAGTGGCGTCAGCGACTTGAGTCTATTTCCAATGTGCTGGAAGGCGAAGGATTTGTTGCCGTCGACGACTAGTACATAGTACTGGCAACCGGTTTTCTTAAATAGTCGGACACCCCAATTCTGATCGGATTCAATCTTCTAGCCCCGGTTTTACTGGGGTATAATGCGCCGCTTTTATCAGGGGCGTTTTGCCTGTTTTAGATTGGTAGGTATTTGTTATGCCGATTTACGGTTATTTGTGTCACTCCTGTGGTCATGAACTGGAAGTTCTGCAGAAGATCAGTGACAGTCCCTTAACGGAATGCCCGGCCTGTCATGAGCAGGCCCTGAAAAAACAGCTTTCTGCGGCCGGCTTCCGGCTCAGCGGCAGTGGCTGGTATGAAACCGACTTTAAAAAGGGCAACCGAAAAAACATCGCCGGGGAAAAATCCGGTGAAGGCAAGGCAGAGAAGCCAGCCAAAAGTTCGGGTACCTGCCCCGCGAATTAATTTTGACGTCAATGGCGGTCATGCCGGGTGTCCACCCCCGGCCTCATTGTTGAATACGGGATAAGAGAATGCGTACAAGTTATTGCGGTGTGCTTGGTTCAGAGCACATCGATCAGGAAGTGACACTCTGTGGTTGGGTTGACCGCCGACGGGATCACGGGGGTGTGATATTTGTCGACATGCGCGATCGCGAAGGCATTGTGCAGGTGGTGTTTGATCCTGACTGTGGTGACTATTTTGCCTTGGCAGACCGGGTACGCAGTGAATATGTCTTGAAGGTGCGTGGCAAGGTGCGCGCGCGGACGCCCGAAACAGTCAACCCGGAAATGGCTACAGGCCAGATAGAAGTTTACGGGCTGGAGTTGGAGATTCTCAACAGTTCTGACACACCACCGTTTCCCCTCGATGAGCACAACAGGGTTGGTGAAGACGTTCGCCTGCGCTATCGCTATCTCGATCTGCGTCGTCCGGAAATGCTCAACAATATGCGTTTCCGTTCACGGGTCACCAACGTGATTCGCAATTTCCTCGACGAGCGCGGTTTCCTGGATATTGAAACCCCGATCCTGACCCGTGCCACACCCGAGGGTGCTCGTGATTATCTGGTGCCTAGCCGCACCCATGACGGCAAGTTTTTTGCGCTGCCGCAATCCCCGCAGTTGTTCAAGCAGCTGTTGATGGTTTCCGGGATTGACCGCTACTACCAGATTGCCAAATGTTTTCGCGATGAAGATTTGCGTGCCGATCGCCAGCCGGAATTTACCCAGGTGGACGTGGAACTCTCCTTCACTACAGAAGAAGAGATCATGGCCATCAATGAAGAGATGGTCCATACCCTGTTTAAACAGGTGCTGGATGTGGATCTGGGTCTATTTCCCCGTATGTCCCACAGTGAAGCGATGCTGCGTTACGGCAGTGACAAACCTGACCTGCGTATTCCGCTGGAGCTGGTGGAAATCAAGGATCTGATGGCCGCGGTGGAGTTCAAGGTATTCTCCGGTCCCGCCAATGATCCCAAAGGCCGCGTGACGGCGCTGAGAGTGCCGGGTGGTAGCGAGATCAGCCGCAAGCAGATTGATGATTACACCAAGTACGTGAGCATCTACGGAGCCCGTGGCCTCGCTTACATCAAGGTCAATGACAAAGACGATCTTGAAGAAGGCCTGCAATCACCGATTGTGAAATTTCTGCCCAATGAAGTGCGTGCGGCAATCCTGGAGCGCACTGGCGCAGAAAATGGTGACCTGATCTTCTTTGGTGCCGACAACCGCCGGGTGGTAAGTGAGGCCCTGGGTGCATTGCGGTGCAAGCTGGGTGCAGACCTTAACCTCTACACCTGCGACTGGGCGCCGCTGTGGGTGGTGGATTTCCCCATGTTTGAAGAGGATGGCGAAGGGGGGTGGACCTCCCTGCACCACCCATTTACCCGTCCCGCCTGTACGCCGGACGAGTTGAGAACCAATCCCGAAGAAGCGCTGTCGATTGCCTACGATATGGTGTTGAACGGCACCGAACTGGGTGGCGGTTCCATTCGTATTCACAATCCTGACATGCAGCGTGCCGTGTTCGAGGTGCTGGGAATCAGCGAAGAGGAAGCGGATGAGAAATTCGGCTTCCTGATCGATGCCTTGCGATTTGGTTGTCCGCCCCACGGAGGTCTGGCCTTCGGCCTGGATCGCCTGATCATGTTGATGACCGGCAGTCAGTCGATTCGTGACGTGATCGCTTTCCCGAAAACCCAGACCGCGGCCTGTCTGCTGACCGATGCCCCCGGCAATGTCGATAGCAAGCAGTTGCGTGAACTGAATATTCGACTGCGCGAGAAAAAACCGCAGGATGAGGGTTAAATAGGGCACACCGACCCTGACCCTAAAAAATAATGACAACGGGTGACAGGACACCCGATGCAGTATGAAGTGGAGGTATTTTTATGGCCGGTCACAGTAAATGGGCCAACATAAAACACCGCAAGGCAGCCCAGGATGCCAAGCGTGGCAAGATTTTCACCAAGCTGATCCGCGAACTGGTGGTGGCTGCCAAGAGTGGTGGCGGCAATCCGGAAGATAATCCGCGCCTGCGGGCGGCCATCGATAAGGCGCTTGGCAACAATATGAAGCGCGACACCATCGATAAGGCTATCGCCAGAGGTGCCGGCGCTGACGACGCCGATAATTATGAAGAAGTGACCTACGAAGGTTATGGTGTGGGTGGTATTGCTGTGTTGGTCGAATGCATGACGGACAATCGCAACCGCACCGTGTCTGATGTGCGTCACGCGTTTTCAAAACGCGGTGGCAACCTGGGTACCGATGGTTCGGTAGCCTACTTGTTTAATCGCACGGGCCAGATCAGCTATCCCCCGGGGGCCGATGAAGACCAGATTATGGAGGCTGCACTGGAAGCCGGTGCTGAAGATGTGGTTTCCAACGAAGACGGTTCAGTGGATGTGCTGACCGCCTGGGAAGATTTTTCCACCGTCAAAGAATCATTGACGGCCGCCGGTCTGGAACCGGAGCAGGCCGAGGTCACCATGCTGGCGACAACCACCGTTGCGCTGGATAAAGAAGCTGCAGAAAAACTGCTGGCGCTGGTGGATCACCTGGAAGACCTTGACGATGTGCAGAATGTCTATACCAATGCGGATATTCCCGATGAGGTGATGGCAGAACTCGGCTGAACGGCCGGTAATTGTAGGTGGTTTCAATCGCCACCTTATTTAACAGAGCGAGTAATCAGAGGAGAAAAACGATGAAAGTGCTGAAGAAAACCGCAGAATACACCGTATATCAAAAGCGTTCAGGCCGCTATGCCGTAGTGGACGCCGATAAAAACACTGTCAATGGCGATGAAAAAGTTGCCATACTGATTGCCGAAGGCTTCGTTACACAAGCTGCGCCGAAGGTAGAAGAAGCACCTGCCGAAGAAGCACCTGCCGAAGAAGCACCTGCCGAAGAAGCAC
>CAYNAU010000003.1:0-360129 GCA_964395715.1 uncultured Porticoccus sp. | reverse complement strand
GGGTCGGAATCGAACCGGCGTACACGGAGTTGCAGTCCGCTGCATGACCACTCTGCCACCGCGCCTTCGGGATGCGGGATTGTACCCGACGAGTTTTTCAAAGAACAGTAAAGAAGGCGGGTATTCTATGGATTGACCGGCGAGAATCAACCCATTTTTATTCTGTCTGCCAGCGCCACTCAAACAGCTGTACAAGTTTTGTTCAATTGACTTTGGATAACTCCGGCCATGCAGCACGCAGATAGATGATCATTGACCACAGAGTGAGGATGGCTGCCACGTAAAGGAATGCGATACCCACGTAATCGAGTGTCGGGTGTGTGACCGGGTCAATGGCGAGCAGAAAGGCGATGGCAATCATCTGCAAGGTGGTTTTCACCTTACCCAGATAGGACACCGCAACGCTGGTGCGTTTGCCCAACTCCGCCATCCACTCACGCAATGCCGATATCACGATCTCACGACCAATAATAACCATGGTTGGTAAGGCGAACAGAAGTGTAGCGTGCTCTTCTAGCAGCATCACCAGCGCCGAGGCAACAATCAGCTTATCCGCCACCGGGTCGAGAAAGGCGCCAAACGGCGTGAACTGATCAAGCTTTCGTGCCAGGTAACCATCCAGCCAGTCTGTACCCGCAGCAATACCAAAAATAGCCGCACTGGCAAGGTGTCGCCATTCCCACGGCAAATAGAAGACGCAAATCAGGATGGGAATCATCGCAATGCGCAACAGGGTAAGAATATTGGGAAGATTCCACATGGACAGATGCTACTTCGGCTCTTTCTGAAGGGGAAACAAATTACCCATTGTGAAGGGTACTGTAAATAGTTTCAGCAACTTTCCTGCTGATTCCGGGCACGCGCATTAATTCTGCCACACTGGCCCGCTCCACTTCACGCACACCGCCAAAGAATCGTAACAACTCCCTACGCCGTTTCGGCCCCACGCCCTCAATACCCTCAAGCGTTGAGGTGCGGCGTTTACGATCACGGCTCTGACGGTGCCCGGTAATGGCAAAGCGGTGGGCCTCGTCCCGTATCTGCTGAATCAGTAATAACGCGGAAGACTGGGTGTCTAAAACCACCTCGTGATCCCCTTGTGACAGCAACAGTGTCTCAAAGCCTGCCTTGCGAGTTTTGCCCTTGGCAATTCCGACCACCAGCACACCCATGACACCCAGTTCATCAAGAACTGCTGCCGCCTTGCGCATTTGACCTTTGCCACCGTCAATCAGCAATACGTCCGGCAGTTTTCCATCCTCTTTTTTTATCCGGGTGTAACGGCGAACCAGGGCCTGTTCCATAGCAGCGTAGTCATCTCCCGCTGTTACATCGCGAATATTCATACGGCGGTAATCTGATTTAAGGGGGCCGTTATTGTCAAACACCACACAGGAGGCCATGGTGGCCTCACCACTGCTGTGGCTGATATCAAAACACTCCAGGCGTTCCGGCGGCGTTTCCAGATCCAGCAACTGCTGCAGCGCCTCCAGACGCTGCAGGGTATTTTGCCGGGAGGCCATTCGTCCATTGAGATTCTGCCGAGCGGTGCGTTCGGCCAGGTCGAGCCACTGGGCACGGGTACTGCGTCCCCCCTGCTTCACCGTAACCTTGAATGCCGCCACCTCACTGATTGCCGACGCAAGCAACCCGCTTTCGGGCACTGCGTGGCTGGTTATCACCTGTTTGGGGAAATCGCCCCGCGCACCCTCTCGCAGGTAGTACTGCGGTAGAAAATCCGCCAGCAAATCGCCTTCGCTGGCCGCCAGGGGCACTCTGGGGTAAAAACTGCGGCTGCCAAGAATGCGTCCCTGCCTGATATACAGGGCGTGGACACAACCCTGATCACCTTCAAGTGCTGCCGCCATAATATCGATCTGCCCATTCCCCCACTCAACCACCTGTTCCGCCTGTATCGTACGAAGGGCTACGATCTGATCGCGATACTGGGCAGCGTGCTCAAAGTCCAGCCCCTGTGATGCCTTATCCATATCCATTTCCAGTTCACGTATCAGGCCATCGCTTTTACCCTCCAGAAACATACGGGTATGGCGCACGTCGCGCTGATAGTCCTCTGCAGAAACCAGGTCCACGCAGGGCGCCGTGCAACGACCAATCTGATACTGCAAGCAAGGTCGTGACCGATTGCGGTAGAAACTGTCTTCGCACTGACGAACACGAAAGGTTTTCTGGAGAAAGTTCATGCTGTCACGAACTGCCTGCACACTGGGAAAAGGCCCGAAGTAACTGCCGCCGTGACGCTTGCTGCCACGATGAAAAGCCAATCTGGGAAACTCATCGCGGTCCGACAGAAAGATGTAGGGGTAGGATTTGTCATCCCGAAGCAGGATGTTGAACGGTGGACGGTTCTGCTTGATCAGGTTCTGTTCCAGCAGCAGGGCCTCAATTTCCGTCTGCGTAACTGTCACATCTATATTGGCAATACGGCCCACCAGTGCAGCCGTTTTCGGAGAGTGCCCACTGCTGCGAAAATAATTAGCCACTCGCTTGCGCAGGTTTTTTGCCTTGCCCACGTAGAGCACCGCCCCGTCTTCACCATACATCTGGTAAACGCCGGGACGCTGAGTCAACTGCTGCAGGAAAGGTTTTGAGTCAAAAGCCATGCCGCCATTCTACAGGGGATATGGCTAGGGGTGGATCAAATGACCTCTGAGGGGTCCACCAAGCCGTACTTGACGGCTGCCAGGGTCAGTTCCACATCATTGCTGACACCCAGTTTTTCATAAATGCGGTATTTGTAGGTGTTGATGGTTTTGGGGCTGATATTCAGGGTTTCAGCCACATCTTTTGCACGGTTTCCACTGGTGATAAGTGCTGCAATCTGCAGCTCTCGCTGGGACAGGCTACCCAGCGGAGAGTTGTCTGCTCCCGGCTTAACCCCGTTCACCGCCATCATCTGCGCCAGTTCAGGACTGATATAAACTCCGCCGGAGAGGACCTTCTCCAGGGCAATTTTCACTTCCGCAGAATTGGCATTTTTGGTGATGTAAGCCGATGCGCCGGCTTTTAACAATGCCACCGGGTGTACATCGTCGTTGAAGGCGCTGACAACAATCACCTTGGTCTCCGGGTAATGGGAAAGTATGCGGTGGGTGGCCTCAATGCCGCCAATACCGGGCATACGGATATCCATGAACACAATATCCGGCTGTACTTCACGGACCTTGTCGATGGCTTCTTCACCACTGGAAGCCTGGGCCGTCACGATAATTCCCTCGACTTCCGTCAACATGCGACAGATGCCCAGACGGATCAGATCATGATCGTCCACCACCAGTACACTTTTCAGATCCAGTCCAATACTCATGTATATGACCTTAATTTTGCGCCTAGGCTATCACTGCGTGGATACGGTTGCCACGTGAACCTGACGAAAAGTGATATTCAATCTCGCTGTGTTCACGCCCGGCATCTTTGGCAAACGATGCCGCCAGTGATGTTGAAATTCTCCCTCCATCACCAACAGGGAACCGTGATCCAGATCAAGGGTTTTCAATTCAGGTTCGCAACGTAATTTGTGCTTTATCTGAAAGCGGCGTGTGGCGCCAAGACTGACGGAGGCGATTATGGGATTGCTCCCGAGCTCCGGTTCATCGTCACTGTGCCAGTCAACGCTGTCCATACCATCACGGTAAAGGTTGACCAGTGCACTGTTAAAAACGGCGCCACAGGCTGATTCCACCTGCTGCTTGATAGTTTTCAAGTCGGGCAACCAGGACATTGCCCGAAACAGACGTCCCGAATAACTGTAATCGGCACCGGCATCACCGTACCAGGCATTCAAGCGAGGAATTTTACGCCTTTGTCCGGCAATCCATATATCACTTTGTTCCCAGGGAATATCTCTGTGAAGAGATGCCATCAGGCGGTCTGCCTCTGGTGCGGGAATCAGGTGGGTAAAATAGCGCAACTGCCCGCCGGGCAGATTGATCAGTGAAAAATCGCGATCGGGCTCAAGCAGTGAATACTGGCTCATGGGTACACACGGGGTTCCAGCTCCAGGGTGATGGCAAATTTGTTTTGCACGGAGCGAATAATCTCGTCTGCAAGCGCCAATAGCTGTTTGCAGGTGCCGCCACGATTGGTCAGCACCAGCGCCTGTTGCGGGTGAACGCCTACTGGCCCCCTGGACACCCCTTTCCAGCCCGCCTGATCCACCAGCCAGCCAGCCGCCAGTTTCACGCTGCCATCTGACTGAAGGTAGGTAACCAATTGGGGATAATCACTTGCCAGCTGTTCGGCCTGCTCGGAAGAAATCACGGGGTTTTTAAAGAAACTACCGACATTGGGTATGTCCCTGGGATCGGGCAATTTACTGCGGCGAATATCACACACAATGCGGGAAACCACTTCCGGTGTCACTTCTGAAAGGTTGTTCTGCTCGATGGCCTGCTGCAAGGCGGGATAATCAAGCCGCAGTGCCGGCTGGGAACTCAGGGCTAACGTCAGTGATGTAATGACATACTGGTCGCGACCAGCGTGTTTGAAAACGCTGTCCCGGTAAGCAAACTGGCAGTCTTCAGCTGAAAGAATGACTTGTTCGCCAGTATTGACATGAAGAGCTGTCAGGCTGCGAAAAAGCTCGCTGAGTTCAACCCCATAGGCACCAATGTTCTGAATGGGTGCCGCCCCGGCCAAACCCGGAATCAGTGAGAGGTTTTCCAGGCCAAACCACCCTTTCGCCAAGCTGTGTAACACCAGCTGATGCCAATTCTCGCCAGCGCCAACATGCACCAGTCGTAGGTCTTTGTCCTGCGTTTCCAGTTCTATGCCGGGAATCGCCATGGCTACTACTAGCCCGGGTATATTGTCGGCCAGAATGACATTACTGCCGCCACCCAGCACCATGACCTTCAGGCGCTGGCCACGAGCCCATGCCAGGACCTCCCTGAGCATATCCAGCGTGTCTACACGACAGAAGTGCTCGGCAGTTGCCGGCAGAGCCAGAGTATTCATTGATTTGAGAGGTACTGAAGACTGGATATCCAGCATCAACTTAGTTGCTCACGCAAATGGGACAGTAACCCGGATGCGGCATCCTCAACCAGATCCAGCACCTGGGCAAAATTTTCCTCCCCCCCGTAATAGGGGTCGGGAACTTCTTTCAGGCCGCTGGTACCGAAATCAAGAAAGAGACCCAGATGGCCGTTGAACTCTGGCAGCGCCAGGGCTTTCAGATCCCAGAGGTTTTGCTGATCCATGGCCAGTATGTAATCGAAATCACGGAAATCTTCCGGTCCCACCTGTCGCGCCCGCAGGTGGCTGAGATCATGTCCCCGATCCAGGGCCGCAGCACTGGCGCGACGATCCGGTGGGCGGCCGATATGCCAATCACCGGTACCTGCCGAATCAATCAGAATCTGTTCTTCAAGCCCGGCCTCCCGAACCATTTTTTCAAAAATACCGTGGGCCGTGGGGGAACGACAGATGTTACCCAGGCACACAAACAGAACTCTGACGGGTTTCATGGGCCAGCCGCCTCAACCATTGCAATGACACGCCGCAGGTCTTCCTCTGTATCTACGCCTCCGGGCACCTCCGCAAGGGTCGCAGCGACATGAATGCGTTCGCCATGCCAAAGAAACCGCAGCTGCTCCAGGCATTCAATGCGCTCCAGGGGTGCCATCGGCCAGGTCACAAACTGATTCAGCAACGCCACACGGTAGGCATAGATGCCAATGTGACGCATGGGCACCAGCGTATCGGAAATCGACGCTACCCGGTTATCCGGGAATTCACGTGGCCATGGAATGGGGGCACGACTGAAATACAGTGCCAAGCCGGATTCATCTGCCACCACTTTAACTATATTGGGGTTGTGAAAACTCCCATCATCGATGATGGGTTCACACAGGGTGGCAACACCCGCTGCTCTCTGGCTCGCCAGGTTGTCCGCAACCTGATCAATCACCTGGGGCGGAATCAATGGCTCATCACCCTGAACATTTACCACGATGTGTTGTTCAGGAAACTGATACCGCCTGGCCACCTCCTGTAGGCGATCGGTACCAGACTGATGTTCAGTAGACGTCATGCAACACTCACCACCAAACGCGGCAACCTGGTCGGCGATTCGCTGATCGTCCGTCGCCACAATGACCCGTTCTGCCTGACTGAGAGCGGCCTGACGATAGACCCGCTCAATCATGGTCTGACCGGCAATATCACGCAGGGGCTTGCCCGGCAGCCGGGTGGAGGAAAAGCGTGCGGGAATCACTACGGAAAACGACATGTCGGTTCAGGTACTCTTTTTAAGTGTTGCAACCCGTTTGGCAAGGCGTGACAGCAGATCGCTACTCAGTACCGCCGTCACATCCAGCACCCAGAGGTTGTCCAGACCAAAGTGGGCGCACTTTACCGCATCTTTGGCAGTGATGATAACCGGCAGGTCATCATCAAAAGACAACTCCTTACCGGTAAAAACATGGTGATCCGGCAGCGGGTGCAGTATGGGCTCCAGCCCAAGCGTTTTGAGAGAACGTGCAAAACGTTGCGGATTACCGATGCCCGCCACCGCGTGGACCCGTTTCCCGCCCTGCCACTGCTGGGGCGATATAACGGTGCCACCCTTCAGGTGACGCAGACCGATAGGAAGCAGGTGAAACTCTTCCTGATTATCCTTTTTATCGGCAGATTCCGGCCCGTTCACCAGAACAAAATCTACCTCTCCAAGCCGTGTTACCGGTTCACGTAGTGGGCCGGCAGGCAGGCAATGGCGATTGCCAAAACCGCGCTCGCCATCCACCACTACCAGTTCGATATCCCTGGGCAGGCGGTAATGCTGCAGGCCGTCGTCACTCATGATCAGATCGCAGTCAGTGTGTTCAAGCAGAAAAACGGCTGCTGCATAGCGATCCGGGGAAACAGCCACTGGACAATGCCTAGCCAGTAACAGTGGCTCATCACCCACTTGCACCGCTGTGCTGTCGGCTGTGACCAGCATCGGCATTTGAACCCTTTCACCCCCATAACCTCTACTGACAACACCCGGCCGGTATCCAAGTTTACAAAAATGGTCTACAAGAGACGCCAGCAAAGGCGTTTTTCCCGTCCCGCCGACACTGATATTTCCCACGACAATAACGGGCACCGGCAAGGCGGGATTAGGTGTCACACGCTGCAGGTAAAAGCGGCGCACAACGGCCATAGTGCGAAACAGCCAGGACAGTGGCAACAGGCATGCAGACCAGCTGTGGGGCCGGTACCATGCCTGCTGTAAGGCATTGGAAAATGTCATGGCAGACCAGCCTGATTAACCGGGTTGGATGGCATCATCATTGAACTGTTTTTGATGCAGTTGTGCGTAACGGCCATTTAGCGCCAATAACTGCTGATGGGTGCCCTGCTCCACGATTTTGCCTTTATCCATCACCATAATGCGGTCGGCATTTTCAATAGTGCTGAGGCGGTGTGCAATAACAAACGTGGTACGCCCTTTCATCACCTGCTCCAAAGCACGCTGGATATGGTGTTCGGACTCCGTATCAAGTGCCGATGTGGCCTCATCCAGAATAAGCACCGGGGCGTTCTTCAACAACGCCCGGGCAATGGCCAGCCGTTGACGCTGCCCACCTGACAACATCACCCCGTCGTCTCCTACCTGAGTGTTAAAGCCTTCCGGCAAACGCTCGATAAATTCCAGTGCATGGGCAGCTTTGGCAGCACTCCTGACCTGTTCTTCCGAACATTCACTCAGCACCCCATAGGCGATGTTGTTGTAGATGGTATCGTTAAAGAGAGTCACATTCTGGGACACCAGCGCGATATGACTGCGCAAGTTGTCCAGCTTGTAATCATTTACGTCAATGCCATCCAGAAGGATTTCACCCTGGTCATGGTTATAAAAACGGGGGATCAGGCTGACCAGCGTCGTTTTACCGCTACCAGACTGGCCAACCAGGGCGATGCTCTCGCCCGGGGACACCTGCAGGTTGATGCCATCCAGAACATTGCCATGCTCTTCGGAGTAGGCAAAGCTGACATTGCGGAATTCAAAACGCCCTTCGACACGCTCTTTTTCAACCGTACCCTGGTCAACTTCTTCATCAAGGTCCAGAGTTGCAAAAATGGTTCCGGCCGCAGCGACGCCTTTCTGGATACTGCTGTTCACCTCTGACAACTGGCGTATGGGTTTAGCCAGCAGCCCCGCAGACCCGAGAAATTGCACAAATTCACCGCCACTCATGTTGGCTAGCACATTGGGGTCCAGTGCCAGCCACATCAATCCTGACAGAGACATGGCAACCAGCATCTGAATAATGGGGGAACTCAACCCTTCCGCCACCGCCATTTTCATATGTTGGCGACGGCTGTAGTTACTGGCCTGTTGCATACGGCGACGCTCATACTCAGTGCCCCCAAACAGGTGCATTTCCCGATGACCGCCCACCGCTTCCTGGGTCACATGGGTAACATTGCCCACCGAGGTCTGGATGCGACGACTCAACAGCCGGAAGCGCTTACTGATAAAGCCCACCACCATACCGATCACTGGCAGTACGATGACGAAGATGGCGGCCAACCGCCAGTTTAGATAGAACAGATAACCAATCAGGCCAATCACCAACGCCCCTTCACGAATAATGATTTTCAGGGAACTAGTGGCCGCATGGGTCACCTGGGCCACATGGAATGTCACTCGTGATATCAAGTGGCCAGACATGTTGGTATCAAAAAATTCACTGGGCAGCCGCGTGTACTTGTTGAAAAGTTTGACCCTGAGGTTATGCACCAGTATCTGGGTCACGTAGGCCATGCAATAGCCACCCACAAAAAAACCGATACCACGGACAATGGCAATCATGAACATGATAACGGGGATGATCCAGCGGGTATCCTGAACGGCGTCTTCACCGCCAAGCAGGCTGGCTATCCAGGTTGTTGAGCCTTTACCCAGGTCAAGGGCAGCGATACCCGCAGCGTTTTCATCACCCGAAAGAGTATTAATGGCATTGACGGTGTAGCCAAACAGGTCAATAAAGGCGATCTCCATAGAGGAGAAAAGAATCAGGCCCAGAATGCTCAGTAAAAAGATGCCGATATAGCCCTTGAGGTAGGAAAGCAAGCGTAAATAAACCTGCAAACCGGACATCTCAGGGTGTTCGGTATCGGGGATGGACTTCGCCACTATGGCTCCTCAGGTATCGTTGTCAGGCTGTTTTGTCGTTATTTTGAGATGTACAAAGCCCATTCTACCTGCTGCGTCCATGGCTGTAACCACCGCCTGGTGGGTTGTGTTGGCATCGGCAGTAATTGTGAGCGGGGTATTCGAGTTGCCCAGGGAGACTTCATCCAGCGCTTTCATCAATGTCTCAATTTGACGATTGATCAGCGGCTTGCCGTTTATGCTGTAATCACCTTCCCTGCCGATTAACACTTCGATCTGTTGCGGGGGCGTTTCCTCTATTTTGCCATGCGCCTCTGGCAGGTCCAGAACAAGGTGAGATTCCTTGGTAAACGTTGTTGAAACCATGAAAAAGATCAGCAGGAGAAACACCACATCAATCAGTGGTGTCAGGTTCACTCCCTGATCGTTTTTCCGCTGCCTGCGAAACTTCACCCGTTAGCGCCCTCATCGGTTCGGAACACCCGGTCTCCGTGCAATGCGTCCACCAGTTTGACAGCCTGGTCCTCCATTTCGACCACCAGTGAATCCACCCGGCGCTCAAAAAAACGGTGGAAAACCAGCGCCGGAATCGCCACAGTGAGACCGGCTGCCGTAGTGATCAGCGCTTCTGAGATGCCTCCGGCCAGAACCCCGGCGTTGCCAGTGCCTTCGATCATAATGGCCGTAAATACCTTGATCATGCCAATGACTGTTCCCAGCAACCCCAGCAACGGCGCGATGGCGGCGATGGTTCCCAACGGCGCAAGATTTTTTTCCAACTCATGAATAACCTGGGCAGCCGCTTCTTCAACGCTGTCTTTCATGACCTCACGACCATGGGCTGAATTGCTGATTCCGGCCGCCAAAATGGTTCCCAGGGGCGATGACGACCTCAACTGGTGGATGTTTTCCTTGGTCAACTGGTTCTGTTTTAACCAGTGCCACACCTGTCCCAGCAAGGTGGGAGGGACAACCTTTGCAGGTCGCAGTGTCCAGTAGCGCTCAAACGCTATGGCGATTACTACAATGGAAGAAAGAATGATCGGCAGCATTAACCAGCCACCCGCTATGATTAACTCGTACACACTCGTTCCCCGGTCATCAGAATGTTCTGGACTTTACCATAATCAATTCCTGCTCCACACCAAACCACGGACACCTGTGGGCAAATTTAATGTTCCCTTCACATTTCGGGGAAATATACAGACCGAAATCAGCCATCAATACCAGTAACGCTGTCGGTCAGTGCGGGCTTTTGTGACTTCAAAATTGTCAGCGGATATCCAATTGAAGCGGATTGCACCTTGCTCTGCTGTATTCCACAAAACAGCCCCCGCCGAGTGATAACGATCACGCACTTCGTCAGCAGGATGCCCATAGTGGTGACGGTATCCCGCTGAGAACACCACATGCCCGGGAGACAATGCGGACACAAAGGGCTGGGAAGATGAAGTCTTGCTGCCGTGATGGGGTGCCAGCAGTACCCTGATGGGACGCTTCAAATTACGGACTGTATCCAAGAGCTGCTGTTCTGCCGATGACTCGATATCCCCCGTTAACAGGATCTGCTCTGTCCCATAACCAATCCACAACACACAGGACCGATTATTTCCACGACCAGAGCTGTTGCTCTGTGAGGGATATAACAACAAAAAATTAACCCCGTCCCACTGCCACGATTCACCGGCCCGGCATGCCCTTGTTTTAATATCCCCACTATCGCTCTGTTCACCTGCAAGTACATCACTCGAGGGTATCAGGCGGTTGAGCCCGGGCACCCCACCGGCGTGGTCGTTATCCGCATGGCTGATAATCAATCTGTCGATCCGGTTAACGCCCTGCTGCCTTAAAAAGGGAGCAACAATTGCACTACCAGTATCAAACTGCCGCCCATGGGCGGCGCCTGCATCATAGACCAAAGTGTGCCCTCTGGTTCTCACCACCACCGATAGCCCCTGTCCTACATCAAGAACTGTCAGTGACAAGGGATATGGGTTCGTATTGGGGGTATAACAAATCGCAATCAGTAACGGTCCCATCAGCCAACGGCCAGGTAGTCCCCTTGGAAGAAGCAGTAAAAGCGCCAATATCAGCAGCATCATGGAGTTGATATAAGAGACTGGCCAGTGAGGATAAACCGGTAGCCAGGCAGGAATGGAAATATTGCCCAGCAGCGTCATCAGTTGTTCCAGTTGCCACCCGGCTATACCCCACACACTGCCCGCGATATTCCAACTGAACAGGGAAATAGCAATCCCCGCAAGACAAACAGGTACCACCAGAAAGCCTATCCAGGGAATCACCAGCATATTCACGACGGGAGAGAGCCAGGCCACTGGCAACTGCCAGAAAACCAGGGGTAGCCAGAGCACCAGGAACACCACCCACTGAACCTGTAGCCCACTCCACCATCTGGATAGATGAACAGCCACGGGCACCAGCCACAGCAGCCCGGCCACAGCGCCAAAAGATAACCAGAAGCCGGGGCTTATCACCGCCAGAGGGTCAATAACGGCAACACCGGCCATTGCCAAACCAAACCCACTTCCCCGCGAGATGTTTCGACTCAACAATACCGCGACAATCGCCACAGCGATCATCACCAGAGCTCGCTGGGTGGGCAAACTGAATCCGGCTAACACGCTGTATCCCAGAGCAGACAGCAGAGCTGTCGCTGCACCGCCATAGACCGAGTTACCCTGTAATCCAAAGATTGTGGTCACACGCGTCAGTGACGCACCTAACCAATAACCCAGGGCAGCCATGAGACCGATATGTAGCCCGGACACCACAAGCAGGTGCACCAGGCCAAACCGGGCCAGACGATCCCAGTCTTTTTTAGCTATTAAAGAGCGATCGCCCAGGGTTAAGGCCAAAATAAAAGCCCGTGACTGCTCACTCAGAGGTGCAGACAGGATCGCCCCCCTCAGCTGATAGCGCCATGAATCGATTGTTGTCACCCTGTCCAGCAGTCTATTGTGGGGTGATTGGCGAACATACCCGGTAGCCGAGATATGTTGTCTCATTAGCCAGGCCTGGTAGTCAAAACCACCGGGGTTAACATTGCCTCTGGGGCGGCGTAACCGAACCATCAATTGCCAGACCTGACCAGGCTGCAGGTCCAGCGGTGGCTGATACCAGCTGATACGCAAACGTCGCAACTCAGGCAAGGTGAGGGAATCCAGAATTTTCAGATTAACGCGCTGACGATGACCATCGTCGACGGGGATATCCTGGATAATACCGGTTACCAGGTGATCCGACGGTGTCAGGGCCTCGGGTAGTTGACTGGCCAGACTGGAATGCCCCCAAAAAACTGCAAAGCACATACCGAATAGAAGCCAAGCGAGAACTTTAAAGCGAAAAGCAAAGCACAAGCCCCCAAGAATGAGTGCGAGCAGGGTGGGGATATAACCGGGAAGGCTTGGCCAGTAGGCCACAGAAAAAATGCCGACGGCAAAACTATAGCTTGCATACATGGCGAACGTCCCTGTCACCAATTTCTAGAAACCCAATGTGCAGTATAACCTGTCATCCACCGGGGTAGCTTCTCATCAACGCCATGGTTGGAGGGGTTGGCGCTACGGGCAAACTACCCCAGAATAGAGAAAAATGACTTCACAGAGGTCATACAGCAATCAGGGATCTGCGCCGATATAACCACTAATGACAAAAAATTATTCACAAGCAGAAAAAACAGGGATTGTGCTCACAGGTGGTGGTGCCAGGGCTGCCTACCAGGTGGGCGTGCTTCGCGCCGTTGCGGAAACACTTCCCCGGGAAACCAAAAACCCTTTTCCGATCATCTGTGGCACTTCAGCCGGTGCCATCAACGCCATGGCCATTGCCGGCAGGGCCGGCCCCTTCAGCTTGCGCATCAAAAAGCTGGAGGCCATTTGGCGGCAGCTGGATGCAGAAAAAGTCTACCGCACCGACTTTCTCGGCGTCGCCAAAAACAGCCTGAATATGCTGCTGTCCCTTTTTCACAGCGGCTACGCCATCGGCAAACCCAAAGCTCTGCTGGACAATACCCCCCTGCGCAACCTGCTGGTGAATTACATTCGCTTTCGGCACGTCAAGGAAGCCATTGCCAACGGCGAACTGGATGCGGTCAGCATCACAGCTATGAGTTATAACTCGGGCAAGTCAGTGACATTTTTTCAAGGCAGAGAAGGTATTCAGCCTTGGCAGAAAACCCGGCAGCACGGTTTGCCCACCGACCTCAACATTGATCATCTCATGGCATCTTCCGCCATTCCCGTACTTTTTCCCGCCATGAAAATTGGAGACAACTACTTTGGTGATGGCGCATTGCGTCAACTGAAACCGATCAGCCCGGCACTGCGAATGGGTGCCAAAAAGGTCTTTATTATCGGTGTCAGCGACAGCCAGGTGCCAAATCAACGCCCGGTTTCGCCCACCTCCGGCCACTCACCCTCCATTGCACAAATTATGGGGCATATGCTGAACAGTGCATTTATCGACAGTATTGAGAGTGACCTGGAAACTCTGGACAAGATTACCAGGCTGGCTGGTAGCATGACCCCCAC
Source organism: uncultured Porticoccus sp. (assembly GCA_964395715.1). GTDB lineage: Bacteria > Pseudomonadota > Gammaproteobacteria > Pseudomonadales > Porticoccaceae > Porticoccus. Next base: position 346,452 of record CAYNAU010000003.1, on the reverse strand, counting down.
GGAACGGGAAAAAATGGGCTTATCCGACCTGCAGCCCATAAAATCCCTTGCCATCCATCCGTCCCAGTCAATCAATCGCATTGCCGTTGATCATCTGGAGGAACTGCCTAAAAGTGTCCGTCTGTTCATGAAAATTACAGGCGCCACAGCACGGGGCGGCGGTATCAACGCCGCCAGTTATCTATTGTTTTCCAAGGGCTTCTGCCGCAAGCTGCTTGAGCTAGGCTATCAGGACGGTCTTGCCCAGCAGCAAGCCATTCTGGACTTTTTTGACGACAATAAATAACCAAAACGGGCATTGCTTTGAAACTTACACCTTGTAAGATGTGTCCAATTTGCAAATTTGTGGAATGAGGATCATTACCATGTCAATTGAAAAGGCTGTTGTCTCAACAACCCTGGACCCCGCAGCCACGAAAGTACTGCGTAACACCTATGCACTGCTGGCAATGACGTTGGCCTTTAGTGCTGTAATGAGCGGTGTGGCAATGGCCATCGACGCTCCGTTCATGGGCCTGTGGATGTTACTTCCCTACTTTATCTGCCTGTGGATGGTGGAGAAGAATAAGAACAGCACCGCCGGACTGTTCTGGGTATTTGCCCTGACCGGCTGGATGGGCTTTACCTTGGGACCCATCCTGAGTTTTTATCTCGCCACTTCCGGGGCCGAACCCATCATGACTGCTCTGGGTGGTACGGCGCTGATCTTTGCGGGCTGTTCGGGTTATGTGCTGATCACTCGTAAGGAACTTTCCTTTATGACCGGCTTCCTGATGACCGGGGTTTTGGTGGCATTTGTTGCGGCCATCGCCAATGTTTTCCTGCAGATTCAGGGCTTGGCACTGGCAGTTTCCTGCATGTTCCTGTTCCTGTCAGCCGGCATCATCATGTGGCAAACCAGCGCCATCATTCATGGCGGTGAACGCAATTACATCTCAGCAACCGTCACACTTTTCGTGATGATCTACAACCTGTTCACCAGTCTGCTCAGCCTGATTGGCCTCAGTAATGACTGATGCCCCCGGTGGAGAAAGCATCGGCTAATCATCTCGACAAACTGCCTGCCTGGACGGAAATGACCGCCAGGCAACTGGCAGCTGAAGACAACCTGGAACTCAGCGAAGCCCATCTGGAAGTACTCCAGGTGGCACGCCAGTTTTATGCTGATTTTGGCTTTTCACCGTCCATGCGACCTCTGACCCGCTATATTGCAGATCACCTGGATCTCAGTAAGGGCCGCAGTATCTATTTATTGCAATTGTTCCCGGAAAGCCCGGCAAAGTCAGTAGCGCATCTGGCCGGACTTCCCAAGCCGAAAAACTGCCTATAACTCAATACAGAGGGGCTTTTATGACTATCGCCAAGGAATCCTGCGAAGCCTGCCGGGCAGATGCTCCCACAGTGACTCCCGCAGAAGAACAGAGTTTATTAGAGGAATTGACCGGTTGGGCTATCGAAGAAAGGGATGGCATCCGGCAGTTGGAACAATGCTTCACCTTTGGCAATTTTGTCGATGCCATGACTTTCGCCAATCGTGTCGGAGATGAGGCCGAGAGCGTCGGTCACCATCCGTCACTGCTGGTGGAGTGGGGAAAAGTCACCGTCATCTGGTGGAGTCATAAAATTCGTGGCCTGCACCGCAATGACTTTATCATGGCTGCACGCACCAGTGACCTGTATCGCGTATAGACACTTGTGAGAACCAAAAGAAAACGGCACTTGTAACGGGCGCCTGTAAAAAAGCGGCTACCCGTTAGACTCACCTTTCCTTTGCAATATCAGAAATCACCGGTTTCTGGCTTGTTATTGACTCAGGGTGCCCATTTAACGAACCGGCTGGCACTGTTTTCAGCACCAATTAACAATCCATTGGAGGAAGCTTCCAGTCCTGCCGGCTGGAGTCTAGGGTGGTGACTGACGACCTCTTTCATCATCATTTCCTCACGCCCTTTTGTGACTTCCACATACAGAACATGTTTACCGTTTTTAATCACATCCTCAAAGCGCTTGAAGTGGATATTAGGTTCCTGAATGCCCCACATTCCACCTTCCCAGGTAATAAAACCCATGACGACTATTGCCAGTAGCACAAATGGCGCCCAACCAATACTCTGTGTCGCGCCTGAGAATATGGCAAACGCCATCACCAGTACCGCACAAAGAAAACCAAAGACAAACGCCTTGGCAGTGGTGCGGAAAACATCTCTTCTCATTAAGGGTGCCACATCATTCAAGTGGTGCTGCTGCAGACCAGCATCATCCAAGCTCAACACATGAATTTGCGGCGTCGTCATGCCTCTGGCTTCAAGTTCCTTCTCAATCTGACTCAGATCATCAAGGTCATCGCTAATAAAATAATAGCGTCTCATAGAAAGCCTCCCATCATCATTAGAAAAGGTGATCGTTCAAAGAACACTATCACCTAATAGCCTGCGTTCAGGGCGGAAAACACGGCCCAAAACTTAACAACACCTGAAGTATAGTTGGGCCTGAACGCCTGACGATTCTGAGAAAGAAATAATCTATATCAAAAGTGCATAAGCTAGATGAGGTGTAGTATCACTTTGCGATTACCAGGCTGGTGGCGGTGCTCCCAGAGAAAGATACCCTGCCAGGTTCCCAGAGCCAACTGACCGCCTAAAATCGGCACAGAGATTGATGTCGCCGTCAGGCTGGACTTGATATGGGCCGGCATATCATCTGGCCCCTCCAGGGTATGGGTGTAGAGATTGTCATTTTCCGGCACCAACCGGTTAAGCCACCGCTCCAGGTCGGCGCGGGCAGAAGGATCATAATTTTCCTGAATCAATAGGCTTGCCGAAGTATGCTGGATAAATAATGTGCACAACCCCTCGTTGACACCAGCCCCGGACACCACGGACTTAACCTGCGGCGTAATATCCAGTAATCCCTGGCCGTTCACGGCTATTTTGAGCACCTCGATCACACAATCCTCCAAAAACGTACCTTTTTTAAGGCAGATGTTTTACATTATCTTTGGTCTTCATCATGGTACGTCATAAGAGAGGTTACGATGAATTATCAGGGAAGCCATCTGGGATTTTCCCAGTTACTGGATGCCTGGGAGAAGCGCTCTGCCGAAAACTCTGACCTGTTACCCACCTCAATTACCATTCACCAGCCAGATCAAATAAAACTTCTGGCACTTGCGGAGATGTATCAGCTTCCTGCAGATGAAATTGCAGCGCATTTACTCAGCATCGCGCTGGAAACTCTGGAAGCGGAAATGCCCTACGTGCCGGGCCCCAAAGTGATCCGCGTTGAGGAAGGCAATGAGATTTTCGAAGATATCGGCCCCATGCCACGCTATCTGGAGATCCAGCGGCAAATAAGGGAAAAGCTCGAACCATAGCCTGCACAGGCGTCAACGCAGCACTCCATTGTGTTGACTTTGACCTCGCCGATGTTGCCAGACACCGGCCTGTTGCTACTCACCAGTTAATATCTGTTGACACAATTTTTTCAGTATAATTCACACCCCGCAATAGAGGTGTCGATTTGCAACCGGTTAACCCTGAAGAGTATCAAGCACAATTCACGCAAAAGATTCACCAGCTGAGAGAGGGCTTCAAAACACTTCGGCTACCCGATATTGAATTGCACGAATCTCCGCCAATACATTATCGGATGAGAGCCGAGTTTCGCATATGGCACGAACAGCAACGTGCCCATTACGCGATGAGCTACCCCGGTGGAAAGAATACTTACATCATTGAGGATTTCCCGGCCGGCTCCCGGTTGATCAATTCCCTGATGCCTCTCCTGCTGGAGGCCGTCAATACCAGCGAGGTATTGAGCCGGCGCCTGTTTACAGCAGAATTTCTCACCACCCTAAGTGGCGATGCACTCATCACCCTGATTTACCACAAGGCGCTGGATGATGCCTGGGAGACTGCTGCACGCGATCTTCAAACACGTTTGGGTGTACCCATCATCGGGAGAAGCCGCAAACAAAAAATCGTACTGCAACGGGACTATGTAGAAGAAACCCTTCAGGTAGCTAACCGGGATTATCACTACCGGCAAATGGAAAGCGGCTTTACCCAGCCCAATGCCGAGGTTAACCAGAAGATGCTGAGCTGGGCACTGGAAAGGGCTCGGGGATGTGGGGGTGACCTTCTGGAACTGTATTGCGGAAATGGCAATTTCACCTGCGTGCTGGCACAGCAGTTCGAACGAGTACTGGCAACAGAAATTTCAAAACTGTCGGTTCGCTCAGCTGAGCACAACCTGCGAACCAATCAGGTGAATACTGTCAGCATTGTGCGCATGTCCAGCGAGGAACTGACTGACGCTCTGAACGGCGTCAGGCCCTTCCGGCGATTGCGAGATACTAATCTTCAGGATTACCGCTTCACCACGGTGTTTGTAGATCCACCCCGAGCCGGACTAGACGAGGGCACCCTCAGGTTGACCCAACGTTTTGACCGCATCATCTATATTTCCTGCAATCCGGAAACCCTGAGAGAAAACCTGGTGGCGCTATCCGTCACTCACGATATCAATCACTTTGCCGTGTTTGACCAATTCCCCTATACCCACCACCTGGAATGCGGGGTCTATCTCACCAAAAAAGTCCTGGTATAGCGACTTCAACAAATAGTACTTGTCCGTGCCTTTAAAAATTGGTGCAATCAACACAACCAGCCTCAATCCATGCAGCAACATAAGGATTTTTTAATGAGAAAGATTTTGCTTCTCGCCACGTTAGTTATTACGCCCTATCTCAACGCCGAACCACTTAATATTTCCATGAACTGCCCGGAATGGGTGCAGGCAAGGCAGCAGAATGATTACCAGAATGCCCTTTCATGGCTACAGGGGTATATCAGCGCCTATAACGAGTATGAGTATGCCGGAAGAGACCCCGATGGTGTGCTGGGCACCAAAGATGCGGATTCCGTGGCCCAGTGGATGGATAATTACTGCAAGAAAAACGAATCAAGCAACCCCCAGGAAGCGATTGCCAACCTGATTGAAAAACGGCAGCACGTGAAGAATGCCTGCCCTGTTCGCAAGCAGAGCGGACGCCCATGCATTCCCGACGAGGAACCGGAAAAACCGGAAATTAATGAACAACCGTAATGTGCTTGAAGCAACCTGTTACCCTGGTAGCAGGTTGTTACATTTCAGAAGCAGGGAAGCCAGGAAACGCTGATAAGGAATGACAGGAGTAGGAAAACACAGCTCTCTGATCTGGTAATCATCACCCTGTTAAGGGGCGAGATACCAGAGAGCTGTGTTCACTGAATAAGGCTTATTGGCCCTGGTTGTTCAACCAGATAGAGTGCTCAACACTGCCTTCAACCATACCTTCCGGAATTTCCAGCTTTTCCGGCTCGGGCTTGGGAGCAGCTTCTTTCACTTCTTCCACCGCCTCAACAACAGCTTCTTTTGCTTCTTCAACAGCAGAAGTAGCCTGTTCCATTGCTTTCTCAGCAGCGGGAGCCTCAACAGCAGGTGCTGCTTCAGCAGCTTTTTCTTCTTTACTGCCATTGTCCGCACCACCACAAGCTGTCAGGCCAATAGCAATGACGGAAACACCAAACAATTTTACTAAATTCATTTTCTTACCCTCAAAATCAAAAAAAGTCTTGTACCGGGCCATGCCCCGGTGCCTGAGTCTAAAACGCTCTTTTACAAGAATCCAGAGGTAATTCCCCCAAACGACGCAAGTTACAGGCCAAATAGCACAAAAAAGTGCTTTATTTTGTCCAGCCAGTACAAATTACACATCAAACCTTAGATTAGTCAGGTTTCTTCAGTCAGCATGAAAAAATAGAACTATCTTATGTGGGGTGTGAAGACAACCCGGGCCCAAACACGATGAACAAACCTTTTAACGCCTTGTTTCTGGATCTGGATGGCGTACTTTTTGTGGGTAACCATGCGCTGCCGGGGGCTGTGAGGACCCTACAACACGCCCGTGAAGAAGGGCTGACCCTGAGATTTTTGACCAATACTGCCACCCAATCCCGCCGGCACCTGCTGACCAAACTTGGTGCCATGGGCTTCACTATCGCAGAAGATGAATTATTTACCGCCCCCATCGCGGCAAAGCACTATATTCTTGAGCACGGTCTTCGCCCCTATTGCCTGATTCACGAAAATATTCGCTGCGACATGGCAGGAATGGATGAGAACAATCCCAATTGCGTTCTGCTGGGAGATGCCAGGAACGATCTCAATTACCAAACCCTGAACCATGCTTTTCAACTTTGTATCAGCGGCGCTCAACTGATTGGCATCGGCATGAACCGCTACTTTAAAGGCGAAGAGGGGCTGATGCTGGATGCCGGCCCGTTTATTCGCGCCATTGAGTGGGCCGCAGGCACAGAGGCCCTGATCATGGGCAAGCCCGGCAAGAATTTTTTCCAGCAGGTGGTTGCATCCACGCCGTTTGTGGCCGGGCAATGCCTGATGGTGGGTGACGATGTCATTGGCGATGTGGAAGGTGCGGTTCATGCGGGATTAATGGGTTGTCTGGTACGCACAGGAAAATTCCGCCCGGGGGATGAAGACCATCTTCCACAGGAGGCAGGGGTCGTGGATTCCCTCAGCAACCTATTCCCCTGAGGTCAAACCGCCCATTCCTTCAGAGGAGATAACACGTCTGCCGGACAGAAATTTGCACTGTCGTCATTTCCGTGTTTTATTTCCACCCGAAAATATTGGCCCTGCTGGGGCCAATTCAATTCAGCGCAAACCATCAATCACAATTTGAATTCAACCGCATGCAGCCAACACAGTACCTGAACATCAGCCTCGCCGGGCTGGCCACTTTCGGCATTTTTTTCTATACCTTCGCCAATGGCATGGGCAACCTCATCATTGCAGCAGGTTGTATCGGCCTGCTGCTTAACACAGTCATCGCGGGTTTCTTTACCCTGGAAAGTTTTCGCAGGGGAATTCTCTCTGCCCTAGCGTACAGTGCCCCGCTGGCGGTATTTTCCGCATTGGCAGTTGGCGACCTGGTACTCAAAGGCAGAAGTGGCCCTTTTATTTTCTGGTTTTCAGCCGCGTCGATCACTTTTACCGCCGGCTTGTGTGGTGCGCTTCTGATATTTGTCTATCGCCTGTTCGTGCCGAAAAACTGATTCAGCCCCCTGCCAGACAACCACCGACCGGTTTAAACTAGCCACAGATGGTTCGACGACTCAGATCTGTATTACCCCGGAGCTCACGTGAATGACATTGTAATCAAGCAGCCTCGCCTCTATACCCCTTTGCAAATTGGCATTGGCTCATTTTTCGGCGGCCCTGTGGCCATGGTGTATTTTCTCTGGCAGAACTTTAGGACACTGGATAACCAGAATGGCATGCAGTATTCCCTGGCGGGAGGCATTTTATTTAACGTTGGCCTGCTGCTTTTCATGCCCATGCTGCCGGAGTATTTTCCCGGTGTTGTGATCCCATTTCTATATTCCCTTGTAGCCCTCTCCATTGCCGCCACCTGGCAGATGCGAAAGGACGCCATTGAGCACTCCGTTCACTACCTGTTCCAGTCGAACTGGCGAGTTTTTTTCATTAGCATTGCTCTGTTGGTGGTCTGGATGTTAGGTGCCTATTTGCTGGCTATTTGGCTGGACATGCTCGGAATTATCGATCTCGGGGAGGCGCCAGTAACGCCCGAACTGGATGACCTGTCGATTTAGTAACAACAATAAAAACTACTGAGGAGGCCCCTATGGCTGTTTATCTGATTGGTGAAGTCACGATTACTGACGAATCCTGGATACCGAATTACGCCACGAATGTTCACGATATTGCCCATAAACACGGGGGTAAATACCTGTCACGGAGCAGCAATATCAAAACCGTGGAAGGGAAGGAATGCACCGCAAACATGATAGCCCTGGTGGAATTTCCCACCATGGAGGCGCTTGAAGGATTCCTGAATGATCCTGAATACGCGGAATTCCGACAGTCAAGAATTAAAGGCAGTATCAGCAACCTGCACGTCATCGACGACAGTGATGCCGCAGGCAGTATTCCCTATCTGAAGAAGGGGTAAGGCTGGATTAATTCGCCTTTTTCAGATAACAGGTCAGCAACACGATACGAACGCCATTGACACGCCCTTCTATCTGTTCGGGATTGGCGGTGAGGGAAATATTTCGAACCGTCGTCCCCCGCTTGGCGGTAAACCCGGCACCTTTGACATCCAGGTCCTTAATCAGGGTAACGTTGTCGCCGGCCTGCAACTCGGCTCCGTTGCAGTCCCGGGTGACTTCTTCAGGTTCCTGCTCCTGAACCTGATCCTGTTTGGCCCAGGCCATCACCTCGTCCTCGAGATACAGCATATCCAGCAGATCACGGGCCCAGACCTCTTCCCTCAGGCGTGAAAGCAACCGCCAAGCCATCACCTGCACCGCAGGTACCTGGCTCCACATACTGTCATTAAGACAACGCCAATGATTGGGATCTAACAGTTCCGGTTGTTCTATCTGCTCACGGCAGGTAGCACACAATAAAACGGCTTTTTCCTCGCTGGCTTCATGTTCAGGGGGAACCGGGTATATGCTCAATGCTTTACTGTCCTTGCACAATTCACACTGGTTACCACTTCTTTCCCGCAAGATTTGTTCAATACTCATCGATCACCACCCTATCCCATGAAGGCCGGGATATTAGTGTCGTGAAGCCCAGGGCACAAGGGCCGATAACGTGTTAGTGATTGTCGGCAGAATAAAACATCACTCCTGATGAAGCTGATTCCTTTTTATTCAGTAATTGACGTGCCGCCTCCACCACAAACTCACGATACTTTTCCTCAATCTCCTGGCGCTCACGATCAAAACGCAGTTTGTCCCTGGTACTTAACGCTTTCCAGTCCTCAAGAATGGGAATATGAGCGGTCGCTTGAGTCAGTTGAAAAAATACCTGGTAGCGTTCTCTTTCTCCATCCTCAAGATCCAGCTGAGATGCCAGCATACTGATACGTATGGCACCCTCGGTCAGAGTCATCTGATCCGCTTCAAGCGCCGCGGCAAGTATGTGAATACTCTTTCTATAATGTTCGCGCCGTTCTTCAAGATCAACAGCGAGTTGACGCGCCTGCTCTTCCCTGGCGAGCTTGCGCTGGTGTAATTGTTTCTGCAGGTAGATGGCGTAACCCGCAAGAGCCACAATGATCAGAGAGCCGGAAATAATCAGTATCGTCGTCAAGGTGCTTAGTCCTGTTTATCTGCCTGGCCGCTGATTCGAGGCAATTCATCCTGGTCATCCGCCTCTTCCACCAAATTTTCGGGCAATTGACGGCTGGTGCGGGCACCCAGCTTGCGTATATCTTCAAACTTTTTCACCAAGTTGCCGCGGCCATCTACCAGGCGTTTTCGGGTCATCTGCCAGGCCTCCTGGCTCTTGTCCAAATGCTTCCCCACATCATCCAGAGATTCCACCACCAGCACCAGCTGGTCGTAGAGCTTGCCGGCCTCGGCAGCAATCTTCTGGGCGTTGCGGTTCTGGTCTTCATAGCGCCAGATATTGTGAATAGTGCGCAACGTCGCCAGCAACGTGCTGGGGCTGACCAGGATGATGCCCTTGTCGTAGGCATCCCGAAACAGGGTGTGATCCTGTTCCAGCGCCAGCATGAAGGCGGCTTCCACCGGCACGAAGATCAACACGAAATCGAGGCTATTGACCCCCTCCAGCTGCTCATAGGATTTGCGGCTGAGCCCGGTGATATGGGCGCGAATCGAGTTGATGTGCTGTTTCAGGTGGCGCTGCTTCTCTTCTGGCTGTTCTCCCCGACAGTAGCGCTCGTAATCGGTCAGGGACACCTTGGCGTCGATAACAATGTCGCGCTGGTCCGGCAGATGGATGATCACGTCCGGGTTGCGGCGGTTGCCCTCATCGTCCTTGAGTGCCACCTGGGTCTCGTACTCACGGCCCCGGGTTAAACCTGACTGCTCCAGAATCCGCTCCAGTACCACCTCACCCCAATTGCCCTGAAACTTGCTGTCACCCTTCAGGGCGTTAGCCAGCATGACGGCATCTTCGCCAACTCGCTGCGCCTGTTTTTGCAGCTCTACGATCTGCCCCACTAGCTTGTTTCTTTCTGCATTTTCCTTGTCATAGGCATCCTCAACTTTTTTGCGGAAGTCGTGAATCTCCTTGCGCAGGGGGTCAATACTGGTATTCAGCGCCTGCTTGCTCTGCTCGGAAAACTTTTGCTGCTTGGCATCGAAGATACGGTTGGCCAGATTTTCAAACTCCTGGGTCAGAGATTCCCTTGCCTGGCGCAATAGCTGAAGCTGCTCCTCGTGACGAATCCGTTCAGCCTCCAGGCGGGTTTCCAGACTGACTTTTTCATGACTCAGCCTGGACAATTCTGCCTCACGCTGCACCTTGTCATTTCTTAGGTTATCCAGCTCAAGCTGCATACCGGATGCCAATCCTTCCGCCCTGCTGAGTAACGAGCGAATAAACAGGTACGCCAGCAAACCACCAATCACCAGGCCAGCGAGTAAAAAAACCAGATTATCAACACTGACTTGCATGATTGGACGTGTATCCTGTGACGGTGGACTGGCGCATCCACCGAATCATCGACCTTTGTCGAGAAGAGGTGTTATGCGATCATTTCTTCCAGCCAAGGATAACAAAGATAACTTCAATGATGCGCCCGCTTTTTGATATCGACACTCTCAAGGATCAGATCGAGAAGGGTGCCCTTATCCTCACACCCAACAATCGTCTGGCCAATAAAATCCGCCAGGCATGGGGTTTGAGGCAACAGCAGTCGGGCCATCATAGCTGGCCCGCACCCAGGGTTGAGGCAATTGAATCCTGGCTGGATGAACAATGGCTGCGTTGCGTAGACCTCGGGGTGATGGCCGCCGGTGCAGGTACACCCGTCAATCCCCAGATGGAATTGATTCTCTGGGAACAGGCCATTGATCAGGACAGCGAAAAACCGGACGTGCTACTGCCGGGCACCCTGACCCGACAAGCCCGCAATGCCTATAACATCGCGCAAAGCTGGCAGGTGGCTGATCTGATTCTGCAACAGGAAACACCCATGTTCTGGCGATGGGTGGAATACTTCCGCAAAGCACTCACCGCTCACCGTCTCATTACCGACGCGGATAAAGCCTATGTGGTTAGGCAGACATATAAGGATGGGCTGTTACCATCACCACCCTCTATCCACCTTTGTGGATTTGATTACCTATCGCCGCTGTATGAGGACGTTATAACCAATGCCGCAACACAAATCACCCGTGACGAGACAAAAAGACGACCTGCTCACGCGGTAAAACTGGCTTGTTTCTCAGAATCACAGGAGCTTTCAGCTGCCGTAAACTGGGCAGTTGCCCGGCAACAATCGGACCCGGAAGCACGCATCGGGATCATTATTCCTGAACTATCAAGACTGCGAGGGCAAACTGAACGATTGTTGTATGCTCGACTAAATCCCGATTACAACTTGCCACAACAATCGAGGCAGGCTCCCCCCTTTAATATTTCCGCCGGTATTTCCCTGAGCAGCAGTCCGCTAGTGAGCAATGCCCTGCTTTTGCTGGAGCTAAATCGCAGGCATCTACCCCTGGAAACCCTCTGTCAGATACTGAACAGCCCTTTCTGGGGAGAAAGTACGCCTCACGTGCGTGCTGAAACCGAGACTCAGCTGCGTGAAAAGGCCCAGATGCGCTTGCGCTGCAGCGAATTACGTTTCCAACTCAGCCGCAACGATCTGTCTGAGGAGGGAGGTCTGGCCAGTCGCCTGGAAACCATGGAATCCCTGCGTCGCGAAATGCCTGACAAAGCCGGTTATGGTCAGTGGCTGGAATTATTCCAGCAGCAGCTCATCGTCCTTGACTGGCCCGGCGAAAGAAGCCTGGACAGTATCGAATACCAACAACTACAACATTGGCAAAACCTGCTACAACAGTATCCCCAACTCGACCAACTCGGAATGATGGTTGAGCTCCCGGAAGCCCTGAGACAACTGCAGCACATGGCCACTAGCGCAGTTTTTCAACCGGAAACCCCCGATTCCCCTATTCAAGTATTAGGGTTACTGGAATCCGCAGGGCTGCATTTTGACCACCTGTGGGTGATGGGGCTGGACGACCGACAATGGCCACAATCCATTTCACCAAACCCCCTGCTCCCTTTTACGTTGCAACGACAGCTGAATATGCCGCGAAGCAACCCGGGGCGGGAACTGTCGTTGGCCAAGCAACTGCTCTCCAACCTGTTGCAGGCCGCACCCGAGGTGGTGTTGAGTTACAGTCAATTCGACGGGGAGCAGCCATTGCAGCCCAGCGAATTGATTTCGGATATCCCTCCGATCACATTCACCGATTTACCGATGATTACCGAGGGTGAGCCGGACAAAAAATCTGTATCTGTCACTCTCGAAACCCTGTCCTGCGAATATGCTCCGCCTTTGGACATAGCACGGGAGTCCATACGAGGTGGCACCGGTATTTTCAAACAGCAGGCCAGCTGCCCCTTCAATGCTTTTGCAATCCACCGCCTTGGGGCCAGACAACCTCCACCCCCCTCTCCGGGTCTATCCGCCATGGAACGGGGCAACCTGGTTCATGAGTGCCTGGAACGGCTGTGGGCCAGACTGGAAAATCAGGCCCAGCTAATGACCAAAGATGAGCAAGCCCTAAACCAGCTTGTGGACGAGATTACCCTGTCTGCCGTTCGAGAATTCCAAAAGAACCAACGGGACTTGTTTGGCCCGGTATTTACAACGCTGGAACAGCAGCGACTGAGCAAGTTATTACTGTCATGGCTGGATATGGAGAAAACCCGTCAGCCATTTGCAGTGGCTGGCATGGAAAAACGTCTCGATACGGAATTCGCCGGTTTACCCCTGAGAATGACCATTGACCGTATCGATACGCTGGATTCCGGGGAGCGAATTATTATCGATTATAAAACCGGCTCGGCTTCCACCCGGCGTTGGCTTGGCGAACGCCCGGAAGAACCTCAACTTCCCCTCTACCTGTTATGCAGCGAAGACCCTGTCGCCGCAGTCTGCTTTGCCCAAATCAACAGCAGTGAGCAGAAGTTTATGGGTTATGCCATCAGCGAAGGCCTGTTACCTGGAGTTATTCCTCCCAGGGGAAAAAACAGCGAACCTGACAGCTGGGAGCATCTACTTGAGCAGTGGCAACAGTCGCTCAATAAACTGGGCGAGGAATTCAAACAGGGTTACGCCGCCGTTGAATTTCACCACCCTCAAAGCCGCCAGTTTTCGGCTGCTCTCGAACCGCTAAATCGCGCTGCGGAAATGACGACATCCGGCGATGGGGAAAACGACGAATGACCATATCTGACGCCGAACAGCGCCGACTTGCGTTAGATCCTAACCGCTCCTTTGCGGTGGCAGCTCCAGCCGGTTCGGGTAAAACGGAATTGCTCACCCAGCGTGTGCTTCGCCTGTTATCCACCGTTGATGCCCCAGAAGAAATTTTATGTATGACATTTACCCGCAAAGCAGCAGGGGAAATGCGTCAGAGAATCATTCGAGCCCTCCAGCAAGCGGACCAGCAGATAACGGGCAGCAGCGAACATCATTGCGTCACGCTCGAACTGGCCCACACAGCTCTGGCTAGGGACAAGGCATTGGGCTGGCAACTGTTACAGACCCCAAATCGGCTGAGAATTCTCACAATCGATGGTTTCTGCCTCAACCTCGCAAGACAGCTTCCTGCCGACAGTAACTTTGGCGACCAGGTGGAACCGTTGGACAACCCCCTACCCCACTATCGGCAAGTTATCGCCGATCTGCTGTTACCGGCACTGGAACAACAATCCCAGCTGGGAACCGCCGTTGGTACTCTGCTACGGCATCTGGACAACGATCTCAACAAGCTGGAACAGCTATTGGTGGAGCTGTTGCAAAAACGTGAACAATGGATCAGCCCTTTGCTGAGCGCCAGGGACGCAAAAGCCTATCTGGAACAAAACCTGCAAGTCGCCATCGACGAAGTTTTATCCAGCGCGAACAGAAAGCTCGCCCCTTTTGCCGGTGAATTGGCTGAGTTGGCGGATTTCGCAGCCTCACAACTACCAAGGGAAAAGCATCAGTCAAAAATTGCCTTATGCCTGGGTATGACATCGCTTCCCGAAGGCAATGGCGACCATCTTGAGCACTGGCTTGGGCTCTGCGAATTACTGCTGACTACCAGTAACCAATGGCGTCTTAGCCTGAATAAGAACGTAGGTTTTCCGACGGATGTTAACGGCGATAAATCCCTGGCAAAAGCCCGCAAGGATCGCATGACTGCTTTGCTATCAGATTTAAGGGAGATCCCCGGCCTGCTGGACACCCTTGAGGACGTGCGTTTCCTGCCCTATCGCACCTACCCTGAGAACCAATGGCAGGCTCTCGATGCCCTGTGCCGTCTGCTTCCAACTCTGGCCGCGGCACTGAGCCTGCACTTTCAGCAACACAAGGCTTGCGATTTCACTGAAATGACACTGGCAGCATTAAGGGCCTTGGGCAGTGAGGACGACCCCACACAGCTGGCCCTCAGGCTTGATTACCAAATTACACATATCCTCACCGACGAGTTCCAGGACACCTCCACCGCCCAGTTCGAGATACTCAAACAGCTGACGGCAGGCTGGCAGCCCAATGATGGTCACAGCCTGTTTATCGTCGGCGATGCCATGCAATCCCTGTATGGTTTTCGCAATGCCAATGTGGGGCTGTTTTTGGAGGCTCGCACCCAGCCCATCGGGCAAATCCAACTCGAGCCATTGGATCTCACTGTCAACTTTCGCTCGCAGGCAGGCATTATCCAATGGATTAACGGGCACTTTCCCGCGGTATTTCCCGCTGAAGAAAATATCGCTCGCGGTGCTGTCCCCTACAGTCCTGCCACTGCGTTCCACGAGGCGCTGTCAGGGCCTGCCGTGACCCTGGAAGCCTTTCTGGATTACCCGGACCACGAGGTGGAAGCACAGCGCGTGGTCGAGCTGGTGGCCGAAGCCAAGCGTGAAAACCCCGATGGTTCCATCGCCATACTGGTACGCAACCGCACACACCTCCCGGAAATTCTCAGCGCACTGCGTCAAGCCGGCCACAGCTGGCAGGCTTCGGATATTGATCCCCTGGCCAGCTGTATGCCGGTTATTGATCTGATGTCACTGACACGAGCGTTGTTATCCCCGGCAAATCGCATCGCGTGGCTTTCCATACTGCGCACACCATGGTGTGGCCTCGATCACCATGATCTGCTCTACCTCGCCACCACCATCAAACAGGGATCAGAACAGAAAGGCTTTCCCCTGCTGTTATCCCAGCTGCAATCAAGCGAAGTTCTGGAGCAATTGTCGCCGTCCGGCAGAACTATCATGCAACGTGTGGCGCCAGTGCTTGTACAGGCCTGGCAGCAACGGCAACGCCAACCCCTACGCTGCTGGATTGAAGGGACCTGGGAAGCTCTAGGCGGTCCCGACGCACTCGGCTCGGTCACAGAACTGGAGCAATGCCGACAATATCTGGACCTTCTGGAAACCCACGACCATGCCGGCACCGTACCGGATTGGCAGACTTTTGAACGGGATGTTCAGGCGTTATATGCCACACCAGACGAGGATGCGGACCCGAACCTGCACGTCATGACCATTCACAAGGCCAAAGGGCTTGAGTTCGACACAGTGATTATTCCCGGACTCAATCGCAAGCCCCGCAATGAGGACCCACAGCTGCTGTTGTGGCAGGAACGGGTGAGCAAACAGGGCGGCAGTCAGTTGCTGATCGCCCCAACAGCGGAAATCGGGCAGGATAAAGATAGCCTTTATCTTCACCTGGACCGGGAACGCAAGCTCAAAACCCGACAGGAGATCGCACGTGTGCTTTATGTTGGCATGACACGTGCCGTCAAGCGCCTGCACCTGTTATGCACCATGAAATCAAACGATGAGCCGGTCAAAAACAGCCTGTTAGGCAGCCTCTGGCCAGCGATAGTGGACGATTTTACGTCTCGGTCCGAGTCTATTCGGTGGTATCAGTACCAGGGAGGCAGTGATGACAGAAAGCCGCTGGCATTAAAACTGACCACGCTAAAACGCCTTCCCCCCAATTGGGCGCCACCGATTCCCGCTGCTCCACACGGTGATAATCTAGACGGAGATAACCCACCAGAGTCACTGCCGAGTTCAACCTGGCAGGTGGAGAAGGATCACGCCGCTCGACACACGGGAACGGTGCTCCATCGAATACTTCAACAAATCACGCTGGAAGGTATCGAACGTTGGTCTGTGCAAACTGTGACAGAACGGCAGCCCTTCTGGGATATTCAGTTGCGACAATTGGGACTGTGCGATACCCGGAGTGCGCTGTCTATTCTTCGGCAAGCCGTCATTAATTGCATCGAAGATAAGAAGTCGCACTGGATATTCGATCACAGCCATCCACAAAGCGCCTGCGAGTATGCCCTCGGTTATCAGGACCATAAGGGAAATTTTCGCACTGCTATTATTGATAGAACCTTTATCTGCGAGGGAGCCCGCTGGATTATCGACTACAAGACAGCGCAACCGGATGAAGGTCAAACCGAAGCAGAATTTCTACAGCACCAGCAAGCACAGTACCGCGAACAACTGAATCGGTATGCCCATTTGTTACAGGGAACGGATGATTTTCCCGTGAAATGTGCTCTTTATTTCCCCTTGTTACAGAGGCTGCATATCTGTCCGGGATAGCATGATTCGGTCAATAGAGGCAAAATCGCTGCCCACTGCCACGATTCAGGCAAATTCATGTAGAATGCCCGGCCGAACTGGAACAAAACGATTTATCTGGTAACCCAATGACTAAAGCTGTTGAAAATATCAACATTCTGTCTCAGGACGTGTTGATCACCCCCCGCGACCTGAAAAAGGAACTGCCCATTTCAGACGCGGCGCGCAAAACCATTACCGAAGGACGCCTCACCATTCAGAACATTCTGGATCGCAAGGACCCTCGCCTGCTGGTGGTAGTGGGTCCCTGCTCCATACACGATGTGGACGCTGCAAAGGATTACGCCAAACGCCTAAAAAAGCTGGCGGACGAAGTCAGCGAAACGCTGTTTGTGGTGATGCGCGTCTATTTTGAAAAGCCCCGCACCACCACCGGTTGGAAAGGTTTGATTAACGATCCCTACCTGAACGACTCGTTCAAAATATCTGAAGGGCTTCACGTGGGACGTCAACTGCTGCTGGATATTGCTGAAATTGGCCTGCCCACCGCTACAGAAGCGTTGGACCCTATTTCACCACAATATATGCAGGATCTGATCTCCTGGTCGGCCATTGGCGCGCGCACTACGGAATCCCAGACTCACCGCGAAATGGCATCCGGCCTGTCCTCCGCTGTTGGCTTCAAGAACGGCACCGATGGCAGCCTTACCGTTGCCATGAACGCGTTAAAATCCGTGGCCAGCCCTCACCGGTTTCTGGGCATCAACTCTGAAGGCTCCGTGGCAATTATTACCACGGCGGGCAACCCTTACGCTCACGTGGTGCTTCGCGGTGGTGACGGCAAACCCAATTACGATTCGGTCAGCGTCAGTCTGGCTGAACAGGAACTGGAAAAAACCGGAATCCCCTGCAACATCATGGTGGACTGCAGCCATGCCAACTCCAACAAAAACCACGAGCTGCAACCGCTGGTGATGGAAAATGTCACCAATCAGATTATTGAAGGCAACAAGTCCATTATCGGACTGATGATCGAGAGCAACCTGAAACCGGGCAATCAAAAGATTCCGGCCGATCTCAAAGAGCTGGAATATGGTGTATCGATCACCGATGCCTGTATAGGCTGGGATACCACCGAGCAGTCACTGAAAGAAATGAACGAGAAATTGCGGGAAATCCTGCCGAAACGCTAGTCCTTTACAAACAAAAAACGGGCCCTACCGCCCGTTTTTTGTGTTGTCGTACTACTCAAATACCGATGACAACCCGGCATCTATAACTAATTGCAGTGAGGCCTGATCAGCCCCGGACTTACACAAAGTACGCAATCCTGCTAACAGCGCAATCAAATAATCTGCCAGCACCGATGAGTCCTTATCGAGAGAAACCATACCAGCCTGCTGAGCCTCGGTCACACGAGCAAGTATCAATTCACGAATCCACAGCAATTTATCATTAGCCTTGGCGGCAAGTTCCGGCTCGGTCTGATGCAAAGCGGTAATGGCATTAAGTAACAAGCAACCATTGACCAACTTGGACCTGTCTTCAAGTTCGATAAAAGCCAGCTGAAAAAAACCTCTGATAGCCTGCACGGGGTCTTCTATTGTAACCAGGGTAGGGCCATACAACTGGCTGTGGAACAGATCCATGTAGTATTCAAGAACTTCTTTAAAAAGAGAGCTTTTGTCGCCGAATGCAGCGTAGAGACTGCCACGGTTCATTTCCATAGCATCCAACAGCTTGCTGATGGAGCTGGATTCGTAACCGTGGGACCAGAACAGGTCAAGTGCCCTGTCCAGTACTTGGCTTCTGTCAAACTCGGGTTGACGTGGCATCTGTTCTCCCGGCTGATCGGACGTTGTTTTTATTGTTTTACAGAGAGAATGTAGTGTATACCCCTTCTCAGTGGGCTGTCTAATGCCTCAGATATAGGACTGACTACGGTCAGTATGATCGGTGACGTCTCTGACACCTTTCAATTCAGGAATTTTCTCCAGCATGGTCTTTTCAACACCCTCTTTCAGGGTGACATCCACCATACCACAACCCTGACAGCCACCCCCGAAACGCAATACAGCAACGCCATCAACCACCTCTTCAAGGGTAATCATACCGCCGTGTGCGGCCAATCCCGGGTTGATTTCATCGTAGAGAAGGTAGTTGATCTTGTCTTCCACCGGGCTGTCATCATTCACTTGCGGCATGCGGGAATTCGGGGCACGAATGGTCAGTTGGCCACCGAATTTGTCATCGGCATAATCCACCTTGGCATCCACCAGGAAAGGCAGGCTGCGATGCTCAAAATAGGCTTTGAAGCTGGACAGTTCCATCACTTCATCGTCGTCCTTCTCCTCGCCGGGACGACAGTAAGCAATACAGGTTTCTGCTTTCGGTGTACCCGGGTCGGTAACGAACATACGAATCCCTATACCCTCACAATCCTGCTTGGCGAGAAGGCCACCAAGGTACTGCTGAGCGGATTCGGTAATAGTGATATTGAGCATGAAAACAACCTGATTGATATACCCGACTAATTTAGTCATGTATTTTAGCAGCGTTGAGGGTTCCCCACAATCTCTCATAGATGTTTTATCCCACCATAGAGACAACTCTCCCCTCAGCAACACGTTGAAACTCTGGTAGAATGCGCCCCTTTCTCTAGCCGATGTCAGATGGAAACCGCCTTGAACAATCGACAAACCCGCATTGATGCCTTGTACGAAGCCGCCCGAAAAAGAATCCTGATCCTGGATGGCGGCATGGGCACCATGATCCAGTCCCACCGTTTCAGCGAGGCAGACTATCGCGGCGAGCGTTTTGCAGACTGGCATCAGGATGTGGCGGGCAACAATGACCTGTTATCACTGACACAGCCAGAAGCTATTGAGGCCATTCACCGGGCCTATCTGGATGCCGGCGCTGATATTGTCGAAACAAACACGTTTAACTCCACGACCGTCTCCATGGCTGATTACGGTATGGAATCGCTGGTCCGTGAACTTAACGAGGCGGGAGCAAGAGTCGCCCGTCAGGCCTGTGACAGTATCGCCAGTACTGGCCGTCCACGTTGGGTTGCCGGCGTGCTCGGCCCAACCAGTCGTACACTGTCGATCTCCCCGGACGTCAATGATCCCGGCGCGCGCAACACCAGCTTTGACGAACTGGTAGAAACCTATAATGAGGCCACAGAAGGCCTGATTGAGGGTGGAGCCGACCTCATACTCATTGAGACTATTTTTGACACACTGAACGCCAAAGCCGCCATTTTTGCCGTTCAGGGAACCTTTGAAAAACTGGGCGTAACCCTGCCGGTTATGATCTCCGGCACAATAACCGATGCCAGCGGGCGTACCCTGTCGGGGCAAACTCCGGAGGCCTTCTGGAACTCCCTGTCGCACGCAAAGCCATTTTCCATTGGCCTGAACTGTGCGCTGGGCGCCAAAGAACTTCGCCCCCACATTGAGGAGCTGTCACGAGTTGCTGATACCCTTGTCAGCGCTCACCCCAATGCCGGGTTGCCCAATGAGTTCGGCGAATACGATGAAAGCGCCGATGAAATGGCCGAAATTGTGGCCGAGTTTGCCCAAAGCGGCCTGGTCAACATTATTGGTGGATGCTGTGGTACCACCCCGGCACATATTCAGGCTATTGCCGAAGCTGTTGCCGAATTTCCCATCCGGGAAATACCAAAAATTGCCTCGGCCTGCCGTCTCTCCGGTCTCGAGCCATTCAACATCACCGCTGACTCACTATTTGTGAACGTGGGTGAGCGCTGCAATGTCACCGGCTCTGCTCGCTTTAAACGGCTGGTGCTGGAGGGCGATTACAACACGGCCCTTGAAGTCGCACGCCAGCAGGTGGAAGACGGCGCCCAGGTCATTGATATCAACATGGACGAAGGCATGCTGGATGCCATTGAGGCGATGACAACCTTCCTCAAACTGGTTGCCACCGAACCGGATATTTCCCGTATCCCTCTGATGATCGATTCCTCAAAATGGCATGTGATCGAATCCGGCTTGAAATGGGCCCAGGGCAAGTGTGTGGTGAATTCCATCAGCCTCAAAGAAGGTGAAGCACCATTCATTGAGCAGGCAAAACTCTGTCTGCGCTACGGTGCCGCGGTTGTGGTTATGGCCTTTGATGAAAAGGGACAGGCGGACAATTTGGCCAGGCGTCAGCAAATTTGTCGGAGAAGCTACGACATTCTGGTCAACCAGGTGGGATTCGCGCCTCACGACATCATTTTTGACCCCAACGTATTTGCCGTTGCCACCGGCATCGATGAACACAACAACTATGCGGTGGACTTTATTGAAGCCTCACGCTGGATCACCGCGAACCTTCCCGGCGCTCTGATCTCTGGTGGCATCAGTAATGTTTCCTTCTCGTTTCGCGGTAACAACCCCGTGCGCGAAGCCATCCATTCGGTATTCCTTTACCACGCTATCCATGCCGGCTTACGGATGGGGATCGTGAATGCTGGTCAGCTGGCGGTCTATAGCGACCTGCCCGAAGAACTCAGGGACAGGGTCGAGGATGTCATTCTCAATCGCCATGCCGAAGCGACTGAAAACCTGCTTAACATTGCCGAGAAATACCGGGGTGATGGCACCGAGGAAAAAAAAGAAGACCTGGAGTGGCGTGGATGGCCAGTTGCCAAACGACTGGAACATGCTCTAGTGAAAGGGATTACTGCCTTTATCGAAGAGGACACTGAAGCCGCACGACAGGAGGCTGACCGCCCGCTGCATGTCATTGAAGGTCCACTGATGGACGGGATGAACGTGGTCGGCGATCTGTTCCAGGAAGGTAAAATGTTTCTGCCCCAGGTGGTCAAATCCGCTCGGGTCATGAAACAGGCTGTTGCTTACCTGCAACCGTTTATTGAAGCGGAAAAAGAAGAAGGTGCCGAGGCCAACGGAAAAATTCTGATGGCAACGGTCAAAGGCGATGTCCACGACATCGGCAAAAATATTGTCGGTGTGGTGCTGCGCTGCAATAACTACGAGGTGATTGATCTCGGGGTAATGGTACCAGCGGAAAAGATCATTCAAACGGCAAAGGAAGAAGCCGTTGACATTATCGGCCTCTCCGGGCTGATCACACCCTCACTGGACGAAATGGTGCACATAGCCAGTGAACTGGAACGACAGCAACTAGATTTTCCGCTATTGATTGGTGGTGCAACAACCTCCAAAGCCCACACGGCCGTCAAGATAGACCCCAAGTTCAAGCGCAATCAGACCATTTACGTCCCTGATGCATCACGTGCTGTGGGCGTGGCCAGTAAACTACTGAGTAAAGAACTACGGGATGCATTCGTCACTGATATCCAACTCGAATACGAGCAGGTGCGCCAGCGGACCGCCAACCGCAAGCCTAAAGGTACCACCCTGCCCTACAATGAAGCCCGCAAAGCAGGACTCTCTACGGATTGGGCAAGCTATGCCCCTGTAAAACCTTCGGTTTTAGGACTGCAGTTACTGGATGATTACCCGCTGGAAAAGCTGGTTGAGGTCATTGACTGGACCCCCTTCTTTATCACTTGGGGACTGGCAGGTAAATACCCCAAAATTCTTGACGATAAAAAAGTGGGCGAGGCTGCCAGAAACCTGTTTCGTGATGCACAAAACATGCTCGCCAAGTTACTCGACGAGCAGCGACTAAAAGCCCAGGGGGTTTTTGCCCTCTGGCCAGCGAACACCGTCAACGACGATGATATTGAAATTTACCGTGACGATTCTCGCACCGAGGTGCTCGGCACTCTGCACCAGATCCGACAGCAGGTTCGCAAGCTCGGCGCCGGGGATGAGCTGCTGTCACTGGCCGATTACATCGCCCCAAAAGAAAGTGGTGTGGCCGACTATATCGGTGCATTTGCCGTCACCGCTGGCATCGGCGCTGGCGAGCTGGCCAGCGAATACGAATCCCAAGGGGATGACTACAACAGCATTATGGTCAAGGCCCTGGCAGACCGCTTGGCGGAAGCGTTTGCGGAACACCTGCACGAGCGGGTACGCAAGGAGTTCTGGGGCTATGCTCCCGAAGAAAACCTGGATACCGAAGCGCTGATCCGGGAACAATATCGGGGTATACGCCCTGCCCCAGGTTACCCCGCCTGCCCGGACCACAGCGAAAAAGACACGTTGTTCCGGTTACTGGAAGTCACCGACAAAACCGCCATTTCCCTCACGGAAAGTTTTGCCATGCTGCCTGCAGCTTCGGTGAGCGGACTGTATTTCTCTCACCCACAGGCAAAATATTTCAATACAGGTAAAATACAGAAGGATCAGCTGGAAAGTTTGGCGGAGAGAAAACAGGTCTCCGTGGAACAGATGAAGCGTTGGCTCAGTCCGATCTTGGAAGATTGACCATGAATGAACCCGACAACGACAAGAAACCCGGTTTTTGGCAAATTGTTTTCAGTACAATGGCTGCCTTTTTCGGTGTTCAGAGCAATAAAAACCGCGAGCGCGATTTTAAACACGGGAACATCTACGCCTATGTTGCCTCTGGGTTAATTTTTACCGTGATATTTATTTTCTGTGTGGTCACTGTGGTGAAACTGGTATTAAGCAGTCGCGGGATGTGACAGCCAAGCTGCAATAGAGGTAGCACCAGAAAAAGTATTATCAGAAAGCAATAAAAATCAGACAAAAAAAAGGCGGCCTCTGGCCGCCTTTTTTACTGAAACAGTTACTGATTGCTCAGCCAGAATACCAGCGCCAGTACAAACAGGCAGACAGTCGCTACTGCGGCAATGGCGTCGGCACAGCTGTCGCCATTATTCTTTTCTGCTTCCATAATCGCATCAACTTCGTTGTTCATTGTTCTTGGACCTCCAGGCTGGGACAACGGCAGGGGCGCATTGTAACAACAACACTAAACGATGTCCCCATCATCGTGGTGAATTCCTTATTACTCAACGGCACCGGGTTAGAGAGAAAAAGTTTTTCAAATCCGCTGACGCTGCCGCTATTATCCACATCCCGACTGACAGACCGCGCGTTAACCTGTAGAATTCGCGCCTTTCTGCCACCTGGCACATGAGATATTACAGACATTATGTACCGTTATACCGAGAACGATCAGAAAATTATCGAGGAGCGAGTAGCCCAGTTCCGGGGGCAGACTTCGCGATACCTGGCAGGTGAACTGGCTGATGAAGAATTTCTGCCGCTGCGTCTGCAAAATGGCCTCTACATTCAGCGCCTGGCGCCCATGCTTCGAATTGCGGTTCCCTATGGCCTGCTCAATTCGGGACAGTTCCGCAAGCTGGCGCACATTGCCCGCCACTACGACAAGGGCTATTGCCATTTCACAACCCGCCAGAACATTCAATTCAACTGGCCACAGCTTGAAGAAGTACCGGACATTCTGGCGGAGCTGGCCGAAGTTCAGATGCACGCTGTTCAGACCAGTGGTAACTGTATCCGCAATATCACCTCCGACCAGTATGCCGGGGTGGCTGAGGATGAAATCGAGGATCCCCGTCCCTGGTGTGAAATCCTGCGCCAGTGGTCAACCTTTCACCCGGAATTCGCCTACCTGCCTCGAAAGTTCAAAATTGCCGTGAGCGGCTCAGAAAGCGATCGCGCAGCCATTCTGGTGCATGATATAGGCCTGCAACTGATACGGAACGATGAGGGCGAGCTGGGCTTCAAGGTGTTTGTCGGTGGTGGTCTCGGCCGCACCCCGGTGATCGGCAGTGAAATTCGCGAGTTCCTGCCCTGGCAGCATATTCTCGGCTATCTGGACGCTATAGTCCGCGTCTACAATCGCTACGGCAATCGCGCCAACAAATACAAGGCGCGGATAAAAATTCTGGTACGTGCCTGGACTCCGGAAGTCTTCGCCGAGAAAGTTGAGGCCGAGTGGTCTCACATCAAGGACGGCCCCTGCACGCTCACCCAGGAAGAAGTCGACCGGGTAAAACAACACTTCATTCTCCCGGAGTACCAGACTCTGGATGACGCCGCTGAAGATGTTGCGTTACAAGCCCTGAGCAACGACAATAAGGCCTTTGCCAAATGG
Organism: uncultured Porticoccus sp.; assembly: GCA_964395715.1. Lineage (GTDB taxonomy): Bacteria > Pseudomonadota > Gammaproteobacteria > Pseudomonadales > Porticoccaceae > Porticoccus. The sequence continues at coordinate 321,735 of CAYNAU010000003.1, read as the reverse complement.
CTGGAGCGCAACACACTGAAACACCGTGTGTCTGGCTACAGCATTGTCCACCTGTCACTGAAGCCCACTGGCGTCGCACCGGGTGATGTGACCGACAGCCAATTGGAAGCCATCGCCGACCTGGCCGATAAATATTCCTTCGGCGAGATTCGCGCCACCCACAATCAGAACCTGGTGTTGGCCGACGTCAGCAAGTCCGATCTCCACGCCCTGTGGCAGGAAGCCAAGGCTGGCGGTTTCGCCACGCCCAATATCGGCACGCTGACGGACCTGATCTGCTGTCCCGGCGGTGATTTCTGTTCCCTGGCGAACGCAAAATCCATCCCGGTTGCTGAAGCCATTCAACGCCGCTTCGACGACATGGATTACGTTTATGATCTCGGCGATCTGAGCCTCAACATATCCGGCTGCATGAATGCCTGTGGACACCACCACGTTGGCAATATCGGCATTCTAGGGGTCGATAAAAAAGGTGAAGAGTTTTACCAGGTTCAACTGGGCGGCTCCTCCGAGAATGATGCCGCACTCGGCAATGTTCTGGGGCCCTCGTTTGGCCGCGAAGAAATGCCTGACATCATCAGCCGTATTCTTGATGTCTATATCAATAACCGCCTGGGCGATGAGTTGTTTATTGACACCTATCGCCGCATCGGCCTCGACCCATTCAAGGAGAGCGTCTATGCCAAAAATCATTAACAACGACAAGATTGTCGACGACAAGTGGGTAGTTTTGCCTAAAAACTATTCCGGCAACCTGCCAGAGAATCAGTTGTCCCTAGCGCCAATGAAGTATTGGCTGGAAAACAAGGAAACCATTCGGATAGCCGTTTTGGGGCTCTGGATTGACAGCGATGAAGACGTGGAAGCGCTAGGCGAAGACGCCAATAAATTTCCACTGATTGCTGTGAATTTCCCATCCTTTACCGATGGTCGCGGATTTTCAACCGCCAGACTTCTCAGAGAGCGTTTTGGTTTCACCGGCCAGCTGCGCGCTATAGGCAGTCCCAATCGCGACCAGCTTTTCTATCTGAAACGCTGTGGTTTTGATTCCTTTGCCATGAAAGAAGGCACTGATCTGGAAGCCGCGCTGGAGTCGCTGAAAGATTTTAGCGTCACCTATCAGAACGCCGCAGATCAACCGAACCCGCACTTCCGGCGCGATCAGTAAGTAAATAGCCGGTTGCATACTGCGACCGGCACTTGCTGCCCCTCCACCCGTACCTCACAATAGGGGTTGTGGAGTCCCTCTATGAATGAAGCCGTTTTTCAGTCGTTCTTCCTGATATTCACCGGCGCTGCCGTTATCGCTTCCCTGGCCATTTATGGTCGGCAACCCTTGCTGGTAGCCTACATCGCGCTGGGTGCGCTGATCGGTCCCTACGGACTGGGCTGGGTTCAGGATGTGCACCTGCTATCCGAAATCTCGGAAATCGGCATTATTTTTCTGCTGTTTCTGCTGGGCCTGGACCTTCAGCCCCAATCGCTGATGACAGCGCTGAGAAAAGTCACTGTAGTGACACTTATCAGCTCCATACTTTTTGCCGCGGCCGGCTACCTGATCGCTCACCTGTTTGGCTTCACACGCACCGAATGCCTGATTATCGGGGCGGCAATGATGTTTTCCAGCACGATTATCGGCATCAAGCTGTTACCCACGACCATTCTTCACCACCGCCATATCGGCGACATGATGATCGGCTTACTGCTGATGCAGGATTTTCTTGCGATCTTTGTGTTGCTGGTACTGCTCAGTGGTGAGGGCGGACAGATTAATGTCATGCAGATCGGCTTCACCCTGCTGGCGCTACCGCTGCTGATCCTTTTTGCCTGGGCCTTTGTGCGCTGGGTCTTGCTGAAACTGATCGCTAAATTCGACCGTATGGGCGAATACATTTTTCTGCTGGCCATCGGCTGGTGCATGGGCTTATCAGAGCTGGCAGAAGTCGTAGGATTGTCACGGGAAATCGGTGCATTTCTCGCGGGTATCACCCTCGCCTCCAGCCCGATTTCCCAACACATAGCTTTGACACTGAAACCTCTCAGGGACTTTTTCCTGATTATGTTTTTCTTCTCACTGGGCGCGGGATTCAACCTCGGACTGTTGCCGGAAATTGCCTTGGCAGCTGTGGTGCTTGGGGGAGCCATGCTGATCCTGAAGCCGGCGATTTTCCGTTTCCTGCTGGGTCGACAGAGCGAAAAGAAAGTTTTGGCCTGGGATATCGGCTTTCGCCTCGGGCAGATCAGTGAATTTTCATTATTGATTGCCTATGTGGCTTTCAATGCCTCACTGATCAGTGTTCAGGCATCACACCTGATACAGGCTGCTGCCATTCTGACCTTCCTGCTATCCAGTTATATCGTGATTTTCAACTTCCCTAACCCGATCGCAGTCAGCGAACGATTGCGGCGAAACTAGCGGCGATAATCGGGCTTTTTCAATCTCTATCAGCGATTAAGGTTGACCAGATAACGGCCTACCACCTGCCCCCTGGCCATTCGATCAATATATTCCGGCACCTGCTCGAGGCTGATTTCTTCTGCCATGGATTCCAGGTTATCCAGCTTCCATTCCGATCCCAATCTGGCCCAGTTAGCCGCCTTTTTCGGCAGAGGCAGTTCTACGCAGTCAACACCCAGCAAATTGACATTGCGCAAAATGAACGGCAGGACACTGGTGTGCAGATCAAATGACGATGCCAGCCCACAGGCTGCGACTGATCCGCTGTAATTAATCAGTTTCAGTAAATTGGCAAGGTACTCACCACCCAAGGTGTCTACGCCATGGGCAAAACGCGGTTTCTCCAGAGGGCGCTTTTGTTCCAGCAAAAGATTTCTTTCCACGATTTGCTGCGCACCCAGAGCACTGAGATGGGCGGCGGTTTCCAGTTTGCCGGTCACCGCGGCAACGGAAAAACCCAGCCGACTCAGCAAGCGGATGGCAAACGTGCCCACACCACCAGTGGCACCGGTAACCGCCACATCGCCATCCGCGGGATCAGCACCCATCTGCAGCAGTTTTTCCACGCACAGGGCTGCAGTAAATCCGGCCGTGCCGTATATCATTGCCTCGCGACCTGACAGTCCCGGTGGCACTGGGACCACCCAGCCAGCAGGAACACGGATGTATTCCCCCAAACCACCAAAGGTGTTCATTCCCAGGTCGTAGCCACACACGATGACGTCGTCGCCCGCAGAAAAATCTGCCACCGAACTCTCGGCCACGACACCAGCAGCATCTATGCCCGGTTGGTGGGGGTAATTGCGCGTGACGCCTGGACGGCCAGTGGCAGAGATCATGTCCTTGTAATTCAGTGAGGAATATTGAACCCTCACCAGTACATCCCCTGCCGGCAACTCATCAATGGGTCGTTCAACAATGTCCTGAGCAAAGGTATCGGATGCTGTTTTGGTTACCCAGAGTGCGCGGTAGTGTCTGGTCGTGGTCTGACTCTCAATCATTTGGTCTACCCCTCTATCTGTTACGTCAAACCCCCGGGACCCGTCAGGAGAAAAACTGTTGTCTACGGGCCCTATCCAGCCAGCGCATCAGCAAACTGTCTGCGCGGGTCTCTGCTGCGAGGCCCAATTTTTCCGGCAGACTTTTATGATAGACGAACTTGACAAGGAAGATGTCTGCCTCGGCTGAGCGTTCGACGAGATAGGTATCGCTGGTTTTCAATTCGTCCACCAGTGATTTATCAAGGGCGTGGCAGCCAAGCCAGACCTTACCTGTAGAAATCTCATTAATATCAACAGATTGCCTGTGATCGTTAACAAATTCTTTGAAAATATTGTGGATTTCCTCCAGGTCTTCGATAAATTTTTCCCGACCCGCTTCTGTATTTTCCCCGAACATCGTCAGAGTGCGTTTGTAATCACCGGCAGTATGCAGCTCTACATCCACATCGTGTTTTTTCAGCAGGCGATTAAAATTAGGCAGCTGGGCCACCACGCCGATTGAACCGATCATGGCAAAGGGCGCCGCAAGAATTTTGTTGGCGACACAGGCCATCATGTAACCACCGCTGGCCGCCACCTTGTCGACACAGACCGTGAGCGGAATATTCTGCTGACGAACCCGGTCCAACTGACTGGCTGCGAGGCCATAGCTGTGTACCATGCCACCACCACTTTCCAGACGGACAACAACCTCATCCTCCGGTTTTGCCTGGGTCAAAATGGCCGTGATCTCCTGGCGCAGACTCGCTACTGCCGACGCACGTAGATCCCCCTTGAAATCGACCAGAAATACCCTGTTTCTGGTATCAGAACTGTTTTTTTTGTCTTTATCTGATTTCTTTTTTTCCTTGTGCCACAGCTTGCGTTTTCCCGGCGGCATGGTGGCCAGCTGCAGCACATTGCTCATCTGCTCAAAGGTATCGTTCAGTTGTTCGATCTCAAGTTCACCCTCAGCATGCTTGCGGGCACGATTGCTCAGGCCGATAGCAATACCTATCACCACTACCAGGGAAATAATTAGAGTGATGGCCTTGGCCAGAAACAACCCGTATTGCAGCAAATAATCCAACTTCAATTCCCCTTAAATCGACATTTTTCAAATCTGCACTTCGTTGGGCGTGCCACCAAAACGGTTGACGATCCCTTCAGGAAGTTATTTTATGTTATCCGTGACTGTTAACAATATCGTATATCCGTTGGCAGTCCTATCGCCCATCCCCTTTATTCATGCCGTACGGGATGGCTCACCCGGGTGGATAGCCATCGCTAAGTGATGCGTTTAAAGCTTACGTACACTATCCGTCCAGCGCCTCGACATATGAGACGTTGACGCACTACCGATAATGATGTGTTTTGCGACCTGACTTGAAACGTCAGCCTCACTACCAATAATCCTTTGTGTTGTGTTACAGAGGAATTATCTGCCAAAGCCCAGGTAGTACCTGTTTGCGCAAAACCATCACCATCAATCAGGGACGCTGATTGAAAGCACTTAGATGAAAAGTTCAATTTCAAAAAGTGGTGATAACGATGTCAAAAGTAATTATTTCCTGTGCAATAACTGGATCTATACATACCCCTTCCATGTCGCCCTACCTGCCGGTAACCCCTGAGGAAATTGCCGAATCTGCTCTGGGTGCCGCAGAAGCAGGTGCCGCTATCGTTCACCTGCACGCAAGGGACCCGGTGGATGGACGGCCGGTACATACCCCTGAAGATTTCGCGCCGTTCCTAAAGGCAATCAAAAGCAACTCGGATGTGGTCGTGAATATCACCACCGGGGCTTCGCCTTTCATGCCGGTCGAGTACCGGGTGAAACCCGCTGAACACTGGCAACCTGAAGTTGCCAGCCTGAATATGGGCTCCATGAACTTCGGCCTGTTCCCCATGCTAAAGCGCTTCAAGGAGTTTAAGCATGACTGGGAACCGGAAATGCTTGAAGGCTCACATGACCTGGTGTTCCGCAACAGTTTTAAAGATATCCGCTACGCACTGGATACTCTCAACAAAACCGGAACCCGCTACGAATTTGAGTGCTATGACACCAGCCACCTCTACAATCTGCAGTACTTCTATCAGGAAGGCATTGTTAAGGGTCCCCTGTTTATTCAAACCTGTTTTGGCCTGCTCGGTGGTATTGGCGCTCATCCGGAGGATGTCATGCATATGAAGAGAACCGCAGATCGTCTCTTCAGTGACGATTACCGCTGGTCAGTACTGGCTGCCGGTTCCAATCAAATGCGTGTGGCAGCCATGGCGGCCTCCATGGGGGGCAATGTCCGCGTGGGCCTGGAAGACTCATTGTGGTTGCGCCGCGGTGAACTGGCTAAAACCAATGCCGAACAGGTCTACCAGGTGCGCAAGACCATTGAAGGGCTGGGACTGGAAGTCGCCACCCCGGATGAGGCACGAGCTATTCTGGAGCTGAAAGGTAAAGAGAAGGTGGCATTCTAACCACTATGTTGAAAAGGCCGTGATGTAGGGTAGCTCTCTCTACAGAAAAAAAGCCGATAGCAGATTAACGCCATGTCGACACGGCCTGTTTCGCCTCTGGATTGACGGGGCGAGCCAACAAGCCGCCAAAAGCCAGTTTGACTTCATAGACAGCACCATCGGCCATAGGCAAAAACGTGGCGCTGCCATATTGCGCGTCAATCCACTGTCCGAGACCCGGAAATTTTTTGAGCAGCATCCAGGTATCAAAATCTGTGGGTGGTTCAACCAGCTGGTGTGCGCTGGCTGGTTCCTCAAGCTGTTGGCGAATATCAGCATAACGGCCACTTAAGCGATCAAGACGATACAGCGACTTGAAGCCAAGTCTGGCCAGTGTCGGATGCCATTTCACTATACGTGCATCCAGTTGCCACTGATCACCGCTCAGGTGATAGCGGTATTGCTCCCCGTTACTTTCCACCAGAATAACTCGATAGCGCTGGGACTGCAGTTTTTGAAACTGCATGGTGACCACCGCCTGCTCGTCCAGCAGGGATCGATAGCTGTGCAGATCATACCCGGCCAGAAACAACACCGTGCTACCCGCTAACAGCAGCAAACCCAGGACGGAGCGCAGAACGGCCGCCAACATACCCTGCCCGATCAGTGCCTTGAGCCCGAGCACCAGCAACAGTATGGCACCAATCATGATAACCGAAATGGGAAGTGACACGATCAACTCTCCGCTTCGCGACAGGTGGCGACAAAGTGGCGGATAAGTTGCCCTGATAACGTATTTTCATCGGGGTGTGGTGGCAAATCCCGATAGTGCCACCAGTCCGCTGCGACAATTTCTTCCCCATCCACCTGGATATCACCGCTCAGGTAGTCGGCATGAAATCCCAGCATTAATTGACCCGGGAAAGGCCAGGGCTGACTGGCAAAGTAGGTCAGATTGGTCACTTTGATGCCGACTTCTTCCATCACTTCACGATGCAGTGCCTGTTCGACGGTTTCTCCCGGTTCAATAAAACCGGCCAGCGCACTGTAATAACGTCCTTCCCAGCGGGCGCTGCTCGCCAACAGGCAGTACTCACCACGACGGATCACCACAATGACGCAGGGGGACAAGCGCGGATAAAAGCGCTCCTGGCAGGTATCGCAGGCACGTGAGCGATCTTCCGGAATAACGTTTGTCGCCCTGCCACAGCGACCACAATAACGGTGCTGCTGATCCCATTGCACAATCTGACAGGCTCTACCCGCCAACTGAAAACGCGATTCATCCAGGTCACCCAACAGGGAACGAAGTGCAACAAAGGTCATGCCTGGTGGCAACTCGGCAGCTGATGCATCCACGGCATAACAGGGTTGCCCATCGAGCACTCCCAGTAGGTGTTGTGATTCATTGAGGGATGGGGCCAGAGACTCCGAGAGAAAGACCTGCCTTGAATCCCCTTCAGTGCAAACAACCTGTTGACCGTTAACAGCAATCAAGAGAGGGGGTTTATGGATACCCTCTGGCAATGCGCTGCAAGCCAGAAAGTGATGTAACGGCTCTGGATTGCCCATCAACGCCGATGCTAGGCTGCTTCCAGAGTCAACAGGCATTCTTCAGCCACGCTTAACACCGCGTCGTCGAAACTCCGATTCCAGCGGCGGTTTTGCAGGTAATATTCAAGACTGACAATGGCGTCAGCGAACACCTCCATCGTCGAAGCCAGCGTCACACTGCCACCGGAGGTGACACAACGATTGAGAATTTCCAGACAACGCTGGGCAACATTCTCAGCACGGGTGAGCTCCAGCATACCCATCGGCCCAAGAATCAATTTGAAATTATCCAGTAGTGGTTCAGCGACTTCATCACCGGCAATACCGTCACAGTAGTCGGCTGTCAGCTGCATGACCACTGACAGGTGGTCAGCGGCTTCCTGAAGCACCCTTCTCTCGGCGTGTTCGACGATATTGTTTTCTACGACCTGCTTGAGGCTGCGTGTATTCACCTGGGTAATACGGGATTCCGAAAGTGCCTGGGACTGTAGCTCCGTCAGAATACAATCCAGGTACAATAACGTATCTGCCAACTGCTCATAGAGCTGCATGGGCAACTGACCACCCTGGAGACTTTCAATACCGGCAACATGGACCTGGCATCGTTGGCTGGCAAGCTTAAGGTGGCTCTGTTCACACAATTCACCCAGCAGGCGAAGTCCTGCCGCCAGTTCATCGCAGCCCTCCATTGCACCCGCCTCGGAGACCATGCCTTCATCAAGCAGTTGCCGTAGCTGCTCAACCTGCTCGGCAATTGCCACCAGCAGAACACTCAGAGGTTTATCGCTATCCCCGGTGAAGCTGTCCCGGCTCTCTGCAATGTTCTGACTGGTGATGCCCGGTGAAGTGACACCCAGCTTATCCGCCAGTTTTTGGGCTCCGTCACTCTGCAATCCGGACAGGGCGAAAAAAGCCAGTAACCGTTGCTGTATATCCAGTGGATAAAATCCGCTTACTTCACGATTCTCTTCCATCACACGCAACTGCTTTTCCACACTCATCAGCGTTTTCAGGAGGCTCTGCTCAAAACCCAGTGTGCCACGATGCATCGCACTGAGAATTTCAAACACCAAGGACCAGTAATCCCGCTCGGCAGGTTCAGTCAACTCCTTGCGCAACCGGTGTACACCATGCGCCATCACTTTGATGGCCGCCTTGCGGTTCGCTCCCCTGAATGCATGCACCAGCCCCTGCTGGAACAGTCGCCTGACCGAGGCAACAACCTGACGCTCTTCATCAGTTCGCATTGAGGCATTGAGTAGAGCAAGGTGTTCCGGCATGCAATCGCGAACGGCGTCCCGTTCGTCCATCGGCGGCTGACCGGCCACCGCTCGCAACTCGTTAATTTCTGGAAGTAACAACAGCAAATTGTCGTGCTTGAGACGCGCCAGTTGTTGCAGGTAGGCCGAAAAGCATTGCAGGGCGCTGTAGACTGCCTTGCCCTCATCGGATCCAGGAGCCAGTTGTACCGGGGTATCCGCCAGTTCTGAAATCGCCTGCATAAAAGCAGTGGCACTGGGTAGCTCCAGAACTTTTAATGCTCCCGCAAGGGCAGAGAGATGCCCCTTAAACTTCTCCATGTCGACACTGTCTGCAGCGTCTTCAAGCAATTGCATCAGGGCGAGCAGTTCTTTTTCCAGCTCTTCCTGAACCATCGCAATAACTTGGGGATTTATTGGATACATTAACGCGTTCACCCTTTATAATTGCAGGCCGTAAGTTTGCAGGACCCTGAGGCCCGGTATGGCTTTTTCATCACCCGATGGTCTCCGATAATAACACCAATAGCTCCTTGAATTTGAGCCCGAGATAGACCGAACAAATAAAAAGGAACCCTTCATGTCCCAATCCATGTTCCAGGCATTCACGAAAAATTTTCTTGGCAATTCACCAGACTGGTACAAATACACCATTTTGGGCTTTCTGGCTATTAACCCTGTTCTGGTTTTCACCGTTGGTCCTTTTGTGACCGGCTGGTTGCTGATTATCGAGTTCATTTTTACGTTGGCCATGGCACTCAAGTGTTACCCACTCCAGCCCGGCGGCCTACTTGCCGTTGAAGCCATTTTTCTTGGGTTGGCGCAACCTGAAACTGTTTACCATGAAGCTATTGGGAATTTTGAAGTTATCCTTCTGCTGATGTTTATGGTCGCAGGTATCTACTTTATGCGCGACCTGCTGCTGTTCACCTTTACCAAGATTCTGATCGGCGTTCGTTCCAAAGCCATTCTATCGCTGCTCTTCTGTATCACCGGGGCCTTCTTATCCGCGTTTCTTGACGCATTGACAGTGACCGCGGTGTTGATCAGTGTCGCGGTCGGTTTCTATTCCGTTTACCACAAGGTTGCTTCCGGTAAGGAAGTCCACCATGACCACGATCACTCCAGTGATGTGTCCGTGATGGAGTATCACCGCGAGGACCTGGAGGGCTTTCGCTCATTCCTGCGCAGCCTGATCATGCACGGCGTGGTGGGGACGGCACTGGGCGGTGTCTGCACCCTGGTAGGTGAACCCCAAAACCTGCTGATTGCCGAAAAGGCCGGCTGGAGCTTTGTCCACTTCTTCCTCGTGATGGCACCGGTCACCATGCCGGTTCTGGTCTGCGGATTACTGACCTGTTTGCTATTGGAGAAAACCGCTATTTTCGGTTATGGCGCGGTTATTCCAGAAAATGTCCGCACCGTTCTCGAAGAGTTCAATGTTCAGGAATCCAAGAAACTGACCAACAGGCACCGCGCGACACTCATCGTGCAAGCGCTGGTGGCCATTTTTCTGGTGGTTGGTCTGGCGTTGCACCTGGCAGCCGTGGGACTGATAGGCCTGACCGTTATCGTTTTACTGACCGCCTTCAACGGTGTTACGGAAGAGCACCAGATTGGCCACGCGTTTGAAGAGGCACTGCCCTTCACCGCGCTGCTGGTGGTATTTTTTGCCGTCGTCGCTGTGATTCATGAACAGCATCTGTTCTCACCGATTATCAATGCGGTGCTCGCCATGGACCAGAACATTCAGCCCGTGATGTTCTTTATCGCCAATGGTGTGCTGTCCATGATCAGTGATAACGTGTTTGTGGCTACGGTGTATATCAATGAAGTGAAGGCTGTATTCGAGGCAGGAAAGATCAGCCGTGAACACTTTGATCTGCTGGCTGTTGCTATCAATACAGGTACAAACCTGCCCAGCGTTGCCACTCCGAATGGCCAGGCGGCATTCCTGTTCCTGTTAACGTCGGCTCTGGCCCCACTGATTCGTCTGTCTTACGGACGCATGGTGATTATGGCACTGCCTTACACCATCGTACTTTCCGGTGTGGGTATTATCAGCGTCGTTTTTATTCTTTAAGTCGCTAATCCTGAGACAACCAAAGACACGTACCACTGGCCTGCTCAATGCGGGCCAGTTGCGCGTTATGGGCTTCGATTTCTTCATCAGACGCTTTGATCACCTTGAGTGGCTTCCTGTCAGTTGGCAGACGTTTAATCGCTTCGCCCCCTGACACACCGCCACGGGCACCGTGACCTCCAAACCCGAGATCCACTTGACCACCGGTCATCATCAGATAGACGTCGGCGAGAATCTCGGCATCCAACAACGCGCCGTGCAGGTCCCGCTGTGAGTTGTCCACATCGTAGCGTTTACAGAGAGCGTCCAGATTGTTTTTCTGGCCGGGATGCCGTTGTCGGGCCATCACCAGGGTATCAATAACGGAACAGTAATCCACGGTTTTGCCATAGCCTTTCAGCTTGGCGAATTCGTGATCGATAAAACCCACATCAAACGGGGCGTTATGAATCACCAGTTCTGCGCCCTCGATAAAGGCCAGAAAGTCATCGGCGACAGCCTCAAACAGGGGTTTATCGGCAAGAAACTCATTGCTGATGCCGTGCACTTCCAGCGCACCATCGTCAACTTCCCGCTGGGGATTGATGTACTGATGATAGTGACGGCCAGTGAGGCGGCGATTGATCACTTCGACACAGCCGATCTCGATAATGCGATGATCCTGTGTGGTTTCCAGACCAGTAGTTTCAGTATCCAGAACAACCTGGCGCATATGGTTCCCTAATGGTGCTGTTAACTGTTATTCATTGACGGGGAGTTCATCGATTCCCCGGTTGGCCAGTTGATCGGCCAGTTCGTTTTCACGGTGGCCACTGTGCCCCTTGACCCAGTGCCATTGTACTTCGTGTCTCGCCACCTGCTCGTCAAGTTTCTGCCACAGGTCGACATTTTTCACCGGTTTCTTGGCCGCAGTTTTCCAGCCACGTTTTTTCCAGTTCTCCAGCCAACTGGTTATGCCCTGCCGCACATACTCCGAGTCGGTGGTCAGATTCACTTTACAGGGCTGAGTCAGCGCCGCCAATGATTCGATGGCGGCTGTCAGCTCCATACGGTTGTTGGTAGTCATGGCCTCGCCACCGAAGAGCTCCTTTTCATGGCCCCCGTAGCGAAGGAGCGCGCCCCATCCTCCAGGGCCGGGATTTCCCCGGCAGGCACCATCCGTAAAAATTTCGACGTCTTTCAATCAACTTTCTCCCGATGTGGGGACTTTCTCATGGCGGGTTTGTCAATACCCGGTACCAGCGGCGCACTGATTGAACGCCACAATCGAGAGCCTGTCGGTGTCAGCCTCGCGGTATATTTCCTCGCACGTACAATATAAAACGCACCCCAGGGCAACCGTAGCCGCTGCCCTGCCCGTTCCAAGGGGCCGGGTTCCTGACAGCTGTCACCACACAGCAGTGGCCAGCTGAAACACCCTGAAACGGCTTTTTCCGGCTGTAAATTGAGTAGCCTGAGCCAGTCAAGTAACCGCCGGTAACGCAGGCCGTGGTGGCGCCAGCCCAATTGGTTTGAAAAGAGTCTTGCCGGCCATTTTGCCATCCCGAACAGGCTGATCGGATTCAGCACAACGACCATCACCTGCCCACCTGGTGTCAGTACCCTGGCAACCTCACTCAACACCTCGTGGGGATATTGTGAGAATTCCAGTGCATGGTGCAGAAGGACAGTATCAATGGTCTCGGAAGGCAGCGGCAACGCATCAAAATCAGCGATGGCGCCGGCAGTGCCGGTACCGTAGGGTGAGGCGCTGATACAGAAGCTGTGTAAGTGGTGATAATCATCAGACAACAGACGACAGGCACCCGCACCGAGGTAGAGCATCCGGTGGGCCTCGGTGGTGGGCATTAATTGATCCAGCGCCTGCTGCTCTCTCTGCAGCAACAGCTCACCGTGACGGGTATGAAACCAGCTGTCCAGTGCCTGTTGCGAGTCCGCAAGCGGCAACACGGCATGGCGAAGATCCAGATAATCAACTGCCCCTTTGAACCACTCCTGTAACCGCATTAAATTACCCGGATTAACCTTTTAGACCCTGTTGTTTATTATGGGTAATATGCCCATTGAAAACTACCGGATCAATCCATGTCATTAATCATTGAGCGGATTTCCGCATTTAGCGACAACTATTTCTGGCTGTTTCACCAGTCTGGCAGCAGCCTTACCTGGGTGGTGGACCCGGGCGATGCCGTACCGGTCGAAGCCGCGCTTAAAGAACACCAATTGAGCCTGAGCGGGATTCTGGTAACCCACCACCACCCGGACCATATCGGTGGTATCAGGGAGTTACTGCAGAATCACCCGGTTCCAATCTACGGCCCGAGCAGTATCGAGGTAGTGACACACCCTGTCTCCGACCATGACCACCTGACCATTGAGGACACCGTATTTGAGGTGATCGCCGTTCCCGGCCATACCCTGGACCACATTGCTTATTTTTCTTCGGAAGAACCACTGATTTTCTGTGGTGATACACTGTTTGCAGGGGGCTGTGGCAGATTATTCGAGGGAAGCCCAAAACAGATGTGGCAGTCCCTGCAAAAATTGCTTGCGCTGCCCCCATCGACCCGCATTTTCTGTGCTCATGAATACACCCAGGCAAACCTGCGTTTTGCACAAGCGGTTGAGCCGGAAAATACGGTTCTGGCAAAAAGAGTAAAAGAGGTAGCGGATTTGCGCCGCTCTGGCATAGCAACCGTACCCTCAACGCTGGCCGAGGAGATGGCGACAAACCCGTTTTTGAGGCCTCACGAGGCAGCCGTCCACCTGGCAGCAGAAGCCCATGAAGGACACACAATTCAAGGCGCAGACGAAGTGTTTCGGGTCATACGCCAGTGGAAAGATAACTTTTAAGCAATAGGACGCACTTCAAGCTGAAAGGTTACTAACCGAGACATCGCTCACATCAACAACAACTACTCGATCCCAAAGATTGCAGGCTTGGGATCGCACCGTTAAAATTCCTGGCCAATACGCTGGCTAACAAGAAAATTCCATGCCCCGATACTTCCGAACGACCGCAGTAATAGTTTTGTCGCTACTCGCAGGCTGTGCACAACAACCTGCAGAACAAGCCCAAAACACACAGCCAGCCCCAACCCGAACGTATAACGTCCAAACAGCAATTCCCACCAGCCAAACTCTCAAGCCTAAACCTTTAAAAACACCCGTCATCTTTGCATCCCTTGATACCCAGCCTGGCATTGAGGCCGAGGCGGATATCTGGCAACGCATCCGCAATGGCATGGTATTGCAGGAATATTTCGAACATCCCGGCATTGCTCCACAGGTCGACTGGTACTCCAGAAACCAGACGTATTTCGACAGGGTAATGGGCCGTGCCGAAATGTACCTCTATTACATCGTCGAGCAACTGGAAAGCCGGGGGATGCCCCTTGAACTGGCCCTGCTGCCAGTAGTGGAAAGCGCCTACGACCCCTTCGCTTACTCAAACAGCCATGCTTCCGGACTGTGGCAATTCATACCCGATACCGGCACCAGGTTTGGCCTGCGCCGGGACTGGTGGTATGACGGACGTCGGGACCCTGTCGCTGCAACAGAAGCCGCCATACAGTACCTTCAGTACCTCTACAATTATTTTGATCAGGACTGGCTCCTGGCACTGGCCGCCTACAACTGCGGTGAAGGCAACGTGCGACGCGCCATGAAACGAAACCGCAAGGCGGGCAAGCCCACTGACTTCTGGTCCTTGAAACTGCCCCGGGAAACCCGTGCCTATGTGCCGCAACTGCTGGCTGTCTCCCGGGTGGTGTTGTCCCCTGAAGCGCACCAGATAGCCCTGCCCCATATCGATAATGCACCCTATTTCGATATTGTGGATGTGCCCGACCAGCTGGATTTATCAAAAGCAGCCGAACTGGCCAATCTAAACGAAACAGAGCTGCAGCAGTTGAATGCAGGCTATAGTCGCCTCGTCACACACCCGGAGGGGCCTCACCGCATCCTGTTGCCCATTGATCACACCCAAAGTTTCAAGCTTGCGCTGAACAGTACCCCCCGGGAGCAGTGGGCCCCGATAAAACAACACATCGTAAAGTCTGGAGATACCCTGTCCGGGATTGCCCGAAAAAACCGTGTCACAGTCAACCAACTACGCAAGCAGAATCGCCTGCAGAGTGACCTGTTGCGAATCGGCCAACGCCTTAAAATACCGGGTTCTGGTGTCGACACACCACTGGCTGGGTATGCACGCAGTTACCAGGTTAAGCAGGGAGACAGCCTTTGGAAAATTGCCAGAGAGAACAATGTCAGCGTCAAGGAACTGGCCAAATGGAACAACCTGAACATACGTGAGCCATTGAGACTCAACCAGGTCTTGAGTCTTTATACCGAGGGAGAGGTCCTGCCCACCAAACAAAAGAAAGTCCGCTACAAGGTACGCCGGGGAGATTCGTTTTACCGGATCGCCCGGGAGTTTGATCTCAGCATCAGCGATATTCTGGAATGGAACAATCTGAACACCAAACACCTGCTGAAACCCGGTCAGCAATTAACCCTCTTCGTCGATGTACTGAAAATTTAGCGACTATCAACGCGTGGCGTCATAGCCCAGATCAGTCTTTGCCCGCCCCTCGTCTGTGGACTCTGTTTCAACACACTTTTGGGGATCATCCCCGCAGATATCGCAAACGTAATCTTTCTCACCCAATGCTGCGCCCACTCCGCCACAGGAACCTTTTAGTGGCTTTTTGCCAAGAATCACACCGATAGCCATGCCGCAGATGATCATCAGCACCACGATAAAGGCAAGTAATACTTCAAGCACAATTATTCTCCTGAAAGATAAGGTGCAAAGGCCGCCGAATAGTAGGCCTTAAATTCAGCCCCTTCTTTGACCAGCAGATAGATGGCAAGGTCATTTTTTTCGGCTAATGCCAATGACTCACTGTGACCCATTACCATCAGTCCAGTCGCCAGGGCATCAGCATAGGCCGTATCCGAGGCAATCACGGTAACAGAGGCGAGTTGATGGGTGATAGGAAAACCCGTGCGGGGATCAATAGTGTGGGAATAGCGTTTCCCACCCCGCTCAAAGTAATTGCGATAATCCCCGGAAGTCGCAATGGCTGCATTGCCAAGGGCCAGTGCCTGCTGCACTTCCCGACGTTCCAGGGTGGGGCTTTCTATAGCGATACGCCAAGGTTGACCGTTCACTTTCAGGCCGTTGGTACGCAGTTCACCACCCACCTCGACCAGATAGTTTTCCAGGCCAAGTGAAATCAGCAGTTCGGCAATCACATCCACTGCATAACCCTTGGCCACCGCCGACAAGTCCAACTGTATATCGGCAGTGCGTCTGGCACTCGCAGTCTGGCGATCGACTGCCAGTTTCCTAAAACCGATACGGTTAAGCTGCTTTTTGATCTTTGATAGCTCCGGCACCTTATCCTGCGACAGCTCAGGACCAAACCCCCAAAGATTAACCAGCGGCCCAACGGTGGGATCAAATGCACCCCCTGTTAACTGGAATACCTGATTGGAAGTACCCAGCACACGCAGCATCGGTACCGACAACGATACTGTCTCACCAACAGGAGTCCGGTTAAGAGACATCAGCTCAGAGTCAGACTGGTAAGTGCTAAAGGTATTGTCGAGCTGTTCAAGGGTGGCCTGAATGGTCTGCCCGAGATTCGCCGGCACAGGCAGCTGATCCGGCACCACTTTGACCTGATAGGTGGTGCCCATGGTCAACCCGCTGAAAACCAGTTGCTCCGGTTTCTCGGAGCATGCCGATAGCAACAGAGAAGCAAGCAGGGCAAACAAAAACGAGGCCCCTGGCCCCGTTTTCGTTGTTCTTGTTAATAGAGAAATAATCATCAACCACCGAAGTCATCAAGGAAGATGTTGTCGCGTTCAACACCGAGGTCTACCAGCATCTTGATCACGGCGGCATTCATCATCGGCGGCCCGCACATATAATATTCACAATCCTCCGGAGCCGGATGATCTTTCAGGTAGTTTTCAAACAGGACCTGGTGAATAAAACCGGTGAGACCTTCCCAGTTATCTTCCGGTTGTGGATCGGACAGGGCCAGATGCCATTTAAAATTCTCGTTTTCAGCCTGGAGTTCATCATACTCTTCTGAGTAGAAGCATTCGCGCAGAGAGCGTGCACCGTACCAGAAAGAAATTTTCCGGTCAGTTTTGATCCGACGCAGCTGGTCAAAAATGTGCGAACGCATTGGCGCCATACCCGCACCGCCGCCGATAAACACCATTTCATTGTCTGTATCCTTCGCGAAAAACTCACCAAACGGACCGTAGACTTTTACCTTATCACCGGGTTTCAGGTTGAATACCCAGGACGACATGATGCCCGGGGGAATACCCTGAGAGCCGGGTGGCGGAGTGGCACAGCGAATATTGAATTTCACCACGCCTTTCTCTTCCGGGTAGTTGGCCATGGAGTAAGCGCGAATGGTTGTCTCATTCACGATCGACTCCAGATTGAAGAAGCCGAAACGCTCCCAGTCACCGCGATATTCTTCCTCTATATCAAAATCACTGTATTTGACACGGTGAGGAGGACATTCCAGCTGAACATAACCACCGGCACGGAAATCGACGTTCTCCCCTTCCGGCAAACGCAAGGTCAACTCTTTGATAAAGGTGGCCACATTGGGGTTGCTATCAACCGTACATTCCCACTGTTTTACACCAAACACTTCTTCCGGCACTTCCACTTTCATGTCCTGTTTGACCGGAGTCTGACAGGACAGGCGCCAACCTTCATTGGCTTCACGACGCGTAAAGTGGGCTTCCTCTGTGGGTAGCATGGCGCCACCACCGTCAGTCACGATACATTTACACTGGGCACAGCTACCGCCACCACCACAGGCAGAAGGCAGAAACAGTCCTGCAGCAGACAGTGTCTGCAACAGTTTGTCACCGGCAGGTACGGTAATGGTTTTCTCACCATTGATATCAATGGTGACGTCACCCGAGCTCACAAGGCGAGCACGAGCGGCAAGAATGAACGCCACTAACGCCAACACCACTACGGTGAACATCACGACGCCGAGTATGATTTCCAGATTCATTATCTATCTTCTCCTCGCCGATTACAGATCGATACCGCCGAAAGACATAAAGCCCAACGACATCAGTCCGACAGTGATAAAGGTAATGCCCAGGCCTTGCAGACCGGCAGGGACATCGCTGTACTTTAATTTCTCGCGTACACCTGCCAGGGCAATGATTGCCAGAGCCCAGCCAACACCTGCGCCAAACCCGAAGACGGTGCTTTCAGCCAAATCGTAGTCGCGCTCCACCATGAAGAGGGACGCGCCGAGAATGGCACAGTTCACCGTAATCAATGGCAGGAACACACCCAGGGCGTTATAGAGTGCTGGTACGTACTTATCGAG
Organism: uncultured Porticoccus sp.; assembly: GCA_964395715.1. GTDB lineage: Bacteria > Pseudomonadota > Gammaproteobacteria > Pseudomonadales > Porticoccaceae > Porticoccus. The sequence goes on along the minus strand of CAYNAU010000003.1, from coordinate 303,559 downwards.
AAACATTTCCATGATCTGCACGATTGCCGCAATCACACCAATGTAGCTCAGCAGACCCAGGAAGCTCAGATCCACATTTTCCATGCCATCAATGCCTGTCCAGCTCAGCGCCCCTTCAGACAACAGGTAGGTAAAGATCAGATTGTTGGCCGGCACGGTAATGGTCAGTACCACAATGACCGCGATACCCAGACCGATGGCCGCCTGAACCTTTTTCGAGATCGCGAGGAACGTACACATGCCCAAGAAAAAGGCCAGCGCCATGTTTTCAATGAAAACAGAGCGCACAAACAAACCGAGTAAATGTTCCATCAGGCAACCTCCCCTTTCGGCGTATTGGGTGCAATCTTGAACTCAGGGGCTTCAACCTGAGATTTTTTCCAGGTACGCAGTGCCCAGATAAACAAGCCGATCAGGAAGAAAGCGCTTGGCGGCAGAAGCAGAAGACCGTTGGGCACGTACCAGCCACCGGTGCTTGCCAGCGGCAGAACTTCAAAGCCAAACAGTTTGCCGGAACCAAACAGCTCGCGGATAAAGGCCAGCACCAACAGGATCACACTGTATCCCAGGCCATTCCCGATACCATCCAGAAAGCTGGGAATCGGCGGGTTTTTCATGGCATAGGCTTCAGCACGACCCATTACGATACAGTTGGTGATAATCAGTCCCACAAAAACAGACAACTGCTTACTGATATCGTAAGCCACAGCCTTGAGGATCTGATCAACCACGATAACCAGTGATGCAATAATGGTCATCTGCACAATAATGCGGATACTGGACGGAATGTGATGGCGAATCATCGACACGAACATGCTCGAGAATGCCGTCACCAGTGTCAGTGCAATACACATTACGAATGAGACCTGCAGACTGGAGGTTACCGCCAATGCAGAACAAATACCGAGAATCTGCAGCGCAATCGGGTTATTGTCGAAAATTGGATTTAATAAAACATCTTTTGTTTTCGTCGCCATGATCAGGCCTCCCCTGCACGCAAGTTAGCCAGGAATGGGGCAAAGCCGTTATCGCCCATCCAGAATTTAATCAGGTTATCGACACCACGACTAGTGAGGGTCGCCCCCGACAATCCATCAACCTGATGGGATGCCTCGGGCCGAGTGTTGTCGACTGTCCCCTTGATAACCGTCAGTATCGCCTTGTTGTCTTCGCCGTAGGTTTCCTTGCCAACCCACTTCGCTTTCCAGCTTGGGTTGTCTACCTCACCACCGAGGCCGGGGGTTTCAGCGTGCTCGTAGAAGCCGAGACCAGCGACCGTGTTGAGGTCAGACTCCAGCGCGATAAAGCCATAAAGAGTCGACCACAGGCCGTAGCCCTTGATCGGCAGGATGACTTTGTCGATACCGGAATCACCTTCAACAATATAGACAAGCGCGTAGTCGGCACGACGACCGATCTTGGCGATGTCTTCTTCATCGCTCAGGTCGGTTGACATAGAGGGCACTTTTGCAGATTTGCGCTGATCGTAGCTGGACACATCAACGGCATCGCTAAATTTACCGGTTTTCATGTCGACAGCACGGGTTGTCACATTAGCGAACTGCTCATCCACACTGAGACCGGGCTTCAACATGCCGGCCGCTGCCAGAATGTTGGTTTTCCGGTCAAGATCCTTATTCACCTGCTGTGCAGGACGCAACATGACTGCCGCTGTGGAAACAAAGACTGAGCAGACAATGCAGAGCGCCAGCGCAACGGTGATAGTTTTGGAAATCGAATCGTTACTAGCCACGTGCCACCCTCCGCTTGATATTAGCTTCAACCACAAAGTGATCGATCAATGGTGCAAACAGGTTGGCGAACAGGATCGCCAGCATCATACCCTCCGGGAACGCCGGGTTAACAACGCGGATCAGCACCACCATGACACCTATCAGGGCACCAAACCATAGTTTGCCGGTATCCGTCATGGACGCAGACACCGGATCGGTTGCCATAAACACCATACCGAAGGCAAAGCCGCCCATGACCATGTGCCAGTACCAGGGCACATTGAACATCGGATTGGTATCAGAGCCGATCAGATTAAACAGCGATGACAGCGCAATCATACCGATCATCACACCGGCCATAATCCGCCAGGAGGCAATGCGGTTAAGTAGCAACAGCGCACCACCGATAAAGATCGCCAGGGTTGAGGTTTCTCCAATTGAACCGTGCATGTTACCGAAAAATGCATCCATCCAGGTCATCTGCTGCTGCAACACATCCATACCCTGTTGTGCAGCCATTGACAGTGCCGTCGCGCCGGTATAACCATCGACAGCGGTCCAGACTGCATCACCGGACATTTCTGCGGGGTAAGCAAAGAACAGGAAAGCCCTACCAGTCAGAGCCGGGTTGAGGAAATTCTTGCCGGTTCCGCCGAACACTTCCTTACCGATTACCACACCGAAGCTGATACCCAGCGCCACCTGCCACAGGGGCATGTCGGGGGGACAGATCAGGGCAAAAAGAATGGAGGTGACAAAAAAGCCTTCGTTAACTTCATGTCCGCGCACCATGGCAAACAGCACTTCCCAGAAGCCGCCGACAATAAAGGTCACCATGTAGATCGGTATAAAGTAGACCGCACCGTACCACATACAATCCCAAATACTGTTCGGGTCATGACCGGCCAGCAGGGAAATCAGTGCACCGTGCCAACCGGCGACGTCTGTAGTGCCGGTGGCCGCAAGAATGGTGTTGGCCTGAAAACCCAGGTTGTACATGCCGTAGAACATGGCAGGGAAAGCCGCCAGCCAGACGGTGATCATGACGCGCTTCAGGTCAATACCATCGCGGATATGTGAACCGTTTTTGGTCACCGAACCCGGAGAATAGAAAATGGTATCTACAGCTTCATAGAGGGCAAACCACTTGTGCCATTTGCCACCCTCTTCGAAGTGTGGCTCGATCTTGTCGAGATAGTTACGCAACGCTTTCACTATCAGCCCTCCTTCTCAATACGGGTCAGGTTATCGCGAAGAATCGGACCGTATTCGTACTTGCCCACACAGACATAGGTGCAGAGCGCGAGATCTTCTTCATCCAGCTCCAGACAACCCAGTTTCTGGGCTGTTTCTGTATCACCAACAATCAGCGAGCGCAGCAGTTGCGTCGGCAGAATGTCTAGCGGCATGACTTTTTCATAGTTACCCAGCGGGACCATGGCACGCTCACTACCATTGGTGTTGGTGGTGAAGTCAAAGGACTGGCCCTTGCTCAGGGACGACAGGTAGATCGGCATGGCCGAGTGACGCTTGCTGCCTAGAGACAGGTAACGGAAGAACTCACGTTGATGACCTTCCAGCAACACAGCAACCTGGTTGTCGTAACGACCCAGGTAGGCAAAATCACCTGCAGCGTTGCGACCGGACAAGACAGAGCCCGAAATCACCCGGTTTTCTCCCGCTTTCAATTGACCAGCTGTCAGGTCGGTCAGGCTGGCGCCCAGTCGGGTGCGCAGCAATTGAGGTTTTTCTACCTGAGGACCTGCGAGGGCAACTACGCGACGGGTATCCAGCTGTCCCGTGGTAAACAGCGCACCAATCGCCATCACATCCTGATAGCCAATGGTCCAAACCGTTTTATTTACGCTGACCGGGTCGACAAAATGGATATGGGTGCCTGCCAGACCAGCAGGGTGCGGTCCCGCAAAACTGTTGACCTGAACCCCTGCCACCTCACCACCGGCGACCTGACTGCCTTCTGCGTGGCAGAGGTGTACCGCACCATCGGTGAGACGCTTGAGGACTTTCAGGCCATTGGCAAAGTCGTCACTGCGTTCGGCAATGATCAGTGCCGGGTCTGCCGCCAGGGGGTTGGTATCCATGGCGGTCACAAAGATAGAATTGGGGGCCTCAGCGGCAGGTGATGGAATCTTGGAGTAGGGGCGAGTACGCAGCGCTGTCCACAAACCGGAGTTCACCAGGTTGTCGACGACTGCTGAGCGCTCCAGTTGCTCCAATTCGGCGGCGCCGTACTGGGCGAAAGTCTCCTGGTCATCGCCATCGATATCAATCACGACAGAGTGCAACACACGTCGCTCACCGCGATTGATAGCAGAAATGACTCCGGCTGCGGGTGCCGTAAAGCACACGCCTTCGGTTTTCTTGTCAGTAAAAATTAACTGGCCCAGTTTTACCCTATCGCCCTCTTTGACAGCCATGGTGGGTTTCATCCCCACATAGTCAAAGCCTACAACTGCGACAGAATTCACCTTGGGCCCATCGTGAATGACTTGCTCGGGTGAACCCGAAATCGGTAAGTCCATTCCGCGACGGATCTTGATCATAGGTTGTGCCTACTGATGCGGTTTATGATTTTTTCGCTCTACTCGAAGAGCCCCAATTTTTTTATCGCTTGTCAGCGACAACAGGCAACGGAGGTAACCGTCACCTGATAGCAGCAAAAACAGCCCGCGTCAGGCCGATAATGCTGACCAACAAAACGCCGGGATTATAAAGGTCAGCGCCTTCTATTACCAGTGCGAAAGGTGGGGCTATTCGCCCTGACACCAGTATTTCTGCGCCAGTTACCGGCCCGGCCACAAAAAAGCCGCAACAGAGTGCGGCTTCTTTTTTGTCAGGATTTCGGATACATGGCCCAGGAAAGCCCGGCCAGTTTTTCCAGGCAGCGAACCACCTGGCAGCTGTATCCAAATTCATTGTCGTACCAGCAGTAAAGTACGACGCTGTCACCACTGACAATGGTCGCCTCGGAATCAAAAATACAGGCATGTCTGGAACCGACAAAGTCGGTGGATACCGCCTCCGAGGAAATGGTGTAGTCAATCTGCTGCTGCAAGGGTGAGTACAGTGCCACCTTGCGCATATATTCGTTCAGCTCTTCTTTGGTGGTCTCGCGACCCAACTGCAGATTCAGAATCGCCATGGACACATTTGGCGTCGGCACCCGGATGGCATTACCGGTAAGTTTGCCGGCCAGTTCCGGCAGTGCCTTGGCCACCGCTTTGGCTGCACCTGTTTCAGTAATCACCATATTCAATGGTGCGCTCCGACCCCGACGGGAACCCTTGTGATAGTTATCAATCAGGTTCTGGTCGTTGGTGTACGAGTGAACCGTTTCCACATGGCCGCGCTCAATGCCGTAGTCATCCATCAATGCCTTGAGAACCGGCACGATCGCGTTGGTAGTGCAGGACGCCGCAGAAATGATTTTGGAATCCGGGGTGATTTCTCCCTGGTTGATACCGTAAACAATATTGGGAATGTCACCTTTACCGGGCGCTGTCAGAATCACCTTGCCGGCGCCGGGGCACTTCAGATGTTGGCCCAGACCTTCTTCATCGCGCCAGACACCGGTGTTATCCACGACAATGGCATTGCTGATACCGTATTCGGTGTAATCCACCTCCTCAGGAGAGTTGGCATAAATCACCTGGATCGGGTTGCCATTACACACCAGGATATTCTTGTCTTCCAGGACACGAATGGTGCCGTCAAAGGCACCATGTACCGAATCCCTGCGCAGCAGGCTGGCACGCTTTGCCAGATCGTCTGCACTTTTGCCCTTGCGCACCACAATGGCACGCAAACGCAGCAGGTCACCACTGCCCGTTTTTTCCAGCAACAGCCGAGCCAGGAGTCGACCGATACGACCGAAACCATACAGAACAATGTCCTGAGGTTGCGGCAGTGGCTTACGCATACAGCCGATATCGTCACCCACCTCGCGCTGCAAAAAGGCTGTCAGATCTTCACCATTGCCAGAATCCTGATACTTCACGGTGAGCTTGCCGATATCAATATGGGCAGGCCCCAGATCCATTTCGGCCAGCGCTTTGATCAAGGGAAAGGTTTCAAACTCGGACAGCTCATTGTGCTCGATCTGGCGTACAAAACGGTGCGCCTTCATCAGCTCGATCACTGAGCGGTTTACCATATTCCGGCCGTACATATAGAGAGACACATTGTTCTCACGATAGAGCTTGCCAATCAGAGGAATCATGGCCTCTGCCAGCGCTTCGCGCTCTTTCCAGTCAGCAAAAAAATCGGCGGGAACCGGGCGGTTTTGTTCAGTCACTTAGTCAACCTCTCGCTAGATTCAAGGAGCTTTGCGGAGCACAGTCCGTCGAGGGGCGCTATTATCGGTATTCAATGTTTTCAGAGCAACTAAGACTGGTGAATATCTGGTACTTCAGTTCATCTATGATTGATTTGGGTCAGTAAAGCCCGCTTTTCAACCTAGACGGTACCTATCCTACAGGGGAATAAAAGCCATGGTTGCCACATTCTGGGCCACAGTCTTGATCACCCGCTGATTCTTCTGCGCTGTAATCGTAGCGATCATATCCTGCAGCGCAATCAACTTGCCGAACAGCCGTTCATAGCTCAGGTTGCGCCGCTCCCCTCGCCAACTGTTGGTGAGAATCAAGGGGTTATTGCCTGCATCAACACCCCTGGCAATCCGCCACAGCGCAATTTCGATATTGCGGGCGCTGTGGTAAAGCTTTTGGTGGTCAAGCTCTGAAAACAGGTAGAAGTCGTGCTGATAACCGTAGGATTCACGAATCATGTCCGTCAAACCGACTACAAGCGCAAATATCCTGTCGCCCTTGTAGGCGGGGTCAACGGACAGCTCTATGGCCCTGGTGCCCGTCACTGGCAACTCAGCAAACTGCAGCTTGCCGGGCGTATCAAAAATTTGGGAAACCCGCTGTTCGATAGTGGGATCACTGCCCTTGTGAAGTTCTCTCGGATTACGCTTGTAAAGCTTAATCGTCAATTTTCTCAATAGGGTTTCCACTTCCCGGTAATGGGCATCGGACACCATATCGATATCCGTCTTCGCCAGATTCTTTACCTTGAAGGGCGAGTTCCCACAGGCCACCAGCAGCAGGCACATCCAGCACAGTATGACTTTACGCGCTAGCCTCACAACAATTCCCAGGTATACATATCAATCTCCAAACGGCCTCGCTAAAATACCACACCTCGATTCCCCGACCACAAAAGTACATTTCCAGCATGTCGATACTGTCACTTCCGCCACTCAATGCCCCGGGCGACAAACGCCTTTGGCAGGGTGCCTACGGAGCCGGTACTGCCCTCACCATTGCCGAGGCCAGTCAGCAACACCGGGGGCTGACCCTGGTGATTACCGAGTCAGCTCGAACAGCGATGGAGCTGGAAACCGAGCTGCGTTTTTTTCTGGACGACAGCTATCCGGTTTTCCACTTTCCTGACTGGGAAACCCTTCCCTATGACCTGTTCTCTCCACACCAGGACATTATTTCGGAGCGGTTGCGCACCCTGTTCCGGTTGCCGCAAGCTTCCACTGGCGTGGTCGTCGTCCCTGTCAGCACCTTGATGCACCGCTTGCCACCCAGGGAGTTTGTCAGCCAGCGTGCCTTTGTCTACTCCATCGGGGATCACGTCAATCTGGACGAGCTGCGCGGCCAACTGGAAGCTGCCGGTTACCACTGTGTGGATACAGTTGTGGAGCACGGGGAATTCGCAGTTCGTGGCGCCCTGATCGATATTTTTCCCATGGGAACGAACCTGCCATTTCGCATTGATCTGTTTGATGACGAAATTGAAACGTTGCGGACATTTGATCCGGAAACCCAGCGCACCCTTGAACAGACTGACACCATTTGCCTGCTACCGGCCCGGGAAGTACCACTGGACAAGGCCGCTATTAAACGCTTTCAGGACAACTGGCTGTCGCAATTTGATGTGGACGAGCGCCGCTGCCCGGTGTTTCGCGATGTCAGTGAAGGCATTCCCTCCCAGGGAGTTGAATATTTTCTTCCCCTGTTTTTTGACCATTGCGTCAGCCTGTTTTCCTACCTTCCTGAAAACTGCCAACTCTTCACGGCGGGCACCATAGAGCAGGCAGCAGAGAAATTCTGGCAGGATGCCAGCCAACGCTACCGGGAATACAACGTCGACCCCTGCCGCCCGCTGCTGCCACCGAAAGATGTCTTTATCCCGGTTGACGAGTTATTCGCGTCACTGAAAGCCTACCCGCGCACCGCACTGCGAGACCAGATCACAGACGCAAAACCCAACCTGTCGCTGGGTTTGCGCTCCTTGCCCGATGTCAGTGTGGACGCCAAAGCTGATGCCCCACTCCAAAAGCTCGCAACCTTTTTGGAAAACACTGCGCAGCGCGTTCTGATCTGCGCCGAATCCGCAGGGCGCCGCGAAAGCCTGCTGGAACTGTTTCTCCAGGCCCGAATAAAGCCCGCCAATATCAGCAACTGGCAGTGTTTTTCCTCGGGCAGCGACAAGCTGGGCATCACCACCTTTCCGCTGACCCGTGGCTTCAGCCTGGATACCCCTCCACTGGCGGTTATTTCGGAAACAGAATTATTCGGCCAGCAAGTGATGCAGCGCCGACGCCGCAGCAAACAACGTGAAGACGCTGACCAGGTCATTAAAAACCTTACGGAATTGAGGGTGGGCGCACCGGTAGTACACATGGAACATGGTGTCGGCCGATACCTGGGCCTGCAGACCATTGGTGCCGCCGGTGAAACCCAGGAGTTTCTGACTCTTCAATATGCGGATGACGCCAAACTCTACGTCCCGGTATCGTCACTGCACATGATCAGCCGTTACAGCGGCTCGGAAGAAGAGCTCGCCCCGCTGCACAGGCTCGGTAGTGAGCAGTGGCAGAAAGCCAAAAGCAAGGCACTGAAACAGATACGCGACACCGCCACCGAATTGCTGGACATCTACGCCACCCGGGCGGCACGCAAGGGATTTGCCTGCCGGGACCCGGAAGCTGACTACCGGGCTTTCTGTGCTGACTTCCCCTTTGAGGAGACCCCGGACCAGCTGGAGACCATCGAAGCCGTCAAGAAAGACATGCTGGCAGAACAACCCATGGACCGGCTGGTGTGCGGTGATGTGGGATTTGGCAAAACCGAGGTGGCGATGCGTGCCGCCTTTATTGCCGTCGCCAGTGGCAAACAGGTTGTGATGTTGGTGCCAACCACCCTGCTGGCCCACCAGCACCTGGAAAATTTCCGCGACCGCTTTGCCAACTGGCCAGTGACCATTGAAGAACTATCCCGTTTCCGGACAGAAAAAGAACAACAACAGGTGCTCGATCGCGCTGCCGGGGGCAAGGTGGATATCCTCATCGGCACCCATAAGCTGCTGCACGCCAAGGTCAATTATCAGAACCTCGGTCTTCTCATTATTGATGAGGAACACCGTTTCGGAGTTCGTCAGAAAGAAAAGATCAAAGCGCTGCGCGCCGAAGTGGATATTCTTACCCTGACTGCCACCCCCATCCCCCGGACACTGAACTTGTCCATGTCCGGCATTCGCGATTTGTCCATTATCGCCACACCCCCGGCACGAAGATTGTCGGTAAAGTCCTTTATACGGCAGAGCGATTCGAGAGTCATTCGCGAAGCAGTGCTAAGGGAAATTCTGCGTGGCGGACAGGTCTACTTCCTGCACAACGAGGTCAAGAGCATCGCCAAAACAGCCCAGGAACTGCAGGAACTGATCCCGGAAGCACGCCTGGAAATTGCCCACGGACAGATGCGCGAGCGGGACCTGGAAAGGGTCATGTCCGACTTCTATCACCAACGCTTCAATGTGCTGGTGTGTACCACGATTATTGAAACCGGCATCGATATTCCCAGCGCCAACACCATTCTGATCGACCGCGCCGACAAGCTGGGTCTGGCGCAACTGCACCAACTGCGTGGCCGGGTGGGTCGCTCTCACCACCAGGCTTATGCCTACCTGCTGACGCCAGAACCCAGGGCCATGACCGACGATGCCGTGAAACGGCTGGAAGCCATCAGTGCCGCAAATCATCTCGGTTCGGGGTTCACGCTGGCAACCCATGATCTGGAAATTCGCGGTGCCGGCGAGTTGCTGGGTGAAGATCAGAGTGGCCATATCCAGTCCATCGGTTTTACCCTCTACATGGAATTGCTTGACCGCGCGGTAGATGCCATCCGCAAGGGAAAGTCCATTGAACTCGACATTCCCCTCAGTGAAGAAATTGAAATCAATCTCAATATTCCGGCGTTGATTCCCGAAGACTTCCTTCCCGATGTCCACATGCGATTGATCATGTACAAACGCATTGCCAACGCACAAAGCGACGAGGAGCTCAAAGAACTGCAGGTGGAAATGATCGATCGTTTTGGCCTGTTACCCGACCACCTGAAAAATCTGCTCAAGGTCACAGCGCTGAAACTTGAAGCACGCCAACTGGGTATCTGTAAGGTAGAATCCGGGCCAAGCGGTGGACGCGTCGAGTTTGGCAGTGATACCGTGGTCGAACCACTGACCATTGTGCAAATGGTGCAGAAAGAACCCAAAATTTTCTCTCTGCAAGGCGCCTCCACACTGAAGTTTGCGATACCAACCAGCACAACCGAGCAGAGACTGGTTCAGATACAGGCACTCTTGGAAAGACTTACTCCAAAGGAAACCGGACGCCAATGAAACTCCCCTTCCAACAGCTTCTTGCCTTTCTGTTGCTGTTATTACCGACAGTTGCACCGGCGGAAGAAACCCTGCCCTGGTATCAGGTCGAAATACTGGTATTTACACAACAGGATCTCTTCGGCAATGAGAAACACCGCACCGACGTCGAACTGAGCTACCCGCAAAACTGGCTCACCCTGGAAGGTTCTGAGCTGCGCATACCGCCTGTACCCCTGATGGAGACATCAGAAATCGCAACAGAACTTCCGGAAAACCTATCTTCAGACAGTCTTGACGCTTCTGTTCCTGAAGGAATATCAGAACCAGAGACCTCAACTGACACAGAACAACCCTTTGTGCTGCTCGATAAAAAAGGCTATGAACTCGGCCCTGAAAACTACACCTTGGGCAGGGCTCCGGGATATCGGGTGCTGTTGCACTGGGCATGGCGCCAACCCGGACTGGATATCGACAACAGCTCCTGGGTGCTGCTGGCCGGTGGGGAGCAATACGGTGACCACCACGAACTTGAAGGTAGCCTGCGTGTAGTGCTAAATCGCTACCTGCACGTTCAGGCCAACCTCTGGCACACTCGCTTTGGATCTCCACAACCCGCAATGCTGGCAACAGACCCAGTCATCCCGTCAGCTGGCCAGATGACGGCTGGTCAACAGGCCGCTGCCAATAACACAGAGGAACCATCGTGGCCGGCCCTACCCGATCAGCCGTGGCGGGAAACTGTCGAACCACCGGAATCAAGCACAAACTTCCCGGAGTCCATCAATCAAGGCGACATTCCCGCCTGGACATTTGAGACGCCACAGTTTGCAATCAATGACCTTGTCACGCTGGATCAGTCCACGCGCCTGCAACTGGGGGAGCTGACTTATCTGGACCACCCCAATCTGGGTGTTCTGGTACTGGTGAACCGTTACGAAAACCCCGCAGAAAATACGCCTTAGGGCGTTTATTTTCCGCCGTTGCGGGCATCCGGCTGCTTTGACCGCTGCTGTGCCCTGTCGACAAAATGTCCCAGCCCAGAGCGCTTGTCCGCTGGCTTATTGGTTGACGATGACGACTCCCCACGGGATCGGTGTTCAATCACCTGTTCCGCACTGCTGCTCTCACAGGGTCGGTCGCTAAAGGTAGTTTTGCCCTTATCGTCGACACATTTAAATACCTGGGCACCTGCCGGCGTGATAGACAGTAAAAGCAGCGTCATCATACCGATCCGCATCAAGGTAGGTGGTTTGACTCTCATGACAAATCCCCACATGCCGAGACCAGCACGCTGCGCACCACAGGCATACGCTCCGCCATCACTGACTCTATATCCGCCATGTAAATCGGTTCCGCGGCAAGACCCGCCGCCATATTGACCACCAGAGCCAGGCATGCATAAGGAAGCCCCAGCTCACGGGCAAGAGCAGCTTCTGGCATGCCGGTCATGCCGACAATATCGCAGCCATCATTTGCCATGCGTCTGATTTCCGCCGCCGTTTCCAGCCTCGGCCCCTGGGTGACTCCCAGGACACCATCGCCATGGACAGGCAACCCACTGGCGATAGCAGCCTGTAACAGGGTTTCGCGCAACGACTTGTCATAGGGGTTCGTAAAATCAACATGCTGCAAGGTCGACCCTGCACCATCTGAATAGGTGTGTTCCCTGCCCCAGGTATAGTCGATGACCTGATCGGGTATGACCAGATCTCCGGGACACATTTCACCGTTAATACCACCCACCACATTGACAGCCAGCACTGCCTCAACCCCCCTGGCCTGCAACGCGGCCAGATTGGCCCGGTAATTTACCTTGTGTGGGGGAACCTGGTGAGCTTCACCATGGCGGGCAATAAACGCGACTTCACAACCCTGCAGTATGCCGCAAACCAGCTGGTCCGAAGGCTTGCCCCAGGGGGTATCCACTGCCTGGCGTTCACCGACCTCCAGCTCATCCAGGGCATATAAGCCGCTGCCTCCGATAATGCCGACCTTCATGAGTTCATATCACTCCCCGGCTGCTGCCAAGTATCAGGCACTTCCCTGCTGGGCACCCAACAGTTTAATTTCATCGGGCACATGAATCGTGGATGTTGGGAAGGCGATTTCCGCTCCGTGACCGGCAATGATGTCACTGATTTTCAGCAGCACATCCTGCTTGATTTCGTGGAACAGTACCCACTGTGTGGTCTTGGTAAAGGTATAGATGAAAAAGTTGATGGAGGACGCGCCAAAAGACACGAAGTTCACGATCATGGTCTGCTCCTGATCGATCTCGGGGTGACTGCGCAGCATGGCTTTGACGTCTTCAACTATCGCCGACATCTTGTCGATATCGTCATAGCGAATGCCAATGGTCTCATAGATGCGGCGGTTCAGCATGCGCGACGGGTTTTCGACGGAGATATTGTTAAACACGGCATTGGGGATATAGAGCGGACGCTTGTCGAAGGTGCGGATGCGGGTCAAGCGCCAGCCTATATCCTCCACGGTGCCTTCAATTTCCTTATCGGGGGAACGCACCCAATCACCAACCTTGAACGGGCGATCGAGATAGATCATCAACCCCCCGAAGAAATTTGCCAGCAAGTCCTTGGCAGCAAAACCCACCGCCAGACCACCGATACCGCCAAATGCCAACACCCCGGAAATACTGTACCCGAAGGCCTGCATGGCGATCAGGATCGCGGTAATGATCACCGAGGCACGCACCAGCTTGCCGATGGCCTTCACGGTGGTTTCATCCATCGGCTCCTGCATGTATTCCGGGTGTACCAGGTTGCGCTCCACACGCCTGATGAGGTTCACAAGAAATAATGCTGCCAGGAAAATGATGGCCACCCGGTTCACCGGCGCCACCAGGCTGTACCATTCAGACTCCGCGGCCCTTGCTGCGACGGCCGCGGCTATGTTGACACCGAGAATCCAGATCGCCCAGACAGCAGGTCGGCGACAGGCTTCAATCAGGGCGTCATCCCAGACATTGGCAGAACGCGCGGCGTGGGTTTCCAGTAAATTAATGAATTTGTTCGCGAGATAGCCGAGCACCAGTGCAATAAGCACAATCAGAAATATCTCTACCATCCACAGGTAGTCATCACTGATAAAACGTACCAACCAGTCCTCGAGTATCTGCATTGTTTTTGACTCCGATTATTTCGCCATCGTGGCGACTAGCTCTTCCAGTTTGGCCACGGTTGCCTGCCAGCGCCCGGATGCCAGCAGCGATGACCAATCCGGCTGTTGACGCGCCAACATGCCAGACAACCTGTGAGATGGGGTAATGTTCGCACTCTCCAGGAAATCCAGCACTTCCAGTGCGCCTGGCCGACTATTACAAACCAGCACCATATCACAGCCGGCCTGCAGAGCACTGTCAGCCTTCTGCGCATAGCTCCCGGCAATATCCGCCCCTTTCATGGACAGGTCGTCGCTAAAAATAACGCCCTCAAAATGTAATTCACCCCGCAGTACGGTCTGTAACCAGAACCGCGAAAATCCGACGGCATCGGCGTCAATGCCGGGAAATACAATATGTGCCGGCATCACAGCATCCAGCGTATCGCTCAGTTCAACAAAGGGCTTTAAATCCCTGTCTCGCAGGGCCTGTAGAGAGCGCTGATCGTAGGGGGTTTCCAGGTGACTGTCCGCCCTGACCCCACCGTGCCCCGGAAAATGTTTACCGGTGGCGGCCATCCCAGCCTCGTGCATACCGGCAATAAAGGCACTGGCAGCCTGAACAAGACAGGTAGGATCGTCGGAAAAGGAGCGGTCAGCAATGACCTCACAACTCTGGCGGTCCACATCCAGCACCGGGGCAAAACTGAAATCAATGCCAGACGCCAACAACTCAGAAGCCATCAGCCAACCGGTATCCCGCAGCAACTGCTCGGCGTCGTCTCCCGGGAAAAGATCCCCCAGCATCTGCATGGGTGGAATCCGCGTAAACCCCTCGCGAAAGCGTTGTACGCGGCCTCCTTCCTGGTCAACACACAACAGCAATCCGGGGCGGATAGTGCGTATCTGTAATACCAGGTCCATGATCTGGCTGCGGCTGGAGAAATTGCGGGAGAAGAAGATGACGCCCCCGACACCCGGATGTTGCAGCAATTGCTCTTCATCGGGGGTCAGAATCAAACCTTCCAGATCGAGCATCAGCGGGCCAGGAATCATAGTAAAACCTCAAACAGCGGGTAACGGGGAGTAATCAAGCTATAACCGGTCAAAAACCGGGGTAACAGATTAGACAAATTTTTCATTTTGAAAACAACCCGTTATGACAGCTGGAACTTAACAGGTTACAGCACAATTTCCGGGATAAAAATTAAATGCTTTTCAACACTGAAGTTACACTGTTTTTCTCAAAGAAATCTCATATTAAGCCTGCATTAACCCCTGCCCCCATTGACACCCGTTTATCCAAAACAGCTTGCCCGCATGGTGCAGAGCAAGTTCGTTGGTGATACTTTGGTTAGTCCTAGAGAAAAGGAAGGGGGTGAATCATGGCTTCACAAGTTCCCGTCATTGGCGCCTGGTATCAGGATGCCACTGAAGATGAAATTTTCGAAGTAGTTGCCGTTGATGAACACGCCGGATCAATCGAAGTGCAATATGTAGATGGCGAAGTCAGTGAGATTGATCTCGACACCTGGCAGCAATTGCTGCTGTTAGCTGCAGAACCGCCGGAAGACTGGCGGGTGTCTTATGAACTCAGTAACGAAGACAGTCTGTCTGCAGACGATGTGTATGTGCCGGAAAACTGGAATGATCCTTTGCTGGATATCGATTCAGATACCATCTACGGCCTGGACGACTATTGAGAAGTGCCGATTATCTTCTCTCCCACCACTTATTCGGCAATTTCCTGAGCCTGTAGCATGCGAGCATGCTGCAGGATAATTTTTGCCGCCGTCTCGGCATCATCCACCACTGTAAACAGATGCATTTCCCGCTCGGCAATACAGCCGTTCGCCAGCATGGTGTTTTGTATCCAGTCCACCAATCCTCCCCAATAGTCGCTGCCCACCAGAATAATCGGAAAAGGCCTGACCTTGCTGGTTTGCACCAGCGTTAGTGCTTCAAACAGTTCATCGAGGGTTCCGTAGCCTCCCGGGAAAATGACAAACCCCACCGCATGTTTGACAAACATAAACTTGCGCACGAAGAAGTATCGGAACTTGAGGGATAAATCCAGGAAGGAATTGGGATCCTGCTCTGTCGGCAGTGAGATGTTTAAACCTACCGATGTGCTGGCAGTGTCATGACAACCCCGATTGGCCCCTTCCATAATTCCCGGGCCACCCCCCGTAATAACAGGAATCCCCTCTTTACCCAGCAACCCACCAAGGCGCTGCGCCTCTTCATAGTATTGGCTGCCCGGCTTGAAACGGGCACCACCAAAAATAGTCACAGCACTGCCCAACTTGGCCAACGCCTCAATGCCATCCACCAACTCAGCCTGAATTCTCAAAACGCGCCAGGCTTCAGGTATTTTGATTTCGTCCATAAACACTCCCCTCAATACTTTCAGGCCAGCTACCAGCCTTTACTAAGTATAGTGCCAACCAATAAACAACAGGGTGTATCCCGGGCATGTACTGTGTTTTAATACAGGCTATATTAATTTACAGTACTTTACATTAACGGCAGCATACCTGCTTTATCCACCAACCGAGGTGACAGCCATGAGCAACCCGTCTTTGACCGCACGCCAGCAACAAATACTGGACCTGATCAGGCAGCACATCGAAGAAAGCGGTTACCCCCCTACCCGCGCTGAGATTGCCTCGGAACTGGGATTCAAGTCCCCCAATGCTGCTGAAGAACACTTGCGGGCCCTGGCCCGAAAAGGTGTGATTGAAATGACTTCGGGGGCTTCACGCGGCATTCGCCTTGTTGAAGAAGCACCACCCGGACTGCCACTAGTAGGACGAGTCGCCGCTGGAGAGCCTGTGCTTGCGATAGAAAATATTGAGACCTACCTGGATGTGGCCGCCAACCTCTTCTACCCCCAGGCTGATTATCTGCTCCGGGTACAGGGAATGAGCATGAAAAACATCGGCATAATGGATGGCGATATTCTGGCCGTGCACAAGTGCGAAACCGCCGACAATGGGCAGATTGTCGTCGCCAGAATTGACGAAGAGGTCACAGTCAAGCGCTTCAGAAAAAGTCGCAAACGACATGAGGTTATTCTGGAACCGGAGAACGAGGATTTGGAACCAATCCACGTGGATCTGAGAGAAAAAAGTTTTGCGATTGAAGGTCTGGGGGTCGGCGTCATTCGTACCCAGACCTGATTACTGCGCCATCTGCGAACCCCTATCTGGAAGCGATTCAGCGCCTTAACGACAATCAGTGAAGCACGCGATCCTTGTCAATGCGGGGCGATTCGAGCTTCATATTTTCCGCGCCCAGCTCTTCAAAGACTTCAATGCCAGCATCAATCATGACCTTGGCCACGTCCACCTTGGCGCTCTCCAGGAAGGCTTCTGCATCCTCTGAAAAGCTGATACGGATCAGGGGGGAATCATCATCAGTCCGCTGCAGGGCGATATCACCGTCTGGCAGGATGACAATTTCAAACAGAGAGAGGGACATGAGGTCTTCCAGTAGTGGGCGATGTAGTAATAGAGGATTGTAACAGAGCCAGACCCGGTTATTAACCGCCGACTGGAAAAATTAACTTAGCACTCGAGCATGTGCTGGCGATGGCGTTCAACCACCTCAAGGAAAGATTCTCGCCAACCAGATAACAGCTCTGCTGTGAGCTCCTGGTCATCCTGCTCGCTACTAACCTGAACCAACGCGATGGGCGAGTGCTGGCTGATCTGTTCTGACTGAACCTTCATCACCTGCCGATAGGCTGACAACAGCCCGTTCAGCCAACTGCCGCGTTGCTGCTCCAGATTTTCCAATTCACTGGCCTCAGCCGGGTGTTTACCCATGGTTTGCAAGGCACCGATCAACTCGTCTACGCCGTTGATCTGTTCTGGCTCCCGGCATTTGTAGGTGGCGGCCACTTCCCGCAGATAGAAGCGATACGTGGTTTCCAGTTGGAAAAGAACTGACTGGGAAAGGGCGAGAAGCAGTAGTCGATTTGCGTCCTGCACCTTATGCACAACCAATCGCTCCAGCAGTAAACCACTGAAACAAAAATGCTGATTAACCAAAGACAGGTAGGGGTTCACGGCGCGTCTTTATTTCTTGCCTTTGCGGCCATCTGTTTCCCGCCAGCGGCCGTTTTCGTAAAAAGCCTTCCAGCCTGAGGGCTTACCCTCAACTTCCGACTGCACGTATTGTTCTGCCGTCTTGCGACTGTAGCGGACCACAGTGGGCAAGCCGTCGGGATCCTGCGTTGGGGCGCTGAACAGGAAGCTGTATTTGGGATCGATTTCCTCGCGGTGCGGCAACAGCTCCGACACCAGAGGAGCTCGGGTTTCGCGGTGACGCGGAAACTTGCTGGCGGCCAGAAACAGGCCGCTCGCCCCGTCGCGAAGAATGTAATGATCGTCGACCTTTTCGCAGGGCAACTCCGGCATCGGCACCGGGTCCATTTTGGGCGGCGCGGGCTGGCCATTTTTCAGCAGTTTGCGGGTGTTGCTGCAGTTTTCATTGCTGCAGCCAAAGTACTTGCCAAAGCGACCGGACTTTAACTGCATATCGCTGCCACACTTGTCGCACTCTATGACCGGGCCGTCATAGCCTTTTAGTTTGAATGAGCCAAGCTCTACCTCGTAACCCTCACAATCCGGGTTGTTACCACAAACATGCAGCTTGCGCCCCTCGTCAATTAGATAGCTGTCCATGGCGGTATTGCAGAGTTTGCAGCGTCTGCGCTCCATCAATTGACGGCTTTCCGCTTCCTCATCCTCGTCGGCATTAACGGCTTCATCTCCGGGCGTCAGATTCAATGTACCCTTGCAGCGCTCCTTGGGTGGCAAGCTGTAGCCTGAACAGCCCAGAAAAACACCGGTGGTGCCGGTGCGAATCATCATGGGTCGACCACACTGGGGGCAGGGAATATCCGTGGGGGACGGCTGGTTGGGACGCATCCCATCGTCAGAGGCATCGGCCTTGGCCAGTTTATTGCTGAAGTCGCGATAGAAACGGTTGAGAATCTGCTTCCACTCCAACTCACCCCGGGCGATTTCATCCAGGTATTCCTCCATAGAGGCGGTAAACCCGTAATCCATCAGATCGGTGAAATTCTCATTCAGGCGGTCGGTGACAATATCGCCAATCTTTTCCGCATAAAAACGACGATTTTCCACCCGCACATAACCGCGGTCCTGAATGGTGGAGATGATGGAAGCATAGGTTGATGGACGACCAATGCCCTTTTTCTCCAACTCCTTGACCAGGGAGGCTTCCGAGTAACGGGCGGGCGGTTTCGTAAAGTGTTGCAGGGGAATCAGCTTGTTCAGGTTCATGGCCTCGCCCACCGCCATTTCCGGCAACTCGATATCGTCTCCTTTCTGGGCCATCGCCGGCTGGACCTTGAGGTAACCATCGAAGCGGGTTACGCGACCTTTTGCACGCAGTTCATAGTCTCCCGCCTTGACCGTCACCGTGGTGCTGGTGAACTGGGCTGGGGTCATCTGACAGGCCACAAACTGTTGCCAGATCAGGCGATAGAGTTTTTTCGCATCCTCTTCCATGCCCACAAGATCACTGGGGAGAATATCGATATTGGAGGGCCGGATGGCCTCGTGAGCTTCCTGTGCCCCGGACTTGCTGCTGTAGACATTGGGGTCTTCCGGCAAGTAACGGTCCCCGTAGCGTTTGCCGATAAACTCTCGACAGCTGGCCACCGCATCGGCACTGAGGTTGGTTGAATCCGTTCTCATATAGGTGATGTAACCGGCCTCATAGAGACGCTGGGCCAACATCATGGTTTTCTTCACCCCGTAACCCAAACGGGTACTGCACGCCTGTTGCAATGTCGAGGTAATAAAAGGTGCTGAGGGTTTGCTGCTGGTGGGTTTGTCTTCCCGTGCGCTGACAACATAGGAAGCATTATTGAGCGCAGCCAGTGCGGCATCGGTCTGCTCTTTGCTGACGGGACGGAAGTTATCACCGCCCTGTTTCTTGACTTCAAAACGGACCTGATCTTCTGCAGCTGTTTCCAGGTCCGCGTGCAGGGTCCAGTATTCCTCCGGTTCGAAGGCGCGAATTTCACGTTCTCGCTCGACAATCAGCTTGACCGCCACCGACTGGACTCGTCCTGCGGAAAGGCCACGGGCGACCTTGCTCCACAACAGGGGAGACAACATGAACCCGACCACCCGATCGAGAAAGCGGCGGGCTTGCTGGGCGCTGACACGATTCGTATCGAGTCGGCCCGGATGTTCAAAGGCTTCTTTAATAGCCTTCTTGGTAATCTCGTTAAACACCACCCGCTGATAGTTTTCCGGGTCGCCACCAATGGCCTCCATCAGGTGCCAGGCGATGGCCTCCCCTTCTCTGTCAAGGTCCGTTGCGAGATAGATATGATCAGCCGTTTTAGCGAGTTTTTTGAGTTCCGCGACAACCTTTTCCTTGCCCGGCAGAATTTCATAGCGGGCTTTCCAGTCGTTTTCAGGGTCAATACCCATGCGCGTTACGAGCTGTTCTTTGGCCTTGCGGGCACGATGGACTTCTTTCTCCTCGGGGGACATTTTCCGCGTTGCGGCAGCGGCTTTGGCGCGTTCTTTTGGGTCCACCGTCTTACCGTTGCCGCCAGTCGGCAAATCGCGAATATGTCCTACGCTGGACTTCACGATAAAGTCGTTACCAAGGTACTTGTTGATTGTTTTAGCCTTGGCTGGGGACTCTACGATAACGAGTGATTTACCCATGAAACTATTAAAAACTCACTGAATTTGACTGAATGTACCTGCCAGTTTAGGGGCAAGCACAGCTTTCTGAGGGGGCGAATATACATGCGCGGACAGTGGGTCGGTCAAGGAAATTCTTCAATTTATTCCTTTTCACCTTCTGTGGATCCGACGCGAATGACGTTCATCAGCGCTATTAATTGCGCGCCCATTACGGCCACATCCGACTCCTCGCCACGCTCCTGCCAGTAGATGGAAAGCCCGGCAGCACTGGCCTCCAGCCCTTTTACTGAAGGCGGCAGACACCCGATCACTTCACCGATTGCATCATTAAGGACGGGATTAGCCTCACGGCCAAGCCACTGCCAATTTGCCCAGGGAGACGGATCGCCACGCCTCGTCTCAAATACCAGCAGCCATTTTTCCATCCGCGGCAGGGGTTCCTGTGGCGCTTTGCCACGCCATGGCAAGGTGTAACTGACATATTCAAGATGCCCCTCGCCTTCCCTTGCGTCGGGCGGATTTACCAGCCTGATGTGAAATCCCTCTCGTGCTGCCGTCTGGCGCATGGCAGTTATCAGCTTTTGTCGGGGCGTCTGTCGCAACCACAACATGGGGGATACAATGATGGCCATGACCAGCACTATTAACAAATAGGTCATTGTCTGCTACAACTTTTATATCTTTGATGATTATGTGGCAATTGGAGTCGCCTTATGTCCGCCTACAAACACGTCCTGGTCGGCCTGGATCTGCAGCCAGAATCACAGCAAGTCGTTGACCGCGTCAAGTCCCTGTTTTCAGGGAGTGATACCCTGCTGTCTCTGATCCATGTTCAGGAACCGTTATCATTCGCCTACGGCGGTGACATTCCAATGGACCTCACCGAAGTTCAAAGCCAACTGGAAGAACAGGCCAAGGAGCGACTTGCTGCACTGGGTTTGGAATTGGGGGTGCCGCATGAACGTCAGCATGTAATTATCGGTCAGCCCTCCCACGAGATGCATCACTTTGCTGAAGAAAATAATATCGACCTGATTGTGGTTGGCAGTCACGGTCGCCATGGTCTCAGTTTGATTCTCGGCTCTACAGCCACGGGGGTTCTGCACGGTTCTCAATGTGATGTGCTGGCTGTCAGGGTCTGAATACCGCCAAAGTGGAGCCCTGTTCAAGCTTCGCTGATCTGATCTAACATACGCCAACGCAACCCTTTACCACATTTAAACGGACCCCCAGCATCCCATGGATTGTCACCCGGGTAAAAAGGCCTTATCGCTTTCTATCACCCTTTTGTTTTGCCTTGTCAGCCATATCAGTGTCGCGAAAACACTTTCCCTGGACGAACAGCGCGCTCTTTATCGGGCGGGGAAAATTGCCATCGCCAAGCACGATGCGAGCGAGACCCGCAGGATCATCGCCAATATCGGGGATTATCCGTTGGCACCCTACCTGGAATATCTTTGGTTAAGTGATCGCCTGCGCCAGGCCAGGAACAGCGAGGTCGATGATTTTCTCACCCGGTATGAAGGCAGCTCCCTGGCCAAGCGACTGCGCTACCGCTGGCTGGAAACCTTGCGCTCTGGAAACAGGCCGGAAGCATTTCTTAAATACTACCAACCGGAATCTGCGACGACAGCGCAACAATGCTATTACCAACTGACACGCATTCGCGGAGATGGCGGAGATGACGCCATTGCCGAGGCCATACAGTTGTGGAATGTCGGCAAGTCCCAGCCAAAAGGCTGTGACCGGCTGTTCGAACTGTTGATCAAAAACAATCAGATAACCGAGGAAATAGCCTGGCAGCGCTACACTGCCGCCGTACTGAACCACCAGTACCAGCTCGCCCGCTACCTGCAGCGTTTCTTTATTTCTGACAAGTTTCAACAGCTGGCCCGCAATTTTTACCAAGTCGATAGAGACCCCAAAACCATTGGCAACTATCAATTATTCCAGCACCAGGGAAAATCTCTGGAGAATGAAGAAATACACGCCATCGTCATCCACGGCCTCACCCACTTGGCGCGTCAAGATGCCGTCATCGCCCTGAAACACTGGAATCGTTACCAGCAGATCCATCCTTTTACCGATGAGCAAAAAACCCAGGTCATTTCCGACCTGGTGAAGGGACTGTATTCACAGGAACACGAAGATGTCGCCGACGGCTACCTGCTGGAAAACCTCAGCCTTGTAGAACCGGAATTACTTGAATGGCGCGCCAGAAAAGCCATGCGTGAATCCGACTGGCAACAACTCCACGAGTGGATTACGCGAATGCCGGAGTCACTCAAGGAAGAAGATCGCTGGCTTTACTGGCGAGCCCGCAGTAGTGAACTCGCCCAGGGCGACAGCCATTCAACAGACAATGAGTCTGCCTATCAGGTGCTATCCCGCGGACGCAGCTTCTACGGTTTCATGGCCAGTGAGTGGCTCGGCACCGATTACGAAATGGCATTTCGGCAATCCCCGGTAACCACTGAAGACATGGAGAGACTGAGCCAGCTACCCGGTTTGCAGAGAACCAGAGAACTGATCTTCCATGAAGACTACATTTCGGCACGCCGTGAGTGGTATCACACCAGCCGCGACTTCAACCAACAGCAATGGATTACCGCAGCCCACATAGCCAGCCAATGGCAGTGGCACAATGGCGCCATCACCAGCCTCATCAACGCCGGATTCTGGGACGACATCAACCTGCGTTTCCCTCTGGCCTTCCGGGACGTCTTCAACAACCATGCCAAAGCCACGGGCGTTCCGGTTCACCTGTTATTTGCCGTTGCCCGTCAGGAAAGCGCACTGGCTCAAGACGCCCAGTCACCCGCCGGCGCCAGGGGACTGATGCAACTGATGCCCGCCACGGCCAAGCAGACCGCCCGCAAAAACAGTATTCGCTACCGCGGCACCCGGGACCTGCTTGAACCCGAAATCAACATTACCCTGGGCAGTCGCTATTACCGCGAAATGCTCGACCGCTTTGACAACAATCGCATTCTCGCTACCGCCGCCTACAACGCTGGTCCGCACAGGGTGACACGCTGGCTGGAAGACACCCAGGGCAAGCTGCCCTTTGACGCCTGGATTGAAACCATTCCCTTCCGGGAAACACGTAATTACGTGCAGAACGTACTGGCCTTTTCCATGGTCTACGCCCACCACCTGGATAGTGATGACCGGATTCTCTCCCTGCAGGAAAAACAACGTCAGTTATGACAGAGCTTCTGGTCAGTGCAGACCCGCTGGTCGATATCGGGGTCAATCTTAGCAATACTGCCTTCAGTGATCAGTTGCCGGAGATTCTTCGACGCGCACAACAGGCCAACGTCCGCCAGCTAGTGATCACCGGCACTTCTGTTCGTGAAAGTGAACAGGCGGCAGTCATTTGTGAAGACTTTGCCCAGGACTTCCCGGGCATGCTGTATAGCACCTGTGGCGTTCATCCCCATGATGCAAAGACATTTGTCGCCGGGACCACCACATCCCAGCTCAGAAGCATTGCTCAGGCGCCGCACGTGGTCGCTATTGGCGAAACCGGCCTGGACTTCAACCGTAACTTCTCTTCTCCCAAAGACCAGGAGAAAGCCTTTGAGGCCCAGCTGGAACTGGCCGCTGAATTATCGCTCCCCCTGTTCATGCATGAAAGAGACGCTCATCAGCGGCAATTTGAAATCCTCAGGCAATACCGGGATCACATAACTGATGGAGTCATTCACTGCTTTACCGGGGACAAAACGGCGCTTTTCAACTACCTCGACCTGGATTTACATATCGGGATTACCGGCTGGATCTGCGACGAGCGCCGCGGTCTGCCGTTACAAAGCCTGGTCACCAGCATTCCCGACCAGCGCCTGCTTCTGGAAACCGATGCCCCCTATCTGCTACCCAGAACCATGACGCAAAAACCAAAGTCCCGCCGCAATGAACCGGCATTTCTACCCTGGGTTCTACAGATGGTCGCCCAGTGCAAGGGGCAGTCTGAACAACAGGTCGCCTGCCAGACCACGCAAAATGCCATCGCCTTTTTTCGCCTGGCTCAAAATTGATGGTGGCCAACAGTCTCTCTACCGGGAACAGCAGATTCTATCCCTGCTACACTGAGCACCGGTTTTCAGGGGAGCAGCAATGAAACAGGTTATTCTGATGATCGTCAGCATTCTGGCATCAACGTCTGGCTGGTGTGGCGGCGACCCATTTGCCCTGCTGGAGCAGGAAGCAGAGCACCTTGCCCAGGAGTTTGCAGGCTCTCTCAAGCCCCAATTATTGGAGGCCATGCAACAGGGTGGCCCTGTTGCGGCCGTCAAAGTCTGCGCCAGCGTTGCGCCTGAAATCGCCAGGCAACTGAGTCACCGCAGCGGCTGGCGGGTGAAGCGGGTCAGTCTGAAAGCCAGGAACAGATCAACGGCGATACCTGACAGCTGGGAAGAAGCCATTCTGGAACAATTTGACGAACGCCGAGCTAATGGAGAACCGGTGGAGACGCTAACGGCCACAACCCAGACAGACAACGAGTTCCGCTATATGAAAGCACAGGGCGTCGGACCACTCTGCCTGACCTGCCACGGCGAAGCCGTCGCGCCCAATATTAAACAGGTGCTGGACAGCTATTATCCCAATGATCGGGCAACCGGTTATCGTCTCGGCGAAATACGCGGCGCCATCAGCCTCACCCGCTCGCTGTAATTGCAACCCGTTCCCATACCGGCGTTATTTAAAACCTGACCAGGGCCAAATCTATCCATGCGCGAACAGCTTTTGAATCAATGGCAACATCACCACGATTTTCACCACATCAATCGCAAGGGTGAACAACGGACTCGCTATGTACTGATCCTCACGGCCATTACCATGGTGGCGGAAATCACCGCCGGCACCCTATTTGGTTCCATGGCCCTACTGGCCGATGGCTGGCATATGGGCACACATGTTGCCGCCTTCATGATCACTATCTTCGCCTATCGCTACGCCCGCAAACATAACAACAACCCCGCGTACAGTTTTGGCACGGGAAAAGTGGGGGTGCTGGGTGGATTTGCCAGTGCAGTCGCTCTAGCCACTGTGGCATTGATGATGCTTATCGAATCCGTACAGCGACTCGTCACACCCCAGGCAATCCAGTTTAATGCCGCCATCAGCGTTGCGGCCCTTGGCCTGCTCATCAATCTGTTGAGTGCCCTGATCCTGAAGGATCATCACGGTCACGAACATGCTCACCACGGACACCATCACGACCACAACCTCTATGCCGCCTATATGCATGTGCTGGCCGATGCGCTCACCTCGGTACTGGCCATAGCCGCCCTATTGTCTGGCAAATACCTGGGATTACTCTGGCTTGACCCGCTGATGGGCGTGGTGGGCGCAATTATTATTTCCCGCTGGTCATGGGGGCTGATCAGACAATCAGGGCCCATTCTTCTGGACGGCAGCCTACCCCTGAACCAACAGGAAGCAATTCGGGAAGCGATTGAAAAAGACGGCGAGAATCATGTCACAGATCTGCATATCTGGCGGGTCAGCGAACATCACTTTGCCGCTATCATTAGTATTGCCAGCACGCATCCCCGGGATGCAGAGTATTACAAGCAGGTTCTGGCCGACTTTGACGAGCTGGAGCACCTTACTATTGAGGTCAACCCAATTGGGGAGCATCCGGGCAACCCGGCGAAACAGGCCTGAAAAACCCAGTTGCCATACAAGGAGACAATAATGATCAGGAAACCAAAAACGCTTCTATCATACCTACTGCTATTGGCAAGTACCTGCCTGCTTCCCTCGGCGTCAACCCACGCTGAGCAACAGGCTGCGGAGATCGCTGCCGAGGTCGTGGGCGCCGTGCTGTTCAATGAAGCAGAAAAAAGGCTGTTTGGTGATTACCTGAGAGACGGCTACAACGACGACCACGAGGTTCACAAACAGGGAAAAACAAAAAAACTGCCCCCCGGCCTGCGTATGAAACTGGAGCGCGGAGGAGAATTACCACCGGGCTGGCAGCAAAAGGTTGCCAGGGGTGAAGTGCTGGATGCCGATGTCTATTACCATAGCCGGAACCTACCCGACGACATCCTGAGACGACTGCCCCGGGACATTGATGGCACATCGATCCGCCGGATTGATGACCGCATCGTGCGCATTATGGATGCGACACGCACTATTCTGGACGTATTCTATCTAACCAACGGCGCCTACTAGGGCCGCTGGCTCCAGGCTGATAGTCCTATCAGCCCCATATAACCCACCATCCCTCCCAAACAGTGCACTTTGTGCACTGTTTTTGCATGTTTTTATCTTCAGGAACGCTGTTATCTGCCGATAACAACGAGAGCCATATGTCCTTAGCAGTTACCAGGTAATCGATTGGATACTTTCTGGATTTTATCCGCAGCACTACTGGTTTTCATGATGCAGGCCGGATTTTTGTGCCTGGAGAGCGGACTTGTTCGCAGCAAAAACAGCATCAATGTCGCCGCCAAAAACATCGCTGATTTTGTCGTCTCCAGCACCATCTTCTGGGCGGTGGGCTATGCCATCATGTTCGGCGGCTCTGTCAGCGGCTGGTTTGGCACCAGCGGCTTCTTTTTTGGCGAAGGCGCCAGCGGCCACAATATCGCCATTTTTCTGTTTCAGATGATGTTCTGCGGTACTGCAGCCACGCTGGTGTCCGGTGCGGTGGCAGAACGAATGTCATTTTTTGGTTACCTGGTTGTAACCATCACCATCACCTTGCTGGTTTACCCGGTGGTCGGCCACTGGGCCTGGGGCGGAATCATTGAAGGCTCGCCATCTGGCTGGCTGGAATTATCCGGCTTCGTGGATTTTGCGGGCTCTACTGTGGTTCATTCCGTGGGTGGATGGGTGGCATTGGCCGCCATCCTCATCATCGGGCCACGCAGCGGTCGTTACGATCTCGACCAGAGAATTCCCGGCAGCAATGTCCCCCTCGCAACACTGGGGTGTCTGCTGCTATGGTTCGGGTGGTTCGGATTCAACGGGGGCAGCACCCTGGCCTGGTCCGATGCCGTCCCCGGTATTCTGCTCCATACCTGCCTGGCTGCGTTCTGGGGCGGCATTATTGCCACCACCATGGTTTTTATCCGCGAGGGTTACTGTGATGTTCAGAAAATCATTAACGGTATCCTTGGCGGCCTGGTAGCGATTACCGCCAACTGCCACATTGTCAGCCCTGTTTCCGCTGCCATCATCGGTGCCATTGGCGGCCTGGTCGTATACTGGGGTGAGTACTGGCTCGACCATTTCAAAATTGACGATGCCGTGGGTGTTATTCCGGTCCATCTTTTTGCCGGTATCTGGGGGACTCTGGCGGTCGCCCTGTTTGGCAAAACCGAGCTGCTAGACAATGGCCTCACGCGGCTGCAACAACTCGTTGCCCAGGTTGAGGGCATCGTCGCCATCGGCTGCTACAGCTTTTTTATCGCATTGCTCGTACTTACCCTGATCAATCGTTTTCGTCCACTGCGGGTCACGCTGGAAATGGAGGTGCGGGGACTGAATGTAGCGGAACACCGTGTGAGTACAGAAGTATTCGAACTGCTTTCTGCGATGCAGCAACACCAACAGCGTTCGGAATTTTCCGAGCAGGTACCAGAGGAACCCTTCACCGAAGTAGGACAGATCGCTCACCAGTACAACAGGGTAATCGAGAAGGTCAACGAAGAAATACGCCAAAGGGATGAAGCCTTTAACGCCTTCCGTCAGAGCGAATATCGCAAAGGGGCTATTCTCGAAGCGGCGATGGATTGTATTGTCAGTGTTAACGGGCGGGCTGAAATACTGGAGTTCAACCCAGCAGCGGAACAGTGCTTTGGCATTGGCAAGCGCAAACTGCAGGGCAAGAATTTCTTCAATATGTTTATGTCCGGAGATGTGCGTAACATTGCACTCGAAAGCCTGTCACAGGGCTTCACACTGGGCGATGGCCTAGTGCTCAGACGCCGCAATATCACCGAGTTAAACCGCGCCAATGGAGAAACCTTTCCCGCCGAAGTGGTGATCACCCAGACCTCGGATATGGGCGATTCGCAACAGGAATACACCCTGCATGTCCGGGATATCACCCAGCAGATCAAACTGCAGGAAAGACTGCGCATGTTGGCCTACAAGGATTCACTGACTGGCCTGTACAACCGCAATTACTTTATGGAGTACCTGAACAAGCGGATACAGTTCCATCGCAGTAATCCCGGCGCAGTCATTCTTATGTTCCTTGATCTGGACCAGTTCAAGAAAATCAACGACACCCTGGGCCACAAGGCAGGGGATGATCTACTGCACCAGGTGGCCCAGCGACTCAGCAAGCTTATCCGCGGTGTGGACCTGATCGGCCGCTGGGGCGGCGATGAATTTGTGATTGTCATGTCCGGGGATATCAGCCTGAAATCGGCCACCAAGCGGGCCGAGGACATCCTGAAAAAACTCGCGCAGCCTATGGAGATCTCAGGCCATACCCTGACCGTTCTCACCAGCATCGGCATTGCCATGTCCCCCAACGGCGCGATCAATGGCGA
The DNA here is from genome assembly GCA_964395715.1 of uncultured Porticoccus sp. Taxonomy (GTDB): domain Bacteria; phylum Pseudomonadota; class Gammaproteobacteria; order Pseudomonadales; family Porticoccaceae; genus Porticoccus. The sequence continues at coordinate 274,789 of CAYNAU010000003.1, read as the reverse complement.
CAAGCTTCTGCAGCATGCCGATATGGCCATGTACAAGGCCAAGCAGGGTGGCCGAAATACCTACCGAATTTTTTCCGAAGACATGGAAGAGACCGCCCACCAGCAGTTCCGCATGGAATTTGCCCTGCCCAACGCCATCTCGCAACGTCAGTTATTCCTGCAATACCAACCCAAGGTGGACTGCGAAAGCAGCGATATTCTGGGCTTTGAAGCCCTGTTGCGCTGGCAACACCCCGAACACGGCCTGATTCCACCGGGAGATTTCATCCCCGTGATTGAAGATTCCAGCCTGATCGTGCAAGTGGGCGAATGGGTGGTAGAAGAAGCTTTCAGACAATTGGCCCAATGGAAAAAACAGGGGCTGAAACTGCTGCCGGTGGCCGTCAACATTTCCGGGCGACACCTGCATACGCCGGGCCTGGTGGATTTCATTCAGTCGCAATCGCACAAATACCACATTCCCACCTCCCTGCTTGAACTGGAGATCACTGAAGGCGTGTTAACCGGTAACACCGAGGAGAGCATTGAGGCAATGGCAGCCCTTAAAGCCTCCGGCATCAAGCTGTCAATCGACGATTTTGGTACCGGCTATTCATCTCTGAGCTACCTGAAGCGCTTCCCTATCGATGTGCTGAAAATCGACCGGGCATTTATCAGCGAATGTGCCAGCAACCCCGAAGATGCGGCGATCTGCTCCGCGATTATCACTGTCGGCCGCAATATTGGCCTCCAGACCATTGCCGAGGGTGTGGAAACCAGAGAACAGCTGGACTTCCTGACCAGCCATGGCTGTGACGCCTACCAGGGCTTCTACTACAGTAAGGCCCTGCCCGCAGCAGAGATTCCCGCTCTGATCACTGGCTCCAACGTCATTAATTTCTAGTGGTCAGGTCGGGGTGTGCGTCCACGTAGCCCATCATTTCTTCAAATGACGTAAAGATTCTATCACTGCCCAGAGTATCCAGGGTGCCGAGCCTTGCCAGGCTCTGTTCCGTTTTTTCGGATAACCCCACCACCAACACATCGCGCCCATTGGCCATCTCTGTTTGAATCAACTCATCAAGAATCATGGCGGTCGAGGTGCCGACCAGATGCGCGCCTGTCAGGTCAAAGATCGTGCTCTGATGTGACATCTGACTGGACAGGCGTCGCCTGAGCCCCCGGCCCACACCGAAACTCAGCGGACCCTTGAGTCGCAGCATCAACAGAGCACCCTGCTGTGACTCCAGCCATTGTTCCTCTGGAGGCCTGCCGTTTTCCCGCGCATTTGATCCGTCAGTGAGGAGCACACTGTCCAACTGAATACTGGTCAACCGCTCCACCGTAATCAGGTTTGACAGGAAAACCCCCACCAATACAGCGGTTATCAGGTCGACAAACACCGTCAAGCCAAGTACGAGAAGCATCAGCGCTACCGTATTCATGGGCAGCTTGCCGAGGCGGCAGAAGAAGGGCCAGTCGATAATATCGATACCCACCTTGATCAGAATACCCGCCAGCACGGCCAGAGGTACGTGAGCTGCGTACTTGCCGGCGCCAAGCATCACCACCAGCAACACCAGTGCGTGGGTGGCACCGGAAAACCCGGTCTTACCCCCGGCCCGGATATTCACCACCGTACGCATGGTTGCCCCGGCACCTGGCAGTCCTCCGAAGAACCCCGCAAGGGTATTGCCAATACCCTGACCGATCAGTTCCCGGTCGGAATCGTGGTGCTGTTTGGTCATGTTGTCCGCAACGAGGGACGTCAATAGCGAATCAATGGTGCCCAACACCGCCAGCAGAGCACCTGCGTATATCAGCTCACCCAGAACGTCCATATTGACGACAGGCCAGTGCAGGGGAGGAAACCCGGTAGGAATATCCCCGATAATGGCAATCGCTTCCGGAGGCAACATCAGGGCAATCAGGCTGCCTGCCAGCAGGGCAACCAGCGGCCTGGGTATCCAGGCATTCCAGCGAACTGGCCACAAGTACATAAGAGCCAGCGCCAGCCCCCCCAATGCGAGTTCCTGCCAGTTGATGGATTGCAACCAGCCCGGCAGGCTCACCAGAGCTGCGATTAACGAGGGCGTTCCATCGTGCCCCAACAAGGGGCCCAACTGCAGGATGATAATAATGACCCCGATACCCGTCATAAACCCGGAGATCACCGGGTAAGGCACCAGAATGAAATACTTGCCCAATTTCAACAACCCGAAGGCAACCTGCAACAACCCGGCGATGATCACTGCGGTAAACCCGAGATAGAGCCCCGTTTCCGGATATTTCGCCTGCATGGAGGTGAAAACCCCCGCCATGACTACTGTCATGGGTCCGGTGGGTCCGGACACCTGGGAGGGGGTGCCGCCAAACAACGCAGCAAAAAACCCCACCAGCACCGCGCCGTAGACCCCTGCCACAGGGCCTGCCCCGGACGCCATACCGAATGCCAGCGCCAGTGGCAGGGCCACAATGGCCGCCGTCAGGCCACCGGTGAAGTCGGTACCGATATGGCGGAATGACAATTGGTTAAACCGAGATTGACTGGACATGGCAACTCTTGAGTGACAACACTGAATAAACCCAGCAATGCAAACTAGCTTGCCAGATCAGCGCCGTTAGCGGAATGCCGAATTACTAATAGTCGGTCTTACTCAGTATACGTCGCACCTGTCCGGCACTGAATGGCCAACCTTTTTCCCTGCCATCGGGAGTGACCACTACTGGAATGCGAACCCCGTAAAGCGACTGTAATTGTTCGTCCGTCGCAATATTGACTTCAAGCAACTGCCAGCCTTCCTCGTGGAGTACGGGGTACAGCAGGGCTTTGGCCTGTTCGCAGAGGTGACAGTGGGGACCACTGTAGAGGGTCAGAACCTTATCCATCATGTCCCCTTTCCCGGTGACGGATTAACCAGCAATTGTGAATTTTCTGATTGCGCTGGAAGTCGGGGTCAAAGGTCTGCGCTGTGATATTTTCCACCAGGTAATCCGCTATCACACTGTCACTCAATTCAAATTTTCGGTAGTTGTTGGAAAATACCAGTGCGCCACCACGGGCGAGAATAGCCATCGCCTGAGCGATCAGGCGCGGGTGATCCTGTTGAATATCCAGCACGCCCTCCATTTTCTTTGAATTGGAGAATGTCGGCGGGTCGAGAAAGATCAGGTCGAACTCTCCCTGCCCTTTGGCCAACCAGTCCAGGCAGTCCGCACGCATCAGTTGATGACGCTCCTGATCAAGCTTGTTGAGCACAAAGTTTCGGCTCGCCCATTCCAGGTAACTGTTAGACATATCCACGCTGAGGCTGCTGCTTGCCCCTCCAAGAGCCGCGTGCACAGTGGCCGCCGCGGTATAGCAAAACAGGTTCAGGAAACGTTTTCCCGCGGCCATGTCGCCCAACAGGCGGCGAACCGGGCGGTGGTCGAGAAACAACCCCGAGTCAAGATAATCACTAAGGTTGACTTCAAAGCGACAAGGCCCTTCCGTGACAACATATACGCCGCCATCCCGCTGGTTACGCTGCCGGTGGGACTTCGCAGGCTGGTACTGGCTGTCGCCCTTCTGTCGACGTCGTTCCTTGAAAAACAGTTTACCTCGACTTCCGGGATACAGGCTCAAGAGCGCCTGGCGAACTTCACTGAGATGGCGATTGGCCTGCTCTTCGTCGATCTTTGAGGGGGGCGCGTATTCCTGAACGTGAATGGCCTCATCATAGATATCCACCGCTACAGCGTACTCCGGCATGTCCGCGTCGTAGAGGCGATAACAGCTGACACCGGATTTTTCCAACCACGGGGCCAGCTTGCGGGCATTCTTTTTCAGCCGGTTCGCAAACATCTGCGCCCCTTCACTGAGGCTTTTCTGATAGGGCGATGCTTGCGACGGCTGTTCCTCTGTCCCGGCACGCAGCTGAAACAGAAGCAACTGACTGGGGATGGTGCCATTAAAAAATTGATATTTTTTTTCTGCCCGCAGACGCAACTCACCGGCAAGATCCGCATTGCCGGTAATCACCGCCAGCCGCCAGCCGGGGCACTCCCGCTTGGCCACCTCACCCAGTGTCTGGTAAAGGGGACGCAGCTCTTCCATATCACCCCAGCGCTCTCCGTAGGGCGGATTACAGATAATCAGGCCGTTATCAATTTCCCGGTGGGTGGGTTTCTTGAAGGCCTGAATGGGCTTGGCCATTACCCGCACCCATTTCTCCAGGCCGGCGCAGGCAATGTTTTCCTGTGCGGCACTTACGGCGCGAGTATCTTTATCGTAACCACGAATTTCCGGTAATTCTTTAGCCAGCCCTTGTTCACAGCGTGCCAGCGCCTCCTGACGCAACTCCTGCCAAAGACCCGCGTCATACTGTTTCCAGCCGTGAAAACCGAATTGCTCCCGATTCAGACCCGGCGCGATATCGGCCACCATCATCGCCCCCTCAATCAGCAGTGTTCCGCTGCCGCATAACGGGTCCAGCAGCGCACCGCCATTGGCCGCAATCTCAGGCCAGCCCGCCCGCAGTAGCAGCGCAGCAGCCAGGTTTTCCTTCAGAGGCGCGGGGACCATAGCGACACGATAGCCGCGCTTGTGCAGGCTCTCACCGGAAAAATCCAGACTGACATTGGCCTGTCCTTTGGCCAGACGTACGTTGATTCTTAGGTCAGGGTGCTTCAAATCCACATTGGGCCGCGCCGAGTAATGGCTCTGCAACCGATCCACGATCGCGTCCTTTACCTGCTGGGCACCAAACTTGGTGTGGCGAATCGCATCGTTGGTACCGACAAAATCAACGGCAATCGCTTCATTGGGAGTTAGATGCTCCTCCCAGGGAATAGCAGCCACACCGCGGTAAAGATCATCGGCACTGTCGACGGGGATTTTATCGAGGGGCATCAGGATGCGATTCGCCAACCTCGACCAGAGACAGGCGCGGTAGGCGAAGGCCATATCCCCTTCCGCATAGACACCGGCCACCGTTTCACGGGTTTTCACGGCGCCAAGTTCAGCCAATTCACTGGCTAACAACGCTTCAAGGCCTTTGGGACAGCTCGCAAACCACATAATCATCATTATCTACTTTAATCCTGATATTGCTGAAGGGCCCATTTTCAGAGGGTCTCGCCTTCCAGATACAACCGGCTGATTACGTGCCGTAATTAAAACCCATTGCTTATAGACTAATAAAATCTTCGACAGCTGCGCTCAGTTTTGATGAGATAGACCGGCTGTACGAAAAAAAACTAACAGGCCACAGCCAGTCAAGAAGTCGGCAAAAGTGGCTCAGGAATGAGGAGTTCATGTCCTATGAGAAGACAAAAACGCGATTCATCCCACCGTGCATTTATCAAAGGTTACCAAGCTGGCATCAGCGGCAAAAACAAATCTACATGTCCCCATACAGAAGAAACTCCCCTCGCCCAGGACTGGTTTAACGGCTGGCGCGAAGGACGCGAAGATAACTGGAGTGGCTACAACGCACAAGCCTGCCAACAAAAAGTCATTAGTCTGTAAAAGAAAAATTAACTAACCATTTCTCCCATGGGGTTAAAAGCCCCACAAAAGCCCGAAGGGCTTTGAAGCGGAGGCGGAGGCATAAGCCTCCCTCCGCTTCCACCAACCTTTCTTCTCCCACCACAGTACCAAGTACCTAGACCGCACAGAGCGGCGGTGAATCCTGCCGGTTTTCTGTGGATTGCACCAGATCCAGTAGTTCGCGTAGTGCCACCGAGAACATCGCAAAGTCGTACACAGGAGCAGTGTGGAGCTCTTTCATCATATCCTGCCAGCGTTTGATCAGGGGCGATTGGGCCGCTTTCCAGATATGTATCACATTGTCGATATCTTCCATGGCAGCAATATCTTTCAGCAACGTACCCGCCAGAGAACGCCGTTGATTTTCCAGGTCGTCTACAAATGATTCCCGAGCAAAATCTTCCCAGCGGCTGGCAGGCTCCAGGTGCACAATCTGGTCGGCAAACCATTCCAGGTCCAGCTCCACGCTGAGTTTGTAATACAGTTCCAGAACCAGCCCCACCGGTTTGTCGCTACTGGCAGCCAGGTCAACAATGCCAAACCCGAAGAACAGGAAGTTGGAGCTGGATACCAGCATGGCCACTTCTTCCTGTACCCCCAGTTCCACCAGGCGGGTAACTTCTGTTTGCCAGCCATTTCCCTCTTCACCACGGGCAAACAGCGTCGGAAGTAGCAACTGAAGCTCGGCGAGTTTCGGACCCAGGGTTTTTACTTCTCTGCGCGGGTTCAGGCAGGAACGGCGGTTACGCAACACCCAGCGGGACGCCCGCCGGCCCAGACGCATCAGGGCATAAAACAGTTCGAATTGCACCTCTGCCGGCACCTGGTAATCCAGCTGTTCTACCCGGTGCCAGAAATGCTGCAGATGCAGGATATCCCGCACCACCGCATAGGCTCTCACCACATCATCAACGGTGGCCCCGGTGGAGGCTATCTGACGCTGAACATAGTTGACCCCCATCAGGTTGACGATTTCATTGACGATCTGGTTGGTAATGATTTCACGCCTTAGGCTGTGGTGCGTCACCTGTTCGGGATAATCCTTCAGCAAGCGTTTTGGAAACGCACCCTCAATGGCTCTGGCCACATAGGCATCTTCTGCGGCATCAGATGCCAGCACTTCTTCCTTGATAAGGATTTTGGCGTAGGACACCAGCACGGACAGTTCCGGGTGGGTCAGCCCGGCCGAGCGCTTCATCCGATCCTTCAGGGTCTCGTCATCTGGTAGAAACTCCAGTGCACGATCAATTTTTCCCGCCGCCTCCCAGTCAGTAAGCGTGCGCCAGTACTCGGAAAAATTGGTCATGCAACGGTAATGCGCCAGGCTGATGGCCTGGGTCTGCCGGTAATTGTTGTTAAGTACCAGATCCGCCACCTGGTCCGTCATATCTACCAGCAACTGATTGCGCTGCTTGGTGGTGAGGTCCTGGGACTGAACCAGCTCGTTAAGAAGAATTTTGATATTCACCTCGTGGTCAGAACAGTCCACACCCCCCGCATTATCAATAAAGTCGGTGTTGCAGGCACCGCCGTTAAGCGCATATTCAATGCGCCCCCGCTGGGTCATACCGAGATTGCCACCTTCGGCAAATACGCGACAGCGCAATTCCCGCCCGTTGACGCGCACCGGATCATTGGTCCGGTCCCCCGCCTCCTGGTGACTCTCTGAGGATGCTTTCACGTAGGTGCCAATTCCGCCGTTCCAGATCAGGTCCACCTCGGACTTGAGCAGCTCATGAATCAGCTCATTGGGTTTTAATGCAGCTACATCCAGGCTAAAGCGCGCCCTGACCTCTTCGGAAAGCGGAACCGATTTCGCCATCCGTGAAAAAACGCCACCACCCTTTGAAATCAGCTCCGGGTTGTAATCTTCCCAACTGGATCTGGGCAGATTGAATAACCGCTGTCGCTCGCCAAAGCTGAGGGCGGCATCCGGGTTGGGATCGAGAAAAATATGCTGGTGGTTGAATGCGGCCACCAGACAGATCTGCTCGGAACGCAGCATGCCATTGCCAAAGACATCACCGGCCATATCGCCGATACCTACAACGGTGAAATGTTCTTTCTGGGTATTGAGGCCCAACTCCTGAAAATGTCTCTGCACTGAGACCCAGGCTCCGCGGGCGGTAATGCCCATTTTCTTGTGGTCATAGCCGAAGGACCCTCCCGAGGCAAAGGCATCCCCCAGCCAGTGCCCATATTCCAGGGACAGGTCGTTGGCATAATCGGAGAAGGTCGCGGTCCCCTTGTCAGCCGCCACCACCAGATAGGGGTCGTCATAATCCCGGCGTACCACGCAGGGCGGTGGGATAACTTCACCACCGACAATATTGTCCGTCAGGTCCAGCAGACCGCGTATGAACAGTCGATAACAGGCAATGCCCTCCTCAAGAAAAGCTTCGCGGCTGGGGTTGCGCGGCATCTGTTTGGCGACAAAACCACCCTTGGCGCCGGTGGGCACAATCACAGCATTTTTCACTTGCTGGGCTTTGACCAGACCCAGCACCTCCGTGCGGTAATCCTCAAGCCGGTCCGACCAGCGCAGTCCTCCCCGGGCGACTTTGCCAGCCCGCAGGTGGACACCTTCCATGCGCGGGCTATAGACAAATATTTCAAACATAGGCCGCGGTTCCGGGGCATCGCTGATTTCCCGGGGGGCGAGTTTTACCGAGATGTACGGTTTGATGGCACCTTCGGCATCCAGCTGGAAAAAATTGGTGCGCTTGGTGGCATTGATCAGCTGCTGATAACTGCGCAGCACCCGGTCGGCATTGAGATTGCTGACCTGATCGAGCATATCGGTGATTTTTTCATTCAGGCGCTCTGCCCGCCCATACTCGTCACCGTGGGACTCCAGTAATTTCGGGTCGAACAGGCAGCGGAACAGCGCTACCAGGTTACGGGTCAATTCCAGGTTGGTCGCCAGGGTATCGGCAATAAAGTCCTGGCTGAAATTACTGCCAAGCTGTTTCATGTAGCGACCGTAGAGTCGCAATAACGCCACCGTGCGCCAGTCGAGCCGCGCCCCGACCACCAGGTGGTTATAGCGGTCATTTTCCGTCTGCCCCGACCACACCGCAGTAAAGGCGTCCTGGAACGCGTTGCGCACCAGCGACACGTCCACATCAACGTCCAGGGCAAAGCGCAGCGTGAAATCGTGCATCCAGATTTCGCTACCCTGGTGAGGGGTAATCTCGTACGGGTGTTCGCCGAGCACACGAAACCCCAGGTTTTCAAGCATTGGCACCAGTTCCGACAGCTCCAGTTGCTGAGGGCGGTGAAACAACTTGAAGCGCATGACATTTCGTTCCGCGCCCACCGGCTGATAAAAGCTGGTGGCAATCTGCCCTTCCCTCTCCAGACCGTGAAACAGGTCAATATCGTGAATGGCAGAGCGGTGATCAAAATGGTCCCGGTAACTGGCGGGGAATGCATCGCGATAGATACTGGCCATATTTCGGCCCAACTCCTCGCCCCATTGCTCCAGCGCAGCCTCCTCCAGCTCATCGCCCCAATCCTGCGTGAGGGAAACAATATGGCGCTCCAGATCGCGCTGGTTGACCTCGCGATAGCGGTTCGATTCAATCTTGAGGACAAACTGTGTGCGCGCCAGTGTGGACTCCGAAAAACTGGTGTTGAATTCACACTCGCTGGCACCGAACTCCTCCTTGAGCACCGTTTCGATATGGGTGCGGATAGACGTCCGGTAAATGTCTCTTGGCATGTAGACGAGGCAGTTCACAAACTTTTCGAATGGGTCGACGCGCACAAAGAGTTTGACGATACGCCGCTCATTGATCTGCCAAATTCCCACCAGCGTGGCGTACAGTTCATCTGCAGAAGAGTGGAACAACTCATCTCGCGGATGTACTTCGATCAATTGCCGCATCGCCTTGAAATCGTGGCTGCCCGGCAGGAAACCGGTGCGATCCAAAACCTGCTGCACCCGCTGGCGGATCAGAGGAATCTGGAAAGGGCTGGCATGGTAAACCGCCGAGGTATAAAGCCCCATAAACAGGTACTCGCCCACCACATTGCCCTGGCGGTCGAAATGTTTCAGCACGATAAAGTCTGCATAGGCCTGTCGGTGTACTTTTGAGCGACAGGAAGACTTGGTAAACGCCAGCGGCGCATCACCTGAATAAAAAGCCTGAATACCACCGCTCATTGAAGACAGCGGCCTCTTTTCATCCCCCAGGTGGTGTCGCCTGAAGATACCCAGCTGCTGTCCCTCCTCGGCCTTCAGTGACGGTTTGTTACGGCCCTTGAGCAGCTTGAATTCAGCCATACCATGAAAAATAAAGGCGCCGTCGCGCAGCCATTCCAGGAAGCTGGCCAATTCCAGGACATCTTCGTCCGGAAGGCCGGCCGGGTTGGTACGAATTTCAGAGATAACCTTGTTAATGCGCTCTGTCATGGGCAGGAAATCATCCGTAACCACTTCCACATCCAGCAGCACATCGGCAATGTCATGTTCCAGAGTTTGCAGGGTTTCCGTGGACGTATGCAGATCGACATCAATAAATATCAATGCCTCGGGGCGGCTGTTGGGGTCATCCGCATCGGCCAGCAAATCGAGCAGTTTGCCATCCTCGTCCCGCACCACGTTCAGCAGGGTGCTTTTGATGACCTGTACATCAATGCCGACCCGGTTGAGCAGAATACGTACCGAATCCACCAGAAATGGCATGTCCCGCTGCAAAATAAAAATGGCCGTTGCGTCATTAACCCAACCGTCCTCTTCAAGGGACGGGTTGAACACCCGCACTTTTGGCCGCAGGGTATCCCGCTTGTTGGTGAACAGATAGAGGCTGTGAACAAATCCCTCAATGTCCTCAATGCGTTCCTCGGCCAGCTCCTCGATGGGAAACAGATCAAACAATCTGTGGGCAAAGGGCAGCAGCTTTTTTGCCAATGCCGAAGAATAATGTTTATCAAACAGTTCCTCTAACCGAGTGAAAAAATCACTCTGCGAAAGCACCTGCATGACACCTCCCTTTTTCATTATTGTCAGGATAATTGCCCGTCATTATGAACTGAGATTCGTTATCACTGAACTTCGTATACTCCCTACAGTCTAGGTTAACTTCGCAGGAATGCTCCTGTTTGGGTTAACTGCTCACAGGCATTACAATTCATCGCCTTATATTCTCGAGAAGTAACAACAGCATGACGCACCAACAAAAAATTCTGCAACTCCGTGATTTTCTCAATAACCAGATCGTCGGTCAGCCACACCTGATCGAGCGACTCATTATCGCTCTGCTGGCAGACGGCCACTTGCTGGTGGAAGGTGCTCCGGGGCTGGCAAAAACCAAAGCCATCAAAACCCTTTCCGAGGGCATCAGCGGAGATTTTCACCGCATTCAGTTCACTCCCGACCTGCTGCCGGCAGACATCACCGGCAGTGACATCTACCGCCCCGAAGATGGCAGTTTCCAATTTCAGCCCGGTCCGATCTTTCACAACCTGGTATTAGCCGATGAAATCAACCGGGCCCCGGCCAAGGTGCAGTCGGCTCTTTTGGAGGCGATGGCAGAACGGCAGATCAGCGTCGGTCGCAGCACCTACCCGCTGCCAAAACTGTTCCTGGTGATGGCTACCCAGAACCCCATCGAACAGGAAGGCACTTATCCGTTGCCGGAAGCCCAGATGGACCGCTTCCTGATGCACGTGAATGTTGACTACCCGGCAGCAGAGGCCGAACGAGAGATTCTCAGGCTGGCCCGTAATGAGGCGTTACAGGCACCAACCACAGGCGTTGACGAGGTGTCTGAGGAAACCCTGCTTGAAGCGCGCAAGGAAGTGTTGTCAGTACATATGGCAGAACCGCTGGAGGAATATATTGTGCAGCTGATTCTAGCCACTCGTAATCCTGGTCAATACGGGGATGATCTTGGCAGCTGGTTGGCCTACGGCGCCAGCCCGCGTGCGACCATTTCCCTGGACCGCTGTGCCCGGGCCAGTGCCTGGCTGAATAACCGCGATTACGTCTCTCCCGACGATGTGCGCAATGTCGCCCACGATGTGCTGCGCCACCGTCTGATACTCAGCTTTGAGGCAGAGGCCAGTGGCATCACCGCCGACCATGTGATCGACACTCTGATTGCCAACGTACCCTCAGCCTGATCAATGACAGACCCGGACATCCTTAACCCAGCCATCGCCGATGTCACCACTTTGGTAGGCATGCGGTTTGGCACCCGGGAACTGAATTTCTTCCCGCGATTGATGGCCCGTGCTGCCCTGATGGGCGGCCACCAGTCCCGCAGCCGTGGCCGCGGCATGGATTTTGAGGAAGTCCGGCAGTACCAGCCCGGCGATGACATCCGCACCATAGACTGGCGCGTCACGGCCCGCACCCTGACACCCCATACCAAGCTCTACCGGGAGGAAAGGGAGCGTCCGGTATTGATTGTCAGCGACCTTCGTTCCGGCATGTTTTTTGGGTCGCGCGCACTGAAATCCGTGCTCGCCTGCCAGATCAGCGCCACCCTTGGGTGGGCCGGCCTGAATGTTAACGACCGGGTGGGCGGGTTAATTTTTGGCAGCAGGCAAGTGACAGAAATCCGTCCCAAGCGCAGCCACCACGCTGTGCTGCAGATGATCCACCGCTTGAGGGATTTCAGCGAAATGCTGCTGCAACCCGTGGCCGATCAATTCAGCCTGTCAGATATTCTCAAGGATTGCCGCCGGGTGGCTCTGCCCGGTTCCACGCTGTTTCTGGTCAGCGACCTTCACGACCTGGACCGATCCTGTGAACAGCATCTGTTTGAGCTGGCCCGGCATTGCGATATTACCCTGTGTCAAGTGATTGATCCCCTGGAAAAAACCCTGCCACCCCCGGCGCTTTACCAGGTCAGTAACGGCCAACAGCGCTTTGTACTCAACAGTCGCGACGGCAAGCTGCGGCAACAATTCGAGCGACAGTTTTCAGAGCGTCAAAATAAGCTGCAGCAGTTGGCAACGCAACTGCGTCTCGGGTTGTTGACCTTCCCCACAACCGAGCCCGTGTTACCCGTTTTACAGCGGGCATACAGTCGCAAGAGTAAAGGGCGACGCCGATGAACCCGCAGGATCCACTGGCACAGTTGCGAGATATTCACCTGCCCGAAGCTGTGGACTGGTGGCCGCCAGCACCGGGCTGGTGGCTGCTTACGCTGTTGGTATTGCTGGTGTCTTGTTACCTGGTACGACTTCTGGTGCGCAGTTACCGTAATAACCGCTATCGCCGGGAGGCACTTGCCCACCTGGAAACCATGGCGCACCAGCCGGGAGAATCGACAGCCAGTCAGTGCCACGCCCTGTTAACTCTGTTAAGGCGCACCGCGAAAACCGCCTACCCGGGCCTTGGCCTGGAGTCAGAACGGGTTCCGGATATGCTGGAGCGGATGAATCGCGCTTGTGGTAAGCCGGTATTTGACGAGACGTTGCAACGGACCCTCGGAGATCAGCTCTACCGCCCAGACGCCAACCTGCCACCATCCTTCCCGACACAACTTGCCGAGGGTGTACGGCGCTGGATAAAGCAGCACCGCAGGGGGGCACCATGTTGACCTTTGAATGGCCCTGGCTGTTACTGCTGTTACCGTTACCCGTTCTGTACCGGCTGTGGCGGCGACGTGCAGAAACCCTGACACCGGCACTGAAAGCGCCGGCTTACTGTGCTCTGGCGGCACAAACCAGTGTTGAACGCCGGGGAGGCTACTGGCAATGGCTCACCCTGACACTGTTATTTATCGCCTGGTCGGGAGTCCTGCTGGCTGCCACCCGCCCCACCTGGACCGGCGACCCGGTGACACTGCCCAGCAGCGGGCGGGACCTGTTAATTGCCGTGGATATCTCCGGCAGCATGAAACAAACGGATATGCGGCTGGAAGGCGAAAGCGTAGACCGCCTGACCGTCGTCAAACAGGTTGTTGGGGAATTTGTTGCGCGACGCCAGGGCGATCGTTTAGGCCTGATTCTGTTTGGCACCCGCCCCTACCTGCAAACACCCTTGACGTTTGACCGGCAAACCATGAACACCCTGTTGAGCGAGGCGCAGATCGGATTCGCCGGGGAAAGCACCGCGATCGGGGATGCCATCGGCCTCGCAGTCAAACGACTGCAATCCCGCCCGGAGAATCATCGCGTGTTGATACTGCTCACCGACGGTGCCAACTCTGCCGGTGAAGCGCAACCCCTGGAGGCGGCAGAGATCGCCGCTCGCGAGGGCATCACCATTTACACCATCGGCATCGGTGCCGAAGTCGTTGTGGAACGCAGTTTCTTTGGCGCCAGGCGAATCAACCCATCACGGGATCTCGATGAAACCACCCTGAACGCTATCGCTGATAAAACCGGTGGCCGCTATTTCCGCGCCCGCAACCCGGATGAATTACAACAAATCTACGGGCAACTGGACCAGCTCGAACCCGTGGAACAGGAAGCAGAAACCCTGCGCCCCACCAAGGCATTGTTCTACTGGCCGCTGGGTGTGGCTCTACTTTGCAGTTTGCTGCTGGTGCCGCTCTCAACCCGGGGTGATTCATGATCGCGGCGCTGTCGGATTTTCATTTGCTCAGACCCCTGTGGTTGCTGGCATTCCTGCCAGCCCTGCTGGCCGCATGGTGGCTGTACCGGCAGGAGCAAAACACTGGTAGCTGGCAACAGGTGATCGCCCCAGAGCTTTTGCCGTTCCTGGTGGATGGCACCACCGTTAAACAGCGTGGCTCGCTGGTGGTGGGTGCGCTGATCGCCTGGCTGCTGGCAACCGTGGCCATGTCCGGCCCTACCTGGGAACGCACGCCCCTGCCCGTGCACAAACAGGAAAATGCACTGGTGGTGCTGTTCGATCTTTCACCCTCAATGCTGGTGCAGGACCTTAAGCCCAACCGCCTGACGCGGGCACGACTGAAACTGATTGAGCTGCTGCAGCAGCGTAAGGAAGGAACCACCGGCCTTATCGCCTACGCTGCCGAAGCATTTGTCGTTAGCCCGCTCACCGACGACGCCGCGACTGTCTCCGCACTAGTCCCGGCCCTGGACCCCAACATCATGCCGGGGCACGGCAGCAACGTTGAGTCTGCCATTAACCAGAGCATTGAACTGGTACTGAATGCCGGACTCAACCAGGCTGACTTTCTGTTGATCACCGATGACGTCTCTGCCGGTGCCCGGGATGAACTCTCATCACTGCTGGAGGAAATGGGTGAATTCCGCCTTTCCGTGCTGGGAATCGGCACTGCCGAGGGGGCGCCGATTCCCCTCCAGAACGGTGGGTTTGCCAAGGACAACCAGGGCGCTATCGTCATCCCCAGGCTGGATGCCGCCGCTCTGGGTTCATTGGCCAGCGGGCTGGGGGGACGTTATTCCAGTCTCAGCGCCGATGACAAGGATATCCGCTATCTCTCCGAAGGCTTTGCTGCAGACCACGGGTCGGCCAGCAAACAACTGGAGAGAACCTACGACAGCTGGCACGACCTGGGCTACTGGCTGGTGTTACCTCTGCTACCCCTACTGCTGCTGGCTTTCCGTCGTGGCGTGTTCGCATCCATCCTGCTGTTGCCGCTGCTATCCGCCCCGCAACCGGCCATGGCATTCGGATGGGATGACCTGTGGCTGACCCAAGACCAACAGGCGGCGCGGGCACTGGCCGAGGGTGACACTGAAAGCGCGCAGCGGACTTTCAAAGACCCCGACTGGAAAGCCGCTGCCGCCTATCGAAACGGTGACTTTGAAAACGCCGAAAAGCTCTACGAAGGTGACACTGCCACCGCCCACTACAATCGCGGCAATGCACTGGCAAAAGCAGGAAAACTTGATGAGGCACTGGAAAGTTATAAGCGGGCACTGTCATTGACACCCGATATGCACGATGCCGAATTCAACCGCGACCTGGTGGAAAAACTGCTGGAACAGCAAAACAACTCGCCACAAAACGACCAGCAGCAGAACAACAATAACCAGAACAATGAAAACCAGGAGCAGCAACAGGGATCGGACCAGCAGCAATCCCAGTCCGGCCAGCAAGACCAGTCCAGCGATCAGAACCAGGACCAATCATCCTCTTCCGACCAACAATCTCAGGATGACCGTAGCGATCAGAGTAAAAACCCCGACAAACAACAGCAACCATCTGATGGGGAACAATCTCAAGATAGCGATCAACAAAGTGAGCAACAAGGCGAACAGGATAACGAGCAGCAGCCCGCACAGTCACAACAGGAAAGTGGTGATCAACAGAGTGAACTGGATGATCAACAGCAACCCGCCCAGGCTCAGGCAGCTACCGAGGGTGAAATGAGCGAGGAGGAAAAACAGGCCATGGAGCAATGGTTGCGAAAAATCCCGGATGACCCGGGTGGCCTGTTACGCGAGAAATTCCGTTATGAAGCGGAGAAACGCCAGTATGAACAACGCCGGGGCATCAATCGACCCGGCAACACAGAGCAGAGGTGGTAATAACCATGGTCTTCCCCTTTAACCGTCGGCAGATCCGTCAATGGATCGCTGCCCTCCTGTTACTGATACCCAGCCTGGCCTGTCTGGCCGATAGCCTGACGGCTACGGCAGATCGCACCCAGCTGAGCCGCGGGGAAACCTTGGAATTACAGGTTCGCTTTGATGGCCAAACCACCAGCGACCCGGATTTTTCCGTGCTGGAAGAGGATTTTGAAATTCTCGGCCAGAATCAGCAAAACCAGTTTTCCATTATCAATGGCACTACCGAGTCCTATACCCAGTGGGTGCTGCAACTGCTTCCTAAAAAAACCGGCAGCCTGCTGATTCCACCCCTTGAGCTCAAGGGCGTGCAGAGCGCCCCTATCCGGCTACAGGTCGCACCCCGCGCTAATACCAGTAACGGCAGCGAACCTATTTTCATCGAAACCGAGTTGAGCAAGTCGTCGGTGTTTGTTCAGGAACAGGTGCTACTGACCCTGAGACTCAACACCTCGGTACCCCTGTCAGGGCTCAGCAGCGAAGAGCTGATGGTCAAGGATGCCGCCATGGTCAAAGTTGCGGAAAGCCAGTACCAGAAACAGAACAACGGCAAGCTGTACCAGGTGGTGGAACTGAAATATGCCCTGTTTCCCGAAGCCAGTGGCAAACTGGTTGTCCCCCCGGTGCGATTCAACGCCGTGATGGCGGACCGGCGTGACCGTTTTTCCGGGTCCTTTTTTGGTACACGGGGTAAACCGGTGTTTCTGCTGTCGGATGAACAACACATAGACGTCAAGCCTCGGCCCGACAACTACGGTCCCGGAGACTGGTTGCCCGCTCAGGGCCTGAGCCTCAGTGAACGATGGAGTCGCCCCCTCGATGAACTGGTCGCCGGAGAGCCCGTCACCCGCACGATTCATCTCACGGCCCAGGGCCTGATGGACAGTCAGCTACCACCGCTGAGTATCGATGCCGGAGATGGCTTCAAAGTTTACCCGGACCAGCCTCAGCTGGAAAATAATGTGGATCCCCAGGGAGTGATCGGATCACGGGTGGAATCGGTTGCCATCGTGCCGTCCCGTGCCGGAGAGATCACCCTGCCCCCGGTGAAAATCCGCTGGTGGGATACCCGCAGTCAACAAGTGCGGGAAACCCTACTGGAATCACAAACCCTCACCGTCAAGCCCGCTCCGGGAGCAGTTCCATCACCGGCGAACACTGCACCCTTGGCCAGCGACGTCGCCGTGGCCAGTGACGCTGTTCAGCTCAATGAGACTTCGCCGGACAACCGACTCTTATGGACTCTGGCTGCGACAAACCTGTTGTTGCTGGTTGCGGTCATCGCCCTGTTGATCCTCTGGCGCCGCAGCCGCAAACAGCCTGCAGGTATCCTTAGTCAAGAGCCCGACAGTGAAAAAGAGTCAGCCCTGTTTAAAAGCCTCTGCCAGCGTGCTGGCAGCAACGACCTCCCCGGTTTCCGTGCAGCCCTGTTAACCTGGGCCAGCAGCTTCTGGCAACAGCCTGTAGTCAGGCTTAACCAGGTGACTCACCTGGCCGATGATGAGCAGATTGCCCACTTGCTGCAGGCACTGGACCGGTCTCTCTACAGCACGGGCTCTGTTGACGAGGTCGACCTTGACGGGATATGTCAACGGTTAAGGGCAGTGCGTAAAACCCGCCCGGATAAAAAAGCCAAAGGCGTACCACTGGCACCGCTGTACGCTGGACAAGCCTGAGAGCCTTCGCCTAAAACGTCAGGAAATGCCTGAAAATTGGGCATTTCTGATCACAATTGACCTGATTTTGTGCATATCAGACTGAAATGGAGTTTCCCATACTGAGGATAAAGTTGTGGTCATTTTTTGTGCGTCGATTCTTCCCTGTCGCCCCTCGCCACTGAAGGGGCCATCCAGTAGAATGAAATCAGCTGTTCCATCCAGAGCATTGTTTATGCCCCACAAGCTCATTCCATTCCCCTCTTCTTCTGCCATGAAAGGATCAAGACTATGCGCCGAGTCGTCTTCAACCAAAAAGGTGGTGTAGGAAAGTCCAGTATCACCTGCAACCTGGCCGCCATTTGTGCAAGCAACGGCAAGAAAACCCTGGTTGTGGATCTGGACCCACAAGGCAATTCGACTCACTACCTGCTGGGTCAGGATGCCAAGCCTGACCTCACCATTGCTGATTATTTCGCCCAGACAGTGTCGTTCAACCTGTCCCCCAAAAAGCCTGCCGACTTTGTTATTGAGACGCCCTACGAAAACCTGTCCGTGATCGCCTCGGACCCGGAGCTTGAGGCCATAGAGCAGAAACTGGAGTCCCGTCACAAGATTTATAAATTGCGCGACCTGCTAAACAAGCTGGACGGCGAGTTTGACCACGTCTTTATCGACACCGCTCCTGCGCTGAATTTTTACACCACCTCGGCACTGGTCTGTGCCGACAGAGTATTGATTCCCTTTGACTGCGATGCTTTCTCGCGCCACGCCCTGTACAACATTCTCGAAGTCATTGGTGAAATGCGCGAAGACCACAACGACCAGCTTGAGGTGGAAGGCATCATCGCCAACCAGTTCCAACCGCGGGCCAATCTGCCAAGCAAAATTATTGAAGAACTACTGGCAGAAAAACACCCCGTCTTGCCCGTCTACCTGAGCCAGTCGGTGAAAATGCGCGAGTCTCACCAGGCGTGTAAACCGTTGATCTACTTCGCTCCCAGCCATGCCCTCACCAAGCAGTTTGTCGAATTGCACGAGGTCATTAGCGGCGATAAAAAAACCACCAAAAAAGCGGCGAAGAAAAAGAAAGAGACCGAAACAGCCTGAGTTAAGTCTCGGGCAAACATCGGGCAAAAAAAAGGAGAGCGGGACGCTCTCCTTAGTAATGAACCCTTGAGATAGAGGGTTAAATGTCACTCATGCGTTTCAACGCAATCCGCGTCTCAACGGCAGCCATTATCCGGCTACCGGGCCTGGTGGCAGTTGATACCGATCAACTGGGCACCTTTTTTACCGGTTATAAACTCTTCGACGCGATCTCGTAAGTATCCCGGGACAGCCCCGGTTCGGCCAGAACCCGCGCCAGTTCCTCCCGCATCAGCGCCTGTCGCTCCAGATCATAACGCCGCCACTTGGTGAGCGGTGTCAGCTGTCGGGAAGCAATCTGCGGATTGAGCTTGTCCAGCGCAATAACATTGTCTGCCAGGAAGCGATAACCCTTGCCCGACTCGTGATGAAAGTTGATGAGGTTGCTGTTGCAGAACACGCCGATCAGGGAGCGCACCTTGTTGGGGTTGTGGAAATCGAAGGCCGGGTGGTCCATCAACGCTTTCACCCGCTCCAGGCCACCGGGCAGAACACAGGCTGCCTGGGTCTGAAACCACTGGTTCAAGACCAGAGGCTCGTGTTGCCAGTCGTTATAGAACTTGTCCAGCGCCTGTTCTGCCAGAGGCCGAGCCTCTTCCCGCGGATCATTGACCAGTCCGTTCAGGGCCGACAGGCGATCTGTCATGTTATCGGCGTCCATAAACTGGGCATGCATTAACGACAGTGAATCATCGGCGGCACCATTCAACAGGTAACGCAGAGAAAGATTTTTCAGGCTGCGCTTGGCCACGGCCGTACCGGACATCTCATAACGGGGTTCACTGCTGGCCAGATAGGTGGCTCGCCATGTATCTCTCAGCTCACGGCCCAGTTCGCGACACATAAAGCGCCGCACCTGGTGTATTGCCTCAACATCGATAACCTCCGCCAGCTCTGCCAGCAGGTATTCGCTGGGCAACATCAGCACCAGGGCCTGCATGGCCTGGTCGGTATCGGTTTCGGCCAGAACTTTGGCAAAGGCTTCCACCAACCGCTGATCCAGCACCAAGGGGGTTCCCTCGCGATAATCCGTCACCAGCGTCTGCATCAGTTGTATCGACAGCTGCTGCCCGGCATTCCAGCGGTTAAAACCATCGCTGTCGTGTCCCATCAGGAAACTGAGCTCGTCCAGGCTGTAGGGATAACTGAGCTTCACCGGCGCAGAAAAACCCCGCAACAGGGAGGGCACGGGGGCTTCACTGATACTGTCGAACACCACGGTCTGCTCGGACTCGGTGATTTCCAGTACCCGGGTGGTGTTGCCCTTTGCATCCAGGGGCAGATCCCCTGACGGGGTGACCAGTCCGACCGATACCGGGATATGGTATGGCTGTTTTTCCTGACATTCCGGTGTAGCGGGACAGGACTGACTGAAATGCAGGGTGAATTGTTGCTGATGCGGGTCATATTCACCGGTCACCGATAACCTCGGCGTGCCCGCCTGACGATACCAGTTCATAAACTGGGTAAAATCGCGCTCACTGACATCGGCCATGGCTGCCACGAAATCCTCGATCGTCACTGCCTGACCATCGTGGCGTTCAAAGTAGATGTCCGTGCCACGACGGAACAGCTCTGGCCCCAGCAGGGTGTGGATCATGCGCACCACTTCCGAACCCTTTTCATAAATCGTGGCAGTGTAGAAATTGGATATTTCCATGTAGTAGGCCGGTTGGACCGGGTGCGCCGTGGGACCGCCATCTTCGGCAAACTGCACGGTCCGCAGCATGTTCACGTCTTCAACCCGTTTCACCGTTGCTGAGCCCATGTCGGCGGAAAACTGTGAGTCGCGAAATACGGTAAAACCCTCTTTCAGGCTCAACTGGAACCAGTCGCGACAGGTGACGCGGTTTCCGGACCAGTTGTGGAAATACTCGTGGGCCACCACTGCTTCTACCCGTTTGAAACCGTCGTCAGTGGTGGTGGAGGGGTGCGCCAGCACACAGGAGGTGTTAAAGATATTCAGTCCTTTGTTCTCCATGGCGCCCATGTTGAAGTCGTCCACGGCGACAATCATGTAAAGATCCAGGTCGTATTCGCGACCATAAACCTCCTCGTCCCAGGCCATGGCATTTTTCAGTGAATCCATCGCGTGGCCGCACTTATCAATATCCTTCTCCTCCACATACAATTTCAAAGCCACATCGCGGCCATTGCAGGTGGTGAAGCTGTCTTCTACCAGCGAAAGATCCCCGGCCACCAGTGCAAACAGGTACGCAGGTTTCAGAAACGGATCATGCCAGGTTGCCCAGTGGCGCCCACCATCCAGGTCACCCCAGTCATGCAGATTACCGTTGGACAGCAACACTGGGCACTCCGATTTGCTGGCCACCACGGTCGTGGTGAATTCCGACATTACATCCGGGCGATCGAGGTAGTAGGTGATTTTCCGAAAACCCTGCGCCTCGCACTGGGTGCAATACATGGTGCGCGACTTGAACAGTCCCTCAAGGGATGTGTTTTCCCTGGGGCGGATCAACACCTCAGAGGTCAGCGTAAAATTATCCGGCACCCGGTGAATCAGCAGTTCTTCCCCGTTAACCTCGTACTCGGCCTTCGACAGGGCGCGGCCATCCACCGCCAACTGTTGCAATTCAAGCTGCACACCGTGGAGTGATAGGCTTTTTCCCTGGTATTTGCTCGCAGGATTGCGACGCATGGTCAGGTTGGCCAGCACTGTGGCGTCTTTATCACCAATCTCCACCCGCAGCTTGGTCTTGTCGATCAGAAAGCGCGGAACCTCGTAGTCTTTCAGGTAAATATTGCCCGGCTGGGCGTCTCTCATGGCCATCATCAGATTGCTACTTCCACATGGTAAGCTGTGTATTTGCGGATGTTGATCACACCGCTGTCCAGGATCAGGTACTGTCCCTTAATACCCTGCAGCGTGCCTTCCACCACGGGGTTTTTGTCCATATTCAGGCTCGCGACCTTACTCGGGTAATTCAATACCGGGTAGTCGATATCCACCACACTGGATTCCTCCAGGCGCTGCAGGGACTGTATACCAAATTGTTCTTCCAGCTGACTGAGGGCTGTTTCACAACGGTCAAATAATTCGTCGCGTATGACGGGCAGGTCCACGGCTTCAATCTGGCCCTTCAACATGGTGCGCCAGTTGGTTTTATCGGCTACATACTGACGTAACACTGCTTCCACAAGACCGGACTGTTGCCGGGTTTTCACCCGCATAATCGGCAATGCCTGCACAGCACCCTGGTCGATCCAGCGGGTGGGCAGTTGGGATTCGCGGGTAATGCCGACTTTTACCCCTGAGGAATTGGCCAGATAGACAATATGGTCGACCATGCAGTGGCTATCTGCCCATTCAGGCTCACGGCAGGTGCCCTCAAAATAGTGGCATTTTTCGGGGCTGACGATACAGCTGTCGCACTGAGCCAGTTTGGTAAAACAGGGGTAACAGTAGCCCTGATTAAAGCTTTTGTTGCTGCGTCGCCCGCAGTGAATACAGTGAATCTCGCCAGTAAAAGTCATGCGGATGGTTTCACCCAGCAAGGCATTTAACGGCAGACGCTCTTCATCCAGCGGCAATTGGTACGCCACCTGACCTGCCGGGTCCGGCGGCAAAGCTACCTTCATTTTCTGGAGATGCCCTGAATAATCAGCCACCGGCTACTCCTGCCATTTCAGGGGTTGGGGATCACTACCCTGATTGCTGTGCTTGGTGGCACAGGGCTCGGCCTGCTGCTTATGCTTTGGCGGCACGTAACCCACTCGTTCCTCCTCTGACTTGTGGCGGGCATCGTAGGCGATGATGGCCTGCATGCTGTGCTCCCGCTGCTCCTTTGTCAGACGAGAGCCGTCGGGCCATTTGCCTGTCTCCACAGCACGTTTCAGGTTGTCATAAATGTCGGGTGTGATCGCATCGATCAATTGTTGAAAATCCATGGACATCCTCGGTATAACCTCGGTACAGATAGGCGCCAGCCAGAAGTGACAGCGCCCATGGGATAGTGTGAAAAACAGCTGACGATTATAGCAATTACTGCCGGTCCCCGCCGGATTCAACCTTACCGGACCAGATACCCAGTACCATGCCGCTCACCAGGCCAGCACCGTGGGCGGCATTGGCAATACTGCCTGATATCAGCAAATCGATGAGTCCGGTCATACCGGCGAACAGCCACACCAGCATAAATACCAGCAGGCCACTTGGCAGAGCCAGTATGGGCCGCGGGGCCACTTTATTGCGCATCCAGACATAGCCCAGCAAGCCGTAGACTACGCCGGACATGCCACCAAACAGAGAGGGCCCACTCCACAGGTACTGGGCGATATTGGATGCCAGTGCCATCAGCAGCACCACCATCAGCATGTGCATACTGCCCGCCAGGGGCTCTATCCGGCGTCCCAGCTCCCACATCCAGACACTGTTGAAGGCCACGTGAAATATGCCAAAGTGCAGAAAAATCGGCGTAATCAAACGCCAGTACTGCCCCTTATTCATGGCCTCATCGGCGGTATCAAAACTGATGCTATCGCCAAACAGCTCGAAATCCTGGAAGGTAAACCAGTGTATCAGGGGGAAGCCCCAATCCACGATGGCTGACCCCACAATGCTCAGCAGTATCAGCACCACCACCACCGGCATTTTCTGCACTTGTTCTTTGAAACCCAGCTGTGGCATGCCGGGAGGGGGCGGTGGAGGATGATGAATACTGTAATCCTGCAACATCCTGACAACTTCCCGGACATCTTCTGTGGCGGCCACCCACAATTCCACCATATCGCCGCGCTCGCGGAGGCGAAAGCGAATGCCCTGCGCCTCTAGCTGGTGGTAAAACTCGGTGACATCGTACTGGGACGGAATGTCCGCAATCTGGACCCACTCTGGCTGTTGCTCAGTCATTGCGTCAGCGGTTCCGCTCCGAAAGTCCGAGGCGGCTACCCCAGCCCAGCTTGGTACGACAGGTTTCATAGAAATTATGCCCCACCGGGTGAATCAACTGAATCTGCTGGGCCATCTTGTGAATTCGTATCGTGTCTCCCGGCTCAGACTGAATATCATTCTGGCCGTCACAGGTCACCAGAGGGTGGAGTTCATTGCGTGAACCCACCCGGATCTCAATATCACTGTTGCCACCGACCACGATGGGCCGACTGGA
Source organism: uncultured Porticoccus sp. (assembly GCA_964395715.1). GTDB lineage: Bacteria > Pseudomonadota > Gammaproteobacteria > Pseudomonadales > Porticoccaceae > Porticoccus. The sequence continues at coordinate 250,865 of CAYNAU010000003.1, read as the reverse complement.
CAGCGTGTGCGGGTTCATGGGCACCAGCACGATCGCATCCAGGTTGGGATGCATGATCGGGCCACCTCCCGACAGGGCGTAAGCTGTGGAACCGGTGGGTGTAGAAACAATCAATCCGTCGGAACGCTGGCTGTAAACAAACTGCTCATCAATATACAGTTCAAACTCCATCATCCGCACGGATTTTCCCGGGTGCAGCACCACGTCGTTGAGGGCGCTGCCAGTCCCAATTACTTGACCAGAACGTCTGATGGACACTTCGAGGAGAAAGCGGCTGGAGATAATGAATTCCCCTGCCAATACACGTTTGACCTGATCTTCCATTTCGTGGGGCAGAATATCGGTAAGAAAACCCAGTCGACCGCGGTTCACACCCAGCAGGGGCACGTTGTGCTGTACCAGGTTGCGTGCAGCACTGAGCATGCTGCCGTCACCCCCCACCATAATCACCAGGTCCAGTGGCACATCCAGCTTGCCGCATTCAAATACCGGCAACTCGGTATTGCCGACAAACCGCGCGGTATTGATCTCGAGAATCACCGTGTAGCCAGCTTCACCAAGATAGCTGATAAGCCGCTTGATGGAGTCACCGATTTCCGGTGTCTCAATATTGGAAACCAGCGCGATCCGCTTGAAATCAGTCATGAACTTGTCTGAAAGGCCCAAAAAACATGTGTCGGATCATTATATACCAACAGTTTCCATAACTACGTTCAAAGAAGCTACTGCCGGTTATCTCAGCACGGCCGTGGACGGAAGAGTCCATATCGAACAAGGCACTCGCAGCCCTGAATATCATTCTGGGAACCTAATCTAACCACTGAGCAGATCAATACGCTATTCCTTGAGACAGATGCGATTCGGGCCGCCATCCTGACAGCCCATAACTCTGATCCCATACTAGACCCACTCTTCCATCAGGGTGACGTAGGACTCGTCGTCCGGGATCTGCCGGGGCGGGTGCTTGCAAAAAAATGCCGAGGGAATTTCGATAATGCCGCCCATGTCCCGGTCCAGAGCGACCTTGGCGCAGCGGATGGTATCAATGGCCACGCCGGCGGAGTTGGGAGAATCTTCCACCGACAACCGCAACTCCAGGTTCATCGCCACATCGCCGAACAGTTTGCCCTCCATGCGGATAAAGCAGACCTTATTGTCGTTTTGCCAGGGCACATAATCGCTGGGGCCAACATGGATGTTTTCGGCTTCCAGGCGCTGGGGTATAGCAGCCTGCACTGCCTCCGTCTTGGATTCTTTCTTCGAGGCCAGACGCTCCCGATTCAACATGTTGAGAAAATCGGTGTTGCCCCCGGTATTGAGCTGGTAGGTGCGCTCCAGCTTCACCCCGCGCTTCTTGAACAGGTTACCCAAAGTGCGGTGCACGATGGTCGCGCCCAATTGCGCCTTGATGTCGTCACCGATGATGGGGATATTGCGCGCGGCAAAGCGCGCCGCCCACTCGGAGTTACTGGCAATGAATACCGGGATGTTGTTGACGAAGGCACAGCCCGCCTCCAGGGCGCATTCGGCATAAAACTCGGTGGCCTTCTGAGAGCCCACCGGTAGGTAATTCATAAGGACATCCACCCCGGCCTTCTTCAGTTGGGCCACCACGTCGGCCTGGCTGGGTTCCGCCTCCGAGGACAACAGGAAGGTGCGGTCATCACCGAAATTGGCCATGTGTTCGGAGTAACCATCGAGCACCTTGCCCATGGATACCTTGACGCCACTGGCAGGCAGGTCGCCACAAAACACTGTGGTGCAATTGGGCGGGGCAAACACCGCTTCGTTAACATCCACCCCCACTTTGCGTTTATCGATATCAAATGCCGCTACCACTTCGATATCACCGGGGCGATAACCGCCAATTTCATAGTTGAGAAGACCGATACATTCCTCTGCGCCCCTGGCGCGGTAGTAATGGATTCCCTGTATCAGGGAACTGGCACAGTTGCCCACGCCAATGACAGCAATTCTGATGATCTTTCTTTCCACGACGACTCCTTAGCAAGCCTCACAAGGTCCACAACAACAGGCAGTGAAAACGATTACTGACTTTTCAACAAACCGCCCCTGGCCGCAAACACCAGGTAGCGGTGCAGGGGGTAATTAATAAACAGGGCAACCGTCAGAGCGACGACAACCCGGGCAGGAAAATAAGCCAGTGCCGTATGGGCCACCATAAGGACAACACCATAGGCATTTACCAGGGCCGCAACCAGACAAACGGACATATAGGAGCCCATCTGCCACAGCAACCTGTCTCCAGCAGCACGGAAACTCCAGTAGCGATTAAGGGTAAAGTTGACCATACCACCGACCATGGGACCAAAAGCTACCGCAACGGCCAACGGCAACCCGATGAGCTGGTAACAGAACACCATAACCGCGAAATCCACAGCTGTGGCCAGCATCGCGGCAAACTGAGCGCGGTAAAACATCAGTCCGCGTTTCCCGCGGAGAGGAACAAAGCACGAAAGCGCATCAAGGCAGACCAGTTTGTCAGAACTGCCAATAGCCATACCACCACCAACAATGGCGAAAGTCCCCCAGATGCCGGATAAAAGGTACTGGCGACCAGCGCCAGCAACAGGTAGACGTGCCGCTCTGTGCGTTTCATGTTACCACGGGGCACACTCACTGCCATTGCCTCGGCCTTGGCCGTGGTGTAACTGATCATAAACGAACCGTGGATGGCCAGCAGACTGGCGGACAAACTCATCACATCATGTCGAAAATAGAGGGCACAACCGGCCAGTAAAAAGAAATCGACGTAGCGATCAACCGTGGAATCCAATACCACACCGGAAGCATCGCTTTTTCCCGCCAGGCGCGCCAGCAGACCATCGAGCATATCGGTCATGCCGGCGACAATCGCCGCACAGAACGCGTAGCCGAAGTGTCCGGAGGCAATACACAAACCGGCCACAAGGCCAAAAAAAACCGAACTCAGGGTCACCTGATTGGGTGTGATGGAGAGCCTTGCCAAAAAACGGGCCACGGGCTCCATCCCCCAAACTGCAAAATTCATTACAGCCTTGCCGAGCAGCACACTGCCTCCCTGGCGATCAACCCGCTCGTAGTGCTTGAAAGCCCCGTTCAAATATCCCCTGACGACATACACCAGGCCCAGCAACAGAACCAGTCCAAACAGGATAAAAACGCTAAGAGACTCACTATTCATAACTTCTGCGAAAGATTAAACTGCGCTCGTTTTATTGTATTAATACGGCCAAAATTATAACAAGAGCCACATGCTAAAGTATTCGCTCACGGCGACTGCCCTATTTCCCATTACCATCTACCGCGGTTGCCAGCGGCTGGCCTGTCGTGCCTGGCGCGAACACACTAACGATTATTATAAAAAGGCTACGGCGCTCATCCTATATCTTTTTGGCGGCCTGCCACTCACCGTCTTTATCCTTCTCGAGCTGGTAATCTTTGCCAATGCCCGGTTGATGGCCGACCCTCTGGAACCTGCTGCGTCCCGGCCGGAGATGAACACGGGACAGTTCGATAGAATCGAACTGCCGGGATACGCTTCAGGTCCCGTACCTCAGAGAGTTCAGCCGGCTGGCACGTCGAGAGAGCACCTCTATCACCAGCTATTGGAAACCTACAGTCCCACCATCATTCAGAAAATCGGCCACCAACCGCTTTGGGACATTCCAACTGATTTGTTTTTCGACGGCGACACCGACCCGCGCAATAACGTCGACAACGCTCTGGTCCGGGGAACCGTGCCCAGCGTGGTTTACGGGGAAGTCGTCGCCGAGACCGACGACTCCTACTACCTGGCCTACATGCTTTACCACATCAAGGATTACGACTCACCACTGCGCGAGGCCCTCTCCGACATGACCTATCACGACAGCGATAACGAGGGTCTGCAACTGCGGGTCGACAAGGTCTCCATGAAGGTGGCCCTGGTGGAAACCTGGTTCCACAACCGCTTTTTCCTCTGTAACAACAGTGGTGAATCCAATGGTACGGAGCCAATTCAGTCTCGGGCGCTGTTTGAGGGCGGCAGCCATATCATCATTTACACTCAGGCAATGGGGCACGGCATTCGCTGCGCCGAAGAGGGCGATTTCCTCAAGCTGGCTACTCATACCAAAATCCTGCGCCACAACAACAACCATACCTATCGTGAACAGCTAGGTGTGGATGACGGGAGTCAATTTTCCATCGGCTATCGACTCGCCTCCCTAAAACCCTGGTACGAAATGGCACGTAACTTTAAGCCCTCTGGCAAGGGTAAGCACAGCCTGTTCGAAGACTCCCTGGTCATAGGTACTGATAGTCTGGGGCGACAGGTGCAGGTAGGGAAGTTTATTGCCGGCAGGGATTTTGATCGTCGCGGCTGGTCCCGGCCCAAACCGCCATGGTCCTGGGACGACCGCTGGGATGATGTTCCGGTGGGCACCTGGCACCTCGATCCGGCCCGGGCATTCAGCAGCCATACCGGAGAACGGCTTTCCGACAATTACCTCTACAATGCCCCTGCCAGCATGATGCTCGACCAGCGGAGGGATACCTCCAAATACGGCGCTACCCCTTCAAATATAAACAGCGGTAGCAGCAGAAACCTGGCCCATCAATCTGCGCCACACAAGCCTCGCGAAACGTCTAAAATCAATATCCATGTGAAAAAGTACATCAACCGCCTGATCAACTCCCTTGGTTGACGTGACTGACCTGTGGCACTGGGCAGGCCGCCTATACTCTGATTCATGACGACTCAACCAAATCTGTTGCGCAACCTCTCCCTGGCCGAGATCAGTTTTTACGGCATTGGCACTATTCTCGGTGCCGGCATTTACGTACTGCTCGGTGCCGTCATCGCAAAAAGCGGGGCCATGACTCCCTGGGCCTTCATACTCGCAGCCGTTGTGGTCTGTTTCAGCGCTTATTCCTATGCGCAGATGGCGCGGCGCTTCCCCCGCAGCGCCGGAGAAGCCGTCTACATTCAGGAAGGATTGCGGTGCAGACATCTGGCCACCCTGGCTGGGTTCGCTATCTCTCTGGGAGGCATCGTCTCCGCCGCTACCATGGCCCGGGGTTTCAACAGCTATTTCAGTGTCCTTATCAACGCCCCCGAGGTATTGGCCATCAGCCTGCTGGTCGCGATTCTGGTCGGTATTGCCGCCTGGGGGGTGAAGCAATCGGTGACCCTGGCGATACTGACCACACTGCCGGAAATCGCCGGTTTGTTTCTGGTGATCATCGTCAGTAGCGATGAACTCAGCCGGGGCGGGGTAGACTGGACCGGGATGGTGCCACCACTGACATTACCCGCTTTCTCCGCCATTGCCAGTGGCGCCTTTCTGGCTTTCTTTGCCTTTATCGGCTTTGAAGACATGGTCAACATGGCCGAGGAGGTCAAACACCCCGAACGCAACCTGCCCTGGGGGATCGCCATTGCAGTTGCAACGACCACCCTGCTTTACGCCGCCATCGCCATTATCGCCCTGTCCACCATGCCGATGACCGAGATGGCCGGATCAGAGGCGCCCCTGGCGCTGTTAATAGAGCACAACAGCACCCTGCCCGTCAGTTATATGGCTTTGATCAGTCTGGTTGCCATCATTAATGGCGCGCTGATCCAGATTGTTATGGTTTCACGGGTGCTGTATGGCATGGCACGGCGAAACCTCGCCCCGGCGTTTCTCGGCATAGTACACCCCAGGACAAGAACCCCTGTACTGGCAACCCTGTTTGCCGGCTTTCTGGTATTGAGCTTCGCCCTGTGGTTACCGGTAACCACCCTCGCCGCCACCACCAGCGCCCTGATCCTGTTGGTATTTACACTGGTGAATCTGGCGTTATTGTTTTTAAACTATAGAGAGGGGAAACGGCGACCGTTGCAGTTGGCCATGCCATTCATGGGCACTCTGCTATGTAGCGGATTCCTGATCGTCCAGTTATGGAGCCAATGATGTCATTACCCACAGACATGCAGTGTATTGAAATCAGCTCGCCCGGGGCCGCCGATGTCCTGCACCCGGTGAGACGGCCACTGCCTGTACCCGGTGATGATGAAGTGTTGATTCGGGTGATCGCCGCGGGCATTAACCGGCCCGATATCCTGCAGCGACAGGGTCTATACCCTCCGCCACCCGGCGCCTCGGATATTCCCGGCCTGGAAGTCTGCGGCGAAATTGTTTCCGTTGGCAATCGTGAAAGTCGCTGGCAGGTCGGGCAGCTGGTCTGTGCCTTGCTGAGCGGTGGCGGTTATGCCGAATATGCCATTGCGCATGAAAACCTGTGTCTTCCCATTCCGACCCCATTCACCGCCATACAGGCGGCGGCTTTACCGGAAACGTTTTTCACAGTCTGGAGTAACCTGTTTCTCCAAAGCACCCTCAAGGCCAATGAGAGCCTGCTCATTCACGGCGGCAGCAGCGGTATCGGCACCACGGCCATACAGTTGGCCAATGCCCTGGACCATCGTGTGTTTGTGACTGCCGGAAGCCAGGAAAAATGTCAGCATTGCCTGGAACTGGGTGCCGAAAGGGCTATCAATTACCATGATGAAGACTTTGTATCGGAAGTTAAGGCGCTGACTGATGGCAAGGGTGTCGACGTCATCCTCGACATGGTGGGCGGTGATTATGTGCAAAGGAATATCCGCGCTGCGGCCTTTCGCGGTCGTATCATTTCCCTGGCATTTCTACAGGGTTCGAAAGTCGAAGTGGACTTGATGCCGATGATGTTAAAGCAGTTGGTACTCACCGGTTCGACCCTGCGTTCGCGTCCGGTATCCGAGAAAGCGGAAATTGCCCGCTCCCTGCTGGATAAGGTGTGGCCTTTACTGGACAATGGCGTCATAGCACCGGTGATTCACCGCACCTTTCCACTGCACAGGGCCAATGAGGCCCATCACTTGATGGAAAGCGGCGAACACATCGGCAAAATCGTACTCACTGCAAACTGACACCCGGAGCCCCATGAGCAAGGACACCCGACTGGTTTACTCCACGGAAACCGGTAGGATCAACACGACTGAACCAGAACCTGCTCGAGACATGGGCGATGGTATCGTACGCATTCGACGGGAAACCAGCGGCCGCAAAGGCAAAGGCGTAACCACCATCAGCGGCCTGGACATGGACAACGTCTCGCTGAAACAACTGGCGAAACAGCTCAAACAATTATGCGGCACCGGGGGCTCGGTAAAGGATGGCATCATTGAAATCCAGGGAGACCACCGGGAGAAAATCCGCGAGGCACTCACACAGCAGGGCCACACCGTTAAGCTCGCCGGAGGTTGAACATGACAACCTCCGCCCCTTTCGGCTGCTGGTCCTCACCGATCGTACCTTCACTGCTGACCAATGGCCTCCCCGGCTACGCATTTCCGCAGTTTGATAACGGCAATCTCTACTGGCTGGAAACTCGTCCCTGGGAAAATGGTCGTTCGGTGGTGGTCCGCCGCCGGGCTGATGGCAGCATCGAAGATGCCCTGCCCGCCCCGCTGAGCTGTCGCAGCAAGGTTCACGAGTACGGCGGATCTCCTTACATCGTCAGTGACAACGTGATGTATTTTTGTCTCTACGATGACCAGCGGGTCTACGCCCTGACACTTGATGATCCTGAAGCTCTGCCGCAACCCATCACCCCCGATGCCAAATACTGTTTTGCTGATTTCTGTGTTGATCACGCCCGGCAACGACTGATCTGCGTCATGGAAGATCACAACCAGCCCGGTGAACCACAAAACCTGATTGCCGCTATCCCCCAGAGTGGGGATATGACCCTGCAGCGGCTGTGTGAAGGCGAGGACTTTTACGCCTATCCCAGGCTCGATAACAAAGGTCAACAACTCTGCTGGATCAGCTGGAACCATCCCAATATGCCCTGGGACAACACCCGCCTGTGGCTGACCACCCTGGACGCCGATGGCTTTCCGGGTACACAGGAATTGATTGCAGGTCAGGCCGATGAGGCGGTCACCCAGCCACGCTGGTCCCCGGATAACCGCCTGTATTTTGTCTCTGACCGGGACAGCTGGTGGAACCTCTATCGCTTTGGCCACGATCACCAGGTTGAAGCCTTGCTGCCCATGTCGGCGGAGTTTGCCACCCCGCTGTGGATACTGGGCATGTCCAACTACGATTTTTTAGGTGATGGCACCATCCTGTGCAGTTACACCTCAGACGGCAGCTGGTTCCTGGCAACGCTGTCACCGGAAAGCCAAGCCCTGAAACCCGTGGAAACCCTGTACACCCAGATTTCCGATATCCATTGCCACGGCGAGTGGGGATGGCTGGTGGGCGCGGCACCACAGCTTTCTGCAGAGTTGGCGCAATGGGCAGCGGATAACCGCAGCCTGACGACGGTGGCTCGGGGCCAACCCCTGGATATTGATGACGGTTTTCTTTCCCGCCCCGAGCCCATCAACTTCCCTTCGGGGGACAATGCCATTGCCCACGGATTTTATTATCCGCCGTCCAACCCGAACTACTCTGCGCCGGACAAGACCAAACCGCCCCTGATCGTCGTTTGTCACGGCGGACCCACCGGCGCCACGGGTACCGGCCTGAATCTTAAGCTGCAGTATTGGAGCAGCCGGGGCTTTGCTGTTCTGGATGTGAATTACCGCGGCAGTACCGGATACGGTCGCGACTACCGACACGCCCTGGATGGCCAGTGGGGAATCGCCGATGTGGAAGATGTGGTGGCGGGAACGCGCTATCTGATCGATCAGCAGCTGGTGGACCGAAAAAAAGTCGCCATTCGCGGCAGCAGTGCCGGCGGCTACACGGTACTGGCTGCCCTGTGCTTTGAGGATATCTTCCGCGCCGGCGCCTGCCTGTACGGCATTGGCGACCTCGAAACCCTCGCCAGGGACACCCACAAGTTTGAATCCCGCTACCTGGAAAGACTGGTCGGTCCTTACCCGGAACAGCAGGAAACCTACCAGGCCCGCTCCCCGATCCACCATGTAGATCGATTTGATTGCCCGGTCATCTTCTTTCAGGGACTGGATGACCGGGTCGTACCCCCGGAACAGGCACTGACCATGGTCAAGGCCCTGCGCCAGAAGCAGATGGCCGTCGCCTACCTGCCGTTTGAGGGAGAAAGCCACGGTTTCCGCAAGGCCGAAACCATCAAGACGGCTCTCGAAGCGGAACTCTATTTCTACGGTCGGGTGTTTCGTTTCAAACCCGCCGACGAGTTGCCGATCACCCCCATTTTCAATATTGGCCTGTAACCCGGTGGGAAGGTATCGTCCACCTACACCGAGAAGTGCTCCCTACATTACCCCGGAGGGTGCCAAATCCCTTCGGGAAGAACTGCAACAACTGTGGAAAGTGGAACGCCCCACCGTTACCGCCGCGGTGCATGAGGCTGCAAAAAATGGCGACCGCTCGGAAAATGGGGATTACATCTACGGCAAACGCCGTTTACGGGAAATTGATCGCAGAGTCCGCTATCTCAGTAAACGTCTGGATGAAGTCACCATCGTGGATAGATTGCCGGCAGATCAAGACAAGGTATTTTTCGGAGCCTGGGTGACACTGGAAGACGACAATGGCGAGGAATTACGCTACCGCATTGTCGGTGCCGATGAAATTAATCCCGCTGAGAAGAAAATCAGCATCGATTCGCCCCTGGCGAAACAGCTGCTGGGCAAGCGCCTGGATGACCAGGTTCTGCTCAGCATCGAGGGCAGGCAGACGAGCTACATTATCGTGGATGTGAGCTACGAACTCCCTTAAGGGTCGACAGCGTTTGCTTCACCTTCATCGGCTACCGGAGGCGTAATCAGGGAATCCAGCGGCAACTTCAGAATATCAATATCAAAATCCCCGTGACGCAACACCCGCTGAATCAGAAAGTCACTGACCTTTCCGGCTTTATCCAATGCAGACAGTTCGATTACGGAGTCCCCAGCAAATTCCTGCTTGTTAACGTCAAGAATCAGGCTCAGAACAGGCAGCTGTCGCTGTTTCGGAGAGCTGGTCAGCACCACGGCGACACAGCCATTTTTCAGTTCAACCAGCGTGCCCGGCGGATAGGGTCCAATGGCATGAATAAATTCCAGGGCAAACTCCTCATCGAACTGTTTACCGCGATTGCGATATACCTGTTGCAGCGCCTGCAGAGGTGTTTTTTCTTCCGCATAAACCCTGGGGCTGGTCATGGCATCGTAGGCATCAATGATGCTGATAATCCGCGAAAACTGTGGCAGCGTCTTGGCGTTCAGGCCCCGTGGATAGCCTTTGCTATCAAGTCGCTCATGGTGGTTGATCACCGCATCAGAGGCGAAACGGGCGCCATCCTCACTATTCATCAGCAGTTTGCGCCCCAGGGATGGATGCGTATTCACCAGCTCCTGCTCTTCGGGGGTCAGCGGCTCCACTTTCGATAACAACTCCAGCGGCAGGCGTATCATGCCCATGTCCGCCAGCAGGCCGTGCTGGCCCAGCCTGAGAATATCCTTGGTGGTGAGGCGCAGCAGCCGACCGAAGTTCACTGCCAGAATACAGACATGCAAACAATGATTGAGCAGGTACGCTTCCTTGTCCTTGGCATTGGTCAACCAGAGCATCGGGTCGGGATGGCGCAACACACTGCGAATGATGCTGCCCACCACCTTCCTCACCAGCGCCACATCAACCTGGTTGTCGCTGCGCGCCTGCGCAAGCAACTGGGCCACACTATTGCGGGCCGCCAGATAGATGCGTCGCGCCTGTGGCAACTCCTCGTAAAAGGTAGACGTTAATACATATTGCGGTCGCTCACCCATGGTGGCAGCCAATGAGGGAATTTTCTGCTGTGCCTGGCTAAAAATGCCGGTCTGATTTTTTTTCGTCGTGAACGCGTTGGCGTTAAAGTCAGTTTTGGCGAAAGGGTCTTTTTTCCCACCCCACAACCGGCCTTCCTTCTCCACAAACACGTGGTTGCACAATTCACGGATTTTCTTGACTTCGGACAGGCTGCTGATGGTAAAACCCTGGGTCAGGAATGGAGTGCCCAGCCAGGGGCGATCCAGTTCCGCCACAAACATACCGAGCTTCACTTCGGAGGCAGGAATCCGAATATAGGCAGATTTGTCGAGAAATTTATTATCCATAACATTGCGCTTCTAATCAGTTGCTTTCCTGGCAGATAAATCCGACGGCCTATTCGTTATCTCCAGGCTGCTCTGTGGCTTCATCCTCGTTTACATCCACCACCGGTACTGCCATTTTTACAGAGCAGTTTTCCAGCAGCACACCATTTTCTCCATCCTTCAGCACCTTCCGTATCAGCCACTCTCTGGAGAGCGTACCCCGCTGAACATCCTGCAGGTCGACAAACTCTTCGCCAACAGTCTGTTTATCCTTGTCCAGAACCAGTTTGGCCAAAGGCAAATGGCGTTTCTGTTCCAGGGATGACAGCACGATGGCCACATAACCATTCATCAACTCGACAATAGTTCCCGGGGGGTATGGCCCCATCAGCTGAATGAATTCCAATGAATAGTCTTCGTCAAAGTGGGTACCGCGGTGCCGATAAATTTCTTTCAGTGCATCCAGTGTTGACCGCGCTGACGCATAACAGCGATCGCTGCTCATGGCATCAAAGGCATCCACAATGGCAATAATCCGCGAATAACTGGACAGTTCGTAAGCGAAGAGCCCTCTCGGATAGCCCTTGCCGTCAACGCGTTCATGATGGTTGATGGCCATATCAATGGCGCTGCTGAGCGAGCCTTGGCACTTCATCAACAGCTTGCGTCCCTCTTCCGCGTGACTTTTGGCAATCTCAAACTCTTCGGCGGTCAGCTTATCGGGCTTATTGAGTATTTCTTCTGGCACGCGCATCTTGCCGATGTCGTGCAGCATGCCGCCCACGCCCAATTTCACCAGGTCTTCCTTTGGCAGGCGCAAATGACGACCAAATGCCACCGCGAGAATACTGACATTCAGGCAGTGCTCCAGGGTGTACTGGTCCTCATGTTTGATTTTGGCCATCCACAGCAGTGCATGGGGGTTGCGCAAAATACTGTCAACGCACTCGGTCACCGCCTGCTCAACCGCTTTCGCATTCAGGGGCTTGCCCGTACGCGCCTGCTCAAGGATTTCTGAGACGGTCAGCTTTGCATTCTCGTATGCCTGACGGGCGGTCGGGTGTTCTGCCTCAACCGATTCGATAATCGGGTGCGGCGGAGAACTCATCATGACTTCCAGGGGTGTTTTTTTGGTGCCGGAGCTTTTGGCCCGCTTCTGCATACCGCTTTCGCCGGAAGCATCAGCATTGCGCTTGCCCAGGCCAAAATCGGCGCGGAATGGATCCTTTTTATCCCCCCAGGTACGTCCCTGCTTTTCCACGTACACGTAGTCGCAGTATTCCTGCAACTTACGTATTTCAGACATATGCCTGACCACAAAACCCTGTAACAGAAATGGGGTTTCCAACCACGGGCGGTCCAGCTCTGCGACAAACATGCCGAGCTTTATACCGGACGCTGCCACCCGGATCAGGCTGGATCGGTCAATAAATGGATTGCTCATTCAAGCTCCCTTTGGAACAGCGAGAAAGTATAGCGCCTTCACAGGGCTATTTTTATCACTTTTTGCCCAAAAGGGTCAGCTGATGCGACGAGCAACTTCCATTTGCAGGTACGGGACCAGCTCTTTCTCAAACCAGGGATTCAGGGCCAGCCAGCGACGATTCCGCGGTGAAGGATGAACCAGAGGCAGAAAACGGGGCAAATAATTCCGCCAGTGTCTGACCCGCTCGGTGAGATTGCGGTGGTCGTCGGACAGGTAATAGGACTGTGCGTACTGGCCAATGAGAAGTGTCAGGCTGAGGTTGGGCAGGTGTTGAAGAATTGCCTCGTGCCACTGCGGTGCACACTCGCGTCTGGGCGGCAGATCTCCGCTACGCCCTCTACCCGGGTAACAGAAACCCATCGGCATAATGGCGATACGGGATGTATCGTAGAACTGCTCAGGCGCGAGCCCCATCCAGCCTCGTAGCCGTTCACCACTGGGATCATCCCAGGGAATGCCACTGGCATGCACCCTGGTGCCCGGCGCCTGCCCGATAATCAGCACCGTTGCTGTGGACGACACCCTGACCACCGGCCTCGGCCCCAGAGGCAGATCCACACAGTTCTGACAGGCCCGCACTTCTTCGAGCAGGTTCTGCAGAGGAATATCAGACGGCGCCATCGTCCGTGTTGGCCCAATAGGTGTCGAGTAGGAAGCTGCCCAGGGTGCCGAGCACCAGCCACAAGGCCCAGCTGCGCTCCGGCACGGTCAGTAATACCCAGGCAACGCCCAGCATCACGAACAATGAAACAAGCGGCATTTTGACCTTCATGTTCATGGAAAAACCGCGGTCAAATGGCAAGAGCCGGTTCACCAGCGGGGCGCCTGCAGAGAGGATGACGCCCAGCCACGGCAGGGCAAACTCACTCACCAGTGTCACTAACGCGAAGACAAGGGAGCCCAGCATCCAGGCGACAAACAACCACGAACAGACGCGTTTCAACACAGGCCTCAGACCCCGGACTGACCGGGAGACAGGGCATCCAGCCCCTTGCTGATACCGCGGCGCATATATTCCGGCAACACCAGCATTGCCGGCGTCACCAGCAGGGTGAGAATGGTTGAGAACATCAAACCATTGACGATGGCCGCCGCCAGCTGCTGCCACCAGGAGGCCAGCTCGCCCCCGACCTCAATCTGGCGATGAACAAAATCCAGACTGACATTGCAGGCCAGCGGCAGTAATCCCACAGCCGTGGTCACCGTGGTCAACAACACCGGGCGCAACCGAGTCATGGCCGCCATTCTCGCTGCATCAAACGCCGACATGTGAATGGACTCCCGGCGCAGGTGGTTATAGGTGTCAATCAGAACAATATTGTTGTTCACCACGATACCGGCCAGAGCGACAATACCAATACCGGACATCAGAACACTGAGCGGCTGTTGCATCACCAGCAGCCCCAGCATGACGCCGGCGGTGGACATCACCACAGAGGACAGGATCAGGAACGCCTGGTAGAAGCTGTTGAACTGCATCACCATCAGGATCAGCATCAGGAACAGGGCCATCAGGAAAGCGACGCCGAGAAACGCGATGGAATCCTCCTGCTCCTCGTTAGCGCCACGAAAATCGATTTTGACTGTTGCCGGAATCTCCGCGCTCTTCAGCCATTCGCGGATTTCCCTGACCTTATCGTCCGGCAGCACACCATCCTCGGTATTGGCGCGCACCATCAGCACTTCTTCACGGTCGATGCGCTGTATGCTGTCCACCCTCGGCCTGGCGATTCGGGTGACGAAAGAGCTCACCGGCACGGCACCGTTGGGGGTGGTTACCCGCAGCTCATCCAGCGCAAACAACCCGCGCTCCGACGCGGGGTAGCGCACCCGGATCTCTACCTCGTCTTCGGCATCATCCGGGCGGAATTCTCCGATCTTGATACCGTTGGTAACCAGTTGCACCATATTGCCAACCTGCAGAGTATCAACACCGAGCATTGCCGCTTCAGCCCTGTCTACCACCAGCTCCCACTCGATACCCGGCAGTGGCAATGTGTCGTCCACATCCAGCAAGCCGCTGACTTCGTTCTCCATGTGGAAACGAATCCGTTGGGCGGTCTCGCGCATCGCCTGGCGATCATTGGAGGACAGTTGCAACTGAATATCCTTGCCTACTGGCGGCCCGCCCTGCACCGGCTCTGCTGACACGATAATGCCCGCCATGTCCGACGTTGACCTGCGGATTTCCGCAAAGACCTGGTGACTGCTCACATCCCTGTCGCTGGCGCGATCCAACTCCACCAGAATATTGCTGATCTGGTCCTTGGCACGCTCCAGGTTCGAGCCGATACCATTGCCCTGGCTGGCCGCATACACCGCTTTAACATGGGAGATGGACATCACCCGCTGCTCCACTTCGGCAGACAGGCGGGACATTTCCGCCACCGGCAAGTTGCCCTGGGCCCGCACCGAGACAATGCCGTAGCGGTCTTCGGTATCCACAAAAAACGACACCCCGCGACCAAACGCACCGTAGAGCACAAAAATCAGCATCAACAGCGAGAGCACCGCACTCACTGTCAATATCGGGCTCGCCAGTGCCTTGCCAATAAAACGGCCATAGGCCCGACCCACAAGCCCCAGGTTCGCATCCTCATGCGGTTTACGGCTGCTGTCGGCTTTGCCGCTGGGCTTCAGCCCACGGGCAAACAGCACGCCCAGCACCGGCACAAAAAACAGGGCATACAGCAGCGACCAGCTGAGAACGGCAAACACAGTAATGGGCAGGTAGGACATGAACTCACCTACCACACCCGGCCACATCATCAGTGGCAAAAACACTGCCAGGGTGGTGGCAGTGGATGCCACCACCGGCAGAAACATGCGCCGCACCGCTGCAACATAGGCCTCTTTGGCGGTGTAACCGGCCAGGGACTGCTGGTCCGCGTATTCCACTACAACAATAGCCCCATCGATCAGCATACCGAGCGCCAGAAGCAGCCCGAAGATCACCATAAAGTTAAAACTGTAGCCCAGCAGGTAAACAATAATGGTGGCACCCAGCAGTGAGAACGGGATACCCATCCCCACCAGCAGCGCCGAACGCAAACCCAGTGCAGCCAGTACCACTACCATCACCAGTGCGATAGCGGTGAGGATATTCCCTTGCAGTTCGTCCACCATCTGCAAGGCAAAGTCCGAAGCATCAAAGATGTAGTCAATCTGCACACCCTGGGGCAGCCGGTCAGAGGCGGCATCGACCACCTGTTTCACCGCATCCACTGCCAGGATGGCATTGGCCTTGTTGCGCTTGAAGGCCTCAATGGCCATGGCCCGCCGGCCATTGATGTGGCTGAAACTGGAACGGTCCTTGAAGGTGCGGCGGATATCTGTCACATCGGACAGTGTCACCACACCGTCTGCATTGAATTTCACCGGCAGGTTGATCACATCTTCCCGGTCTTCAATCAGGCCCGGCACCTTGACACCAAAACGCCCTCGTGCGGTGTCGTATTCCCCGCTGGGGATCAGCAGGTTATTGGCAGAAACGGTTTTCAGAAGTTCTTCTGCGGTGAGGTTATAGTGCTCCAACCGGGAGGGATCGAGCAGCACTTCCACTACCTCCTCGCGATCACCAGAGAGGTTGGCCTCGAGAATTTCCGGCAGCGCTTCGATATCCTGGCGCAACTGCCTGACAATATGGAACAGTTCACGCTCGGTGAGTTGATCACCGGAAAAGGTGATGACCACCGTGGGTTCCGGCGAGGCCGACATCTCCTTCACCAGGGGCTCATCGGTATCATCGGGAAATTCAGCCTTGGCACGACTGACCGCCTCGCGAACATCTGCCAGGGCCGCATCCACATCAATATCCGGCTCAAATTCGACGATGGCAAAGGCCGACCCCTCCTTGGCCTGTGCAGTAAGCTCCTCTACCCCGTCGAGAGATTTCAGCTCAGTTTCCAGGGGTTTCACCAGCAGGCGATTGGCATCTTCAGGAGAGATACCCTGATGGGTCACCATCACCATCACAAAGGGCACGGTGACGTTGGGGTTGAGGTCGACACTGATCCAGGAGCGGGCAAACACCCCGGCAATTAACACAAACAACAGCAGCGAGACGGTCGCTCGGGAGTGGCTGATGGCGCGTTCGAGAAAATTCATAGGGCGCGTTGATCCGCAGTGGACAAGGTGTCTTCCTCAGCCATCACCTGTTCTCCACTGGAAACATATTCCTGTCCCACCGTTATCAGCCTCACCTTTTCCGGCAGGCCGGTAATCCACACGCCCTCACCGTCATCCCCCACCAGATTCAGCTCGACAAACTGGACCCGGTCCTGGTCATCGACAATCTTCACACCGGCTTCACCGGCATCACCCAGTGCCAGCAGTGCGGCAGGAATACGATGGGCCATTACCTGGTCTGCAGACACCTGTATCTGGCTGGCAACACCGGCACGCAGGTGAAAATCAGGGTTGGGTAATAAAATATCCATTTCATAGGTGCGGGTTTGCGGGTCCGCGAGATGGCTGAGGTAGACCACCTCGCCGGTCACTTGCTCGCCGGTAGCCAGTTTGACACTGGCCTCACTGCCCATGGATATCTGCACCACTTCGCGCTCAGATAACCTGGCAACCACCTTCAGGGGATGAATCTCCACCAGCTCTGCGCAGACATTGGTGCGATCCATGTAATCACCCACCTCAACCGGGCGATCATCCACAAACCCGGAAAACGGCGCAACAATACGGGTGTTGGCGAGATTGACCCGGGTTTGTGCCAGGGTGGCTTTGGCGCTCTCCAGACGCGCCTTGGCCTCGGCAATGGCCGATTCAGACTGATAGCCCTTCTGCTTGAGTTTTAACGCACCCTGATAATCAATTTCCGCTTGTGCCACGGCAGCTTGCGCTTCGACCACCCGCTGTGGTCGATCTTCCTCGGCCAGCTCGCAGACGACATCACCTTCGGCAACCGCCTGTCCTTTAGCAACCGGCACAGCGACAACACGGCCACTGATTTCGGCTTTAAGAATCACTTCACGGTTGGGGGTTGTTCTTCCCCGGGCCAGCACCTGCCGGGAATAGTCCCGGGCCTCGCTCCATACCACCCTCACCTTTGACAGATCAGAAACTTCGGTTTGTGGTTGCTGTGAGGCTTCCTCCTGACCATTGGTGAACGCACCACTGAGAAACCAGATGATGACGAGCGCCAGGGTCACCAGCGCGATTTTTACATTGGCATTCAAATCAGTTCTCCGCCAAACGGTGGCTGACAGCATGCGGACTTTTCCACATCACTGCGGCTATGGTAATCGAGCTATCACAGGATTGAAAAGAAAGTCATCTATCCCCTGCCCCGCACCGGTCGAAACCGCTGATACCACCACCCGAGAATGGGCGTTCAATACTGTCAATCAGGTCGCAAAAACTGATCTGTATCAAGCGGCACACAAAAGACATCTTCCAGTTGATTCTATGGCAACAGCAGTATTGCCCGATCCCTTCACCTGTGGTTCCATAGCTCTTGGCAGATCGCCAAAAAAGTGATTACGTATAAAAGAACACATAGAAAGAACATATAGATAGCGACAGTCTGGTCGCTGTTTAATCACCACCCCAGTCATATTAGCCAAAAAGGACATCGCTTCTCTCGGTGGTTTTAACTGCACTGTATCGGTCTGTGCTCTAGGGGGAAGCTTTGAACAATCTACATATCCTTGGTAACAAGCGGTTCCTGCTGCTGGTGTTTATGGCCACTTTTACTGGAATGTTCTGTTATGAATGGACGAAAGAGTTTTTTTTAGAGGGCAAACTGACACCCTGGCAAGATCACACCATCACCATAGTTTTCACGTCGACCATCACTACCATTACAGCGGCTATCGTGCGCAAGTGGGCGTTGACCGTCGCCTACCGGCAGCAGGCGCTGGAAGCAAAGGAAAAATCCCTAGAGTCATTCCAGCTGCTGCTCTCCGCCACCAACCATATCGTCAACAATGTGCTGAACTGGCTGAAGGTTATCCAGATCGATATTGAACGATACGGCGAAATCAAACCGGAGCATCTGCAGGAACTGGAAAAAAGTATGGCGGAAGCCAATCAGCAGATGGCGATTCTCAACCAGATACAACACCCTTCGGACCCGAAGAGCTACAAAGATATCTACCCCCGCTAAGGGAATATTGGTCAGCGAACCGGCCGCTACCTATCGCTTGCGTGCCAGCGTCAACCCGTCACCGATGGGCACCAGACTGATATCCACCCGGGTGTCAGATAACAGATTTTCATTAAAGGCTCGGATGGCGCGAGTATCGGCATCCTGCTTTTCGGGATTAATCACGGAGCCATTCCAGAGCACGTTATCGACTGCAATCAATCCCTCAGGCTTTAATAACTGCAGGCAACGTTCGTAGTAGGCTTGGTAGTTCTCCTTGTCGGCATCGATAAAGGCAAAATCGAAGTTTGCCGGATGCCCCCGATCAATCAACGACTGCAACGTTTCCACCGCCGGTGCCAGGTGCAGGTCAATCTTTTCTCTGAGGCCTGCCTGTTGCCAGTAGCGACGGGCAATATCGGTGTACTCTTCGCTGACATCACAGGCCAGCAGGTAACCGTCATCCGGCAGTGCGGCGGCCACCGCCAGTGAGCTGTACCCGGTGTAGACACCCACCTCGATCACCCTTCTGGCGCCGCTCAGTTGTACCAGCATTGCCATAAACTGCCCCTGCTCCGGGGCTATCTGCATATTGGCATTGGGCAACCGGGCAGTTTCCTCCCGAAGGGCTTTCAGTACATCTGCTTCACGCAGGGAAATATCCAGCATGTAGCGGTACAGATCGGGGCTGAGATTAATCGTCTGGTTGGACATGAAACCTCCTGAAGTCGAATGGTGGACCGACATCCACTGGAAACTTGCGTCAGCTGTCCTGTACTTGCGGGGGTGCGCCGGATGAATCCTCGTTATCCACCGCTGTAGGCTGGGGTCGAACACCGGCTCCCAGCATGATCCCCAGCCAGTAGGTGTCTTCATGATTTTCCAGTGCAATCTTGACCATGATGGTCAACGGAATAGATAACAGCATACCCACCGGGCCAAGTACCCAGCCCCAGAATACCAATGACAGGAACACCACCAGCGGTGACAGGTTGAGTCCCTTGCCCATCAACTTCGGTTCCAGGCCATTGCCCACCACCACATTGACCACCAGATATCCGGCGGCCGTCAAACCCGCGACCAGCGGACCCAACTGGATCAGCGCCAGTAACACGGCCGGGACGGCGGCAATAATAGAACCGATGGTGGGCACAAAATTGAGCAGGAAGGCGAGCAATCCCCACATCACCGGGTAGTCCACATCCAGAAACCACAGCCAGATCATCACCAGCACCCCGGTGAGCAGGCTGAGCAGCGATTTGATGCCCAGGTAACTGTTGACGCTTTGGGTGAAACGCTGCAAGGCCTCGCCGGTAGAACCGTTGTCCTTGCGCGCGGACTGCAGCTTTTCACTGAAGCCGATTTCCTCGGCGAGAATAAACACCACCGTCAGCAGAATCATGAAGGCGTTGGTCATGACATTACCGAAGGAACTCAGGGTGTTTCCCGCCAGCTGCATCACCTTGCCGGGGTCGAAACTCTGCCGCATCTGCTCCATGTCGAGGGTGATACCCCGTTCGTTCATCCAGTTAAGCAACCCCACACTCAGGGTTTGCAGGCGTTCCTGGTACTGAGGGAGGTTCTGGCGAAAATCATTGATGGAGGCGCCCACTAAAATACCAATCAACCATCCCACCAGCACCACCAGACCAATAATCAGGCAGATGGCCAGCCCCCCTGGCACCCGCAGCTGTTTCAGTTTGGCCAGCAACGGCGAAAAAATCAGGGCAATAAACACCGATAACAGAAAAGGCACCAGCAGGGTTTCTGCCGCTTTCAGCCCCGCCACAACTATGACGAACGCGGCTGCAATAATGATCCCACGGGCCATGGGTGATGATTCCCTTGTCATTCCTCGTCTCCTTGCAGTTCCATCAGCAATTGTCGAACCTGGTCGATACCTTTTGCCGTGAGCAGCGGACCGGACCCGCCAATATACTCGCGTTCGCTGATTTCACAACATCTCAGCCGCAGCGCTTCAAGGTGCTCATTATGTCTGATCGGTACGCCCAAAAATACTTGCCAGTCATTGTCGGTCGCCTCCCCCGCCACCACCAGGGTCAGCAATGTCTCTACGTTGTGCTTTTTCAACTGGTACACTGGTGTCCCGATGCGCACAAAAACCACGATCGCCACGAGGACCACAATAAACGTCATCAACAGGGTAAGTAAAAATGTCATGGTGCAATCAACAATTTCAAAGCAACCGCCAGGGTAACGACAATAATCACCGGCTGCACCAGTGCGCCGCCACGGCTGATCACCAGGTTTGAGCCCAGCCTGGCACCGACTATCTGTGCCAGCGACATGGCGATGGCCAGTGACCAGATCACATGGCCGCCGATAATAAAAATCGTGGCGGACACACCGTTCACCGACAACACCATGGCTTTGGTTTGAGCCGTGGCTTTACGCAGACCGTAGCCCATCAGCCAGACCATCAGGAACGGAAAGATAGAACCCATACCGGGGCCAAAGAAGCCACCGTAGAACCCCATCAGCGGCGCCGCGGTCATGGCGAACTGCAGGCTGGAAATTCGCGGCTCACGGTGATCATCGCTGATACGCGGGGACACCAGGAAGTACAGGCCGATGGCAATTAACAGGACGGGGATCAGTGTTGCCAGTACCTCGTTACCCACCCGTTGCACCGCCCAGGTGCCCAGGCAGGAGCCAGCCAGCGCCGTGGCCATGGACGGCAATAGTGGCTTCAGGTCGAGATGCCCCTTGCGGAAGAAATTCCAGGAGGAGGACAGTGTGCCCAGGGTGCTCTGCACCTTGTTGGTGGCCAGCGCGGTGATGGGAGGCAGTCCGGCCCAAAGCAGTGCCGGCAACGTCAGCACGCCACCGGCGCCGGCGATGGATGAAATAAACCCCGCCGCAAAGGCAATGACAACGAGTACTACGAAAACAGCGGGATCAGGCAAAGGTACAACCCGTGGCTAGTGCAGCACCGCAACCCTGGCGGCCCTGCCCGGCAAAAACAAACTAGGCGGTTTTGAACTGTTCAAGCTCTGCTCTCAGGCGAGCAATATGATCGGGAGTCGCCGGGGCATAACCACCGGGTTGCTTCTCGATTTCGTCGACAATGGTCTTGATACGGTCAATGCGCTTCTGAAGAATTTCCATGCTCTGGTTGATGGCTTCGGCTTCGGGCTGGAACATGTCATAGCGACGCAGGTTTACCCGGGCGGTGAAGTCTCCTTCCGAGATGGACTCTATTTCCCGCACCATCACATAAAGCGGGCCGGCAATTCGATGGCTGGCGATCAGACTGCCCCACCAGACACCACCGATCAGGAAAATCTCCACCACTGCCACGATGAGCGTATGCCAGCCGTTGAGCAGGAATCCCCGGTAATCGGGCAACAGGGTATTGATGATGATAAACAGATTGATCAACAGCACCGAAGCTGCTGCGGCAACCAGCGCATACTGATATTGAAATCGACCGTTAACAACGACCGTTTTGCGTCGGTTATCCATGATTTTCTCCACCAGGCAGGTGCGATCAGACTATTACAACAGCCGCTGACGGGCAAACAGTTATTACCCGGCACCAGGCCCCAAAGGCTGACCATAGCTGAATTCCACATAGTTGCCATTGGGGTCCCGCAACCCGCAATAGTAACCGACCGGGTAGGGCTCCTCACGGGGTGGCCAAACCAGTTCCCCTCGCGCGTTGGCCCGTTCCGCCACATCATCTACCGCCACACGGCTGGGCATGGCGAAGCCAAAGTGACGGTAATCGTTATCCGGCAGCGCCAGGTTGCGGCCACCGTCCATCAACACAAAGATAAAATCCTTTTCACGACCGGGCTCTGCCAGCCAGACAATCCGCTGTTGCCCGTTGTTGCGGGCATGGCAGATTTCCATATCGCAGTAATATTGATAAAACGCGACACAGGCGTCCATGTCTTCCACATGCAGCGCCATATGCGTGAGGTGGGGGAATACCGGGTCCATTGTTCACTCCGCAGGAAATGACCTACAGAGAGTATAGTGAACCCGGTGAAGCGGTTTATAACTCTCGGGTGGCCCGGAACTGCAGTTCCGGGTAGCGCTCCTCCGTCAGCGCCAGGTTGACCCTCGTGGATGCGAGATAGGTAAGATGCCCGCCTCCGTCAACGGCGACACCATCCGGTACCTTGCGCTTCAGCTCTTCGATTTTTTTATTGTCGTCGGACTCAATCCAGCGAGCGGTGTATACATTCACCGGCTCGTAGACGGCTTCGACCCCGTATTCATCCTTGAGGCGGTAGGCCACCACGTCAAACTGCAGCTGCCCCACGGCACCCACGACAATGTCATTATTGTTGAGAGGGAAGAATACCTGGGTGCTTCCTTCTTCAGAAAGCTGTTGAAGACCTTTTTGTAACTGCTTAGTTTTTAATGGATCTTTAAGGCGTATGCGACGGAAAAGTTCCGGAGCAAAGTGAGGAATGCCGGTAAACTTCAGATCTTCGCCCCCAGTAAAGGTATCGCCAATCTGGATGGTACCGTGGTTGTGCAGGCCGATAATATCGCCGGCCACAGCCTCCTCCACTGCCACGCGATCACCGGCCTTGAAGCCCACCGCGTCGGCAATGCGGATATCCTTGCCGATGCGCACATGGTGCATCTTCATGCCCTGCTGGTAGCGGCCGGAACAAACCCGCATAAAGGCGATGCGGTCCCGGTGCTTGGGGTCCATGTTCGCCTGGATCTTGAATACGAAACCGCTGAACTGCTCTTCTCCGGGAGTTACTTCCCGCTCCACTGCCAGGCGCGGTTGCGGCGCAGGCGCCCATTGCACGAAATGGTCGAGCATTTCCCGCACACCAAAATTCGACAGCGCGGTACCGAAAAATACCGGGGTCAGCTGACCGGCCAGAAACAGCTCCAGGTCGAACTGGTGGGTGGCGCCACGCACCAGCTCGATTTCCTCGCGGATATCGTCGACGTAGTAACCGAGCAGCTCGGTCGCCGCTTCGGAATCAATTCCAACCACCTGTATGTCTTCGGGAATGGTATGTCCCTGCCCCGGTTTGAACACATGAATGGTATCGGTATACAGGTTGTAGACTCCCTTGAAGTCATGTCCCATGCCAATCGGCCAATTGATAGGTGCGCCGGCAATTTTCAACACTGACTCGATTTCGTCCAGCAGCTCAATGGGATCGCGGATGTCCCGGTCCATCTTGTTAACGAAGGAAATAATGGGGGTATCCCGCAAGCGACACACATCCATCAGCTTGATGGTGCGATCCTCAACACCCTTGGCGCCGTCAATGACCATCAGTGCCGAATCCACCGCCGTCAGGGTGCGGTAGGTATCCTCAGAGAAGTCCTCGTGCCCAGGGGTATCCAGCAGATTGACCACTGCATCCTTGTAGGGAAACTGCATCACCGACGAAGTTACCGAGATGCCCCGCTCCTTTTCCATCTGCATCCAGTCGGAGGTGGCGTGACGGTCACTTTTCTTGCCCTTCACGGTGCCCGCCACCTGGATCAGGTTACCGAACAGCAACAGCTTTTCAGTGATGGTGGTCTTACCGGCATCGGGGTGACTGATAATCGCGAAAGTGCGTCGATTCTGGAACTTGCGGCTCATGGGTTCGTATCTGTTACAGGTGTGGGTATCGAGAGCCGCGCATTGTAGCCGATGGCCACCACGCTATACATGGTTCTGTGTGATCTTTTCAACCAAACGGCTGTGCACAGAATCCCGGTGTGGCATTGTCTCTATCCCGTTAGCGGCTATAATGCGGCGCTCGTGAATGCTGTACGATCCGATGACTTGTTTTACCTGCCCTGCATCGACGTCACCTGACCTGGTGAGTCCCGCCGCAACCGGCACTGCAACCATCCGCTGACAAATCCCACATCTCCCGACCGACCACGATTGGTCCACGGCATTTTGTCAGCCACCAACAGCACCGTTATCGCCCGGTGGCGACAAGTCACCCCAAAAAAAACTGGAATGTTTATGTCCCTCTACACTACCCGGCAGCAATGGCTGGGCAATATTCGTGCTGATGTACTGGCGGGCACCGTTGTCGCCCTGGCCCTGATTCCTGAAGCCATCGCCTTTTCCATTATTGCCGGTGTCGACCCCAAGGTGGGACTGTACGCCTCGTTCTGTATCGCAGTGATCACTGCCATTGTCGGCGGCAGACCGGGGATGATCTCCGCAGCCACCGGTGCCATGGCGCTGCTGATGGTGACATTGGTCAGGGAGCACGGCCTGCAGTACCTGCTGGCTGCAACACTGTTGACCGGGGTGCTGCAGATCCTTGCCGGCTTCCTCAAGCTCGGCGATCTGATGAGTTTTGTATCGCGCTCGGTAGTGACCGGGTTCGTCAACGCCCTGGCCATCCTGATCTTTATGGCACAGCTGCCGGAGCTGACCGGTGTCACCTGGCATGTCTACGCCATGACTGCTGCCGGACTTGGAATCATTTACCTGTTTCCGTACCTGCCGGTGATCGGCAAAACCATTCCCTCGCCGCTGGTGTGCATTATCTCACTCACCGCAGTTGCCGTGGCGATCGGGCTCGATATTCGCACCGTTGGAGATATGGGCGAGCTGCCGGACACCCTACCACTGTTCCTGTGGCCGGATGTACCGCTGAACCTCGAAACCCTGAAAATTATTTTCCCCTACTCAGTTTCCCTGGCGGTGGTCGGGCTGCTTGAATCCATGATGACCGCCACCATTGTGGATGATCTCACCGACACGCCCAGCAACAAAAACCGGGAGTGCAAGGGCCAAGGCATCGCCAATATCGGCGCCGGGCTGCTCGGCGGTATGGCCGGCTGCGCCATGATTGGCCAGTCAGTGATCAATGTAAAATCCGGTGGCCGCGGGCGGCTGTCCACCTTTGTCGCCGGGGTATTTCTGATCATCATGGTGGTATTTCTCGGCCCCTGGATATCGCAGATTCCCATGGCGGCGCTGGTAGCAGTGATGATCATGGTTTCTATTGGCACCTTCAGTTGGCAGTCCATTACCGACCTTAAGAAGCACCCCCTGTCCAGTAACCTGGTGATGGTGGCCACGGTGGCGGTGGTTGTCTCCACCCACAATCTCGCCTACGGTGTGTTCGTGGGAGTACTACTGGCCTCACTATTTTTTGCCAACAAGGTCAGCCATTTTATGTACGTCACTTCGGAGCTGGATGTGCTCGAAAATGTCCGCACCTACCGGGTAGTGGGACAGGTGTTTTTCAATTCCGCGGACAAGTTCAGCGCCCAGTTTGACTTTAAGGAAGCGCTGGACAAGGTCATTATTGATCTAAGTCGTGCGCATTTCTGGGATATTTCGGCCGTTGCGGCACTGGACAAGGTGGTGATCAAGTTTCGCCGCGAAGGTGCAATGGTGGATGTGATTGGCATGAATGAAGCAAGCACAACCATCGTGGATCGCTTTGGCCTGCACGATAAACCTGAAGACATTGACCGGGTACTGGGAGAACACTGATGAGCACAGCACAGCGACGTACTATCCTGGCCGGAATCGATGGTTCCACCTACAGCGCGGCGGTGACGGACTACGCCGCCTGGGTAGCCACAAAACTGAAGGCACCACTCAAGCTGCTCCACAACATTGAACACAGGGATACACCCCCATTGATGGACCTCAGCGGCAGCATCGGGCTGGGCAGCCGGGAAGAACTGCTGGAAGAACTCACCAGCATGGAGGAACGGCGCAGCCGCATTCTGCTGGAACAGGGCAAGGCCATGCTGCAGGAGGCCAGCCAGCGGGCGCTGAAACGCGGCTGCCCGCAGCCGGAAAGCCTGCAACGCCACGGCAGTCTGGAAGAAACCCTGGTAGAAATGGAGGAAGAAATCCGGGTACTGGTGGTGGGCATTCGCGGCGAGGGGAATGAAAACCGGGAAAAACAGCTGGGCGCCAAACTGGAGTCACTGATACGCGCCCTGCACCGGCCGGTACTGGTGGTCAACCGCCCCTTTGAACAGCCCCCGCAACGTATCATGATTGCCTACGACGGCGGCGAGGTTTCCCGCAAGGCCCTCGACATGGTCAGCCTCAGCCCTCTCTACCGGGGCCTGGAATGCCATCTGGTTCATGTGGTCCAGGGGCAAAGCGAGTCGGAACAACTTCAGGAAGGTGCCGCCATTCTGGAGCAGGCTGGGTTGCAAACCACCTGCGCCGAACTGAACGGCGACGTGCAGGAACAACTGGAAGGCTACTACCGGGAACACAGTATTGAGTTGGTGGTAATGGGAGCCTTCGGCCAACACCGTCTGCGGGAACTGCTGTTCGGCAGCCTTACCCAGCGCATGCTGATCAACTCAAACATACCTTTACTGCTACTTCGTTAATCTTCATCGCATCGTCCCCGGTCCGGTCTCATTTGGTCCGGGCATCATCCGTGGCGGTCTCAAGTGCGACAATTTGTCACATCCCCAAAACACCACATCACCCTTATCATGCCGGCCACTTGAACCTGACCATGGAGACTTGGCCTGTGAAGCGCGATATTCCCCGCTCCATCACTGCTGTAGCCACGTTACTGCTGACCACGCTACCGATGCCACTGCTGGCTGAACACGCCACCCCCGAAGAAATTGAGGTAACCGGCAAACAGTCCAACACAACGCTGACCCTGAACATTGAACCTGCCGACATTCCCCTGGTGGACAGTGCCGCGCTGTTGAAGCGGGTTCCCGGTGCCAACGTCAACAGTAACGGACCGGTAACCGGCATTGCCCAGTACCGAGGCCTTTATGGAGACCGCGTCAGCGTTCACATTGACCATGCCCCGACCCTGACCGGTGGTCCCAACGCCATGGATACGCCGCTGACCTACACACCGCCCATGCTATTGAAGTCACTGCAGGTGGATCGCGGCATTGCTCCCGTCAGTGCTGCCCAGGAAAGCCTGGGAGGACACATCACCGCCACCCTGGACCGTGGCGAGTTTGGCGACAGCGAAGAACTGGAACTTTCCGGCAGCCTTTCCAGCCGGTTTAACGGCAATACCGATGGCTCCAGCAGCGCATTGAAGTCAACCGTTGCCAACCAGCACCACAAAATCACAGCACTGGTCAGCCACGACGAGGGCGACGAAACACGTATCGACAGTGATGATGAAATCGGTGGCACCCAATACCGACGCGGCCGCTACGATCTGAGTTACGGCTGGCAGGGTGAAGACACCCGCATCGAAATCTATACCGGGGAGCTGGATACCAGAGATACCGGTACTCCGGCGCTACCTATGGATATCAACTATATCGACGGCGACTCCGTGGGCGCCAATCTCAGCACCACCATTGGCGACGTGGAATTCAGCGGCCACCTGTCCTACAACCATGTCGACCACGAAATGGACAACTTTTCCCAGCGCACTGCCCCCGCATCGCTGATGGACTATCGCGCCAATAACGCCACAGCCCACAATACTGCATGGTCCCTGCAGGCTCGCTGGCCGGTAAAAAATGGCCACCTGTCGATTGGCGCCGATGGCAATGAAACCGTGCACACCGCCACCATTACCAACCCCTACAATGGCATGTTTGTGGTGGCGAACTTCAACGATGCCGAGCGCGATACCTACGGCCTGTTTACCGAATGGGAAGGCAACATTGGCGAGTGGCACGTTAAAACCGGTGCCAGGGTCAACCGGGTGCAGATGGACAGCGAAACCGTCGGAGCCAGCGGCATGATGGGCATGATGGCGATGAAGGCCAACATGCTGGCCACCGCCTTCAATAATGGTGATCGTGACGAGGACTTCACCTACCTGGATCTGGCCCTGAACGTGAGCCGTCCACTCAACGAAACCACCACCCTGAAGATGGGTCTCGGTCGCAAAAATCGCGCACCCTCCTACCAGGAACGCAACCTGTGGTTGCCTCTGGCGGCTACCGGCGGTCTCGCGGATGGACGCAACTACATTGGCAATCTGGACCTGGATGAAGAAACTGCCCACGAAATCACCCTCGGTTTTGACTGGCAAAACGGGGTGGCCTGGGTAACGCCGCAGGTGTTTTACCGCCGCATTGACGATTACATTCAGGGCGTGCCATCCACCAATGCCACTGCCAACATGCTGAGCACCATGATGAGTGATCAGGCTGCACTGATGTTCGACAATGTCGATGCCAAGATGTACGGCGCAGATATGGGTTATGGCTATACCCTCTCGGAAACCCTGCGCCTGGAAGGTAATCTCAGTTACGTGCGCGGTAAACGTCGCGACGAAAGCGATGATCTCTACCGGGTTGCGCCTCTCAACAACCGGCTGGCACTGATCTATGAACAGCACGCGGTGATGCTGTCGCTGGAATCCGTGCTCTACGCCAAACAAAGCAAGGTGTCCGACTTTAACGCGGAAGAAGAAACCTCCGGTTACGGCATAGTCAATCTGTCCGGCAGTTACCGCCTGACACCACAGCTGACCTTCTCCGGGGGCATCGAGAACCTGTTTGACAACCGCTACCAGGATCACCTGGCCGGCTACAATCGCAACGCCGACAGCGACATTGCCGTCGGTGATCGACTCACCGGTCCCGGCCGCAACGTTTACCTGGCAGCAACCCTGCACTGGTGAGGAAAGCATCTGTTAATATCGAGCCATGACCAGGATCGATAGCTCACTCAACTCAGCCGCACGCCACAACCTGCGTCAGCTGAGTGTCATTCGAAACATCGCTCTTGGGGGCCAGCTTCTGGCCCTCCTTTTTTTCAGCCAGATTCAGGATATCGGTCTGCCAGTGCTGGTACTGGGCGCCATTCTCGCCCTCTACGCACTGGTGATTGCCACCACCTGGTGGCGCACGTTCCGTTACCCGGCCATCACCGAACTGGAGTTTTTCTGTCACCTGTTGGTGGACATCGCTTTTTTCACAGCGCTACTGTTTTTCAGTGGCGGCGCGTCAAACCCCTTTGTGTCCTACTACCTGGTGCCCATCAGTATTGCCGCCACCACTCTGCCACTGCGCTTTACCTGGGCAGTGACACTGCTGTCATTGGCGGCCTACAGCTGGCTACTGCGCAATTATCTGCCGATTCCGGCACTGGCCCCCGGCCACCACCACGACAGCAGCAACAATCTGCATATCCTGGGTATGTGGTGCAACTTTGCCGTCAGTGCGGGTCTGATCACCTATTTCGTCACCCGTATGGCCAACACCCTGAGGCACCAGGAAGAACAACTGGCTCTCCAGCGCGAAGACCAGCTGCGAGATGAACAGGTACTGGCCATCGGTTCCCTGGCGGCGGGTACCGCCCACGAGTTGGGCACCCCGCTGAACACCATGAAAATCCTGGTGGACGAGATGCTGGAGGAGCCGTCCTCACATCGAGAAGACCTGGTTATCCTGCAACAGCAACTGGCACAGTGTCGTTCAACCCTGAAGGAGCTTGTCGCCACAGGGGAAGGCTCTGGCGAAACCCAGCCAGCGGTCTCCCTGCGCACCTACCTAGACAAACTGTTTGAACGCTGGCAGGTCATGAGGCCTCGTGTTCAAGCCCATATCCGTTACGCGGATGACCTGTTGGAACAGACAGCACAATTCCATCCCACCATTGCCCAGTCCCTCACCAGCCTGCTGAACAATGCAGCAGATGTAAGCCCGGAACGCGTCGAGGTCGAGGTTGGCTGGGATCAGCGGACTCTGGAGCTGTGTATCCGCGACTTTGGCGCAGGTGTCGAACCATCGCTAGAAGAAAAACTGGGCAAACCCTTCAGCTCCAGCAAGCCGGATGGCATGGGGCTGGGGCTCTTCCTCACCCGGGCCACCCTCGACCGCTATGGCGGTAATGTCAGTATCAACGCCGACAATGGTGGCGGCACTGTCACCCGGGTGATTCTGCCGCTAACATCAGAGTCCTGAAACACGGACTTGCCATGACGCACCCCACCCTACTGATCGTCGACGATGATGCAACCTTTGCCAGTATCCTGGCACGGGCCATGACCCGACGTGGCTACCGGGTCTTTGCCGCCAGCAATGGCGAGGAAGCCCTTGCCCTTTGTCTGGAAAACCGGCCAGACAAGGCAGTGGTGGACCTGAAGCTGAACAATGAATCCGGCCTGAACCTGTTGCCACAACTGAAGACCCTACACCCGACCATCGAGGTACTGATCCTGACCGGTTACTCGAGTATCTCCACCGCTGTGGAAGCCATCAAGATGGGGGCCAGCAACTACCTTTGCAAACCCGCCAGTGTCGATGACATTCTGTCCGCATTCGAGGGGGTTACCCCGAACCCCGAAGTGCCTATTAACGAGTCGCCACCCTCGGTAGAACGCCTGGAGTGGGAGCATATCCAGCGCGTTCTGGCGGAGAACGACGGCAATATTTCAGCCACGGCACGCAGTCTCGGCATGCACCGCCGCACCCTGCAGCGCAAACTGCAAAAGCGGCCTGTCAGGCACTGACCAGCCCTTTTCTCAACCTTCAACACCCGTAAAAAATCCTCCTGCTCTCCCGTGCCAATCGGGCAGATCAACACTATGCTTAAGCAGTAAATCAAGCACACAAACACGAGTACAAGAGGAGGAATCGTTATGACTTGGGTACTGGTTGCCGACGCTTCAAGGGCACGTATCTTTAATACCGCCGGCTCGAAAGAACCACTGGTGGAAGTGAGCACTATGTTCCATGGCGAAAGCAGGCTCAAGGTCTCTGAACTGGTCAGCGATCAGCCTGGAAGACAGAGCGGCAGCAGCCCATCGGGCAGGCACGGGGTCGGGGAAAAATCAGCGATCAAGGCCCAGGAACGGGATACTTTTGCCAGGGAGCTCTGTGACCTGTTGGCCGCGGGACGGGAACAGGATCGCTTCCGGCGACTCTATCTGGTGGCCCCTTCGCAAATGCTGGGGGCACTGCACAAACACCTCGACAAAAATGTCAAAGCTGCCGTGCAAGGGGAATTCGACCTGCAGCTGGTCAAGGCTTCAAACGAAGACATCCGCAACCATTTACCTGAATACCTGTAGGCGAGTAGAACGTGACAGAAAAAGAAAACATCAAGGAACTGCCGGCCGAGCAACTCTACCGGCGCTGTGACCCGGCCACACTGCCTTTCAGGGACACCACGGAACTGGAACACCTGGACAATTACTTTGGTCAGGACCGTGCCCTGGAGGCGCTGCGTTTCGGCCTTGGTATCAACCACGAGGGATACAACATTTACGTGATGGGTTCCCCGGGCATGGGCAAACATGAAATGCTCCGGGATTTTCTGCAACAACAGGTTGCCGAAGGCCCCCGACCCAATGACTGGTGCTATATCAATAATTTCAGTGCCCCACAGCAGCCCAAAGTGCTGAAGCTCCCCTGCGGCATTGCCTCCTGCCTGAAGAAAGACATGGAACAATGCGTCGAGGATCTGCTGGTCACCATTCCAGGGGTTTTTCACAGTGCCGAGTACAAGGCACGCCTCAATGAAATTTCGCAGGAATACAGCGATCGCGAGCAAAAAGCATTTGCGGCACTGCGAGACAAAGCCAAGCAGATGAATATCGCCCTGATGCAGACCCCCAGTGGCTACACCCTCGCGCCGCTGGCAAACGAAGAGATCATCACCCCGAAAGAGTTTGAAGCCCTCAGTGAAGATGAGCAGAAAACCATCGAGGACAAAATTAACGAACTCAAGGAAGAACTCAAGGAAGTTGTCCTGCAGATGCCCCTCTGGATGAAGGAGGGGCGCGAACGCATGAAAAAACTCAACCAGAGCATTGTTCAGAATGCCATCAATCAGATTTTCCGTGAACTGGAAAACCGCTATGGCGAGCACGACGAAGTGATCAGCTTCCTCAGTGAGGTCAAACAGAATGTCATTGAAAATGCCGATGTGTTTCGTGAGGAAGAGGGCCAGTCCAGCATGCCGGAAGACCTCAAGGCCCGGGTACATGAATTCCCCATGTACAAGGTTAACGTGCTGGTGGATAACAGTGATAGCTGCAGCCCGCCAATCGTCTACGAGGACAACCCCTCACTCAACAACCTGATGGGGCGGGTGGAACATGAGGCCCAGTTCGGCACACTGACCACCGATTTCACCCTGATCCGCAATGGCGCCCTGCACCGCGCCAATGGCGGTTACCTGCTTTTGGACGCCATTAAGGTGCTCACCAACCCCTTTGCCTGGGATACCCTGAAACGGGCACTGCAGTCCCGGGAAGTTCGCATTGAGTCCATCGACCAGCTACTCAGCCTGGTCAGCACCAAGTCCCTGGAACCGCAACCGGTGCCCCTTGACCTGAAAGTTATCCTGTTGGGCGACCGCATGATCTACTACCTGCTGCAAGCCTATGATCCGGATTTCAACCTGCTGTTCAAGGTGCCGGCAGATCTCTCGGAAGACCTGCCACGCAACGACGAAAATACCCTGGGCTACGCCAGGCTGATCGCTGCGCTGCAACATAAAAAATCCCTCCGTCCCCTGGACACCGGCGCCGTGGCACGTGTAATTGAACAGGGATCGCGCATACTCGAAGATGCAGAAAAACTGCCACTGCACCTGAACAGACTGACAGACCTGTTGTGTGAAAGCGATTACTACGCTGGTATGGCCGGGGCTGAGCATATTTCTGCCGAGCACCTGCAGCAAGCCGTCGATGCTGCCACCCGACGCATGGACCAGTTTCGGGAGCGCGTGCACGAAAGTATCCTGCGAGATATTCAGCTGGTGGACACCAGCGGCACCCGAGTGGCCCAGATTAATGGCCTGTCGGTTTTCCTGTTGGGGGAATATGCCTTTGGTCAGCCAACACGAATCACCGCCCAGGCCCGCCTGGGCACTGGCAAGGTGGTGGATATTGAGCGGGAGGTTAAACTCGGCGGCAATATCCACTCCAAGGCAGTGCTGATTTTGTCTGCCTTTATTGCCAGTCGCTTTGCCAAGGATCGGCCCTTACCCATCTCCGCCAGCCTGGTGTTTGAACAGTCCTATGGTGGGGTCGAGGGGGACAGTGCCTCAGTCGCCGAAATCACCGTGTTGTTGTCGGCCATCGCCGATATACCAATCCGGCAGGATCTGGCTGTCACCGGCTCGATCAATCAGCACGGGCAGGTGCAGGCCATCGGAGGTATCAACCAGAAAATTGAGGGATTTTTTGATATCTGTCAGGCCCGAGGTCTAACAGGTAACCAGGGGGTTGTCATGCCTGACGCCAACACCCAGCACCTGATGCTGGACCGGCGCGTTATCGATGCCGTCAAAGAAGGTCGCTTCCATATTTACGCCGTTTCAACGATTGATGAAGCGCTGTCACTGCTCACTGGTCTCAACGCCGGTATACCGGATGCCACGGGCCAATACCCGGCGGAATCAGTAAATGGCCGGG
Source organism: uncultured Porticoccus sp. (assembly GCA_964395715.1). Classification (GTDB taxonomy): domain Bacteria; phylum Pseudomonadota; class Gammaproteobacteria; order Pseudomonadales; family Porticoccaceae; genus Porticoccus. The sequence goes on along the minus strand of CAYNAU010000003.1, from coordinate 216,912 downwards.
TGGCAACAAAGATTGAGGCGTGGATAGCAGCCGCGAAAAAATTCGCAGCCCACGACAAGGGGGACGAAGACGGTGATGAGTAACGCCAGGCGTCGTATTTTAATCGCATTGGACATGCACAGTGCCACCGATGAAGGGCTGTCGACACTGATCAGCATCGCCCGTCGCCTGGATGCGAGCCTGTCAGGCCTATACATTGAAGACAGCCAGCTGATGTCGGCGGCGGGACTGCCCTTTTCCACCGAGATTAATTACCTGTCTGCTGAAGAGCGAATCCTGGATCCAGAGGAATTGCTGCGCATTAACCGGCTTGCCAGTGCCCAGGCCCGTCACCTGCTGGAGGAACTGAGCGCACAGGACAAACTGGAATGCACGTTTGCTGTGGAGAGTGGCAAGGTAGCCATACAATCCTTGTCCATTCGAGGGTGCGATGTCTTCCTGCCCGGTCGCAACCGTAAGGGTCTGGCCCGGCAGCAGGGGCCACGACAGCCCGGGCAGCTGGTATTAATCTATGAAAACACCAGTGTATTTGAGCGAATGCTGGAGGTGGCCCACCTGCTGGCTGCCAACGGTATGGTGTCGGATATCACTATTGTCAGCGAGACCCCTCTACCCGCAGATGTCGCCGGAAAGTTGTCGACTGAGGGCGTGCGATGGCATTTTCAGGCGGCCGCCTCCACCCGTCCCGAGCAACTTCGCGCCCTTAGACTCGCCCCGGCATCACTGGTGTTAATGCCGAAGGATCTGCTGGCGGGCCTGACGGAAAGACAATGGTTTGAGCTGCTGGAACAACTCCCTTTTCCGTTGTTGCTGATGGACTAGCGGCCCATGATCAATTGAGCACCCGGTAACCGCGCCCGCGCAGACAGTTTTTCACCACCTGTTCACGCTCCCGCGAACCCGATGAAACGCCTTTGATGGCCCCAGTGACAGCACCGACGCCCGCACCGCGCTTGGCGGTATCACTGTCCCCGACCACTGCGCCGATCACACCACCTACCACCGCACCCCCGGCGGTCGAAGTGGCCGTGCGCTCGGCCACTCTTACTTCGGACGCATAACCCTGGCACTCATTGAGATCGCTGTAATACCTGGACATATCCACGCCCTGTCGATCAATGATGATGCCACTGCTGTCAGCCCGTGAGGATGCACCGTAATGGCTGCAGGCACTCAGCAACATCGCCGCGACGAGTAAAGCAGTTATCTTCAACATGGAAATACCATTTGTTGGGCCGTACAAACAATATAACGCGCCATAGCGCAACCGGTTGACCAGTATTGGTTATTTTTGAGCCCCCATCAGACCACGGACAGCGGCGGGAATATCGGCAGGCAGCACCACCATCTTGGCATTTTCAGACTCAGCAATCCCGCGCATGGCTTCTACGTACTTCTCCCCCAGCAGATACACTGCCGGCAGTTCCTTATCCTGAATACCGGCGGTTACCTTTTCAATCGCCTCTTGGGTAGCTGTTGCCAATACCACCTTGGCTTCCGCATCCCGCCGTGATGCCTCCAGGCGCCCTTCCGCTTCCAGGATGGCCGCGGTTTTCTCACCATCTGCGCGGGTGACCGTTGCCCGCCGCTGGCGCTCTGCAGCGGCCTGCTCTTCCATGGCCTGCTGCATGGTACCGGAGGGATTGATATCCTGAATTTCCACGGTTTTCAGGGTGATGCCCCAGTCGGCTATATCGTCAGATATGGAAGTTTTCAGCTTGCTCTTGATCTGGTCACGGGAAGACAAGGCATCATCCAGGTCCATCTCGCCGACTATGGAGCGCAGGGATGTCTGAACCAGGTTGCGGATGGCCAGCTCATAGTCCTCCACCCCATAGACTGCCTTTTCGGGGGATACAATGTTGATGTAGGCCACGGCATTGGCAATGATCACCACGTTGTCCCTGGTGATAACCTCTTGAGACGGGATATCGAGAACAATGTCTTTGGTGGAAACCTTGTAGGCCACCGTATCAATATAGGGAATAATGATATTCAGACCAGGCGGCAGGGTTTTATGGTACTTACCCAGCCGTTGCACCACATGCTTGCTACCCTGAGCCACAATCCTGACACCCAGGCCAATTGTGATGGCCACCAACAAAAGCAATGCAAAAACAACAATAGACCCTTCCATTTTTATCTCCTTTCAAGGGACTTAATTCAATTCGTTCTTAATAGTCAGCCAATGCACTTTAACAGCCTGTTGAAAAAGGTTTTTGAGGCCGGTTATGCAAGGCAACATTGGACGAAAAAGCGGAGTTTATAACTCATAAATGAGCATTTTGAGTTCAATGTTAACGACGCAGAAGCCACGCAGATAGTTTTTCAATTGGCTGTTAATCCAGCTTGACCACGATCAGGGTGTTACCGGAAAACTCCTTGATAAACACGCGGTCACCTACCGCAACGTCCTGCTCACAGATGAACTCCCATTCATCCGCACTTAGGATGGGAGTCGCGAAGCGCACCACTCCGCGGCTTTCTCCGGCGGGCACTTTAATGACCCGCCCCGATTCACCCACAGCCGCTTCCCGGGCAATACCCGCCGTGGTTTTATCGATCATGCGCGGCTTGAAATACTTGAACCACAGAATTGCAAACAGGCAGGAGGCGAAGATCCAGATAAGTAATTGCACCACCAGTGGCAACTCGGGCAAGGGCCACAACACCACCCCGACCACCAACGCACCCAGGCCAAACCAAAGGACAGTGAAACTGGGAATAAAAATTTCCATAATCACAAGAAGGATCCCCAGCACCAACCAGTGCCAGCTCGCAAGCTCAAATTCCATGTAGACGATTCCTCTTTAGTTACCGCAAGCCTAGCGGCCGCGCACCCGGTTTAAAATATGTAATACCAATGGTGTCATCAGCAGGATACCGCCAGCCAGGAGAAGATAATTTCCCAGTGAGCCCGCTTCCATCAAACCCAGAACGCCAATGGCAGCCAATACTGCCCCGAACATATCCAGCACGATGAGTGATACCGGAATATTTCTTTTCTTTTTCTCTGTGCTCATCAGCACTTACACCAGGTTGCGCAATTTAAGTTCTTCCGGGTAGGGGTTCATATACCAGGACTGACTGATATAGTCGTCCGGCACTTTTCGAAAATGGTGCCTGAGCAGGGTAATCGGCACGATAAGCGGAATTTCTCCCTGGCGGTACCGCTCAAATACTTCAACCAACTCCTGCTTGTCATCGGCGTCCAGCTGTTTCTTGAGATACCCCTGAATATGTTGCAGCACATTGACGTGGTTCTTTCGACTGGCGACTTTTTTCAGGGTCCCCATCGCCAGGGCAATATATTCAGTAGCGACCTGTTCGAGATTATCACTGCGGGCCGTAGCGGCAATTCGACCCAGTTCCCTGGAGCGGTCCTGATCATGGCTCATGTAGATTAATTTATGTCGGGCATGGAACTCGGTCAGTTTTTTTACACTCAGTGCATTGGCATATTCCGTACGCCAGCGGTGATAGATAAAAACCCGCTGCACAAAGTTTTCCCGCAACCCCGGGTCACCCAGTCGACCTTCCTCTTCCATCGGCAACAGGGGAAATTTTTCCATAATGGCCGCGGCGAATACACCACTCCCCTCGGGGTGAGGCATGTTCTTGTCGTTGTACACCTTGACCCGCTCCATACCGCAACTGGGGGAAGCTCTTTTCACGATCATGCCGGAGCATTGCTGAATCAGTGGAAATTGCTCCTGGCTGTAGCTGGCAAGTTGATCCGTTACGTCCAGCTCTGAATCCCGGCTACCCACTGCACGAATGCCCCGATCCGTCGCCAGCAACCTGATGGCAGGCCTGGGCACACCGAGACCAATACCGACTTCGGGACAGAAATGATGAAAGGAAAAGAAAGATGACAGGGTGCCATTGATATAGGCATCACGCTTGTGCCCGCCGTTATGGCGGACCTCTTCGCCCATCAGACAGGCGCTAATACCAACCGGAATTTTTTCCACGGACAACCTCAAGGACAATTGGCTTAACTATACCCTGTCTCATGTTGAGGTTGTAGCGGGCGAAATACTCAGCTGACCACTTTCAGGTGTGGCGATTGTTCACCCTCTTCAGCAGGATCTGCCTTATTGATTAACTGCGTGAAGGCAGCTGCTTCCATGGGTTTATCAAAGTAATAACCCTGAAAATAATTACATCCCAATTGCTTGAGGATAGTGTGCTGCTCTTCCGTTTCAACACCTTCCGCAATCACTTCCAGAGAGAGAATATGACACAGCTTGATAACCGCCTTGACGATGGAATAGGTATCCTTTGAGGTGCTCAGGTCATTAATGAATTCACGGTCGAGTTTGACAAACTGTACCGGTAATTTCTGCAGCATGGCCAACGACGAATAACCTGTTCCAAAGTCATCCAGAGCAATGCGCAGACCGAAATCAATCAATTCCTTGAGCTGCCCGTGCACACGATCGAGATTATTGATCAGGCTTTCCTCGGTAATTTCCAGGACAAGCTGCTTGGGATCGATATCGTGTTTTCTGATGGTTTCTTTTACCTGTTGGGCAAACTGCTCATCTTCGAACTGTTTAGGGCTGATATTGACAAAAATTGCACAGTCAGAACGCCACTTACCCTGATTTTTCCACTCCCGGATATGCTCACAGACCGAGTCGAATACCCAAATGCCGACTTCCGTCATCATAGGCAGGGAGGACATGAAGTCGATGAACTCTCCTGCGGGCACGATTCGCTGTGAAGGCCGCTTCCAGCGCAATAGAGACTCGGCGAAGACGAGATCACCCGAAGTGTTGAGCAGGGGCTGAAAATGCAATTCAAACTCACCATTTTCAATGCCCTGGCGCAGCTCCCGGATCATGGTGACACGGTACTCCGCCTCTACAGCCATGGAATCGTCGTAGAAGCTGAAGCCCTTGCGACCATAGTTTTTAACCTTGTACATGGCGAGGTCAGCCTGCTTCAGGAGGTCGTTTGAGCTGTAATGGTTGCCCCGGAACATGACGATGCCACCACTGACCTCAATTTCGTATTCCAGTCCTTCCTGTTTACAGGCCGTTTTACCCATTTCCATAATCTTGTCGGCGATGGTCAGCACCTTGGCACGGGCTTCCTGGGGTTTTTCCCCCAGGTCCTGAATCAGAATGACAAATTCATCGCCACCAAAGCGGGCCACCACGTCTTCGGCGCGAACAGCCTTGCGTAACAGCTCTGCAAAATACTGTAGTACCAGGTCTCCCACATGGTGACCCTGGGTATCGTTAATGTCTTTGAAATGATCCAGATCGAGGAAAATCACAGCGCCAAACTGCTTGTGACGCTGCGAGCGCGAGATAGCGCAATCCAGCTCTTCCATCATGCGGCGACGGTTTGGCAACGAGGTCAGCGTATCCACTGTTGCCTGCCTTTGAATGGTTTCCTTGGCAGTGACCTGGGATGAAATGTCTTCTATAAATGATGCCACGCCAATCAGCTTTCCATCCTTCAACAGCGGTGTGTTGTGCCACTCACAGATTTTAATGGAGCCAGTCTTATCGAGAACTTCATGCACACTAAAATTGCCATCACTATTTTTACGCATCAAAGAGGTCCACATGGACTTCGACTTTTCCTTGGAGCTGGCTGGTACAAAAAAGTCTGCATGCTTGCCGATAACGTCCTTTTTGGGGTAGCCAAAAAGTTTTTCCGCACTGGGGTTCCAGTCGATAATGCGCTGGTTTCTGTCCCACTGAATTGCCGCCAACGGCGCGTTCTGCCAGTGTTGCTCAAATAGATAACTGAGTTCCGCCCTTTTTCGAGCGGACTCTTCACTGTTCATGCGCAACGACACATTTTTTTCCAGCAATTGATGCAGCTGTATCATGACGAAATACAGCGTCGCCATATAAATAAGGTTGAAGGCCGTGAAATACAAACTGCTTTCGTGTCCAGACAGGTACACCTGTAGCGTACAGGGCAGCAGTACCATGGCCACACTGACCAGGGAAGCCCGAATGTTGTAATTGAACAGAATGCCACTGCTAGCAGCAGCGCCGATAATGATAGAGAAATACAGCCAGTGGTCTGAGCTCTGAGCAAAGAACTGAATGACGCTGGCAGACGCCCAGATCAACCCCACCGCGATGGATAATACCACTGCCAGGTTGTTGATATCTTCAACCAGCCTGGTATTCATTCCTACAAATTTATAGGTTTCAGACAAACGGCGAACCAACAGCCAGCCGCCGACAAGGACAGCAACGGCAAAACCGGACCATGCGGCCAAGTGCCAGCTGATCAGATTGCTGACCCAGGCAAAGACCTGCACCAGGCAGAAACCCGCTGTTACCCCCAAACAGATGGGCAAACGCTCCAGGAGCAATTGTGCAATCTCAAAGCGTGTCGATTGTGCTGCTAACTCTTCCGTGGTGTCCATGAGCCAGTACCTGTTGTTGCTTTATTCCGTTGATTCTAAAAAACTGATCATGTCAAAACTTCTTGAATTCGGAGTTTAGCGACAAACGGTGCATTTCCGGCATGGATAGATGGCACTTTGTGAACCTGTTCACAAAGAAATTGTTCTTTTATAGGCAGTTAGGGTGTCGACCGGGAGGAAATTTACTGAAAACCTGAAAAATCCATGGCCATGAGAATGGCATCTGCAGGGCCGGAGGGGGTCTGGTAGTAGTTACGGCGCACACAAATTTCCACCAGGCCGACTTCCTCATAGAGTCGCTGTGCCGACAGATTGTCAGCCCGCACTTCGAGGAACAATCGCTCCGCTTTCACCTCAAGTAAATGGATCAGTTCGTCCATCAACATACGACCAAACCCTCGGCCCTGCCACTCCCGAGCAACGGCAATATTTAGGATCTCGGCTTCACCCGCGACCAGTGTATAAATGGCATAGCCAATAACTTGTGAATCCCGGATAAGGGTCAGGCAACGGTGTTTTTGCAGACTGTCCTGAAACTGTCTGCGATTCCAGGGATGGGGCGTGACCTGCTGTTCGATGCTGGCCACGGAATCCAGATCGTCAACAATCATGGGGCGAATGACCGCTGGCGTTTCACTCACGGGACACCAACAGGTTCTGCAGTGCCCGCCAGGCGATTTGTTTGGACGACACTGTTGTCAACATGTCCTGCAGACTGGGAATGACCACTGCCCTGGCACCGCCGGGTAAATCTTCTGTCTCGCCCAGCACCTCTTCATAAGCGACCTGCTCCCCAGCTGTTTGAGATGGCATCAACAACCGTGCAGGAAGTTCACCCATTAACAGCACCCAGAGCACACCGCATTTACGAATTCTTGTATCCAGGAAAACGCTGAGCATGGATTTCGCACCCTGTAGATCTGCTGGCTCCCCTTGGGTCAGCGGCCAGTCAATATAATCGGCAGCAGGTATATCTGCACCCAGGCGACCGATGGCCCGCAACAGGTTATGTAAAAGATCCCTTTCTTCCGGCAACGGTACGTTTCCCGGGGGATAAGCATGGATCACCAACAGGTCGTCACCAGATTGCCAGCAGGCAACACGAAAAGGGTCAAGCGGCTGTATGACGTCTGGTTCAACCGGTTGACCTGGCACCTTCTGCATGGATTGCTTGCTGGTCGACTCAGTCGTGCTGGCTTGGGGTGCGGATTCCAACATAGTCGGAATAGCCGCAATACTAACCTCTTCTGATTGTTGGCTCGGTTCGGGTTGCGGCTGCAATTCCACATGAAAGGGGATATCAACCACCCCCTCTTCCCTGGAGCGATACTGCACCACCCCCAGAGCATCGAGATACCAATCACGCAGATTTGCCGACATGCCCCGTTACCTTTTTACACGCCGCCTAGCTGGGGGTGGAGGCGGTCCGGGCTTTCCAGCAGGTTCAGCGCATTCAGGTAAGCCCTGGCACTGGCAACGAGAATATCGGTATCTGCACCCTGGCCGTTGACGATGCGACCACCCTTCTCGAGACGAACCGTCACCTCCCCCTGGGAATCCGTGCCCTCAGTCACTGCATTGACGAGGTACAGCTTTAATTCCGCTTCGCTTTTGGTGAGTTTTTCAATGGCCTTGAACACTGCGTCTACTGGCCCATCACCCTCCGCAGTGGAACGGTAATTTTCACCTTTAAAGTTCAGGCTGAGTTCGGCGTGCGGGGCCTGCCCCGTCTTCGAAATTACCTCCAGATCGCCGAGGGTAATTTGCTCACCTGCGGTTTCACCCACCTGAATTTCAGAGACCAAAGCCTGCAGGTCTTCGTCGTAAATCTCGCGTTTTTTATCGGCCAACTCCTTGAAGCGCACAAACGCCTCGTTCAGGTCGGCCTTGCTCTCGAACTGGATGCCCAGTTCCTCAAGGCGCGCTGAAAATGCAGCCCGTCCGGACAGTTTGCCCAGCACAATCTTGTTGGTGCTCCAGCCCACATCCTGGGCCTTCATAATTTCGTAGGTCTCCCGAAACTTGAGCACACCGTCCTGGTGAATACCAGATTCATGGGCAAAGGCATTGGCACCGACAATAGCCTTGTTAGGCTGTACCGGAAACCCGGTAATACTAGACACCAGTCGGGAGGTGGGAACGATCTGTGTGGTATCAATGCGTGTCTCAACCGGGAAGATGTCCTTGCGCGTGCGCACTGCCATAACCACTTCTTCCAGCGCGGCATTACCGGCCCGCTCCCCCAAACCATTAATGGTACATTCCACCTGGCGGGCACCTTTCATCACGGCCGCCAGAGAATTGGATACCGCTAACCCCAGGTCATTGTGGCAATGTACGGAAAAAATCGCCTTGTCGGCATTGGGGATGGTTTCAATTAATTTGCCAACCGTAGTGGCATACTCTTCGGGGAAACCGTAACCCACCGTATCTGGCAGGTTGATGGTACTTGCCCCCGCGTCAATCACCTGTTCGATAATACGGCACATAAAGTCAAATTCGGAACGACTGGCATCTTCAAGGGAAAACTCGACATCGCCAATCATGTTTCGCGCCAGTTTCACCGCAGACACTGCTTGCTCGACCACCTGATCCGGGGTCATCTGCAATTTGTACTTCATGTGGATGGGGGATGTTGCAATAAACGTGTGAATACGCCCGGAGTTTGCCTTTTTTAGTGCTTCAGCAGCCCGCTCCAGATCCAGGGGAGTCGTTCTGGCAAGGCTGCACACGGTGGAATCCTTGACCGTTTCTGCAATGGATTTTACCGCCTCAAAATCACCGGGGCTGGAAACGGCAAACCCTGCCTCAATCACATCCACGCGCAGCTTTTCCAGCGCTTTGGCCACCCGGAGTTTTTCTTCCTTGGTCATGGAAGCGCCAGGGCTCTGCTCGCCGTCACGCAAGGTAGTGTCGAAAATAACCAGATGTTGCTTGTCCATTGATTGCTGCTCCAACTAGTACGCCCCTGTTCAATCAAGACATGCCAGGGGCCGGACAATAATGAGGTACGCGAATTCTCCCTTCGGGAGGCATCATTTGCAAACGGGATTCACGGTTATCACACACAAATAACCAAGCACTTTGGACTACCGCAATCCCGCATGGCAAGGATGTCCTGACCGGACAATGTCAATCCACCCTATTGGTGACTTTTGTGTCCCCGTTAGACATCCGGCCCCCAATATCTCTCAGGTGGAGGTTTGTCCGCGAGATTTTATTTTTTTCCACAGCCAAACAGCCGGAGAGGACAGTGCGTAAGTCAGCGCCATGAGGAACAGGATTCGTGCCGGATCAATGGTGATAATGACAATGGCCATGGCAATGCCCAACAGGACAACAAATGGCACCTTCCCTTTTAAATCCAGCCCCTTAAAACTGTAATAAGGCAGATTACTCACCATCAACAGGCCAGAGAGTGATGTGATCAATGCGGCGAGCCCAGCTAAATGGGTGCTGGGTTCTGCATCGTAACCACTCCACACCAGTCCGGCTACAAGAGCGGCTGCCGTCGGGCTGGCAATGCCGACGAAATAACGGTTGTCTACAGAATCAACCTGGGTATTGAAACGCGCCAGGCGCAGTGCCGCACAGGAGGCATAGATAAAAGCCGCTGCCCATCCGATTCGTCCCAGTTCGTTGAGCATCCAGCTAAAGGCCACAACCGCCGGAGCGATGCCAAATGACACCATGTCTGACAGGCTGTCGTACTGCACACCAAATTCGCTGGAGGTATTGGTGAGGCGGGCCACACGACCGTCCAGTCCATCAAAAATCATGGCCACAAAAATAGCAATGGCAGCCGCTTCAAACTTGCCATCCATGCCCGCCAGAATCGCATAGAAGCCGGCAAACAAGGCGCCGGTGGTAAACAGGTTGGGCAGAAGATAAATGCCCTTGTGGCGAGAGCGCTCAGGCTCAGGCTGTCTATCCCCGTCGGGAGTACCCTGATCTGATTTTTCTGAAGGGCTGTGTTTGTCTTGATCGGTCATATCCAATTCTCAGTGTTGAACCATCCGTAATCGCCGAGACTCGCAGAATACCAATTAAATATCAAAGATAGGGACAAAAAAACCGCGCCAGGGCGCGGTTCTTTCAGAAGCGCTACAATCTAGTTTTTCTCTTTATCAACCAGTTTGTTGGCTGCAATCCAGGGCATCATTTCACGCAGGCGGCCACCTACTTGCTCGATTTGATGTGCCGCGTTGTTGCGACGGTAAGCCGTCATGGAAGGATAGTTGGTGGCACCCTCGGAGATGAACATCTTGGCGTATTCACCATTCTGAATACGCTTCAGTGCATTGCGCATGGCAGCGCGAGACTGTTCATTGATAACTTCTGGGCCAGTCACATATTCACCGTATTCCGCATTGTTGGAAATCGAGTAGTTCATATTGGCAATGCCGCCTTCATACATCAGGTCGACAATCAGCTTCAGCTCATGGAGACACTCGAAGTAGGCCATTTCAGGGGCATAACCGGCTTCCACCAGAGTTTCAAAGCCAGCTTTCACCAGCTCGACACAACCACCGCAGAGGACGGCCTGCTCACCGAACAGGTCAGTTTCGGTTTCGTCTTTAAATGTGGTTTCGATAATGCCCGTACGGCCACCACCGACGCCACAGGCGTAGGACAGTGCGACGTTTTTGGCGCTACCGGACGCATCCTGGAAAATAGCCACCAGATCGGGGATACCGCCACCCTTGGTGAATTCACTGCGCACGGTGTGACCTGGAGCTTTCGGTGCAATCATGATCACATCGAGATCGGCACGGGGCACTACCTGGTTATAGTGAATGGCAAAGCCGTGGGCGAAGGCCAGGGTGCCGCCCTGTTTCAGGTTCGGCTCAATTTCATTTTTATAGAGTTGGGACTGGAACTCGTCCGGGGTCAGAATCATGACCAGGTCTGCTGCTGCGACGGCTTCCGGCACACTTTTAACTGCCAGGCCTGCTTTTTCTGCTTTTGCCGCTGACGCTGAACCGGGGCGCAGGCCCACAGTCACATCGACACCGGAATCTTTCAAATTCAACGCGTGGGCGTGGCCCTGGGAACCATAGCCAATGACGGCTACTTTCTTGCCCTGGATAATGGAAAGATCGCAGTCTTTATCGTAATAAACTTGCATTTGTTTCACCTGTATTTATGTCAAACTAAACCATGTGGCACCGGCCGCAGACTCGGGCCGACCCCTCTCAATAAACTGTTATATGTGCAGTGCCTTGTCGCCCCGGGCCAGACCGGATACGCCACTGCGTACCACTTCCAGAATGTCCGCATCACCGATAGCCTGGATAAAGGCGTCGAGTTTATCACTGTTACCGACAATCTGTACCGTATAAGCGCTGGTACCCACGTCGATGATCTGGCCACGGAAGATGTCCACACATCGCTTGATTTCCGCACGTTGCGCGCCCTGTGCTTTAACCTTGAGGAGCATCAATTCACGCTCAATATGGGGGCCTTCTGTGAGATCCACCACCTTCACCACATCGATCAACTTATGCAGATGTTTGGTGATCTGTTCGATGACGTGGTCATTGCCGTGGGTTGTTAACGTCAGGCGGGACAGGGTCTGATCTTCCGTGGGGGCCACTGTCAAGCTGTCAACGTTATAACCACGCTGTGAAAACAGGCCCAATACCCGGGACAACGCGCCTGGCTCGTTTTCCATCAATACCGAAATAATACGTCTCATCAGGTACGCTCCGTTTTGCTCAGCCACATATCACGCATGGAGCCGTTGGGCGCCACCTGCATGGGGTAGACGTGCTCCGAACGGTCCACATAGATATCCATGAACACCACGCGATCTTTCAGCGCAAAACACTCTGCCATCTTGCTTTCCAGATCATCGAAGTGCGTCACTTTCATGCCCACGTGTCCGTATGCTTCTGCCAGCTTGATAAAGTCCGGCAGTGAATCCTCATAGAGGCTGGAGGAATAACGGCTGCTGTACTGCATGTCCTGCCACTGCCGCACCATGCCCAGTGCCTGGTTATTGAGGTTGATAATTTTCACCGGCAGGCCGTATTGGCTACAGGTCGACAGCTCCTGAATACACATCTGGATGCTGCCTTCCCCGGTGACACAGGCCACCATCGCCTCGGGATGTGCCAGCTGCACACCCATGGCGGCGGGCAGACCAAACCCCATGGTTCCCAGACCACCGGAGTTAATCCATCGACGGGGCTTATCAAACAGGTAGTACTGTGCCGCAAACATCTGGTGCTGGCCCACATCAGAGGTCACAAAGGCGTCACCTCCAGTGACTTTGTAGAGGGCCTTAATGACATCCTGCGGCTTGATCAGGTTGCCACTGCTAGGCTCATAACGGGATTGTGTGTACAGCCCGTGTCGATCACGCCACTCGTCAATCTGCTTCCACCACTCTGCCATGGCTTCTTTGTCAGTGGTTTTGCCGCTGTGCTCCAGTTGATCGATCATTTCCTGCAGAATCACATCACAAGCACCGACAATGGGAATATCTGCCGACACTGTTTTGGCAATGGAGGTGGGATCCACATCAATATGAATGATGGTGGCAGAGGGACAGAATTTGCTGATGGTATTGGTGACCCGGTCATCAAAACGCGCGCCTACAGCCAGAATCACATCGGCGTGGTGCATTGCCGTGTTCGCTTCGAATGTCCCGTGCATACCGAGCATACCCAGAAACTGGCGATCTGAGCCCGGGTAGGCGCCAAGGCCCATCAAGGTATTGGTCACCGGTGCGTTGAGCATTTTAGCCAGTTCTGACAGCTGGCTTGAGGCATCACCCAGCACCACACCACCGCCGCTGTAAATAACCGGGCGCTTGGCTGCCTGCAATGTCTTGACAGCACGTTTGATCTGTCCGGTATGGCCCTTGGTCGTGGGTTGATAGGAACGGATCTTGATCTTGTCAGGATACTCGTACGGGACCTTGATATTCGGGTCGGTAATATCCTTGGGGATATCCACAACAACGGGGCCTGGCCGGCCTGATCCCGCAATGAAAAAGGCTTTTGCGATAACCCCTGCGATTTCGCTGGGATCCTTGACCAGGAAACTGTGTTTTACGATCGGACGGGAAATACCTACCATATCGGTCTCCTGGAAGGCATCCTCACCGATCTTGGCGGAGGGAACCTGTCCGGAGATCACCACCAGAGGGATGGAATCCATGTAAGCCGTGGCGATGCCGGTAATGGCATTGGTTGCCCCGGGACCCGAGGTAACCAGTACGGCACCGACTTCACCGGTTGATCGGGCATGGCCATCTGCCGCGTGAACAGCAGCCTGTTCGTGACGGACCAGAATATGTTGTACATCAGATTGTTGGAATAGCGCATCGTAGATATGCAACGCCGCACCGCCGGGGTAACCCCAGATATGCTTGACGCCGGCATCTTTTAACGCGCGGACGACGATTTCACCACCAGACAGTTGTTCCACTGTGCAAATCCTCTAAATGTCGAAAAACACAACACCGGTCTGCTCGCCAAAAAACAGAAGCGACAACCGCTGTGACATCACAGGTATGCAAAGTGCAAATACGCAACCGACGATAAACGTGGTATTCGGTGCGTCAGGCCCGTGGGTAAACGGTCCTGTCTGGATGCCCGGCGAACGCTGTTTTCGTTCACTTGGCAAGCTGGTTGACCCAGCGCGCAAGGACATAGACTGTACTTGCAGAGCCGCGAACTGTATTCATTTACTCCCTATCAGTCAAGTGCTTAGCCATATTTGGCGCTTGAAATTTGCTTACTTTTTGCAGGCAGGTACTCAACATTGCGATATCAAATCCGCTATGATGAGTAGAAATGTGTCCCGGGATTCACAGCTTTTATAAGGTTTAAGGATATGAGCACTTCGAGCAAACTGATTGGAACACTGCTGGCCATGGCCTTGTGTCTGCCGCTCCATGCCGGAAAAATTTATAAATGGCAGGATGAAAACGGCTCCTGGCACTATTCCGAGAAGCCACCGCTTGAAGGGACCCCTGAGACGATCAAGTTGAAATCAAAAAATTCTGATTCAGAAGAAACCGATTCAACAGCAGAATCTGACGAAGAAGCCCCTACAGAGACTGAAGACAATCAAGCTGAAAAAGCACCTTTACCCAAGTCCCCAGAAGTACTGGCGGCCGAAAAAGCCAGAAAAGCAGAGGACTGCACACGGGCTAAAAAGAACCTCGACACCCTCACCCACCGCACACGTATTCTTTATGATGATGAAGAAAAAGGTGAGCAGCGGTATATGACAGAAGAAGAACGTCAGGAATGGCTGAAAAAATCCAGTGAACAGGTTAAGGAATTCTGTCAGTAATCAGCAGGTAACAAAAAAGGTGGAAGGTTCTCCCTCCCACCTTTTTTTTCGCCCATCACGTGGCAGAAAAGACGATGTCATCCCCGGACATCCTGACACTGATAGTATTTCCCGGCGCATAGTGCCCGGCCAACACCTCCTGAGCCAAGGGGTTTTCCAGTAACTGCTGTATCGCCCTTTTAAGAGGACGCGCCCCATACACCGGGTCAAAGCCAGCTTCGCAGATTTTATCCATCACCTCATCAGAAAGGTCCAGTGACAGATCCCGCTCTGCCAACCGTTTCGTCAGGATACCCAGCTGAATCTCGGCAATACCCCGAATCTGGCCTTTACCCAGCGGATGAAACACTACAACTTCATCAATGCGGTTGATGAATTCCGGGCGGAAATAGCCTGTAACCACCTCCATCACCGCATCTTTCATCGCCTGATAGCGGTTTTCATTGGTGGTTGAATCGTCATCACCTTCCGCTGCCTCACCACCATCAAAGTTAATGGTGTCGAATGAGCGATCTTCTACCACAGCCTGTATACGATCTGAGCCAAGGTTGGATGTCATGACGACAACCGTGTTGCGAAAATCGACGGTGCGGCCTTGGCCATCGGTAAGACGCCCGTCATCCAATACCTGCAACAGGATGTTGAAAACATCCGGATGGGCCTTTTCCACCTCATCCAGCAACAGCACGGAATAGGGTCTGCGGCGGACAGCTTCTGTCAGGTAGCCCCCTTCTTCGTAGCCCACATAACCGGGAGGGGCACCCACCAGTCGGGCCACGGAATGTTTTTCCATAAACTCAGACATATCAATGCGTACCATGGCATCCTGACTATCGAACAGGAACTCTGCCAGCGCCTTGCACAACTCCGTTTTTCCCACCCCGGTGGGCCCCAGGAACAGGAAGGAGCCATTGGGACGATTGGGATCTGACAAGCCCGCTCTGCTGCGACGCACGGCGTTGGATACGGCCACCACGGCCTCTCTCTGGCCGATTACCCTTTTGTGAAGAACATCTTCCATTCGCAGTAATTTTTCGCGTTCGCCCTCCAGCATTTTTGAAACCGGGATGCCCGTCCACTTGGAAACGACTTCAGCAATTTCTTCCTCAGTGACTTTATTGCGCAACAGGTGGGTTACCCGAGTCTCTACCTCATCGGCAGAAGCTAGCTGCTTTTCCAGCTCCGGTATTTTTCCGTACTGAAGCTCTGACATTTTTGCCAGGTCCCCGGCACGACGGGCAGCATCCATATCTATGCGCGCCTGTTCCAGGTCGCTCTTGATCTGAGCAGCCCCCTGCAGGGAGGCTTTTTCTGCTTTCCATATTTCTTCGAGGTCGGCATATTGTCTACCAATCTCATCAATATCCTTTTCGATTTTTTCCAGCCGCTTGCGAGAGGCTTCATCCTCCTCTTTCTTCACAGCTTCCCGTTCCATTTTCAGCTGGATCAGGCGCCGCTCCAACCGATCCATTTCCTCCGGTTTGGAATCAATTTCCATGCGGATGCGACTGGCCGCCTCATCCACAAGGTCAATAGCCTTATCGGGCAACTGGCGGTCAGTGATGTAACGCTGGGACAGCTTGGCAGCGGCCACAATCGCGGAGTCAGTGATATCAACACCATGGTGTACCTCATAGCGCTCCTTCAGGCCCCGTAAAATAGCAATGGTGTCCTCTTCATTCGGCTCATCCACCAGAACCTTCTGAAAACGGCGCTCCAAGGCAGCATCCTTCTCGATAAACTGACGGTACTCGTCCAGTGTGGTGGCACCCACACAATGCAGTTCACCACGGGCCAGGGCAGGTTTCAGCATATTGCCCGCATCCATTGCACCCTCGGCTTTTCCGGCGCCAACCATGGTGTGGAGTTCATCAATAAACAGAATGATGCGACCTTCCTGTTTCGAAAGTTCTTTCAGTACTGCCTTTAAGCGCTCCTCAAAATCACCTCGAAACTTGGCTCCGGCCAATAGAGCGCCCAGGTCCAGCGAAAGAATTCGCTTGTCTTTCAGGCCTTCCGGCACCTCGCCATTAACCACCCGCTGTGCCATACCTTCTATGATGGCAGTTTTGCCCACACCGGGCTCACCGATCAGTACCGGGTTGTTCTTGGTCCGACGTTGCAGTACCTGAATGGTGCGACGAATCTCATCATCACGCCCAATCACAGGATCCAGACGACCCTGTTCAGCACGCTCAGTCAAATCAATGGTGTATTTTTCCAGAGCTTGTCGGCTGCCCTCTGCTTCCGGGTCCGTCACGGCTTCACCCCCTCGAATTTTTTCCACAACCGCCTTGAACTTGGCTTTGTCACCAAATTTCGACAACGACTTGCCCAGCTCGCCTTTATCGTCAAAAGCTGCAAGCACCAAGGCTTCGCTGGAGATGTACTGGTCACCCTGTTGCTGGGCAATTTTGTCCGCCAGATTAAATAGTCTGCCCAAATCAGGAGAGATGGATATTTCTCCCGTCGGGCTTTGAATCTTCGGCAACTGCTCGAGCTTTTGTGTCAACTCTTCTTTCAAACCCGCGACATTGAAGCCGGCCTGAGCGAGCATGGGCTTGAGTGAACTGCCCTGCTGTTCAAGTAACGAAAGCATCACATGGACCGGCTCCAGGGCGCTGTTGTCCCTGCCCACCGCCATAGACTGGGCATCAGAAATCGCATTCTGTAAGTGACTGGTAAATCGATCAAATCGCATAGCCAACCTCAACTGTTTCTATAGCAGAGGAAATTGGGGCAGCAATACCTATTTCAAGGATGAGGGCTGTTTTAACTGATCCAGATCAAGCTGGCCATGCGGCCTGTCTGTCCGTCACGACGGTAGGAGTAAAACAAATCAGAATCGGCAAAGGTGCAAAACTGTCCACCATAAATACGCCCGACACCCAGCGCATTGAGCGCCAGACGAGACAACGCATATAGATCACATTGCCAGTGGCCTGGCCTGGTTGTATGGAAGCAGCTTTCAAGTTCCTGGCGAGTCCCCCACAGCAATTCATTTTTCATAAAGGCCGTGTAAACGTCTTCCCCCACCTCAAAATGTGCCTGGCTGATAGCAGGACCCAACCAGGCCATCAATTGTTCCGCCGGGCTGTTAAAACGGGCAATACCACTGGCAATGACCCCATCTGCCAGCCCTCGCCACCCGGCATGCAGAGACGCCACTTCTGTACCCTGACGGTTGCATATCAGGATCGGCAGACAGTCTGCCGTCATGACCGTACAAACCATACCCTGCTGATTACTGTAGCAACCATCAGCCCGCTGTATCGTACCGTTATCCATGGCATCGACCACATCGATACCATGCACCTGCTCCAGTAATTGAGGTGTGGAAGGAAAACGCAATAACGCTGATAGCATCTGCCAATTTTGTTGCACGGCGATAGGGTTGTCTCCGACGTGATAAGCCAGGTTGAGTGAGTTCCACGGAGGGATGGACACGCCGCCTCGTCGCCGGGTGGCATAGGCCCGGATGGATGCAGGACATGGCCAGTCAGGAATGATTACCGACATCTGTTAGGCTCTTTGCCGGGCATCGGTCTTCAGTGCCGCCAACAGCCGGTTAAAATCCTCCGGCGGCAGGACTTGCCATTCCATGTGTTCACCACTGACCGGATGGCTGAGAGCCAGCTGCGTGGCATGCAGTGCCTGGCGTTTGAAGGCTCGCAGTGCGTCGTGTAATTCTGGCGTTGAACCTTTTGGCAACTTGAGGCGTCCCCCGTAGGTTGAATCCCCAACCAATGGGTAGCCAATGCTTGCCATGTGAACCCGTATCTGGTGAGTACGACCAGTCTCCAGTTTTACCCTGATTAAGGTATGTCCTGGAAAACGCTCCATGACCCGATAGTGACTGACAGCCTCCTTACCACCAAAGTCCAGTACAGCCATTTTGGTGCGGGCCTGGGGGTGACGACCGATCGGCTTATCAACAGTGCCACCGCCGGTCATAACGCCCTGCACAATAGCGAGATATTCCCTGCTGACAGTTCTCGCCTGCAACTGCTTGATAAGGGACTGGTGGGCCACCAGCGTTTTTGCCACCACCATCAGGCCCGAAGTTTCCTTATCCAATCGATGCACAATACCTGCACGGGGGATATTTTCATTAGCGGGCAGATAGTGAAGCACACCGTTTAACAAGGTGCCCTGATAATTTCCAGCCGCAGGGTGTACCACCAACCCCGGAGGCTTATTGATAACAAGAATTTCGTCATCTTCGTAGCAGATATCCAGCTCTATGGCCTCTGCCGACCATTCCCCCTCTGGCTCCAACAACGCGTTTACAGAGAGCTGCTCGCCGCCAAACAATTTATCTCTGGGACGGCAGGATTTGCCATCCACCAACAGCTCACCGTCTCTGATCCACTTCTGCAAACGCGAGCGGGAATAACTACTGAACAGCTCTGCCGCCACCTGATCCAGGCGGGCGCCAGCCATGCGTTCGGGGACCCTGGCATTGAGCACAATAGGTTCGATCATTGAGGTTTTGATTCCGGTCAGGCTGTGGTTAAATAGCCCATCTTACAGCCATTACACCCGTGAACAAAAAACTCTTTTTGCCAGCCTTAACCAGGATTTACCTCCCCATGCGATTCCCTACCCTCATTGTGATTTTTGCCTCATTGATGCTCTGCAGTTGTGCCTGGCTCAACAAAGGCAAAGAGAAAGATGAAGAGCAGTCTTACACTGCCGACTACACTGAGAGGGATTTTTACGACATCATCCAAAAAGACCTCGGCTTTGGGTCCTGGGACAAAGCCATCAGCAATCTGGAGGCACTTGAAGCCCAATACCCCTTCGGCGAATACGCAGAGCAGGCTCAGCTGGAGCTGATCTATGCCTATTACAAAATGGGAGATTATGAGGCGGCCATTGCGGCAGCAGACCGTTTTATTCGTCTGCACCCCCAACACCCCAATGTGGACTATGCCTTTTACCTCAAGGGACTGGCCTCATTTGTGCAAAGCAAAGGCTTTATCGACCAGTTTGTGCCCACCGATGATACAAAGCGGGATCCTGGTACAGCACGTAATTCCTTTGCCACGTTCAACGAGCTCCTGAACCGATATCCTGAAAGCCCCTATGCCCCCGATGCCAGGAAACGCATGGTTTACCTGAGAAACATTCTGGCACGCCATGAAATTCACGTGGCAAACTATTATTTCCTGAGAGGCGCATACCTTGCAGCCGCCAATCGTGGTCGTTATGTCGTGGAGAATTTCCAGAAAACTCCTTCGGTTCCCGACGGGCTTGCAGTAATGGCGGAGGCTTACTACCTGATGCAAATGTATGAACTGGCAGAAGATGCGACTACCCTGCTGGCGGCCAACTACCCCAATTACCCTCTCCTCGACAGTGAAGGCAACTTCAAGTATCTGGAAGACCCTCACTACCTGGAGCCAACCTGGCTGAACAAGGTAACGCTTGGTCTTTACGACAGACCAGAGCCACCCCGTTTCGACACACGCCATATTTATAATGAGCGCTACCGGGAAGATGGTGAGGAAGGCGTCAATCCGAAAAACAAGTGGATCAGCTGGCTGACCCTGGGCATTCTTGATTAATTACGGCCATCGACAACGCTTTTTCAAACATATGGCGAGCTTGATCTTGTCACCCCAGCCCCCATTCCTATAAGAATGCGTTATTCTTGTAACTTCGAAGACCACTAGTCATTCAGAGTAGGGCCGATGGATATTGATAGTATTCGAGCAGAAATGAAGGTCATCCCGGAGATTGATCCGGCCTTTGAAGCAGCGAGACGCATAGAATTTATCAAGTCTGTGCTAC
This sequence comes from uncultured Porticoccus sp., assembly GCA_964395715.1. Classification (GTDB taxonomy): domain Bacteria; phylum Pseudomonadota; class Gammaproteobacteria; order Pseudomonadales; family Porticoccaceae; genus Porticoccus. Next base: position 196,403 of record CAYNAU010000003.1, on the reverse strand, counting down.
TGGACTCAAAACTCAATACTCTCGTTCTCGGCATCAGTGGTGGTATTGACTCCACTACTTGTGGGCGCCTCGCTCAATTGGCCATTGATGAACTGAACAGAGAATATCCCCATCAACAGTTCCGGTTTATTGCCATTAGGCTTCCCTACGGAGTTCAGGCCGATGAGCATGAAGCCCAACTGGCCGTTAGCTTCATCCAGCCATCAAAGAGCCTTTCGGTGAACGTCAAGCTGGGGGCCAACGGCATACACGAAGAGGTTCTAGGTGCCCTGGGTGATCAGAGTCTTCTGCCAAACGATGAAGATAAAATTGATTTCTCGAAAGGCAATACCAAGGCCCGCACACGCATGACCATTCAATACGAGGTCGCAGGTCTGTTAAATGGTCTCGTGTTGGGTACCGACCATTCCGCTGAGAATGTCACGGGCTTTTTTACCAAATGGGGAGATGGCGCCTGTGACCTGGCACCACTGTTTGGACTCAGTAAACGTCAAGTACGCCAACTGGCAGCCCACCTTGGTGCTCCGCAGGTTCTGGTGGAAAAAATACCAACTGCCGACCTTGAGTGCCTGTCCCCGCAAAAAGCAGATGAACATGCCCTGGGGGTAACTTACGATGAGCTGGATGACTTTCTGGAAGGTAAGCCTGTAAGCGAAGAAGTTACCCAGCGTATTATTGAAATCTATAAGAAAACACAGCATAAGCGCCTGCCTATCCCAACACTCTATGACTAGGGTGGTATTCGGTTACTCCAATACTCTGATGGACAATAATGATCTTGACGGGCACGATAATACAAACTTCATATTGGTTTTAAGGCTTAGCGATTAGGACATTACCAGTGCCATGGCTTTAACCTCCAACACTTTTAATACCACAAAGCCACCGGACAGTTTACTCAGTGTTTACGGTTATTACCGTGCACTATTATCCATAGCCCTTTTATTAATGTTCATCACCGGTACGGCAAGAGGTATTCTTGGAAGCTCCGACAAAGAACTGTTTTTTATCGCTTCCTCTGCGTACACACTACTTTGTTTCCTGTCTTTAATCCCTTTAAGGGCAACCAAGCGCCAGCCGGCTACCCAGCTGATGTTTTTTATGCTGCTCTCGGACATGGTGGCTCTGACAGTAATGATGCACGCCAGTGGCGGCTTGGGGAGTGGGCTCGGCTTTTTGATGCTCCCTACAGTGGCTGCCGGCAGCATTCTCGTTGCCGGCCAGCTGGCGCTACTACTGGCCGCCATTGCCAGCATCTGCGTGATGACAGAAACACTATCAACAATTATGTTATTGGGCCGCGGCAAAGATGCCATGTTCCCCGCAGGCATTCTGGGAATATTGCTGTTTGCCACGGCCATGATCTTTCAGGTACTCACGCAACGCATCCGTCACGCACAGGAAGTGGCGGCTCAGAAAATAACTGAAAGCGAGCAACTGCAAAAACTTAACGAATCCATCGTCAAACGGATGCGTACCGGCATCCTGGTGATTGACAGCAAAGATGAAATACGCCTGATTAATAGCGCCGCCATTCAATTACTGGGCGGCCAGAACCCGGAAAAACCCCTTTCTGTAGGACAGCCCTTACGACTCGCCCTGCCATTGCATCAGCAGCTCGAAAAATGGCGCAGCTATCCATGGCTGCGGACACCAACGTTTAAAGGCTCTCGATCCACCTCTGAATTACAAGCCAACTTTACCTCTCTGACACAAGGTAAGGAAAAACAAACACTGATTTTCCTTGAAGATACACGAACGTTGATTCAACAGGCACAACAGCTAAAGCTATCTTCCCTGGGACGTTTGACCGGCAGTATTGCCCACGAAATTCGCAACCCTTTAGGTGCCATCAGCCACGCCTCACAATTACTTTCTGAACAAAACAATGACCCGGCCTCGGAGAAATTGCTGGAGATCATTTTGCGGCACTGTCAACGGGTCAATCAAATAGTCGAAAATGTTCTGCAACTTTCCCGTCAGAAAATGCCTGAGTTCCAGAAAATCTGGTTACTGCAATGGCTTAAGAAATTTCGCACTGAGTATCTGGACACACAAAACAGGACATGTGTCATTGAAATCGAGTCCACCACCAAAGATACTCAGATATTCTTTGATCCTGGGCATTTGGCTCAGATTCTCACCAACCTGATAGATAACGGACTGCGCTTCAGTGAAAAGCAGACAGGGGAACGCTGGGTCAAGCTGGTGATATCCAGAGATCCTGTCGCAGACCTGCCCTTTCTGGATATTTACGACAAGGGTCCCGGGGTGCCGGAAGAGGATTATGACGCAATTTTCGAGCCTTTTTTTACGACAAATCATGATGGAACAGGCTTGGGTTTATACCTGTCGCGCGAGTTATGTGACGCAAACTACGCCTCCTTGAATTATTTTGGTGATAATGCTGATAACTGTTATTTCAGAATCGGATTTTCCCATCCCGACAAATTATTACCGAGACCAAACTAATGCTGAAAAAACGTGTGCTGATCATTGATGATGAACCCGACATCAGGGAGCTCCTGTCCCTCACACTCGAGCAAATGGGACTCGAGATTGTCACAGCAGCAAAATTATCAAAAGCGCAGAAGTTGTTATCAAACGAAGAGTTTGATTTGTGCCTGACGGACATGAAACTACCTGACGGCAATGGCCTTGATCTGGTCGAAGAAATGCAGACACTAAAGCCCCACCTGCCGATCGCAATGATTACCGCCTATGGCAATATGGAAATTGCGATTGAAGCACTTAAAAAAGGCGCTTTTGACTTTATTTCCAAACCGCTGGAGCTCATGCGCCTTCGCAATGTGGTGCAATCTGCCTTAAAGCTGGATACGGTAAAGGAAGTAAAGGACACTGATGAACCCTCACTAATTGGTGACTCTCCGGCGATGGCGGCCTTAAAACAACAAATTCGCCGTGTGGCCAGAAGCCAAGCCCCCATTTTTATCAACGGTGAATCGGGCAGCGGTAAAGAGCTGGTTGCGAGAGCTATCCATAACCTGGGACCCCGGGCCAATGGCCCATTCATCCCGGTCAACTGTGGCGCAATCCCCACAGAGCTGATGGAGAGTGAATTTTTCGGCCACAAAAAAGGCAGTTTTACAGGTGCCCATCAAGATAAACAGGGTCTTTTCCAGGCGGCAGACGGTGGCACCCTACTATTGGATGAAGTCGCTGACCTGCCGATGAGCATGCAAGTCAAATTGCTGCGAGCTATTCAGGAAAAGAGCATTCGTCAGGTGGGAGCTGAGGAGGAAGTACCAGTAGATGTCAGAATCCTAAGTGCTACTCATAAAGACCTGGCCCAGGCCATACGAAACAATCACTTTCGTCAGGATTTATTTTACCGAATCAACGTCATTGAGCTTAAAGTACCCAGCCTCAGGGAACGCAGCGACGATATACCCCTGCTTGCGAAGCACTTCTTAGGACAGTTTGCGAAAGAATGCGACCTGCCTGTTCCCGAGATCACGGAAGATGCCATTACCCTTCTGAAAAAGCACTCATATCCCGGGAATATCAGAGAGCTGGAGAATACCCTTGAGCGTGCGTTTACTCTTAGTGATCACGGGAAAATCAACGCCGATAGCCTGGACTTGAACAACTCCCATATACACCCCAACGAAAGTGCAGATAAGGCCGCTGAGAGCTTTGCTTTCGACGGCCACGGGTCACTTGATGACTACATAGCCAGTATTGAGAAAAAGATTCTGATTGAAGCGTTGGAAAGAAATCGCTGGAACAAGACGGCAACAGCGGAAGAACTGGGTATCAGTTTCAGGCAGATTCGTCATAAGCTTAAGAAATATGAGATTGAGTGACATCTCTTACCAGCAATAGCTAGCACTCTCTGTGGCATCAACAACAGTTTTCTGCGTTCGCTCATCAATGCTGAACGTGCCGCATCTCGCGTCTTCTGTTTGACCATTTTGTGGAGTCGCCAGCAATGTATAGGCTGTCTCTCCTGTGTTGGTGTCTGGCTCGTCAATGGTAAGTTGATAGATGCTCCCCGCAGAAGATGTCAGTGGCTGCCCCTCCGAGTCCACATAATAATTTGCGTCAAAGCCCAGATCCTCAAGCGAATTCGTGTAGGAGCGATTGTTAAGAAAATATTGCTCCTGCCTGGAAGCCAATTCCAGTAACGCCCCTTTTGCTACCGAGCGATTGGACTTAATCACATACTCCCGGTAATTAGGCAATGCGACCGCGACAATAATTGCCATGATAGCCACAACAATTAACAGTTCTATCATCGTAAAACCGGATTTTAATTTTCTGTGCATATCTCTATTCCAGAGTTAAATCTTTACGGAGAAGCTGGTGTCGCATCCAGAACATCAATCCCCAACTCCCGCCAGTAGAACGTATTGGGCCTCTGATCACCGATTTTTGTCTGCTGCGCGCCAGCCAGCCCCACATCAGGTGAAATAGCTGTCACCCCACCATCAATACCTGATGCAAGATCAAGATACCTGTCCGACTTGCTCAAGGTGTCTCCCTCAAGATGTGAATGGAGATGTATGTCCGGAGAACCATCTCGAATGGCAACCTGATAGAGACGACTGATGCCTATATTGGGCGCACATTCCCCATCGGCTTCTCCACCTTCTGGCAAATAGGATGTGAAATTAATATTTCCTCCAGAGATCAATGGGATCGAGAGATTTTTCTCACCTGTTTCCTCCAGAGACAACATCCAGCCATTGATCAGATTGTTAGCCGAACAAACATTACCACTGTCGCTATCGTTATCACTGTCGTTAATACAGGTATTTGTCACATCAAAGAGGTCTCCAACAACTAGCGCTGAACGACCATCAACACCAGCACCATCTGTCGGGTTACTATCTGCGTAGATATAACGGTCTTTTAATAGAAAGAAGGCATTTTCAATATCTGAAGGAGCCGATTGCGGGTGTGTACGATCTCCAGATCCGATCGCGATGCCATCATAGGCACCTATCGAATCCCGTGACTTCACAACACTCAACCCATGGTAGAAACGTCTGTCCGCTGTGGTGCCCACTGTGCCACCAAGCTCTGCAAACTTGGTCGCCCGCCAGTAGTCCTCGCGGAAACTACTGTGATAGTTTGTATCTGATGGGTCGTAAGAGGGGTTGTATTCAGGCAAGTCAAAACGCCAGACGATACCCCCGGTATCACCGACATAGATTCGGTCAGTAATACCATTGCCATCTGAATCGACGGGAGTCACTGCAGCCGGGATACTGTGAATCAATCCATCGTGGTGGTACTCATTGTTTGACACGCCGCCAGTGGTATTGCCGTAAACCGCCTTCCAAATCAGTTCACCGGTACGGGCGTGAACCATAAAGACAGCCGCACCCACCGGATCTCTGCCATCGGCGGTATCTGTTGCAACATTATAATTGACATCGTCCCGGCCAACTCTTGTGCCGTCATCATTCCAGCCCCCATAAAGGCCGCCGCCAAAGATCAGCACAGGTACAGGAACATTTGCAGCAGGCGTTCCTGCATTGCCATCGTCGTCAAATTCATTGATGGTATCGTCTTCAAACCTTACCCAGGCTTGGCGCGGGGTTGAAAAACTCAGTCCCAGCTCGGCAAAATCGCTGGAACCATCATTAATAATCTGCCACAACTGCCTTGGCTCTTCTTCTGGGGCGGAAACATCCAGCGCGTAGTATGACGCACCACCACGGCGCAAGCCCACGTACACATACGCTTTGTCGCAATCAAGCTCTGTAACGTCATCACTGGGATCAGGGTCGGAGCCACCGGGGGTACAGAAGTTGTCATTACCACCTGTCCCTCGTTCAATATTTCCGTCCCTGTCATTGTCAATAACAAAAGATACTGGCGGCAAATCCACACCATAGGCCTTGTTTTCACCGACGAAACTCTGGCTTATCAACTCTTTAACATTGGCCAATAACTCCCGGGGCATAAAGGCCCACTCTTCAACACCAGACTCTAGTCCACCCGGTTCGGTATTTCTGATGGAATGTAAGAAGCCGTCGTTGGTACCAAAGAGAATGCGAATATCCGGATTATCCGGGTCCGAGTAACTTGAAGTAACCCCGTAGTTAATCGTTAGCGGCCGAGAATGCAGCGGGTCCCCCATTATCCAGGGTCGGGCGTCAGCCGTATCCCCATCGGCATCCCAGTCAAACACATCAATGCCCCGAACCCACTTCAACAAGACCTGGGCCGCTTCAGCACGCTCGGCATCACTGATGGACATGCCGAAGTTAAGGCTCGCCAGCGTCTCGATTTCTGTCACAAATGTGGTGTCGGTAATGTAGGTGCCAGGATTTAACTCATCCTCGATCTGAACACCAAGCAGTCTCTGGATCTCATCGTCTTCAGCCAAGGAGCCAACGCCTGAACTATCCGCATTCAACGGTATCAGTGCATTTCCTGCGGCAGCAGTACCCGACACAGTAGACGGGCTTAAAAATAACTGCCGACCATCCCCTTCACCATTGTCCCAGGTGCCGTTGGCATCTGTCGGGGCACTGATAGTTTCTGTACCCCCTTCCCGGTATCCCGGCAGTTTATGGCCAGAACCACCTCGGGTAATGGAACTACCATCGCGACCACTCACTTCAGTCGTATCGGGAGTGATATTCACTACATCGTCTGCACTCTCATCCGTCCAGAAAGTCCGTGAAGAATCGGCAATTCGACCTGTTTCCGTATTAAAAGCAAGGTTGCCCAGTGCGTCTACCACGGTGACCGCTGTGGTGCCATTTTCAAGCAGTTCGGTTTCGATCTGCAGTTTTTTCACATTCCCCGGCCAAAAGGATTTGCCATCTTCATCCACTTTAAAAATGGCCAGGTACATATCGGGCAATGACTCAGTACGGTTCTGTACGTTCACAGGAACCGAAGCGGCCGTGAATGTGGTACTCACAGAGGCGATATTTCTGAAAATTGCTCGCACATCCTCAAGCAACTGTTGCGGATCTTCCGAAGAATCAAATGGACTGCCGGTACCACCGGCTTCAGCATAGGCACGGGTTTTGGTATTGACCTGGTCGACAATAAAAAAGGACGTCACATTCTGAACACCGGTCACATTGACGCCTACAGAGCTATCGGCGTGATCGAGACTATGCAATTTGGCAATAATTTCCGGGAAAGCGTTGTCACCGGATGTATCCGCCAATTCCAGGCCCTGTTGATCGGCACCATTACCAATATCTGCGGACATCTCGTCATTCCAGTCCGCATCCTGGTTCGAAACCTGGAACAGGAAATTGATCGTATAGGTTTTACTACAGGTATAGTCTCCATCCGTATAAGGACTGATATATTGATCACCATCCACGTTCTCAATACCCATATCCCAGACCACCCAAGGTGATATCACATCACCACTATTATCAACATTTCTAGCAGCGACCAGTGGGGAAGATTCACAACCGCGATCTGTGTCAAAATCACAACTATTGCCAGTGGCCTCATAGTCCCGATCAAGGTTGTAGTGCCCTTTACCTCCCACTCTGTCACTGTTGAAGTCAGACCAGCCTTTGTGGCCATTCAGTACATCACCACCAGTGAGGTAACGGTAAAATTCAAAAAACAGCTCCCGTCCTTGATAGGAATGAGACAGGGCACCCTGGGGAACAGGGATATTTTCCATGATGGAGAGCAACTCTTCCTTGGAGGCGACACCTTCCGGAGTTTCATCCAGCACCTCAAAACCGCGCAGAATATAGCCGCCATCACTACAGCCTTTATCATCACCCAAATCACCATCAGTTGCCGTACAACCATTTTCATGCTGGTGACTCATCATGAAACCGATCTGAAATCCTTCCGTATCAATTTCATTGAAAACTACGCGCAGCACACCCCTCAGCGCATCGAACAACGTGACAGTATCACCGTCAACTAGGCGCCCTTCATCCACCAATGCCCCATAGATTTCTGTTCCTAACTCATCATCATCGTCGCAATCGGCAATTGCCGGGTCTGTATGGAAATTACAGATCGTACTTCCCAGGTTAGAGCGCCAATCCAGGGACAACATCACCATCGGTGGCACTGTATCGGTTGCGTCAGGCACACCGAAAAAGATTTCCGTATCATCAGCATTTGCCTGAACCGCCAGTAATGCACTTACCAACGAAACAAAAAAGAAAGCTCTTGTTTTATTCATAACGCTAAAACACCTCAGCGGGCGCCCTCCCTGAATTTTTGCCATACATCGTCATGGGGTGATGGGTACATGCCCATATTTATCCAGGTCACCAACGCTCGTCCCGGACAATTGCACACAATCTTTTGCGACAGGATTGACAATATAAATCCCTTCAGCCTGGTGGGATACACCCTGGTTGTTGGCCGCGTTATCAAACTCTGCTTCAGCCTCGAAGTAGAAAGCGCAGTCATCTTCTTCCTGGCCAGCGCCTCTCGGTGCAGGCCCTTCCGCCAGGTAGTGCGTCGCATATTCAACGGTGGCCCCTGTTTCCGTCAGTTTGGTGGACAGGTTTGTATCAATGGTTAACGTATTCGCATCACAGTCACCATCCGGATCACTATGACCTGCGCTACAGAGGGTTTTGTCGGTATTAAAACTCGCCTCAACCGTAACACCACCATCGGTGGATTTTTGCCAGCGGCTGATCACCGATTCATTGACCGCTGCCGCCAATTCATAGGCTTCAACCCGGGTTTGCTCATTACCGGCCATTAGGTACTCCAGTGTCCCGGATTTCATAGTACTCAACGCCAGGATGCTTAATAGCAGCAAAAAAACGATGGATATCAACAGCACCGCACCACGCTGGTGGTTGTGGGGGCTGGAGACCTTGATTAAACACATGCTCATGAACCACCTATGGATGTCGGATTCCGTATGGATACTGTTGTCGACATGGCCATACGAAAATACTGATCTACCGGGGTAGTAACCGTTTTACCACCGCCCAAACGGAAACTTTTGGAAGCGGCCTCTAAAGAATTGATCTGATTTAGGCTACGAATCAGCACGTGGATACGAACAGCCACAATAGCATCGGTATCCTCGCCACCTACTACCGGCGGATAGGAGTCATCAGAAATGAATTGATCGGGCACATTGTCACCGTCAATATCCACGCCCAGCTCATACTGAATATCTTCAATACCCTGAACCAGGCAGCGTTGTGAGGAAATACCGGCTCCGTTATCCTGCAACTCTTTTTTACACAAGCTGGGAACCTCTTCATCTGTGCCCACATAAAAAAGTGCGCCCTTGTATTCCCAAACATCTGACCCGCTGGCTGTTGAGACGATACTAGCCAAATCACCAGAGTCATAATCACTGCCCTGCTTGAGTACAGTTGTGCCCTGACCACGGTTACTGGTCCACAGATAGTGACGATCAGCATCAAGTGCAGAAACAGGAGCCTGCCACTCTCCATCGACAATCACAGCTGAATCCGATACGCGCTTCACAACCAGAATATCCGTATCATTTACCACCAATCCATCTGTTAAACACTGGTAGTAATCGTCTGTACTTGCATCCGAGCTATCTAGAACCTCTAGGGGAGAGGCTATGTGGGTAGTAGGGTCTGAGGGGTCTTCTACCGTGGAGCCAACTAGCAACCAATTTTCACCTGCAGGGCCACAATCGTTGTCGGTAACAGCACCGCCATTAACATCAACAGCGTCCGGCTCGCCGCCGAAAAACCCCGCCATGCCAATTTCCCGAGAAAGTAGACGAAGAGCATAGCGGCCATTTTCCTGAACCCTTGCTACCTCATCGTCCTGAACAAAGTTATTTTTTCCCTCGAGGAATACACTGATAATTGCACCGGATAACAGCAGTCCCAACAACAGCGCTACCATCAACTCAATGAGAGTAAAACCACGAGATTTACATGAGTGAGTGGGCAAGCTTTTACGTCGAATCTCTTTTAACAACATCAGCTTATACATCCGCAACAAAAGTATTGAGGGTTATCCATTGCCTCATGTCCAGCCCATCAGGAAAGTTGTCATTACCGCAATCAGGAGCGTTAGTCTGATCCAATTCCGTTTTCCCCTGCCAGACTATAGTCACTGTCAAAAAGTTACCTGTATTTGTGACACAAGCCATGGGATTGATCAGACCACCCGAAACTGTACTGCCCTCTAACAGCTGATCCCATTCCCACATATCGAAGTCTGCCAGCTGAGTATTGGTACAGGTGGCGGTGGTGCAGTTAGGTGTCGGCTCCGTCAGAGCTCCAGGGTCCAAGTCAGCCACCACATACTCGTTGAGAGAGTTTGGGTTGCCCCTCATTCTTTCGAGTAAATTTTGTGCCAGATAAGTAGCTGTGGTCCTTTGGGTAGCCTCAAAATTTAGTCGTTTTGCGTTCAATTGCAGGCCAACGTAACCCAGTATGCCAACCGATAGCACTAGCGTGGCAATCAGCACCTCAATCAGACCGGCACCATTTGATCTGCGCGCACTCACACAGCAAGGGGACAAGTTATTTATTGGCTTATGGGCAATCTTCATCATTATCCAGACCTTTTTGCACCCGAGCTCTACCTGTCAGGTTAATGGATATCTTTCTCGCTCTGGCGTCCTCATCTTCATTATCAGGACCAGCATCGGGTGAGCACAGACGGAAAGAACCTAGACTATTGCCATCGACTTCACCAAAAGGTTGAAAAGTCAATTTGTCTGCAAAAGCTGACGTTCCATGTAAGGTATACCCTGAAGGAAGTGGCTCATTCACCAGCAGCACAGTTTCATCACCACCTGAGTCAAGTACACCATCCCTGTCTATATCATTGAAAACAATCCAGCCTTCTTCCCAGCCAATTGCTGAATCCATACAACTGCCAACCCCGGAGCTATCAACACCGGAGCTGATACACATAGTGACAGACTGATTCCGCTTAGCCGCCAATGACCTGGCATGGTTAATACTGGCTATGAAATTATTGGTTTCAGTAGCAAGCCGGTTTTCGAGTATCGTGGTCCTGAAAAAAGGCACTCCCAAAGCCAAAATGATGGCCACCAGAGCGATGGTGATCATCAGTTCAATAATGGTGAAGCCCCTAATCCTTGTTTTTTTATCCATGTCGCCTCTATAGCAAATCAATTTTAGTGTTTCGCGCCATTCCGACTGACGGACAAATAGCAAGACGAGTCACTATTGACTTCGATATGCCGGTCGAAAAACTCGACAAACGGTCATCTTCGGCTTAAAAAAAATGCCTCAATTTTTTCTAACGAAGCTCTTTTGGCATGGAAAAACTGATATTTTCTTCCCTGCCTTCAACTTCTATGGGCTCGACACCACCCATTTTTTTCAGGGTGTTTACAACATCTTTAACCAGCACTTCCGGCGCTGAAGCACCCGCGGTAACACCAACCTTTTGCTTTCCTTTAAACCAGTCGGCGGTAATGTCCTCTGCCCTATCAATCAGGTAGGCATTTGAACCACAGCGTTGAGCCAACTCTCTCAGCCGGTTAGAGTTTGAACTATTGGGGGAACCAACAACCAGAACCAGGTCACATTCCAGGGCAAGTTGCTTTACTGCGTCCTGCCGGTTTTGGGTGGCATAACAGATATCGTTCTTTTTCGGCCCGGTGATCGCGGGAAATTTGGCCACCAGGGCATCGATCACCTTGGCCGTATCGTCCATGGATAAGGTGGTTTGAGTGACATAGGACAAACGCCAGGGTTGTTTTACCTCGAGAGTGGAGACATCCTCTTCATTCTCCACCAGGTAAATACTGCCACCCTTACTGGAATCATACTGTCCCATGGTCCCCTCGACCTCCGGATGCCCCTGGTGCCCGATCAGCACACATTCGCGCCCTTCCCGGCTGTAACGCACCACCTCCAGATGGACTTTGGTCACCAGTGGGCATGTGGCATCGAAGACTTTGAGCTGTCGCTGTTCCGCTTCTTTTCTTACAGCCTGGGATACGCCATGGGCACTGAAGACGACGATCACACCATCTGGGATCTCGTCTAACTCATCCACAAATACGGCACCACGCTGTCTCAGCGTATCGACAACAAACTTGTTGTGGACAACTTCATGTCTGACGTAAATAGGTGCGCCAAATATATCCAGTGCGCGATTAACGATATCGATTGCCCGATCTACTCCGGCACAGAACCCTCGGGGATTTGCCAGTCTGATCTCCATCAGTGGGTCACCGCTGGTACCACATCGACAATCTTGACCAAAAAAGTGATCGTGTGCCCGGCAAGTGGATGGTTAAAATCGACCATCACGATGTCGCCGTCAACCTGTGCAACCACTCCAGGCAACTCCGCCTGGTTTGCATCGGCAAACGAAAGCATTAACCCCGGCTCAAGCTCCACATCCTCGTCAAAGTCCTTGCGGGAAAAACGCTGGATATTGCTTGCGTTATGGGGTCCAAAACCCTGCTCGGGACTGATATCAAAAGTCGCTTCTTCACCGGGTTGAAGACCAAACAGTGCTTCCTCAAAACCCGGCAGCATGTTGCCATCGCCAATCACAAATGTTGCCGGCTTGGCTTCAAAGTTTGAGTCCACTTCAGAACCATCTTCCAGCGCAAGGGAAAAGTGCAAAGTGACTTTGGTATTTGGACCCACAGGCAGTTCAGAAATATCTGACAGGTCACTCATGTTTTGTATCCTCCAGCTCGTCACCTTTTCCGGGCAACAGGCTTTCCAGTATCAGTAATATCGCCCCACAGGTAATCGCCGAATCGGCAATATTAAATGCTGGCCAGTGATAATCCAGATAATAAATATCAATAAAATCAATAACATAACCTAAAACCAGGCGATCCCATACATTCCCCAACGCTCCGCCCAGCACCAAAGCCAGGGCAATACCAAGCAGCTTATGTGAGTGCTTTATTCTCCACATCCACAGAATAATAAAGAGGCTAACAGCAAAACCGAGCAGGGTAAAAAACCAGCGCTGCCAACCACCGGCATCGCTAAGGAAGCTAAATGCAGCGCCTAAATTATGTACCAGTGTGAGATTAAAGAACGGCGCCACTCTCAAGATTTCACCATACTGAAATTGGCTTGAGACCAACTGCTTGGTCCATTGATCAAGGACAATGACCACAACCGCCAATAAATACCAGCGTATGACAGACCAGCCAGGATGTGTCATTGGGATGCCAACTCAGGCATACAGGCGCTGCTCGCCCGCACCCTCAACGTTTTCAACACAGCGCCCACATAAATCAGGGTGCTCAGCATTGGCGCCCACATCCGACCGATGGTGCCAGCAGCGCACACATTTTTCATAGCCGGTTTTCTCGACGGAAAGCTTAAGGCCCTCCAACTCTGTGGTTTCGGCATTACCGGCTTCACTGAGAGGTTTAACCAGAGCTTCAGACGTAATTAGCACAAAGCGCAACTCAGCGCCCAGCTTCGCCAACGCAGTTTCCAACTCGGCCTCCGCGTACAGGCGGACTTCCGCTTCCAGCGTCTTCTGGATGCCAACCTCTTTCTTGCCTTCCAGTACTTTGTTGACGGCATTACGCGCCTTTGAGATCAGCGCCCAATCTGTATCAGAAATACCACCTTCCTCTACCTTGGGTAATGCCCACCATTCCTGAAGGAATACGGAGTCGTGACGTTCACCCGGGATATAGCTCCAGATCTCATCAGCAGTGAAACTCAGGATAGGCGCTATCCAGCGCACAAAGGCTTCAGCGATGTGGTAAATGGCAGACTGAGCAGAACGGCGCGCCAGCGAATCCTTCTGGCAGGTATATTGACGATCCTTGATGATATTCAGATAGAAGCCTCCCATATCCGTCACGCAGAAGTTGTGCAATTTCTGGTAAATATGGTGAAACTGGTAACTTTCATAAGCGGCAACAATCTCTGCCTGTAGCTTGGCTGCGCGCCTTACGGCCCACTGGTCCAAAGCAAGCATTTCATCAATGGATACCAGGTCAGTACCGGGATCGAAACCATCCAGGTTTGAGAGTAGGAATCGGGCGGTATTGCGGATACGGCGATAGGAGTCAGCGGTACGCTTGAGAATTTCATCCGAAACGCTCATTTCACCGCTGAAATCGGTCGCCGCCACCCATAAACGCAGAACATCCGCACCCAACTCATTGACAACCTGCTGAGGTGACATGACATTACCCAGGGATTTGGACATCTTGCGGCCATCCGCGTCCACCGTGAATCCATGGGTGAGAACCGCTTTGTAGGGAGCATTGCCCTTTATCGCAATGGCCGTTTTCAACGAGGACTGGAACCAGCCACGGTGTTGATCAGAACCCTCCAGGTACAAATCCGCCGGATAGCGTAATTGCTCGCGGGCATCCAACACTGCAGAGTGGGTCACACCGGAATCAAACCAAACATCCAGTGTATCTGTCACTTTGCTGTACTGATCAGCATCAGCGCCTAGCAGATCTTCGGCATCCAGGTCATACCAGGCATCAATACCACCCTCTTCAATCCGCTTCGCCACGGCCTCAATCAGCGTTGGCGTATCAGGATGAATCTCGCCTGTTTCCTTATGCACAAACAGGGTAATGGGCACTCCCCAGGTACGCTGTCGTGAAATACACCAGTCCGGGCTGTTTTCCAACATCGCTTCAATACGCGCCTGCCCCCAGGAGGGGTGCCAAGTTACACCTTTGACTGCTTCTTTCGCTTTATCCAGCAAGCCGTTTTGGTGCATGCCGATAAACCACTGTGGGGTCGCTCGGTAGATAAGGGGTGTTTTGGTTCGCCAGCAGTGGGCATAACTGTGGGTGATTTTTCCACAGGACAGCAACTTGCCCCGCTCACGCAACAGCTCAACCACCTGCTCATCGACTTTGTAGACGTGCTCACCGGCAAAAATCTCAACGCTATCCCGGAAGCAGCCGTGGTCGTCGATGTAATTGAGGGTGCCAATGCCATACTTTCCACCCACCAGGAAGTCGTCCATACCGTGATCGGGGGCAGTATGTACACAGCCCGTACCGGCTTCTGTGGTGACATGATCACCCAGCAACACAGGCACCTGACGGTCGTAAAAGGGATGCTGCAACAACAGGTTTTCAAATTGGCTACCCTTAGCCCTACCCACCACCTGATAGTCAGTCACACCCCAACGGGCCATGACCGATTCCAGCAGTTCCTCTGCCAGGAAGTAACGGGCAACCCCACAGTCGGCATCACACTGCACCAGTACGTAATCGAGGTCCGGATGAATACTGACAGCCTGGTTGGAAGGCAGCGTCCAGGGCGTTGTCGTCCAGATAACAACCGCAACCTCACCCTCACCTTTTACGTCACCCATTGCTTCGGTGAATGCGGCCAGATCAACTACTGGAAAGGCTACATCGATAGAAAAAGATGTTTTATCCTGGTACTCCACCTCGGCTTCCGCCAAGGCTGAAGCTCCAACCACACTCCAATACACCGGTTTGAAGCCACGCACCAGATGTCCATTTTCAATGATTTTCCCCAGCGCGCGGATGATGTCGGCCTCAAATTTGGCGTCCATGGTCAGATAAGGATTGTCCCAGTCGCCTAAAACTCCCAGGCGAACAAAATCCTTCATCTGGCCATCGACCTGGCGACGGGCATACTCACGACATTTCTGGCGGAAGGTGTGGTGATCGACCTTAACGCCCGCCTTGCCGATTTTCTTCTCCACCTGATGCTCAATGGGCAATCCGTGGCAATCCCATCCGGGCACGTAAGGCGCATCGTAACCACCCAGCGTGCGCGACTTGACGACTATGTCCTTCAGAACCTTGTTAACAGAGTGGCCGATATGAATATCACCATTGGCGTAGGGGGGGCCGTCATGCAGGATAAATTTCTCTCTGCCATGGCGTTGCTCGCGCACTTTCTGATACAACCCCGTATCCTGCCAGGCCTTGAGCATGACCGGCTCGCGCTGAGCCAGGTTCGCTTTCATGGGAAAGTCTGTGGAAGGAAGATTTAACGTCGTTTTATAGTCAGTCATGTTTTACCAGCATCAACCGAGTGATCGGCAAAGTATTGCCGAGCCACTGCAATATCGTTGTGAATTTCTTCTACCATTTTATCCAGCGAGTCGAACTTACGTTCGTCACGCACTTTATACTTAAATTCCACCTGGATTCTGCGGCCATATAGCGACCCATCAAAATCCAGGAGATGTATTTCCAACACCGGCTTCACGAGGTCGCCCACAGTGGGTCTTACGCCCACATTGGCCACGCCGGGCAAACAGTCCGGACCTACAAAAACCTCGACCACATAGACGCCACTCAATGGCGCCCGATACCGGTTCAATTGCACATTGGCAGTGGGAATACCCAGCTGCCTGCCCAGCCTCTGCCCATAAACCACCCGCCCTGAAATTCGATAGGGGCGGCCCAACAGGAAACTGGCGAGTTGAAAGTCACCCTGATCCAGGGCCTCTCGAACACGGGTACTACTGATGCGCTCTCCGTCATATTCCAGAGTTTCGGTATCAATTACCTCAAACCCTTTCGCGCTTCCTACCTGTTGCAGCAAGCCGAAATTGCCACTGCGGTCATGGCCAAAACAGAAATCATCACCGACCACCAGACAGCGAATGCCCAACCCCTGCAACAACACCTGATCAATGAATTGCTGAGCCGACAGGCTTCTCAGCAGGCGGTTAAACTGCAGACAAAGAATACGGTCAACACCCGCTTCCAGCAGGGCTTCGATTTTTTCTCGCAACCGCATCAATCGTGCCGGAGCCTGCTCCCCGGAGAAATATTCCTGGGGTTGGGGCTCAAAAATAATGACCACTGATGGCAGTCCGTATTGTGCGGCCTTATCTTTCAGCTGTCGCAGGATGGCGCTGTGTCCCTTGTGGACGCCATCAAACGATCCTATGGTCGCAACACAGCCCTGATGCTCAGGTCGGAGATTATGCAATCCGCGAATAAACTGTAATTTTGTCCCGGTCACCGGTCCCCAACCACTGGCGGTTATCCCTGAAAAAATGAAGGCGGGAGTATAACCCAGCCGCATAGGCGAAAACAGGCACTGGGCATAGTGCTGAACACACTTTATTCCAGCGGGAAACCGACCCGAAAGCAGTCTGTGCGCAGCGTTATCAATTCACCCGATGTCGAATATGGGAATAGCGCAAGCCACCCAAAAACAGGCAAATGGCATAGACCAGTGCGCCGGACCCACAAATAACGGCCAACCACGCACCCCTCTGCCACCATGCCCACATCGGCCAGTCATTCAGGTAATAATCGTAACCAAACAGCAGCAGTGCCATGACGCCGCTGGCAAACATCAGTGTCATTGCAAATCGCCACCAACCAGCTTCAGGAGTGAACACATTCCGTGTGCGCAGCCCACTGAATAACAACCCGGCATTCAGCATGGCCGCCAGAGATGTCGCCAGCGCCAGACCAACATGGCCAATACCCCAGTAGATGTGCAGAGGTACAGCAAAAGCGATGTTCAAGCCCATATTGGTCAGCAGTGCAATAACACCAATTTTGACCGGAGTTTTCATATCCTGGCGGGCGTAGTACCCGGGAGCCAGCACCTTGATCAACATGAACGCGATCAACCCCAGTGCGTAAGCTCGCAAGCTTAATGTAGCCATGGCCATATCCCGCGTCGTGATCACCTCCCCGTAGTAAAACAGGGACAGCAAAATAGGCTCTGCAAGGATAATGAGCGCGATTGAAGCGGGCACGGCAATTAACAGTATCATGCGCAAAGCCCAATTCAGTGTTCGGTTGAACACCTCTGGGGCTGCCGCAGCATGCTGACGGGACAGGCTGGGCAGGATTACCGTGGCAATCGCCACCCCGAAAACGCCCAGAGGCAACTCCGACAGGCGGTCTGAGTAATACAGCCAGGAGATGCTACCCGTTGGCAGAAAAGAGGCAATCATGGTATCGAGAAGCAGGTTGATCTGGCTGACCGACACCCCGAATATTGCCGGGGCCATCAACTTCAGAATGCGCCTGACACCGTCGTCACGCCAGTCCACCCGCGGTGAAGGCACCATGTGAATACGAGCCAGAAAAGGCAACTGAAACAGTAACTGCACCACCCCCGCCGCCAATACACCCCAGGCCAGGGCAAAAACCGGCGTGTCAAACCAGGGGGCCGCTAACAGGGCCGCAGCAATCAGCGTCACATTCAGCAATACCGGCGTGAAGGCTGGAACCGCAAAACGGTCATAGCTGTTGAGCACGGCCCCGGCCAGGCCCGTCAGGGAAATCAGCAACAGATACGGAAAAGTAATGCGCAACATACTGCTGGCGGCAGCAAATTTATCGGGATAATCCAGCCAGAAGCCGAAAGCAAAGAGTCCTGTGACCAGCGGCGAGGCCAGAACGACGATCAATGTCAGGGTTACCAGCACCGAGCCCAGCACACCGGCAACGCTGTCAATCAGCGCCTTGACTGCCGCAGGGCTACCCTTTTCCCGGTATTCCCCCAACACCGGAACAAAAGCCTGGGAAAAAGCGCCCTCTGCAAACAGGCGCCGGAAGAAGTTTGGTATTTTAAAGGCAACAAAAAAAGCGTCTGCGAGAGCATCGGCACCAATGATCCTGGCAAACACGATATCGCGGGCCAGCCCCAGCACTCTGGACAACATGGTCATGGCGCCCACGACACCGCTGGATCGCAACAGGCCGGGAGCCGGTTTGGCTGCGGATGCAGGCTTGGCGCTCAGCCTGGAGAGGGATTCAGTGTTACCCCGCACAGCCTGTTTCTGGTCGTCGTCATGATGCTGCAAAACAAATGTCGCCTGTTCGCGAAAGCCTGCCGAAAGAAGCCCAAATCATAGAGGCTTTATGGGCTGGATGGTAGCGACAGGCATGCCCTCGGCGGCGATATCCTCCAGAGTCGGCAAGCCCACTACAATGGCCGCAATACTGCACTTACAAATCGGGGTATTTTGTTGATCTATGGGGATAAACCCTGTATATTCCCGCGCCTTGAATTCGGACTCATTTTGAGAGGAGCACACAGGTGGCTAACTCACCCCAAGCACGCAAACGTGCGAAACAAAACGAAAAGCGTCGTCAGCACAACGCCGGCCTGCGTTCCATGGTTCGCACTTATATCAAGAAAACCAATGCTGCTATTGCCAGCGGTGAAGTGGAAGCAGCCCAGGCAGCCTACGCAGCTGCCGTGCCGGTCATTGACCGTATGGCTGACAAAGGCATCATTCACAAGAACAAGGCTGCTCGTCATAAGAGCCGTCTGAATGCTCAGGTTAAAGCGCTGGCTGCTGGCTAAGCTTACTGAAGCAAAAAAACTGGAAGCAACAAGCTTCCAGGCATGAAAAAACCGGCCTTGAGCCGGTTTTTTTGTGCCCGCAAACCCTGTTATCGCCCTTTCAGCTCAAGTCGCCTGGCAATTTCGGTCATCACCAGCATGTACAGTTCATCACCCAGGTAGACATCTTCAATCTTGTGATCGATATTTGGGTTATCGTTAATCTCAATGACATAGGCCTGCTTACCCTGCTGTTTGATATCAACACCGTAGAGGCCGCTGCCAATGACCTTGGCTGCCCGCAAGGCTGCATCCAGTACTTCCCGAGGCGCTTCATAAGTCGGCAGGGTTTCAAATCCACCTGAGCTGAACCGCTTACTGTCATGGTTATAAATTTGCCAATGGTTACGTGCCATGTAATAGCGGCACGCGTACAGTGGTCGGTGATTGAACACGCCTATTCGCCAGTCATATTCGGTATACAGATACTCCTGCACTAACACCAACGCGGTTGTTTTTAAAAGTTCTTCGAGATGGGCCGAAAGCTCTTCCCGATTATTAGCCTTGAACACCCCCTTGGAGAAAGAACCCTCCGGCACTTTCAGCACCACCGGGTAACCAAACTCCTTCTCCACCTGGTCCAAGTCTTCCTGGTCGTGGGCCGACAGAACCGTCGTTTTCAGTGAGGGCACCCCTTTGTAGGTGAAGGCATCCTGAAGGAAAACTTTATTGCAGCAGCGCAGGATGGAGGTGGGGTCATCAATAACAACCATGCCTTCAATTTCTGCCTTGCGGGCGAAACGGAAGGTGTGGTGATCGATGGCCGTGGTCTCCCGAATAAACAGGCCATCGTATTCTTCCAAACGGTGGTAGTCCTTTGCGGTGATTAGCTCCGCATTGATATTGCATTTGGCTGCAGCTTTGACAAAGCGGTTTAGGGCCTCCTTATTACTGGGCGGTAACGCCTCCGCGGGGTCGATCAGTATCCCCAATTCCCACCGGTAGGCCTTTTTCTTTTTCGGGCTTTGCCAGCGCTTTTCGTTGAACTTGAGCAGTGCCTCAACCACTTTGCCGCGTTCTGCTTTCGGCAACCGGTTCAGGGAAATCGGGGAGATACTCTTGATTTGCCACACGTCATCCCAGAACAACACCACTTTCAGAATGGGCACCGGGTAGACAGAAAAAAGCCGTTGACCAAACTTGGAAAAGGTAGGGTCAGATGCAATGCCAAAATTGACGTAGAAGGTCTTGCGTTCGCCACTCTTGCCAGCATTTGATCCCGCCAGCAGCAATTCGCCGGTAATGCGTGACATATACAGCAGCTTGCTGCGCAGATCATTGATAGTGTTGACCGAAGGCAGAACGCGATGCCCCCTGGCCTCGGCCAACAGGGAGCAGTAATAACCGCGACTCAGGTATTTTTCACTGTCACAGAGGTTGATCAGGCTGAGCTTTTTTTCTCCCTTCTTGGGATGTTCTTCAAGGTACTGCTCAAAAGTAATGACACGGTCATCGATGCCCAGGCCTTGAATATCAGACAGGCTATCTACTACCAGCAACAGGTTTGTCATATAGATTTCCGAATTAGTTATGGGTCAATCAGGTAATTTGCCCTATCCGGGTTTTACGGGAAAAGTTCATTTCTTCAGCATAGCAAGAACATCAGGAATAGCTGCTATCGAACCTTGCCAATAACCGCTTTTGGTGTGACCGGAGCATCAGCTGAACAGGTCCTGCAACCCCAGCTCCTCCAGCTCAGTTCGAACCATTTCACGAATTTCTGCTGGGTAGGGGCAGGTCAGGGCCCGGGATGCCAGCTCTTCGGCCATGTTCAGTGGCAGGCTGCGAATCAACCATTTTACCTGGGGCAATTTGGCAGCACTCATACTCAGGGTTCGCAACCCCATGCCCAGAAGCAGCACCACAGCCACCGGGTCTGCTGCCATTTCACCACACAGACTGACCGACAGGTTGTGCTTTGATGCCAAGTCAAGAATCCGGTTGATCTCAACCAGCACGGCAGGATGCACATGATCATAGCGACCCGAAACACGGGGATTATCCCGATCCAAGGCCAACAGATACTGACTCAGGTCGTTGGAGCCGATGGAAATAAAATCGAGCTTCTCCGCCCAGAACGGGATCTGTGAAATGGCCGCTGGCACCTCCACCATCACCCCCAGCAGGGGACGCAATATCGACAAGCCCTCTGCTTCCAGTTGGGTAATGGCATCTTCTAGCAACTGCAGAAAATCATCGAGTTCACTGGTGGAACTGACCATCGGCAACAGGATTCTCAGCCCTTCATTTTCACCAGCTGCGCGAATCATGGCGCGCACCTGGGTCATGAGCAACTGGCTGTTATCCAGCGTAAAACGAATACCACGCCAACCCAACGCCGGATTTTCCTCATTGTCTACCGGGAAGTATGGCAAGGGTTTATCGCCGCCGATATCCAGTGTACGCATGTAGACCGGCTTGTTTTTATAGGCCTCAAGTACCTGCCGATAGACATTCACCTGCTCTTCCTCGGAGGGGAAGCTGTCGTGCACCATAAAGGGAATTTCTGTGCGGTAGAGCCCCACACCCTGGGCACCGTTGTGCAGCCCAGGGCTGATATCGGCAAGCAGACCCGTGTTGGTATAAAGCGTAACTTCCTTACCGTCAGGGGTAACAGATGGCAACTCACGCAGCTTCTCCAACTGCTTCATCAACGACCGTCGGTCGTTGGCGAGGCGCTGATACTCGGCGATCACCATATCCCCTGGATTGAGGGTTACCTGGCCATTGTTACCATCGACGATAATACTGGCCTGATCCACCAGCCGGCGGATACGACCCGTGCCCATTACAGCGGGGATACCCAGAGCATTGGCCAGCACAGCGGTATGCGAAAGCCCCGACCCCTCAAAACAGACCAGGCCGACCAAACGCTCGGAGGGCACAGCAGCAATATCTGAAACACTAACCTGTGGCCCTACCAGCACAATATCCATATCCGGGGGAACTTCTACCGGCTTAATACCACGCCAGGCATTGAACAACTTGTTGCCAAGGTGATGGACATCTTCGTGACGGGCCTTCAGATAAGGATCGTCCATGGCCAGAAACAATTCGGCAAAATGTTGAATGGCCTGCCGCAGGGCACCCGGCAACCAGTTGCCTTTTTCAATGCCGGCTTCAACATAGGTGACAAATGCAGGATCTTCCAGAAGCATTTTGTAGGCGCTGAAAATACCCGCAACGCTGCCGGTAATTTCTGTGCCCAGCGACTCTCGCTCATGGTCAATCTGGGCTCTAACCACGGCCAATAGTTGCTGCCAGTCTTGCTGCGCACCCGGAATATCCTCGCAGGGCGTGTCGACCACCGAATAAAGCTCACCGTGATCGCTGAGCTTGATATGACCAATACCAATACCCGGAGCACCCTTCACACCACTGATACGCTCGTTGTAGCCGACCATATCTCCATGGGCCAATGGGCTGTTGCCCAGCAGCAATGCCAGATGAGCTGCCAATGTGACCAGGAAGCCCTGCTCTTCATCTGACAGTTGGCGGATTTCACGCCCCTGCACGACCAGAACACCGACAACCTTACCGGTATGCACAATGGGCACACCGCAAAAACTGTGAAAGCGCTCTTCCTGGGTTTCCGCGATGTAATAATAATTAGGATGAAGTTCGCCATCGGCGAGGTTCAGAGGGTGTCGACTGGAAGCTACCAATCCCACCAGGCCTTTTCCCGGTGGCAATTTGACCCGACGCACGGCTTTAGCCGAAAGCCCGTGGGAGGCCAGCAACATCATTTCCTGCTTTTCGTTGGCCAGATAGAGACTGCACACATCCACAGCCATGGTCTCACTGATGGATTCCACAATGAGATTTACCTGATCAATGGGCAAATCAGCCATCGCCACTGTCTGGACGATACGTGCTAATTCGTGAACCACACTTTTCATGATATGACCGGGATTGATGGGATAACTGGGCGTACGGCGCGAGCTGTTGAAAAATCGAGAATTAGCTCGTGCACCCTTGTTAAGCTTATATATGATGATTGCTTATAAAGCACAAGTAAAAAATTTTTGCGCAGTTCTAACATCAAGTTTTCCTCCAAATCCACATCATCACGCCCACCACTAAAAAAGGTTTACAAGAACAGGACAACTCTCCAATAATCCGCCACCGCTCAAGAGGCTATGCGTCCATGCTGGCAATCACCCCACCCCCGTCATCGCCCGATGACTTACTTTTTTCCCGTATTGCAAACGACCTCAGTCACCAGGGGTACGCAGTAATCCCCAATGCTCTCCCCGACACTCTGGCCGCAAGTCTGTTTAATCAGGTCATGGACCTGGATAGCAACGCCTACAATGAGGCGGGTATAGGGCGGCAGAATGACCTGACTCTAAACCAGTTTGTACGCCGGGACGAAATCTGCTGGATCGAGGGGCAAAGCCCCGCAGAGTATGACTGGCTTAAGTGGACAGATGGATTGCAGCAGCATCTCAACCAGCACCTTTTTCTGGGACTGTTTTCTTTTGAAAGCCATTTTGCCCGTTATCAGCCCGGCGACTTCTATCGCAAACACCTGGATGCCTTTCGGGGACAGGCTAATCGCCGCCTTTCCGTCGTCACTTACCTCAACCCCGGCTGGTTGCCGGAAGATGGTGGTGAGTTGGTAATCTACGACATTGACTCGGATGAAGAAGTGGTGAAGGTGACGCCAGCCTACGGGACACTGGTTGTGTTCCTCAGCGAGGAGTTTCCCCATGAAGTGCTGACAGCCAAACGTCATCGCCACAGCATTGCCGGCTGGTTCAGGGTTAACAGTTCATGCAATGAGAGGGTTGATCCACCCCGCTAACAACTCCGGCGGTCTATACCAACACCAGATTATCCCTGTGAATCAACTCCTTGTGATCACAATAACCCAGGATACTGCTGATCAGCTCACTGTTTTTGCCAATGATCTTCCTGCTCTCTGCCGCGCTGTAATTGATCAGACCCCGGGCAATTTCATTGCCCTCTTCATCAACGCATCGCACCAGATCGCCGCGATGAAAATCACCAACGACAAATTTGACCCCCACAGGAAGCAGGCTCTTGCCCTGCTGTTGCAATACCTGTGTTGCACCACGATCCAGGGTAACCGATCCACGCACCTGCAACCTGCCAGCCAGCCACTGCTTGCGGGCAGCGATGGGTTCCTGTTCTGCCAGTAACAGGGTGCCCAGTTCTTCCCCTTCGGCCAGACGCGTCAGAATATTTTCAGCACGGCCGCCGACAATCAGTGTATTTGCGCCCGACCTGGCCGCAAGGCGGGCAGCCTTGAGCTTGGTCGTCATGCCGCCTCTGCCCAGCGCTCCGCCCTCACCTGCAAGGGCTTCCAGGGACGGATCACCGGCTTTACCCAGAGATATCAGGTTGGCCTTGGGATGCTTGCGGGGATCCGCATCGTACAGGCCGTGTTGATCCGTCAAAATCACGAGCAGATCCGCATCAATCAGATTAGCTACCATCGCCGCAAGACTGTCATTGTCACCGAAGCGAATCTCATCGGTCACGACAGTATCGTTCTCGTTGATGACCGGTACTACGCCGAAACTCATCAGAGATTGCAGGGTATTACGGGCGTTGAGATAGCGCTCACGGTTGGACAGGTCGTCATGATCCAGAAGCACTTGTGCCGTATGGCGGTTAAATTGCTGAAACTGAAACTCATAGGCCTGAACCAGGCCCATCTGACCAACCGCTGCCGCAGCCTGTAACTCGTGGACCGATGATGGACGCTTTCGCCAACCCAGGCGCGACATACCTTCGGCAACAGCCCCTGACGACACCATCACGACTTCTATACCCTGCTCGAGAAGCTGAGCCACCTGGGAAACCCATTGACCAATCGACTCACGATCAAGCCCCCGGCCATCTGCAGTCAACAGGGCACTGCCGATTTTCACCACCCATCGACGGGCGTTCTGGACAACTTTTCTGTCGCTCATAAATAATCTTTGGCTACGGTTATAACCTATCTGCATTACTCGCCAAGAACAGCAATATCAGGGGCTGTAGATAACCTCGACATCATAATCATCATCGTCAAAGTCATCGTCATCATCGTCGTCATTTTCTTTTTTGCGGCGGCGCAGGGATTCAATCTGAGCTCTCGCTTCCTCTTGCATCTGGCGCTGCATTGCAATCTCTCTCTCTGCTGCCTCAGGGTTGTTGCGCTCTTCGTCCCAGCAGTTTTCCAGATGCTCCAGAATGTCATGACATAACTGTTTGGTGCCGTCTCCCGACAGCGCGCTGACCCGGTACACGGGGCCCTGCCAGTCCAGATTTTCAATCACCGCTTTACAGCGCCGATCCCGCTCTTCCTCTGGTAAAAGATCCACCTTGTTAAGCACCAGCCAGCGCTCCCGACTCCAGAGCGTAGGGCTGAAACGATCCAGTTCATCCTCGATAATGGAAACGTTATCTGCCGGGTCCGAAGCATCTGGCGGAGCCATATCCACAAGATGGAGCAATAAACGGGTTCGGGTGAGATGCTTCAAAAAACGGATCCCGAGGCCGGCGCCTTCGGCAGCCCCCTCCACCAGTCCTGGCACATCTGCAATCACAAAACTGCGGTACTTGTGGGGCTGCACTACACCGAGGTTGGGCACCAGGGTAGTAAAGGGATAATCCGCCACTTTGGGTGTGGCGGCAGAAACAGCCCGGATGAATGTCGATTTCCCCGCGTTGGGCAGACCTACCAACCCTACATCAGCCAACACCTTTAGCTCCAAGCGAAGTCTGCGAGCTTCGCCCTCTTTGCCCGGCGAAGTCTGTCGGGGTGCACGGTTAGTACTCGACTTGAAGCGGGTATTTCCCAGGCCGTGATAGCCTCCGTGGGCCACCATCAACCGCTGTTCCGGTTCGGTTATATCTCCCAGCACCTCTTCAGTATCTTCATCGATGACCGTGGTACCGACCGGTACTTTCAAGATCAGGTCTTCACCGGCACGCCCGGTACAATTGCGGCTGCCCCCGCCCTGACCATTCTGAGCCTGGAAACCTCGCTGGAATCGATAGTCTACCAGGGTGTTGAGATTCACATCACCTTCGAGATAAACCGAACCGCCATCGCCACCGTCCCCTCCATCGGGGCCACCCTTGGCAATAAATTTTTCACGACGAAAACTCAGGCAGCCATTGCCACCCTTACCCGCTTGAACGTGAATGGAAGTTTCATCGACAAATTTCATAGCAGCAGTATACCGTGCTCTCTATCCAGGGAAGGCCGCTCCCCAGGAGTCAGCCAATTTAATAAATTGCTATTCACAATTGCTTGAATTGTAACTGCAAACACAAAAAAACCCCGCCTAAGCGGGGTTTTTCAGTAGCTTCAGGTCTTAGGCAGAAACTACATTCACATATCTGCGGTTGTTAGGACCTTTAACTGTGAACTGCACTTCGCCGTCAGCAGTCGCAAAAATGGTGTGATCGCGACCAATGCTAACGTTGTTACCCGCATGAAACTTGGTACCACGCTGACGAACAATGATGTTGCCTGCAGTAACCTGCTCACCGCCAAAGCGCTTGACGCCAAGACGTTTACTTTCGGAATCGCGTCCGTTACGGGTACTACCACCAGCTTTCTTGTGAGCCATGATATTCTCCTATTTTCGATTAGCCAGCACTGATGCCGGTAATTTTAACTTCGGTATACCACTGACGGTGGCCCATTTGGTTGCGGTAGTGCTTGCGGCGTTTGAACTTGATAATTTTTACCTTGTCCCCACGGCCGTGACTCAATACCTCAGCAGTTACCTTGCCGCCCTCAACCAGAGGGGCGCCAATCTTGATGTTGTCGCCGTCTGCAACTAACAACACCTCGTTGAAATCGATACTTTCTCCGGTAGGAACTTCCAGCTTCTCCAAGCGAAGGTATTCCCCTTCCTGTACCCGGTGCTGTTTGCCACCGCTTTTAATGACTGCGTACATATAGTGCTCCGTAATCGCTCATGCCTGTTCTAAGCCGGAAGAACGATTTCTCCACGGCCGGTTTTGCGAGGGCGGCAATTCTAAGTGAAAGTGATATCTATCGCAATAGGCAAATGCCCTGAAAACAGGCTGTCGGGAGCTCTTCACTTGACAGTTTTAACGACGCTCACTAGGATGCCTTCGCACCTTATTTGCGAGCAGCCATTACCTATCCCGCCCCGATAATCAACTTAAACACAAGGCTTCGGCATGCTGCCATTTCATGAAGTGGTCAAAACCCAGTTTGACCAAGTCAACGAACTGATTGTTAACCAGCTTTATTCAGACGTGGGACTGGTGGAGAACATCGGTCAGTACATTATCGATGCCGGCGGCAAAAGGTTGAGACCTTTACTGGTATTGCTGGCCGCCAACAGCTGCGGCTACCGTGGTGACAACCATATTTCACTGGCTGCCATCATTGAATTTATTCATACCGCTACGCTGCTCCACGACGATGTTGTCGACACCTCTGACCTGCGTCGCGGCCGCGCCACTGCCAATGCCCGTTTTGGCAACGCTCCCAGTGTACTGGTGGGTGATTTCCTCTATTCCAGAGCCTTTCAGATGCTGGTCGGCATTGGCAATATGGAAATCATGCGCATCATTGCCGACACCACCAACATCATATCTGAAGGAGAAGTCCAGCAGCTGATCAATGCGGGCAACCCGGATACCACTGAGCAGGCCTACGAAGAAGTTATTCGCAAAAAAACCGCCCAACTGTTTGAGGCTGCAGCCCATACGGGCGCAGTTCTGGCCGGGGCGGATCAAAACGGTTGCGAAGCCATGCGTCGCTACGGCTATCATCTCGGCATGGCGTTTCAATTAGTGGATGACGCGCTGGACTACAACGGCACTACAGAGGCATTGGGAAAGAATGTCGGCGATGATCTGGCGGAAGGGAAACCCACCCTGCCACTGATTTACGCGATGCAGAATAGCTCAGCTGAAGAGACAGAACTGATTCGCTCAGCCATCAGTGAAGGCGGTTTGGAACACCTCGACGCCATTATCAGCACCATACAGCGTTGCGGTGCCCTTGATTACACCATGCAGCGTGCACAACACCATGCGAACGAGGCTAAAAGCTGTTTGGCATGCATGTCTGTCTCTGCGGAATTGAACGCCATGTCTGAGCTGGCTGATTTCTCCCTGAGCCGTACGTTCTGATTTCTGCACCTACCCTAAGTTATGTTTTTTGTTTCATTCTTGATTTCATCATTGCGGCTCAGCAAAAGATGAGACTTATGTAGGACCCGGTTCTTCTGGACTTAACAGGGATATCGGCTAAAATTCGCCCCTCAAAGAGAAACCAACCACACACCAAAGGCTATTTATCCCATGACCATTTTTGTTCCACAGTCGCAAAATGCCTATACCCGCGAAGAAATCGTGGCGTGCAGCAACGGCGACCTCTTCGGCGAAGGCAATGCCAAACTGCCGGCCGATAATATGCTGATGGTGGACAGAATCACCCGTATTCATGCCGGCGAAGGCGAGTACGGAAAAGGTCTGATTAAAGCCGAACTGGATATTCGCAAGGATCTCTGGTTCTTTGGCTGCCACTTTCACGGGGACCCTGTGATGCCGGGCTGCCTTGGACTCGATGCCATGTGGCAACTGACCGGTTTCTTTCTGGCATGGAAAGGCAACCCGGGTCGCGGTCGTGCCCTCGGGGCCGGAGAAGTGAAGTTTTTCGGCCAGATTCTGCCTGATGCTGAAATGGTCAGCTATCAGATTGATATCTCACGCATCGTCGAGAGAAAGCTGAAAATGGCTATCGCAGACGGCAAAGTGTTTGTGGATGGTCGAGAGATCTATACTGCAAAAGATCTTCGCGTTGGCCTGTTTGAATCCACTGACAACTTTTAATCCTATCTATTACAATTAACGGACTTAGTAGCCGGCATGGGGAGTAACCGATGAAACGCGTGGTAATTACCGGAATGGGTATTGTTTCCTGTCTCGGGAATGACAAAGAAACAGTCACTCAGTCCCTGCTGGATTGCCGTTCCGGCATCGTCTTTCGTGAAGACTTCCATGAAATGGGCCTGCGCTGTAATGTTGCCGCCACACTGGATCTTGACCCTGCAGAACACATTGACCGCAAAGTGATGCGGTTTATGGGCCCGTCGGCCGCCTACGGCTACATCGCCATGGACAGAGCTATTGCCGATTCTGGCCTTGAAGAAAATCAGGTCTCCAACGTTCGCACAGGTCTTGTCATGGGCTCCGGTGGTGTATCGGGCCAGATGTTTACCGATACCATTGATGTCATGCGCGAACGCGGAATCAAGAAAGCCGGCCCCTACCGAGTCACACAAATCATGGCAAGCACAGTATCTGCCTGCCTTGCGACGCCTTTCAAGATCAAAGGCACCAACTATTCGATCGCATCGGCCTGTGCCACCAGTGCGCACAGTATCGGCCACGCCATGGAGCTCATTCAGATGGGCAAACAGGATGTCGTGTTTGCCGGTGGCGCTGAAGAAATGCACTGGTCTATGGCCGGCATGTTTGATGCCATGGGCGCACTTTCCAGCAAATACAATGACACCCCCGAAAAGGCATCTCGCGCCTACGATGCAGATAGAGACGGTTTTGTCCCGGGTGTGGGTGCCGGCTGCCTCGTGGTTGAAGAACTGGAGCATGCTCTGGCGCGTGGCGCAAAAATCTACGCAGAACTTGTGGGCTATGGTTCCACCTCTGATGGCTATGACATGGTCGCGCCTTCTGGTGAAGGTGCCGTGCGCTGCATGAAAATGGCCATGGCCACCACAGAAGGCAGTATCGACTACATCAATACCCATGGGACCAGCACCCCTGTTGGTGACTTGCAGGAACTCAAGGCAATCCGTGAAACCTTTGGAGATAAGGTTCCCCCCATCAGTTCTACCAAATCGTTGTCAGGCCATGGTCTGGGTGCGGCAGGTGTTCAGGAGGCTGTATTCAGCCTCCTGATGATGGAAAGAAACTTTATCTGCGCTTCTGCCAACATCGATACACTTGACCCGGAAGCGGCTGACCTGCCAATTGCCACAAAACGTATCGATAACGCCAATCTGCAACGGGTGATGTCGAACAGTTTTGGTTTTGGCGGCACCAATGCCACACTGGTTTTCCAGCGCTACAATTAATTTGAGTGGCCCCCGCCCCAGTCAACCCTGGGGCTGCTGGCCCATCATCTGCAACTTGGGTCCTACGTTTAAATGGCAGCAACACCGGTCCAAAAACCTATCTTTGCACCCGCCATTGCCCTGATCGATTTTTTCATTGTTATTCTCGCCAGCAACCTGGCCCATTACCTGCGTTTTTCCGAAACCGAGTTGAATACCCACTATCAGGTACTCACTGCTGGTGCAGCAGTATTACTCGTGTTGTCACTGACCATGACAGGTGTTTACGACTCATGGCGGGGTAGAAATTTACTACCGATTATCAAGCGGTACAGTATCGGGTTGATCATGACCACGGCCCTACTGGCCTTCTTTTTAGTCTTTACCAAGACTTCGGAAGCTTTCTCCCGGTTGTGGATAGCCTACGCGATGTTGCTGGTATGGCTCGGTGGTACAGGTTATCGCAGTGGCCACTATGTGTACTTAAGAAGTCTGCGACGCCGGGGCAAAAATCTGCGCAAAATCTTGATTATCTCTCCCTCCAAGCAGTCATCTGATGGGAACTTTAAATTCGAAGAACTACGCCTTGCCGGGTTCCAGATTACTGACTGTATTTCGGCAAAAGAGATAGAGCAATGGATGCAAAGTGGGCGCTTGATGGCGGAGCTCAGTCAGCGCCCAGCAGATGAAATCTGGCTGGACATACCTCTGAGTATGGGCAGTTTTATCAAGGACATTGTCTATGAGCTGCGCCACTCAACACTGGACATCCGTTTTTTTCCTGATTTTGAGGATATTCAATTATTGAATCATAAGGTGTCCAACATTGTCGGGCACTACGCCATCGACATCAGCTGTACACCCCTAAGCGGTGTTAACCGTGTGATAAAACGCCTGGAAGACCTCTGCATCGGTACCTTTATCTGCCTGTTGATCGCGCCGGCCTGTCTGTTAATTGCCCTGGCATTGAAGCTCACCTCACCTGGTCCCATTCTTTTCAAGCAATACCGCCATGGACGGGATGGCAAGCGCTTTAAAGTGTATAAATTCCGCTCCATGGAGGTCCATGAAGAGTCCAACGGGGCCGTTACCCAGGCACAACCGGGCGATCCCCGGGTAACAAAGCTGGGTGCTTTTCTACGCCGCACCAGTCTGGATGAGCTACCACAGTTTGTTAATGTGTTGCAGGGTCGCATGTCGATTGTCGGCCCTAGACCACATGCGCTGTCCCATAATGAGTATTACAAAGATCTGGTCGAGTCCTACATGTGGCGGCACAAAGTGAAACCCGGCATTACCGGGCTGGCACAGATCAGGGGTTACAGAGGACTTACAGACACACTGGATAAGATGGAAAAACGGGTGGAATGTGACCTCGAATACATCAACAACTGGTCACTGTGGCTGGACCTGAAAATCATTTTCCTGACCATCTTTAAAGGCATATTCCACAAAAACGCCTTTTAACCAATTACTGTAGAATTTTGTCAGCCTGATCATGCTATGCCAAATAAGCCTGTGCATTAACAAGGGATGTCATGAATAATGAATATCTCATCAGCAGCAGGAGCACGACCGTGAAACTATTTGATTATCCCGGTGTTCCCAATCCCCGACGCCTTAGCATCTTCTTGTCGGAGAAAGGTCTTGAATTTCCCCGCATCCAGGTAAACCTGATGAAAGGCGAACAGTTTGCAGAGGATTTTCGACGCAAGAGTCCGAATTGTGACGTCCCCGTTCTTGAACTGGACGATGGCAACTGTATCTCCCAGACCAATGCCATTTGTCGTTATCTGGAAGCTGTGTATCCCGAGCCTCCTCTGTTTGGACGAAATGCTCTGGAGATTGGTCTGGTAGAGATGTGGAATAACATCTGCTTTACCAACGGCTTTCAGGCTGTTGCCGACCTGTTCAGAAATGGACCTGACTGGTTTGAAGGGCGCGCGCTCATTGGCCCCCACGACTATGACAAAATTCCAGCTCTGGTTGAACGGGGAAGGCAACGGATCTCCAATTTTTACCAGGATATTGACCAACACCTTAGGGATAAAGACTATTTTGTGAAGGGTTATTTCTCAGTCGCTGATGTCACGGCTATTGTCACTGTCGACTTTGCAGTCTGGACTGGCATGTCAATTCCCGCAACCTGTGAGCATCTACTCGACTGGCACCAGCGTGTGTCAGAACGTCCGAGCGTTAAGGCAAATTCCTAATGACCAGCGCCATGACAGCCAGGGGTTTCCAAGGTACACTCCCCACTTGATTTTATAGATTGGAGCAAGGCATGGCCCGGGGTATTAACAAGGTAATTCTGATTGGCAATTTGGGCAAAGACCCGGAAACTCGCTATCTACCCAGTGGTGGTGCTGTGACCAACCTTACTCTGGCGACCAGTGAGTCCTGGAAGGATAAACAGTCCGGACAACAGCAAGAGCGCACAGAGTGGCACAGAGTGGTATTCTTTAACCGCCTTGCCGAGATTGCAGCTGAATACCTGAAAAAAGGCAGCAAAGTCTATATTGAAGGCTCCCTTCGTACCCGCAAATGGCAAGGGCAGGACGGCCAAGATCGCTACACTACTGAAATCGTCGCCAGTGAAATGCAGATGCTGGATAGCCGCGGAGGCGCATCCGGTTACGATGACATGCCCTCTTCTTCCCAGCAGAGCCCCGCACAAAACAAGGCGCCTGCGAACACCAACAACATGCCTGACCCCGGCTTTGATAGCTTCGACGACGATATCCCCTTTTGACAACATACAGCGCCTATTGTGTGGCGTTCAATAAAAAAGCCTCTGCCAGCAGAGGCTTTTTTATTGGTGCAACATCTAACCAAAGAGAATTAAACCGGTTGATCCAAAGAGCGCCCGAGAACCGCTTCCATCGGCGCATAGCTAAAAAGATCGTGGTCTATTTTGAAATAAGCCAAGCGGTGCTCAGGAATAACCACCACATCAAAGACACCCGGTACCCTGCCCACAAAATCTGATGCAACAATAGACTCTCCTGGCTGCAGGGGAACCACAAGACTTTTTAAGTGACGCGGCTTCCTCATAGTCAGTGCCACCAGCAACCACAACAGGATGAGCCCCACTGCCAACCAGAACACCTGCTCGTAGCCATAGTGATGAGCCACATAGCCACCGGAAACACCACCAGCAAATGCGCCAAGAAACTGACAGGTAGAATAAATGCCCATCGCTGTTCCTCGCCCACCAGCCGGTGCAGATTTACTCACCAGAGAGGGCAATGTCGCTTCAAGCAGGTTGAAGCCCATAAAAAAAACAAACAGACCGAATACAAACAACCAGCGATGATCACCGCCAGCGCCCAGCAGCACTTCGCCAACTCCCAGAACAAATACTGCGGCGACAAAGACGGGTTTCATCTTGCGCCTTGTCTCGGCAAGAATAATGAAGGGCAACATGCACAGGAAAGACAAACCCATGGCGCCCAGATATATGGTCCAGTGCTGGTCTCTTGGAAAATGCAGGTTTTGTTCAAGCAGGACTGGAACAGCTACCCAGCTAGCCATCTGGGCAAAGTGCAACACCCCTATACCCAAATTAAGGCGCATCAATTCGCCATCGCGAAGCAGCTGCCCAAACATTTCCGGAACAGCTTCAGCTTCAGCATTGTGAGTAATTGTTGCCGGTGTCGGTATAACCAGGAGCAAAATGAGAATGCCTGCTATAGCCAATAGTGCCGCAATCCAGAAGAGACCAGAAAGACCCCACTTACTCGCTAAAATTGGACCAAAAATCATTGAAAAAGCGAAGGATATGCCGATACTGCCACCAACCGCCGCCATTGCTTTGGTGCGATTCTGCTCAGTAGTGAGATCGGACAATAACGCCATAATTGTACTGGCGACGGCACCGGCACCCTG
The DNA here is from genome assembly GCA_964395715.1 of uncultured Porticoccus sp. Taxonomy (GTDB): domain Bacteria; phylum Pseudomonadota; class Gammaproteobacteria; order Pseudomonadales; family Porticoccaceae; genus Porticoccus. The sequence goes on along the minus strand of CAYNAU010000003.1, from coordinate 162,190 downwards.
CATGGCACGGCCCGCTATTAAACCCCACATAGAATCCGTCAGTGCCGCCAGCAGACTTCCCGCCAGAAACAGCAACATACCAGCAACAATTACCGGCTTGCGCCCGACACGATCAGAAAGAAACCCCAAAGGTATCTGAAATGCCCCTTGAGTCAGTCCATAGACCCCCAAAGCCAGCCCCACGAGAAAGGCCGAACTCCCGGCATATTGGCCTGCATAAAGTGCCAGCACAGGCAACAACATGAACAGTCCGACCATGCGAAAGGCATAAAGAGAGGCCAAACCAAAGAGGCTTTTACGTTCCAATGGGTTCATGGGAGTTACGGCTGTGCGTCAGAAAGGCCGCATTATAAAGGGCCAGGACATTAAGCAGTAGGGGGAGAAGATCATTTACTGCCGATCATAAATATCTTCAAATCGGACAATGTCATCCTCCCCCAGATACGAACCCGACTGTACCTCTATCATTTCCAGGGGGATTGCTCCCGGATTTTCCAGGCGGTGAGTCTCGCCGATGGGGATGAATGTTGACTCATTTTCAGACAGAAGAAATTCTTCCTTACCTTTAGTCACCAGTGCAGTGCCACTGACCACAATCCAGTGTTCAGCTCGATGATGGTGCATCTGTAAAGACAGTCTTCCGCCAGGCTTCACTACAATTCTCTTTACCTGGAATCGGGGGCCATTCTCAATAGAATCGTAGTAGCCCCAAGGACGGAAAACCTTGCGGTGAATATCGGCCTCACTTCGCCTCTGCTCACGAAGGCTGGCCACAATGGTCTTAACCTCCTGAACTCGCGACTTGTCCGCAACCATGAGGGCGTCGTCACTTTCGACAATCACTACATCCATCAATCCTACTGTCGCAATCAGCTTTCTGTCACTCTGAACATATGAATTGTGAGTATCTAATGCCAGAACATCCCCCTTAAAGGTATTGCCTTGGCTATCTTTATCTGAGACCTCCCATAGAGCAGACCAGGAACCAACATCACTCCAGCCACACGCCATTGGAACCACCACCGCATCAGGGGTGTTTTCCATAACTGCGTAATCTATAGAATCTTCAGGGCATTGGAGAAACATCTCACGATTTGGACGAACAAAATCTGAATCAACTGAAGCATCAGCCATAGCGCTACGGCATGTGGCTGCAATGTCAGGACGGTACTTATCTAACTCTTCAAGAAAGCGACTGGCACGAAATAAGAACATGCCACTATTCCAAAGATAGTTGCCCTCTGACAGATAGGCTTCGGCAAGCTCCGAGGAGGGTTTTTCCACAAAGCTTGAAACAGCCTGTGCCGGCCCTTCTTCGGAAACTTCAGCACATTTGATATAGCCATACCCCGTTTCGGGTGAGGAAGGAACAACACCGAAAGTAACAAGCTTACCCTGCTCTGCAAATGGTAAGGCTGAAGTCACAGCATCGCGAAATGACTGGGGGTCTTGAATGGCATGATCAGCAGCCAGAACCAGCAATATAGGATCTTCACCGTCAACTGCCTTATCTAACGCATAGCAAGCAGCTAATGCAACTGCTGGGGCAGTATTGCGGCCCCCAGGTTCCAGCAAAATTTTTCCTAAGCGATCAGTTAAAAAACGCAGCTGCTCAGCCACAATAAAGCGATGATCTTCACCACATATAAACATAGGTGGAAGGTGATTCATCCCCTCCATGCGCATGCAAGTTTCCTGCAGCATGGTTGCCTGACCCAGCAACGGAAGAAACTGCTTGGGGTAAAGCTGTCGCGATAATGGCCAGAGACGGGTTCCTGAACCTCCAGCCATCACAACCGGAATAAATGGCATAAGCTTCTCTCCAGTCAATAAGGGGGTGCTAGACAACCACATCAGATGAATAGCATATAAACAGATGCATTAGAGGATTGCTAAACAACGTTCCTCAGCACACAAACTTGAAAAAGAATTTAATCTTCCCATTGCAAATTAGATTACTTATGTACGAAAGACGTGGATTCTATTTAGGAGATATAGTAGGCAGTCTACAAGCTCCTAAAAAACCAAACCAACATATCAGGTCAGACATATCAAAGTTTTCTAAGATTACACCTGTTAGCTAGGTACCAAGAATACGTGTCACTCAGGCCTTGCTCCAAGGTAATAGTACTCTTCCAGCCCAAAGAATTTAGACGAGAGACATCCATCAACTTTCGAGGGGTACCATCGGGTTTACTTGTGTCGAAACGTAATAGCCCCTCAAAACCTGTTACCCGTGCCATCGTCTCAGCTAGCTCTTGAATAGAACAATCAACGCCGCTACCAAGATTAATGTGAGATAACATAGGCTTTGTGTTCATCTCATATAATTGATCATCCAACGCCATAACATAGATACAACCTGCAGCCATATCATCTACATGCAGAAACTCGCGTTTCGGTGTTCCTGTGCCCCATATAACAACTTCACGATCCTGATTCTCTACAGCCTCATGGAATCGTCGCATCATTGCAGGAACAACGTGGCTATTTTCTGGGTGAAAATTATCATTTGGACCATATAAATTAGTGGGCATCACCGAGCGATAGTCACGTCCATACTGACGATTGTAGCTTTCGCACAGCTTAATGCCTGCGATTTTTGCTATAGCATATGGTTCATTTGTAGGCTCTAACTGCCCCGTAAGTAGGGCTTGCTCCTTAATGGGCTGCTCGGCATATTTAGGATAGATACAAGATGATCCAAGAAACAAAAGCTTTTGAACACCATTAGTGTGGGCACTGTGGATAATGTTAGCTTCCATCATCAGATTCTGATAAATAAAATCAGCAGGGTATGTATCGTTAGCATGTATACCTCCAACCTTGGCAGCAGCGAGGTATACTTGGTCTATCTTATTGTCAGAAAAAAAATAGTTAACATCCTGTTGGTCAGTTAAATCCAACTCTGAGTGCCCAGCGGTTAGCAACTCTACACCGCTGCGCAGTTCTAGTTGTCTGACGACTGCTGATCCAACCATTCCTGTGTGTCCAGCGACAAATATACGAGCCATCTGTCACACCCTACTCTAGCGTCACTTGTACATCGTGACCGTGATCCTTTAAAAACGCATGGCGACGAGCAACTTTCAAATCTTCTGCGACCATTTCAGCACACATATCTTGAACAGTAATTTGTGGAATCCAACCCAACTTATCCTTGGCGTAAGTTGGGTCTCCCAATAAAGTGTCGACTTCAGAAGGGCGGAGGTAACGAGGATCAACCCTGATAATTACATCTCCAACATTTAGAGCAGGAGCCTTATCGCCGGTAATGGAGTCAACAATGCCTGTTTCATCAACCCCTGAACCCTCAAAGCGAAGTGTGACACCAAGCTCTAATGCAGCCCAACGTATAAAATCACGAACGGAATACTGGATACCTGTAGCTATGACAAAGTCCTCAGGTTTCTCTTGTTGTAACATTAACCATTGCATCCGCACGTAGTCTTTGGCATGTCCCCAGTCACGGAGAGAATCCATGTTGCCCATATAGAGACACTGCTCTAGGCCTTGTGAAATATTTGAAAGGCCGCGAGTGATTTTTCGAGTAACAAACGTTTCTCCTCTTCTCGGGGATTCATGGTTGAATAATATACCGTTACAAGCATATAGACCGTATGCCTCTCTATAATTAACTGTAATCCAATATGCATAGAGCTTTGCTACTGCGTATGGGGACCTCGGATAGAAAGGTGTAGATTCTTTCTGCGGAATTTCCTGAACAAGCCCGTAAAGTTCTGAACTTGATGCCTGATAGAATTTGGTTTTCTTCTCCAAGCCGAGTAGACGTATAGCCTCCAATAATCTAAGGGCTCCAAGTGCATCCACGTCCGCAGTATACTCTGGAGAATCGAATGAAACCGCTACGTGAGATTGAGCACCAAGATTATAAACTTCATCAGGCTTCACTTCTTGCATAATCCGAACAAGGTTAGACGCATCAGAAAGGTCACCATAATGAAGAATCAGATGTTTATTTACTGTATGTGGATCCTGGTATATATGATCAATTCTCTGCGTATTAAAAGTCGAGGACCGTCTTTTTAAACCATGAACTTCATAACCTTTATCGAGTAAAAATTCTGCTAAATAAGAACCATCTTGACCGGTAATACCTGTAATTAAGGCAACTTTCATTTTTCTATTTAACCCCACGAAATTTCACACGAAAAAATTGAATAAATAGCAACATAAGAAACTTAGAATTTGTGTAAGCGTATCTAGAGAAAAGTCTACGCGGTTCTTTTGATAAGCGATAAAGCCACTCTAAACCAGCCTGTTGCATCCAGAGAGGAGCACGTGAAATTTCTCCAGCATAGACTGACAGAGCCCCACCCAAACCAACCATACATCCAGAGATTACATCTCTGTGCTCATACATCCACTTTTCCTGTTTAGGGCAGCCCAAAGCCACAACAATAAGATCAGGAGAAGCAGAGTTAACCATATCAATAACATCATGCTTCTCTTGTAAAGTAAGGGGGCGAAAAGGAGGAGAAAAAAAAGATAACTCCAAGCCGGGAAAATCCTTGATAAGCTTATCTCTGGTTTTTATCAGCACATTATCAGTAGAACCATAAATAAATATTTTCAATTGATGTTGTCTACACTCACAGAAAATATCTTGAATAAAATTCATACCAGCGATTCGCTTTTGATCTATGTCATATAAGAGACTAAATGACTTAGCGACAGGCATTCCATCTGGTAATGATAAGTCGGATTGATTGACAATATTGCAGAAATGAGGGTCGTCGTATGACTCGATAAGCATATGCACATTTACTAAACAGACATATCCTCTTTTAGATATAGCCAGTGATACAACTTTATCTAATGCATTTCTGTATGAGATGTTGTCTATATCACAATTAATAATTTTATGTTTCAACTTTCTGTCCGACATGAAGTGTTTAAACGGATATAGGAGAGGATTAACCCTAGTGAGAGCCAAATATTCATATTGGTGATCGTTTCTCGATTAAGCATAATCAGAAAAACACCAGCTAGAGACATCATGGACGCATAACCTAAATGATCGGGACTACTATGTGAGAAATGCTTAAGTTTAAGAATGTGATTAATTCTTAGGAATAATATCCAAAAAATAGAAATCGTTAGAAAAAAGCCAAGTAGACCAGTTTCGAGCAGTACTCTGACCCAAAGATTATGGATGGGCGGCCATCGGATGCCATTAAAAACATCCCACGTGTCATTGCTTAAAAAAGCCCAATCTGGCAAGTAATCGACCAAGTAATATCCAGACTGGCCAACACCAACACCAACAAAAAAACCATGTTTTAACCAAGCTATAAGTGCAGAGTAGGCGGCACCCAACCTTGCCGAACTGGAACCACTTTCATTAACGTTAAGAGTGCTAGCAAGAATTCCACCTATATGGGTATCTTGAAAAAGCAAGTATAAGATAAGCAAGGTAAATACAAAAAGTGTAAGCAATGTAACCAGCTTAATATACTTGAAATACATGATATAAACTGCAATAACACATTGAATCATGAAAATGATATAGGCTGTCCTAGACCAGGAAAGATAAACAACTACTGAAGAAATAACAAATATAAAAGCTTTATTGACAACAGAACCTGCTAGAAAAAAAACATATGGAAAAGTGACTGCCAGATACATCGCCAAAAAAGATGGTTCTTGTGAAACAGAGTGTAACCCTAGCCCCTGCCGAACGTTTAAGGCGTAATCGATGACCCCATCTTCGTAGATATATTGACCAACATATAAATAAATGTTTTTTGCAACAGAGTGGTAGTACACCAAATATTGAAAAAAAGAAAAGAAAATAACCAGAAAGAAAGATACCCTAAGCACTCTTAAGCAAGTCAAATAGTTTTTTTGAGTTGAGAGAACATCTCGCATCATAAAGGCTGACATAAAACAGATTAGAAAAAGAGATGATTGTGTTATAAACCTAAATAAGCCTCCTTTATTCATATAAAATGCTGAGAGAATGGCATCTAGGTTAGCTAAAAATGGAACAAGTAAAAAAAGAGAAGTGCATACTAAAAAAAGTATAAGCGGTCTTTTTTTTATATATAGGCGGCTCATCAATATGTCATACCACTTACGAGAAAAATAGATAAATGTAGCCACAAACAATGGATATAAAGCGCCTTCGCCTGAGGCTTCGCCAAGATAATTCCCGAAAATCGGAAGTGCGTTAAAAGGTAATAACGCAAATGAAAGAAGAATAAAAAAATAAGTGGTTGTTAGCGCGACACTCACATAATCACCTTATCCAAATCCACCCTGTTAAATATCTCTAACTTTCCCCCTCTCGTTGCGTTATAAATTTCACCTCCACGACTTTCAATATATTTTTTAGCCAAAGAGTAGGAAGATTCCATTTTACTTATCGCCGCCGGCATGACGATTTCACCTTCCTTTCGGTAATCAGGGTGAAAATGGCTGACATGGCTACTCTGGCGAATTGTAATACCAGGGGTTACGACACCCTCGCCAGAATAACTATGGTCACAACCTATCAAGTAAATAGGATTTAAGCCAAGATGATAAGCAATTTGTATGTTCTCGAATGTGACAGTATGTCCTCCATAAGCCCCATATGACATGTCCCCTGAGAACTTCTTTGTAAATAATGAGAATGGCGACCGCCAATATACAACGTTGTCAGATTGCGGTGAGTCCAAATAATTTGGAATATGTACGGTTTTGAAGTGTTCTAAAGCCTCTTGATTTATTTTTGGCCATAAAATATGATCCGCAACCGTGTAGATTGTTGGCCTCCATGTTGTTTTATTAAATATTAAATATATTTTATTTGATGCAATTGTAATTTCATTTTTAAGTTTTTCTAAATCAGATGGTAACAAGCTAGGGCCATTACCAATAATAAAACCTCTTCTTCCCACATAACGGTTTTTTAATTTAAGCCAATATTCTTTATCACTACCAGAAAATCGACCAATCTTTTTATATTCTGTCTCTAGCTTTTGATAGGTTTTTCGTAAAAAATCAAGTGGTACTGACATCTAGATCACCGTGAACTTTAAATCAGGCAGAGAAGTAGAAATCACCTCAACACAGTCACCAGAGTGGAAACCGATCAAAGGACTTAACCCACCAGTGAAAATCCATTGGTTAGAGACAAGTGGAAAACCCATATCTCTACTACGGTTTATAAAAACACATAAAGTTCTGACCAAACCATCTACCAATGTATCAGAGTTGGCAAAAAGCAAATTAGAACCATTAACACAAAGGGTTATATTTTCAGCACTACTCGGCTCAAAGAAAGGAACACTTTCACCCAGGACAACTTGCCCAGATGCGCAGCAATCGGCGATCAGTGAAGAAATACCAGCTTTCTGATAATCAGAAATGACCCCATATGGAAATTCCACAGACAATGCTATCTCGTCTATAAATTCCCCTATATTTTCAGGTGTAGCCAGGATTCCTGCACTATTTCTAATATTGGTTTTAACAGCTATTTCAATTTCACCAGAAGTAAGGTGCAATTTTCTGTTCTCAGCAACAAGACCAGGATAAAAAATAGGACCCCAATAACAACTGTCTATACCAAAAAAAGTTCTAGTTGCCGCATTTGTCCCACCCAGCTTCCATCCGATAACGTTATCCTTTGATAAGGCTATAACTTTCTTTTGTATTTCATAACCATTATCAATTGTCAGGCCATAAAAAGAATTAGCAGCGCTATCTGATAATTTTCTATTTTCAATTCTAGCCTCTACTAACATATTGGCTAGTCGTGGTACGTCTGGATTAACCATATTTAATAATCTCGTAGAATTTCTGATTTCCAGAAGGGCTCCAATGAGTGTCGTTGGGTAAATAATCAGACATATCAAAACCGTATCTTTTAGTAGTTAGATCATATATTTGAACATTAGAATTTAAGGAACTTATTGTATTTCTAAAAATATCCCATAAAACATCATAATTAACGTTTATATGACGTAGTTTGTCGTTAGAAGTCGATAGAAACAGAATTTGCTCCTTAATAGGTACTCTGTATATCTTTACAGAGTCAAATCTATTAAATAGCTCTTTAAAGTGCTCTAGTATTTTATAAGTATAAATCTCACATTTCGAAATATTGTAATATGAGTAGTGGGTACTTACTTTATACCTTACAGTTTGCACCACTTCCGTTAAGTCCAACCTTTTGACTCTGTTTCTAACTGCCTTTAGACCCCAACGGGGGACAAGCCTAATTAATGAAATATAATCTGAACGCCATTTTTTATATTTGAAAATATCCATATCCAGTTCATTCGCGACATAGAAACCTAGTGCTGTTATCCAGATATTAGGATGGTAGATATAGATAAGTTTTTTATAATCTCCTTCATAAAATTGATTGAGAGCATTCAAATGATTTTGTGGTGATACCGGCATTCCAAGATTAAAGTAGTTATTTGAAAAGTCTTCTGATAACTCATACCAGTTACACCCCTCATCAACCCCAAACCCCATAGCATATGAAGTGCCTAAGATAACGTTATCTGCGTTGGGATTATATTTCCCATGATATCCAATTTCATTAGATGAGAAAGTGAAGCCAAGTTTATTCCGGCTAGTTTCTTTTATATTTCTTTTAAGTGAAAGACCAAGATACTTATCTGCGTTCAACAAGCTGAGCCATGCTCTTGCTGATAGAGGGCTTGCAAATGAAATAGCCTCTGACCTGTATTTATTTTTTAAGTTAAGCATTTCTTTTGCGGGCAAAAAATATTGTTGCAATTAGAGAAACACACAAACTTAAAACATAAAAAAAACTCAAATAGATTATTGGTGTCTGTAAAAGTGATACGGCGAATGCAGAAATAATATAAATTACAGATCCAATGAATATTGAAATAAAAAATTGTTTACTCATGTCAGAAGGAACTAGATAACTTAACCCTAACCCATTTATAAGCGAGACAAAAACTGGAGACAAAGACATTATCTGCACAAGGACTACAGTCTGGCTATCAATTTCACCTGAAAAAAACTTAACGACTTCATTCGAAAAGAAAAAAAGTCCAGCACTACTGGCAAAAGCAAATAATGTCATTGCCGTATTGGAAGCCAATCTAAACTGATGGCTGCCCTCTTTATCCTTGGAGAACAAAGCAATAATTCTTGGAAAAACAACATCCCACGCTGGAAAGAGTATACTTCTCACTGCCGAAATAGATCTTTCGGCAATTGCAAACTCACCTGCTAGAAGCGGATTTCCAAGCAAACCTGTAATTAGACTACCACCTACACTCAACAATATACCAGACACCCTAACACCAAAAAAATAAACACCATTTTTCAGGTTTTCTTTTATTGCCGAAGTTAAATTTGTCTTTTCAAATGAAACATCATACTTAATGATGATCAAATACAATCCCGCAAGGGATGGTATAATCGCTCCCAAGAAATAAGCCTGGACCGCTATAACAAAATCATCTGCCTGCTCAACGAAAAAGTAAATCGTCAATAGAACAATAAATTTAGAAAAGACCTCAAAAAAGGACATCCAAAATATATTTTCAACACCCCGGAAGAACCATAGCGGGGACACACCCATGAAGAAAACTATCCCCAAAGTGAGCACATGCTCAACTATAGTCAGTTTCAATGCCCACAGAAGCGGTATAGACAAAAGAGATATAACGAAAAAAAGAAAGAGCTGCGCTGAAAATATTGAAACCACAGTTTTTGCTCTATCTTCTCCTTGAGCTATACTTTTGGTTCCTGTCACCCCAAAGCCATACTCAATGACTGTTGTAGACAACTGAATAAAACTCAATAGAGTAGCAAACGTCCCCCAATGATCTCCTAGCCGGCGAATCAGCAACGGCAGCAACAGCAACAAAACGCTAGCTCGCGAAAAGTAAACCAAGTAAATCAGGAATAGATTTTTTTTAAAGCTCATATTTTTGAACTATCAAAAAGAGGTTAACCAGCACGTACCATCATCGTTGGAAGACACATATGAAGCAGGTACTTCAGAGTTAACTCCGTCAATACAGGCATTGTATACCCATTCTTTTTCGCGACCTTTCACTATAAACAGCTTATATCTGGCATTATTAATGACCTGCATACTTAGGCTTATCCTCTCGTAGGGGTGATTAGGCGAATTAGTCGTTAATACCCAGGAAGAAGTATCTAGCACTTGCTCCCTAGTAAACAATGAAGCTACATGGCCATCCGTGCCGACACCAAGGAGTACCATGTCAAATCCAGGAAGACTAGAACCAAATTTATGCGCAAGCAATTCTTCATATTCCTCTGAAGCTTTTTTTGCTTGGCCATTGAAATAAATTGGATAATATTTTGGCTTTTGAATTAATTTTTGTATGAGCTTACGATCGCACTCCCCAAAATTACTGTCCATTGATGTTGCAGGAACACACCTTTCGTCTATCCAAAAAAGTTCAACACCGTTCCAGTCAACTTTATGTTGAATAGCCAAAATTTCTTCAAATATTTCTATCGGTGTTTTTCCGCCAGTGAGTGCAAGTCTAAAGATTTTGTCTTTTGCGTTACAGTTTCGAGCTTGATCCAGAATAAGTGAAGCAGCTTTTTTTGCAAATATCTCTTTTGTCGATACAATTTGTTGCATAGAATTTTGATTTTTTAGGATCGTCTACTTTTCAGCAATGCTTCACACACCAAAAAATCCTTTTCCTCGCTGACTTTAAAACTTTTCAGATGATCAATTGGATAAAGTGTTCGAACTGTACCAAGAGATGCGTAGCCAAATTTCTGGTACCTCTCTTTAAATGCTTTTGCATCCCAGATGGTTATAGCCCAATTTAAGATCTGCACAACAGGATTTACTTGGCTGGGTGCCAACTCTTCATCTGGGTTAATGTTCACAGGGCTATCATTACAAAATGTTTGCATTTGGGTCGTAGAGCAAGTGATCAATGTATCGGAATCGCCATGTTGGTAAGCTATTAATGCTTCTTTTATGTCATTCGCCTCGATAAGTGGACAAACAGGATTAATCATAATTAAAGTATCTGGCTCAAGTGCTTCTATTATATCCATATTAAACTGATCGCTTGACGCACTATCATCGGCTAGATTTTTTCTACGCTTATAAATCTTCATTTCCGGGAGTGATTTTTTAACATAGTCAATGATTTCTTGAGCATCAGTATTTATGTATATATTGTCCGTTACGCCTGAATCTATCGAAGCCCTCGCTGCGTATGAAATCATAGGGTTACCAGCCATTTCCCGGATGTTCTTGCGAGGTACTCGCTTGCTTCCCTCTCTTGCAGGAATATGTAAAACAACCTTTCTTAATTTTTTCACTTTATTTTCCATAAAATTCTTTAAAATAATCTTCAATAATAACGTTTGTTAATGCATCAATTTTATAATACTTAAGTTCAACTTCACCCTTCGAGACAGGTATGATCAATCCATATTCGCCTGACTTATTCTTTTTATCTTTTGCCAACGCATCAAGAAACTCACAAAATTCGAAATCAACAAAATCATTAGGCTCAAGGTTTAATGAAATAACGTGATGAAGTTTCGAAAATAACTTTTGATCAATTAACCCCTTCCTTAAAGAAAAATAATTGGCAATATCAAGACCTATTGTTACGGCTATACCATGAGGTATAGAAAAGCCTGTTGCCGCCTCAAGTGCATGCCCAAATGAATGACCGTAATTCATCTTCAGCCGCATGCCTTTATCTAAGGCATCGATCCCAAGAATTTTATTTTTTAGATCTAGCGCTTCAATTATCAACGAATCCAATATAGCCGGTTCTTTTTGGTATCGAGCCATACTCTCAACAAGTTTATCAACAGCATTCTCGCCGGAAAGTAAAAAAACTTTCATTATTTCGCCTACACCAGACCTAATTTCATCGATTGGCAAGGTCTTCAAAAATGCACTCTGTATGTAAATTCGCTTCGGGTTATAAAAATTGCCTAATATATTTTTCCATTCTTTAAAGTTGATAGAGCTTTTGCCGCCGATACAGCTATCTGCTTGCGCCAATAAAGTAGTTGGGCACAACACCCAATCAATTCCCCTCATATAAAAACTAGCAGCGAACGTTACCAAGTCCTGTATTACACCGCCCCCGATGGCTACGACATACTGATCGCGTGTTACTCCCCATAGAATTAATTTTTCACATATATCCAATGCGGTTTCTGGAGTTTTTATAGCTTCTGATACATCGAGAGATATAACATTATCTGAAGAAAGTTCGAGCTTTTCTTCGTAAAGTTTCTTTACTTTCTCGTCAATTACAATTGCTGCCGCACCATCAATATCAGTCTTTATTTTTTGCCAATCCCTTAAAAAAAATAAATCGTATGTTCCAACATCAGCGTGTATTTTCAAGTTACGCACAGACGAACCCACCATCAATGACCAAATTGTGTCCAGTGATATAAGTATTTTCAGAGCTACACAAAAACAAAACAGCCTTGGCGACCTCTTCCGGCTGACCAAGACGTCGCAGGGGTATTTTTTTGGACATTTCAATCATCCCATCATCCCCTAAAACGCGACGAGTCAGGGACGTTTCAATAAATCCAGGAGAAACTGCGTTTACTAAAACGTTTGCATCTAGAAAATCTAATGCCATAGTTTTCGTAGCACCAATTAATCCTGATTTGGTTGCTGTATAGACACTTCTTTTTTCCTTGCTCACAACACCAAATATAGAAGCGATATTGACTATACGTCCATACCCTCTTTCTTTCATTTTCTTGGCAACCAATCCCGTCGCAACTAATGGCGCCTCTAAGTTCACTCTAATTATTTCCTTCATCTCTTGTTGAGGAAAGCCTGTAATGTCATGAACAAAATTGATGCCAGCATTGTTGACACAACAATCGAAACCACCGGAACAATCCATCATTTCATTAAACTTGATTTCCCAATTGTTGGCAGAGAAATCTATTTGGTAGTATTTAATTTTCCCACCAAAATCCACTGAACTTATCCAATTAGGTGGTGATTCAGACCTTCCAGTAATATTTATTGATGCAGCCCCTGAATCAAAAAAAGCTTTCGCAATTGATTTCCCGATTCCTTTGGTGCCACCTGTTACTAACACACTTTTTTCATGGAAATTAATCTTCATTAATTTCTCTCAGAAGGTTATCAATAGCTGCATGGCCCATTGCTAAAACCGCCTCCCTTGCATTTCCACCAATATGAGGCATACACATTAGATTCGGAATCTCTAGCAACGCCCTATCTGATGGGGGCTCTTTCAGATACACATCAAGTGCAGCTCCACCAATGCGCCCTTCAAGCAAGGATACTTTAAGTGCTTCTTCGTCGACCAAACCACCACGCGCAATATTGATTACTATCGCCGTTTTTTTCATTTTTGATAGTGCAGAGGCATCTATCATCCCTACAGTCTCCTTGGTTCGAGGAGTGTGCAAAGTTATTACATCAGCGTGTTCGTAGATGTACTCTTTAGAAACACTTTGCGCACCGACCGAGTCATAATAGGATTGCTGATCAACAATATCGTTGACCAAGATACGGCAATCAAAAGGACGAAGAAGCTCAATGACATCTTTACCCGTATAACCAACACCAATCACGCCAACTGTCTTTCCCGTTAGCTGTATACCACCATCAACAAACCACTCATTATTGTATTTAAGGCGATTAGATGTAATGTAAAGGTTTCTAAGCAGCGACAAAGCACAACCAAGAAATTCCTCAGAAACAGATCTTTTATTTACCCCTTTTGGATAAGTAACTAAAACCGCATTTTCCTCACATGCTGCAAAATCGATATTGTCTAGGCCAACACCGTACTTAGAGATTATCTTTAGTTTGGGACAATCTTTGATTAATTCGCCATCAACAGGATCCAGCCCCACGATAGCGTGGTTGCACTTACCTAGAAGCTCACGCAACTCTTCCGGAGTAAGCCTCCTTCCGTTTTCGTTTAAAATAACTTTGCCTGGATAGTGTTTCTTCGCATACTGAACCAACTCGTGATCACGAGAAAATGCAACTGCTGTTATCCCCAATGTAATATCACTCATCATAGAACCCGGAGTGCTCATAAATTGTTTCAACAAGTTTTAAAGACGCGTATGCATCACGGCTAGTTCCATGATTTATAGCTCCACCCTGCACAATCGCATCAATGAATTCTTTAATCTCTAGCTCCCACGAGTGATCATTTTCAAAGGATGTAGTTGTTTCTCTAGGCTTACCCATGGCATAAGTTATATCTTCAAACTCTCTACGACCAACGATTAAGGTTTCTGGCGCATAGCTTCGTGTTCCGGAAAGGATGCCATCCAAATTTATATAGCCTTCGGAGAAACACAGTTCTAAAAGAAATTTGTGGCGCCACTGAGTTGCTGATGAATGCATCATTGCCGTAACATTTTCATCATTTTGCATTACCACAAATGCATTATCTTCCGCTTCAATGTCCCAGAAAGCATTCGTGACAAAACTATTTACCTTGGTAAACTCACCACCTGAGAAATACATCATAAGGTCTAACATATGGATGCCCTGATCTATGAGTATCCCTCCACCGGACAAGCGCCGAAAGTTTCTCCAGTTCTTATGATAATCAATACTCCCTGCTTTGCCGTAGACTCCCCTCATCCACAACAATGAACCCATCTCGCCAGAGTCAATTATCTTCTTTGCCTCAATCACTGAATAATGATATCGATGGTTAAATCCATATTTAAGCAACTTACCTGTTCGAGCTTCTACCTCAAGTACTTTGGATAGCTCATCTGTGTTTCGTGCCGGGGGCTTTTCGCAAAACACATGAATGCCGGCATCAAGCGCGCGGATAGTTAGCTCAGCTAAACTATCATTGAAGGTACAGATAAAGACTGCATCCAACCTAAGGGCTAACAATTCGTCAAAGCTGCCGCATAAAGCAATTGAGTCACAAACATTATTGAGCGGCTGGGCATCAAAAACGCCTACAACTTCTACTTCATCCATTCCCATCAAACAAAAGTGTCTTTGTTTACCGACACGACCATATCCGGCTATACCAATTCTCAAAGTCATTGAGCCATCTCTGAAATATAATAGCTATAAATAATATGGTCGAAGATCATATGCACATCCTCTACTAACCCATACTCTCCTTTGGGCGCATCGACATGCAAGTTAATATCTGAGATAGACCTTAATTTCCCACCATCAAATCCGGTGATACCTACCACAGAGCACCCTACTTCTTTAGCATAACTAACTGCATTAATTATGTTTGGCGACTCACCACTACATGAAATTGCCACAACAACGTCATCAGCTGTTATCAACCCTCTCATCTGCATTTCAAAGATATTTTCATATCCGATATCGTTGGCTAAAGCGGTCACAACCGGCACGTTATCCGCAAGACTGTGAATGTCGAAATTACGAATATTCCTACGCCGAAGTCCTGCACCCAGATCATTCACCATGTGAGAAGCGGTTGCCGCACTACCACCATTTCCTAGAATAAAAATTCTAGCTCTAGAATCACGCGTACCGTCAATCAAGTTAATAAATTTATCCAACTCATCCAGGTCTATTTGATCCAATAAATTCTTGAGTTTTTCCACATATCCGTTAATAAAATTTTTCACTTGAGTCGTCATTTAGATCCTCTATAAAATGCTATTATCAAACTGACTATACTGATTTATTTTACTTATCTATCTAAGATTTCTAAAAAATAATTATCTCAGTTTTTCGGTAAATTTATTTACCTTCGAAATTAACAATCCATTCTAAACCTACGTGCTTTGCCTATAACCATATCGAGTCCTATCGCTGTCTATCTCAATACCCAAGTCACAAAACGAAAACAATCCTCATGGGATAATACAACTCGCCAGCTTCTTTACGATAAAGACTGATCAGATATGAGCCTCAAAGAAAGAGGACGCAATACAATAATGCTTTAGATTCATTGACAAAGAAGTTTTTCAGCCTCTTACTGCACCTGTAAAAACAGATGCCGCCATTATGAAATCCTTTTAGCTGGCTTGAACATTACGTTTTTTGAACATACTGCGAATCAGTGCAGTAAATACGCCTAGCATGCCTCCCATAATTAGACCGACCGCTATAATGATTGATTTCTTTGGTTTAATCGGGGTTTCCGGTACTTCTGCATTACTATCCAATATAAAAACAGAAACATCATATTCGCTTTCTTGAATTCTTTTTAGAAAGTCGAGCTTATTTTCTAGGCCTCGTAGTTCGCCGATGAATGGATCATCACCCTTCCTTTCTTGTAAAACTTTTAGCTCCGCCTTAATAGCTTTAGCTCCTCTCATGTATAAAAGGTTGCCGTCAATAAATTGGGCCAAATCACCTTCTGAGGGTGTATTCCCTGGAACGATTTGAGGCGCATCTAAACCAACAGATTCAGCCACTACCAAAGCATCTCGCAAACGTATGATACGATCCTCCCTATGTTTGCTTGCAGTTATTCGCAATCCATCAATCTGGGCTTCGATCACCATTACTTTAGCGGCAACCCCAGAATACGCGTTTTCACGCATTTCTTTTTCCGTTTTTTTCGCTGCCATTTCAATATATAGGTTGGCCCACTCAGCAGCCAATACCGGTGATTCATAGTGGACAGTCACTTCATACAATTCAGGCCTATTCTTATCCGGGGCTTTAACTGAGAGCGTTTTATTAAAATCTTTCCATAACTTATCCTGTGCACCAGCACTCTTATCTTCATCAAGCACTGGCAAGTAGTGGTCTTGAAAGAAAGTACGCTTCAAGGAAACAGAAAGCAGATTGTTCTTGAACAAGGAATAAATATAAGGGGCTGAAAACTGATCGAGTTCAGCCTCCTTGCGGCCAAGATTGTAGCCGGCTATATCACTCATACGTGGGGGTAGCACGCCCGCTTTAGTTTCATATTGTGGCATAGAGAGAAAAGCAAATGCTGCAGCTAACATTGTAACTGCCAGAGTAATACTAATAATGAGAAGTTTGTGCTGCCAGAGATTCTGAAATAGTTCGAAGAGATCTATCTCATCCGAGCGTAACTCGTGGCTCAGTTCGGGACATCCTTGGACCTTGGGGTTTTCCATCTATTCCATTACCTCCGTATATCTTCAGCCGGCAGCATTGTAGCAGGCTTGAACGAATGGTCGACGAGCATGTGCGCAATATCAGGAAAATCCCTAGCGATGACTTTGCTATGCATTAACCCTACCTTCCAATAACAGATACATTTATATCCCAACTGCTATATAGGTGCTTGCTTTAGCGCTTCACCTTCCCCATCATTTCCCGTTTGCCTTTTCTGGACTCAACATTGATGGAACACATCTCCATTCGCGGCGCGAAGACCCACAACCTCAAATCTGTAGACCTCGACCTACCACGAGATAAACTGATCGTTGTCACCGGACTCTCTGGATCAGGCAAGTCATCTCTGGCTTTCGATACGTTATACGCTGAAGGTCAGCGACGCTACGTGGAGTCGCTGTCTGCCTACGCAAGGCAGTTCCTGTCAATGATGGAAAAGCCGGATGTGGAACACATCGAAGGGCTCTCCCCCGCCATTTCTATAGAGCAGAAGTCTACCTCACATAACCCTCGCTCAACAGTGGGAACTATCACAGAAATCCACGACTACCTGCGCCTGCTCTTCGCCCGCGTTGGTGAGCCGCGGTGCCCAGACCATAAGGAACCCTTGGCCGCACAAACTATAAGCCAGATGGTTGACCAGGCCCTGAGCCTGTCTGAAGACACGCGTCTTATGCTGCTGGCTCCTATTATCCGTGGCCGAAAAGGCGAACACGCTCATGTCTTCCAGAGCCTCAGGGCACAGGGGTTTATCCGCGTTCGCGTAGATGGCCTGATTGTTGATTTGGATGATATACCTGAGCTTGAAAAGAACAAAAAGCACGATATTGATGTGGTGGTCGACCGTTTCAAAGTTAAAACTGACATCAAGCTGCGCCTTGCCGAGTCTTTCGAAACAGCCCTCAACCTGTCCGATGGGCTTGCAGTGATCACCTTTATGGATGGGGAGCAGAAAGACCTGGTGTTTTCCTCCCGGTTTGCCTGTCCTGTCTGTAACTACAGCATTGATGAGCTGGAACCCCGCATGTTCTCCTTTAACAATCCGGCGGGTGCCTGCCCCAGCTGTGATGGTTTGGGAGTAAAGCAATTTTTCGATATTGACCGGGTTGTCCAGCACCCGGAGGCCTCTATTGCGGAGGGTGCCATTCGTAGCTGGGATAGAAAAAACCTGTTTTATTTCAACATGCTCACCTCTCTGGCGGACCATTACGGCTTTGACATCAATACGCCTTTCCAGGAGCTGTCGCCCCAGCATCAACAGGTTGTGCTGTTTGGCAGTGGCGAGGAAGTGATCACCTTCAATTACGTCAATGACAAAGGCACCGTCTTTAAGCGCTCCCACCATTTTGAAGGCATCGTACCCAACATGGAGCGCCGCTATCGCGAGACGGAATCCCAATCTGTACGCGAAGAACTGACCAAATACCTCAGCACACAGCATTGCCCCGAATGTCACGGTGCACGACTCAAGAAAGCGGCCCGTCATGTCTTTATCGATGAGAAAACACTGCCCGAAGTAGGCAATGTGCCGGTTGGGGAACTCGCCGATTACTATGAACAGCTGACACTTACCGGTAGCAAGGGACAGATTGCAGAAAAAATTCTCAAGGAGATTCGAGACCGCCTGCGTTTCCTGGTGGACGTAGGATTGAACTACCTGAACCTCAACCGCAGCGCTGAAACCCTGTCTGGAGGCGAAGCCCAGCGCATTCGCCTTGCCAGCCAGATTGGCGCCGGCCTAGTGGGCGTGATGTATATCCTCGATGAGCCCTCCATCGGACTGCACCAGCGAGACAATGAGCGTCTTTTGGGCACCCTCACCCGGCTTCGTGACTTGGGCAATACCGTCATTGTGGTAGAGCACGACGAAGAGGCCATCCGCGAGGCGGATTATATTGTCGACATCGGCCCTGGAGCGGGTGTGCACGGCGGGGAAATCATTGCTACAGGCAGCCTCGATAACATCATTAACGAACCCCGCTCCCTGACCGGCGATTATCTTTCCGGGCGAAAAAAAATCGAGGTTCCAACCCGACGTATCCAAGCCACGAATGCAAGGCTGAAAGTCACTGGTGCCAGTGGCAACAATCTGCAGCAGGTCGACCTGGACCTTCCTATTGGGCTGTTTACCTGTATTACCGGCGTTTCCGGTTCCGGCAAATCAACGTTGATCAATGAAACGCTCTATCCCTACGCGGCCACTGTGTTAAACAAGGCCACAACATTGAAGCCGGCACCCCATCAATCAGTCGAAGGCATCGATGCACTCGACAAGTGTGTCGATATCGACCAAAGCCCTATCGGTCGCACCCCGCGATCCAACCCCGCCACCTACACGGGCATCTTCACCCCGATCCGGGAGCTGTTTGCCGGCACACAGGAAGCCCGCTCCCGAGGCTACAAACCCGGTCGTTTCAGCTTTAACGTCAAGGGTGGTCGCTGTGAGGCCTGTGAAGGGGATGGCGTAACCAAAGTGGAAATGCACTTTCTGCCAGATATCTACGTGCCCTGTGATATCTGCAAGGGCCAACGCTACAATCGCGAAACCCTGGATATCCGCTACAAAGGCAAGAATATTCACGAGGTACTGGACATGACTGTGGAGGATGCCAGGGAGTTTTTTGATGCGGTTCCTTCCATTGCCCGCAAACTGCAAACCCTGATGGACGTTGGCCTGTCATACATCCGCTTGGGGCAATCTGCCACCACGCTTTCCGGGGGTGAAGCACAGCGGGTCAAGTTATCGCGCGAACTCTCCAAACGGGACACCGGAAGCACGCTTTATATCCTGGACGAACCAACCACCGGACTTCATTTCCACGATATCCAGTTATTGCTCACCGTGCTACATCGTCTTCGCGACCACGGCAATACCGTGGTTGTGATAGAACACAATCTCGATGTCATCAAAACCGCCGACTGGATTGTGGACCTCGGCCCCGAGGGTGGTTCAGGCGGGGGGCAAATCATTGCCACGGGCACTCCCGAACAGGTCGCCAAGGTCAAAGGCTCTCACACCGGGCGGTTTCTGGCGAAATTGCTGGCGTGATTATTCTGCAACATTGGATATTGCCTCACTGGTAACAACCTCGCCACCGGCCGGGTCTCTCCCGGCTATAATCGAGGAGCGGCCCGCCAGTCGCTGCCATACAATTTCCCACGTTAAAAAAACGCATTTCTCATAACAAATCCGTTTAAAGGTCCGCACCGGTTTTTATTACCAAAAAAACTCTATAGCTATATGTTTTATAAAGCTATTTCATACAAAACTCACCTCTTTATCGGTTCTGTCACAAGGTAGGCAAACAGCGCAATTCAGTGTCTAAACTGACAGAGACAGGAGGCGCGTTATGACGATTTTCAGCCACTATCAGCAACGCTACGAATCCGCCCTGATGGAGGAGTACAGCATTCAGGAATTCCTCGAGCTGTGCAAAAAAGACTCCTCAGCTTACTCCATCGCTGCCGAAAGGCTACTCAAGGCCATAGGTGAACCGGCACTGGTGGACACGTCCCAGGACCCGCGCCTGAGCCGCATTTTTTCCAACAAGGTCATCAAGCGCTATCCCAGCTTTAGCGAATTCTATGGCATGGAAGACTGCATACAGCAGATCGTCAGCTTCTTCCGCCATGCCGCACAGGGATTGGAGGAGAAAAAACAGATTCTTTACCTGCTGGGCCCGGTGGGTGGCGGCAAATCGTCACTGGCAGAGCGGCTCAAAGCCCTGATGGAAAAGGAGCCCATTTACGCACTGAAAGGATCGCCTGTATTCGAATCACCCCTGGGCCTTTTTGACCCGGAAGAGGATGGCCCCATTCTGGAGGAAGAATACGGTATTCCCCACCGCTACCTAAAAACCATCATGTCCCCTTGGGCGGTAAAACGCCTGCATGAATTTAAAGGCGACCTGAATCAGTTCCGGGTCGTTAAACTACGCCCCTCCATCCTCGACCAGATCGCCATCACCAAAACTGAACCCGGCGACGAGAACAATCAGGATATCTCCTCCCTGGTAGGCAAAGTGGACATTCGCAAGCTCGAACACTTTCCCCAGCAGGACCCGGACGCCTATAGCTTCTCCGGTGGCATGTGCAGGGCAAACCAGGGACTGATGGAGTTTGTCGAAATGTTCAAAGCACCCATCAAGGTGCTCCACCCCCTGCTGACCGCTACCCAGGAGAGCAACTACAACGGGACAGAAGCCATCGGAGCCATCCCTTTCGAAGGCATCGTGCTGGCTCACTCCAACGAGGCGGAGTGGAAGAACTTCAAGAACAACAAAAACAATGAGGCGTTTATCGACCGGGTTTATATCGTCAAGGTGCCCTATTGCCTGCGGGTGACCGAGGAAATCGAGATCTACCGCAAACTGCTGCACAACAGCTCCCTGAAAGATGCACCCTGTGCTCCGGACACCCTGAAGATGCTGGCGGAGTTCAGCGTGCTGTCACGCCTTAAAGAACCGGAAAATTCCAGTATCTACTCTAAAATGCGCATTTACGACGGCGAGACCCTCAAGGACACCGACCCCAAGGCCAAGTCGATCCAGGAATACCGGGACAACGCCGGAGTGGACGAGGGCATGACCGGCCTGTCCACCCGCTTCGCCTTCAAGGTGCTGTCAAAGGTGTTTAACTTTGACCCCACCGAAGTAGCCGCCAACCCGGTACACCTGCTCTACGTGCTGGAAAACCAGATTGAGCAGGAGCAATTCCCCCAGGAACTGCATGACCGTTACCTGAACACCATCAAGGAATTCCTGGCTCCCGACTACATCAATTTTATCGGCAAGGAGATTCAGACGGCTTACCTGGAATCCTACTCAGAATACGGCCAGAACCTGTTCGACCGCTACGTTACCTACGCCGACTTCTGGGTGGAAGATCAGGAATACCGCGATCCGGAAACCGGGGAAATTCTTGACCGTACTGCCCTCAACGACGAACTGGAGAAAATCGAGAAACCTGCTGGCATCAGCAATCCCAAGGATTTTCGCAGCGAAATCGTCAATTTCGTATTGCGCGCCAGGGCCTCCAACCAGGGCAAAAACCCGAAGTGGACCAGCTACGAAAAACTGCGCGGCGTGATCGAGAAGAAAATGTTTGCCAGCACCGAGGATCTGCTGCCGGTAATCTCCTTCAACGCCAAGGCCTCCGCCGAGGACCAGAAAAAACACAGCGACTTTGTGGCGCGCATGGTGGAGAGGGGTTACACCGAGAAACAGGTGCGCCTGTTGTCTGAGTGGTACCTGCGGGTCAGGAAATCACAATGAACTATCAGCCGGGGGCAACTGTAAGCGCAACAACTAATTTTCAGGTTATTACCCACAGGGTTGTCTAAAAAAGCGACCCCATCAGGAGGAAGTCAGTGAGTTTCCTGATTGATCGACGCCAAAGCAGCAAACAGAAAAGCCTGGTCAACCGCCAGCGCTTTATGCGCCGCTACCGCAAACAGATCCACAAGGCGGTAACAGAAAACCTGCGGGAGCGCAGCATCACCGACACGGAAACCGGCGAGCAGATCAGTATCCCTGCCCGAGACCTGCGCGAACCCTTTTTCCATCACGGTCGCGGGGGCCGGGTCACCCGCGTATTTCCCGGCAATGAAGAGTTCGTCTCCGGTGACCGTTTCCCCCGGCCCGAAGGCGGCGGAGGTTCCGGCCCCGGCAGCAGTGATACCGGGGAGGGAATGGACGATTTTGTCTTCCAGATCAGCCAGCAGGAATTCCTCGATGCCCTGTTTGAGGATATGGAACTGCCCAATCTCACCAAGCGACAACTATCCGGTGTCGAGGAGTTCAAGCGAGTCAAGGCGGGTTTTGCCCGCGAGGGCACCCCTGCCAACATCAGCATTATCCGGTCCATGCGATCGGCCACCGCCCGCCGCATCGCTCTGGGTGCCAGCAAGCGCAGAAAACTGCGGGAACTGGAAGCAGGTCTCGAAGCATTACCCGAGGAGGAAGAAACACGACCCTTACGCCATCAATTGGAGGAACAGATCGATCAGTTGCGGGAACAGCTGGCATGCATCCCTTTTCTGGATGATTTTGACATTCAATACCATCGCCATACCAGGGAGCCTGTACCCCACTTGAAGGCGGTGATGTTTTGCCTGATGGATGTCTCTGGCTCCATGGATCAGGCCACCAAGGATCTGGCGAAGCGATTTTTCATCCTGCTCTATCTATTCCTGTCCCGCAATTACGAAAAAACCGATGTGGTGTTTATTCGCCATCACACCAGCGCCAAGGAAGTGGAAGAGGAAGAATTCTTTTATTCCCGGGAAACCGGCGGCACCGTGGTATCCAGTGCCCTGGAACTGATGCACAAGATCGTCGCCGAGCGCTACCCGGCAAACGAGTGGAATATCTACGGCGCCCAGGCTTCCGACGGCGACAACTGGCCTGAGGACGCCCAGCGCTGTGTTACCTGGATCAACAAATTACTGCCCAAGACCCAGTATTACGCCTATATCGAGATTACCAGCCAGGGTGACAAACCCCTGTGGGAAACCTACCTCGATGTTCAACGGCGTCACCCGGACAGCTTGGCCATGCAGCATATCAAGGGGCCCGGGGATATCTATCCCGTATTTCATGAACTGTTCAGGAAGCAGGTGCCATGACCCGCAAACCTATTTCCACCAGCTCCGACTGGAACTTCGATACCCTGCACGATTACGAGCGGGAAATCGCGAGGATTGCAGAAACCTTCCAACTGGATACCTACCCCAACCAGATCGAAGTCATCAGTTCAGAACAGATGATGGATGCCTACGCGTCATCGGGCCTGCCTGTGCACTACCATCACTGGTCCTTTGGCAAGCACTTCATCAATATAGAAAACAGCTATCGACGTGGCTACATGGGCCTCGCCTACGAAATCGTCATCAACTCCAATCCCTGCATCGCCTACTTGATGGAAGAGAACACCACCACGATGCAGGCGCTGGTGATCGCCCATGCCTGTTTTGGCCACAATTCATTTTTTAAAAACAATTACCTGTTCCGTACCTGGACGGATGCAGCATCGATTATTGATTACCTGGTGTTTGCCAAGCAGTTTATCAGTGATTGCGAGGAACGCTACGGCACTGAGGAAGTGGAGCTATTGCTGGATTCCTGCCACGCGCTGATGAACCAGGGAGTAGACCGCTACAAGCGCCCACATCCCATTTCCGTAGCGGAGGAACGCCGCCGCCAGCGGGAAAGGGAGGAAATCCTGCAGCAACAGGTCAATGAGCTATGGAGAACCATTCCAGCTGCAACAAAGGAAAAAACCGATCCTGCGCCGGAGCGATTCCCAGTCGAACCCCAGGAAAACCTACTGTACTTTATTGAGAAAAATGCACCACTGCTGGAACCCTGGCAGCGGGAAACAGTGCGCATCGTGCGCAAGATTGCCCAGTATTTATACCCACAACGCCATACCAAGATCATGAACGAGGGCTGGGCCTGTTTCTGGCACTTTCACATTCTGCACGAGCTCTACAGGGAGGGCCTGGTGAACGATGGCTTCATGCTGGAGTTCTTTCAACACCACACCAATGTCATCTATCAGCCGCCCTTCAATTCGCCACAATTCAATGGCCTTAACCCCTATACGTTGGGCTTTGGCATGATGCAGGACCTTAAACGCATCTGTGAAAACCCAACTGAAGAGGACCGCCGCTGGTTTCCCGATATCGCCGGTACACCCTGGCTGGAAACCCTGCATTTCGCCATGCGCGACTTCAAAGACGAAAGTTTTATCCTGCAATTCCTTTCCCCGAAACTGATACGGGAGCTGAAGCTGTTTGCCGTGCTCGACGATGAGAACAAAAAGTTTCTTGAAGTCACCGCCATACACGATGACGATGGATATCAGGTCATCAGGGAAACCCTCGCGGAGAACTACAACCTCAGTCAACAAGAGCCCAACATCCAGGTCTTCAACGTCAATGTGCGAGGTGATCGTGCCCTCACACTTCGCCACGAGATGCACAAGAGCCGACCACTGGAGGGCGATTCCACCGCAGAAGTGCTCAAGCACCTGCACCGGCTATGGGGATTTGATGTACACCTTGAAACAGTGGTTAGCAGTCCCGGAAAAGTCGATATCAAACACCGCCGCAGCTGCCCGGCAAGGGCACCTCAGGATGATGACTCAAGCTGAAAGGCGCCATCTTTTATACCACAGGGTATTGCTATTTCTGCCCGCATCGCTAATATACTGTATAAACATACAGACTGTGGATATAACCATGATAGCAGCCCGCTTTATTGACCAGCTTCGCTCCCGCATTCGGCTACTGCGCTACGCCAGTCACTACCCCACTGCTGAGACCTGCCTGAGAACGGGTGCTCACCCCGTCATCCTTGGGCCAGAGCAGTTGAGCCGGTTTTTTGCCTTTGTCGCCAACAATGAGCGACAACATAGTCGTTAAGTGAATTAGGGATTGAGTGCGTCTTCGGGTGAGGACCTGTCGCGGGGAATAGAAGACGAACGTAAATGCAGATCCCGCTGCGGAAAGGGAATTTCAATACCGTTGCTCACCAGCGCTTTGTTGATCGCCAGCAGGTATTCCGACTTCACCAGCCCCGGTCGTTTAATAGCCTCGCCGCGAACCCAGACGGACAGGGCAAAATCCAGGCTGCTGTCTCCAAACTCTTTCATCACCACGAAGGTCTGACGATCACCCTTTTCAAAGGTCAGGGGCAGCTCCCTGGCAGCGGCAGTGACAATTTCAATCACCTTGTCGGTATCGGAACCGTAAGCCACGCCAAAAGGGATGGAGAAGCGGCGTTCGTCATCCTTAAGCGTCCAGTTATTGACCCGACCATTGATAAACTCAGAGTTCGGCACCAGGATATCTGCATTGTCCATGGTCTTCAGCAACGTGCTGCGAATATTGATTTCCCTCACTTCCCCCAATAGCCCCGACTCCAACTCTACAAAATCACCAACGCGCAAGGATTTTTCAAACAGGATAATGATTCCGGATACGAAGTTGTTGGCAATATTCTGCAACCCGAAACCGATACCGACGCCAAGTGCCCCTGCCACCAGCAACATCCTGTCAAAACTCACGCCCAGACTGGCAAGCGCCATCAGGAAACCGATGACGAGAATTGAATAGCTCATGAGACGTGTAAAGGTATAGAGCTGGCTTGGAGAGATACGGCTACGGGAGCCAACCACCTTGGTTAACGCCCGGCTTAACCAGCGGGACAACACCAGCGTCACGGCGAGAATCAGCAGAAAGCCGGACAGCTCTCCCAGGGTCAGTACATAATCACCGATCTCCAGCAATTTCAGCTGAAACCATTCACCCAGCCACTTCATTTTCACGGCAACCTCACAACCACTTCTTATATTTGAAAATCAGCAACAATGAGCCCGCAATGGTCGCCATTGTTCCCAATAGCACAAAGTACCCACCTTCCGTGTGCAGCTCCGGCATATTGTCGAAATTCATTCCATACACACCGGCCAGAAATCCGAGGGGCACAAATATCGCCGTCAGCACGGTGAGAATACGCATGGTGCTGTTCAGTTCGTGTGACGTCAGGGAGATATAACCATCGACCAGGTCTCCAGCCACCTCGTAATACATGGAGGACAGAGACAACAAGCGCTCATATTTTTCATAGACATCAATCACCTGATGCCGATATTCCTCAGACTCTGCGCTGAAAATAGGCTCATCCACTTCACGCAACGATTCGAATACCCCCGCGAGATAGGAAAAGATGCGCCTGAGCTTGCGCAACCGGGTGCGGTAACCGGTGAGTTCACGCATTTTCTGGTCATCCGGATGTTCCTGCAGTCCGTCTTCCAGTTCTGACAAGGTCGGTTCAAAAGCCAGCAATAATTCCAGATAGCGTCGTGCGGCAGTGGTTGCCAGAGCCAGCGCCATGTGAATACCGCCCCGGCCCAACATCTGTGGCATGTCAGCCTTACTCCACCATTCATTGATACTGACTGAGACCCCGCCCCGACGAGTGATCAGAAAATCCTTGCCGGCAAACATGGCAATCTGCACAGTGCCAAAGTCCAGGGACTGGCTTTCCGCATCCAGCCCCCTCAAAAGAATAAACAGATGATCGTCAAATACTTCCAGTTTAGGCGGGTGACGCTTCCGTTGGGCATCATTAATGGCGAGATGGTGCATACCAAAACTTTCCAGCAATGCACCTTCCTTGGCTTCATCTTCCCCATACAGGTCCAACCACAAGTAGCCCGCCCCGGACTGCCGCCATTCGTCAATTAACTCACTTCCACCCTGTTTCTGTTGGCCGCTGCTATCCAGCAGTGTGACTCTCATCATCGAAACGCTCCTTTTTTGACGAGTATATGACAAGCCGGGACCATGCCAACCATTTTTGACAAGGATACCTGCCCCGTGCCGGTGCTGTTACCATTACGCCATTGCTGAGAATGTCTATGAAAGTTTATCTGGTTGGCGGCGCAGTCCGCGACAAGCTACTCGAATATCCCCACAAAGAAAGGGATTGGGTGGTTGTGGGCGCTTCACCGGAAATACTGCTTGAGCAGGGCTATCGCCCAGTAGGCAATGACTTTCCAGTGTTTTTACACCCGCAAACAGGCGAGGAATACGCGCTGGCCCGCACCGAGCGTAAATCCGGTGTGGGCTATAAAGGATTCCAGTTCTGTACCGACACTAATGTGACGCTGGAGGAAGATCTCAGTCGCCGCGATCTCACCATCAATGCCATGGCGGAATCCGAAGATGGAACGTTAATTGACCCCTATGGCGGTCAGGAAGACCTCAAGAATCGGGTGCTGCGTCATGTTTCCAACGCCTTTGTGGAAGATCCGCTGCGGGTGCTCCGTGTGGCCCGTTTCGCGGCTCGCTACGCCCACCTGAGTTTCACCGTGGCGCCGGAAACAATGTCTTTGATGACTGCGCTCTGCCAAAGTGGCGAACTGCAATATCTCACCCCCGAACGGGTATGGATGGAAACGGAAAAGGCCCTGGGCGAACGCTCTCCCCGCACCTTTATTGAAGTGTTACGCGAGTGCGGTGCCCTGAAAGCCTTATTCCCAGAAGTGGACCGCCTGTTTGGGGTTCCACAACGGGCAGACTATCACCCGGAAGTGGACACCGGCTTACATATTCTGATGTCACTCGATCAGGCTGTATTACTGGACTCCGACGCCGCAGTACGTTTTGCGGTTTTAATGCACGACCTCGGCAAGGGCATCACCCCGGAGTCCATTCTGCCAAGGCATATTGGCCACGAAGAAAATGGTGTGAAGTTAGTCAATGCGGTCTGCGAGCGTCTCAAAGTCCCCAACCGCTTTCGGGAACTGGCTGTTGCGGTGACACGCCACCACCTGCACTGCCACAAGGCACCCCACCTCAAGGCATCAACGACCCTGCGTCTGCTGAAAGATATCGGGGCACTGAGACAAGCCGAAAAACTGCAGCAATTTGTACACTGTTGCGAGGCCGACGCCAGGGGGCGACTGGGTTTTGAACACCGTGACTATTATCCCGGGCAATGGCTGCTGAAAGCATTTTCAGCAATACAGCATATCGATCATCAGGCTTTGATTGATCAGGGACTCTCCGGCAAAAAACTGGGGGATGCCATTGAGCAACGCCGCCTGTCGATCCTCAATGACTTGCGGGAGCCCTGCCATTGAGTACCCCCGTCGTGTTAGTGACTGGAGCCGCGAGACGCATCGGTGCAACCATCGCACGCAGCTTCCATCAGGCAGGGTTCGATGTCGCCCTGCACTGCCATCAATCTTTCGATGATGCCCAGCGACTGGCAAATGAGCTCAATGCTGCACGCCAGAACTCTGCCAACGTATTTCAGGCTGCGCTGGATGACCTTTCTGCGGTTAAGAACCTGGCAGAACAGGTTGTTCTGTGGCACGGCAGGCTGGATTGCCTGATCAACAATGCCTCCAGCTTCTACCCCACGCCGCTGGATAGCGCCGACGATAGTCAATGGAACACATTGATGAACAGCAACCTCAAAGGCCCCTACTTTCTCTGCCAGGCACTTGCCGGGCCGTTGTGTGAAAGCGCTGGCAGCGTTATCAATATTGCCGACATCTACGCCCGCAGCCCTCTCAAGGGTTACAGCATTTACTGTATCGCCAAAGCTGGCAACGCGATGATGACCAAAGCACTGGCTGCGGAACTGGCTCCCGAGGTGCGGGTAAACGGCATTGCCCCGGGCGTCATTCTCTGGCCCCACAGCGACGGGCAAATGAGCGATGACCTGCAACAGCAGGTGATCGACAAGGTACCGCTGCAACGCATTGGGGACCCATTGGATATTGCCAGCGCAGCCCTGTTTCTGGCCACGCGTGCCAGTTATATCACCGGGCAGGTGATTGCCGTCGATGGTGGCAGCAGTCTGAATAGCTGATTTATTTGATCGAGCTCAACTATTCTCATTTTTCGCCCGACAACAGGGCTTGAAAAGTCCACTCAGAAATCCTATTACTTCTCATGAAACGGCGTGAAAGCTATTTGTTGACTATGCTTTACACGACACAAACAACATCAACCGCTTTTATTTTGGAGGTGTGTTATGTCACTAATACCGAGAAGCAGATTCTTCGACATGGATCGGTTTTTTGATGATTTTTGGGCGGCCAACGGCAATGAAGCAGATGCGCCAGAGTCTTTCTTTTCACCGCGGGTGGACATCGTAGATCGGGATGACCACTACGAAATCACTGCAGAAATGCCCGGTGTTAAAAAGGAAGACATCAGTATCACCCTGGAAAATGGTGTACTCCGGCTGGAAGCAGAAACAACCCAGGAAAAAAAAGAGGAGCGCGAAGGAAAAATCATTCGCCAGGAGCGGCGCTTTGGTAAATACGTGCGCAGTTTCAACCTGGGCGGCGATGTCCACGAAGAGGACATCAAGGCGTCATTTGAAGATGGCGTGCTTAAGCTTTCCGCACCGAAAAAGGCCAAAGCCGTCCCCACTCAGAAGCGTATTGACATCAATTAACCTGAAACCGTTTATCACATAGGGCCGGGCATTCAGCCCGGTCAACTTTTTTCAGGATGGAGAACCTCCCCATGTCATCTGAACTCAATGGCATCAAACAGCAACTGGAGTCCCGCAAGGAAGAACTGTTACATCGCCTGGATACCATCAAGCAGGACGTTACCAAATCTCACTCCAGCGACTGGTCTGAGCAGGCCCAGGAAAGGGAAAACGACGAGGTAATGAACGCCCTGGGGAATGAGGCACGTCTTGAACTGGTCAAGGTCGGCCAGGCGTTGGAGAGGATCGCAAGCAGCAGCTATACCACCTGTAGTCACTGCGGGGAAGACATCTCGCTGGAACGACTCCAGGCCGTCCCCTACACAGACTTATGTATTCGCTGTGCAGGCTATTACTGATCCCGAAGATAGAGGCAATCAGCCGTAACATCCGACAGCTGACGGCATCCCATCAGTTTCATGTCCAGCTCAATTTCTGCACGCAGCAATTGTAATGCCCTCGCCACTCCAGGCTGGCCGCCGGCGGCAAGGCCATACAAATAGGATCGCCCAATCATGCAGGCGTCAGCACCCAGGGCAAGGGCCTTCAACACGTGCGTTCCACGACGGATGCCGCTATCCAGAATCAACTCAATCTGCCCGCCCACCGCATCGGCAATTTTAGGCAACATCTCAATGGTCGCCGGCGATGAATCCAGCTGGCGACCCCCGTGGTTGGAAATCACGATGGCCGATGCGCCTATATCTACGGCACGTTTGGCATCCTCTACGGACATAATGCCTTTAATGATAAAAGGCCCGTCCCACAGACTTTTGATCCATTCAGCGTCTTCCCAACTAACTGTAGGGTCAAACTGCTTTGACACATACTGAAGAAGGTTAGACACCTCGCCGGAGCCTTCGCGAATCTTGTGAGCCACATTGGCGAGTTCAATAGCATCAGTGGTGAGATAGTGGTAAACCCAGGCAGGATGAAGCAGCACATCCAGCACGCTTTTTGCCGTCAATTTTGGCGGCAGTGTCATACCGGTGCGCAGATCCCGCTCGCGATTGCCGTGAGCCGGCAAGTCCACCGTCAGACAGAGCGCATCAAAACCGGCACTTTTCGCGCGCTGTACAAACTCGCGGCTCAACTCCCGGTCACGATGCACATAGACCTGGAACATTTTTGGGCCATCGGTTTCCCGACCGACATCCTCAATACTGGTGGTGGAGAGGGTCGAGAGTGAATAAAACGTGCCGCTTTTTGCCGCTTCTCGCGCCACGGCCCTTTCACCTTCATGGTGGAACATGCGGCTCATGCCGGTCGGCGCACACAATACAGGCCAGTCAATCTTTTTGCCCAGAACAGTAGTGGAAAGATCGATTTCTGACACATCGACCAGAATACGTTGCATCAGGGCATAGTGATCAAAAGCCGACGTATTATTGCGCAGGGTGTATTCATCGTCAGATCCACCGTCGATGTAACCAAACAGGGAAGCGGGCAGACGTTTTTTTGCCAGCTTGCGCAAATCGTCAATATTGAAACAACGGGATAACCGCCACGACCCAATCATTTATAACCCCTCGGCAAGCCTGGTGGGAAAACGCGTCAACTCTGAACCCCGCCAGAAAAAGGACACGGGCCACAGCGCCTGTCGGCTTTGTTCATAGTTTTGCCATAGCTCCCCATAACTGAGGGCGGCAAGCGGGTGCAGCTCGTGCGGGGCAATTTCCGACAACGGCCATAACACGAAGGCGTTAAAAAGAATTTCTCCGCGAGGCAAGGCAACACCATCAACCAGACCGACACATTTATCATAGGTCAGAATATCAATATCCAGGGTACGTCCACTGAAGCGAGGGCAATCGCGGCGCCGCCCATGACGGTCTTCCAGAGCTTTTAAATAACTGGACAACTCGCCTACCGGCATGGAGGTTTCAATACCTGCCACCAGATTCAGAAATGCATCGCCCTCAAATCCCACAGCTTCACTTTCATACACCGAGGATAACTGCAGCTCACCAAACTGCTCGGTCAGGGCATCCAACGCAGCGTGAATATAGCGTTCACGGTCGGTATTGCTACCCACGCCCAGATAAACACGAGCCATCAGCTATGCGCTCCCCGTTCGATCACAACCCCCACATCCTCAGCTTGTGGAATGGCTGCCGGCTTGCCAATTCGCAGGCGCACCCAGGGCACCTGAAATTCCTCCATCACCAGGGCCGCTACCTGCTCGGCCATGGTTTCAACCAGCAGAAACTGGCTGCCACCAATAAATGCCTGCAGACGATCTGACACAGCTTTGTAATCGAGCGCATCCCGGATGTCCTCGCTCGCCGCTGCCCGACGGATATCGGTGGCCATGTCCAGATCAATGCTCACCACCTGGCGAACCTCCCTTTCCCAGTCGAAGATGCCGATGATGGTGTCGATGCGCAGATCGCGGATATAGACAATATCCATGGTGGCTATAACTCCGATAGGGGTGGCAGTGTATCCATGGGCCAGCGTGGCAAAGCGCGTATGGATAACCCTTCCCTCTGCCCAGCCATTAAGCGCCGACAGCCCGCATAGGCGATCATGGCACCATTGTCGGTACAGAACTCATGCCGGGCATAAAAAACGTTGCCGCCCACTTTGGCGAGACTGGCGGAAAGCTTTTCCCGCAGACGACTATTGGCCGAAACACCTCCTGCGATAATCAGTTTTTTCAGGCCGGTCTGCTCCAGGGCGCGCCGACATTTAATAGCCAGCGTATCGACCACCGCTTCCTGAAAAGCCCAGGCAATATCCGCCATGGTCTGATCGTCCGGCAGCACATCGTCCCCACGGTGCTCTGCAATAGTATTCAAAGTATAGGTTTTCAGGCCCGAAAAACTGAAATCCAGGCCGGGTCGATCCGTCATGGGTCGGGGAAACTGGAATCGCTGCGGGTTGCCCCGCTCCGCCAATCTGGCAATTTCAGGCCCGCCAGGGTAATCGAGATCAAGCATTTTGGCCGCTTTGTCAAACGCCTCTCCCGCCGCATCATCGACGGACTCGCCGAGAATTTCATATTGGCCAATACCCTGCACTGCGATCAACTGGGTATGACCACCGGACACCAGCAGGGCAACAAAAGGAAATTCCGGAGGATTCGCTTCCAGCATCGGTGCCAGCAAGTGCCCTTCCATATGATGAACACCGATGGCGGGCACATCCCAAGCATAGGCCAGGGAGCGACCAACACTGGCCCCCACCATGAGGGCACCAATCAGTCCCGGACCCGCCGTGTAGGCCACGCCGTCAATATCGCCAGGGGTCAATGCCTGCTCGTTGAGAACCTGGGAAATCAGTGGTAACAGCTTGCGCACGTGATCCCGGGATGCCAATTCCGGTACCACGCCACCGTATTCGGCATGAACCGCCACCTGACTGTAGAGGGCGTGGGCCAGAAGACCGCGGTCGCTGTCGTATACGGCAACACCGGTTTCATCGCAGGAGGTTTCAATACCCAGTACGCGCACTCAATTCTGGCCTATGCTTAGAGGGAGGGTGAAAGGGGCGAATGATACGGTAAAAACGCCTCAAATTCATGTGGTTAGCCCGCGCAAACGCAGGCCATAAAAGTTTTGCAACCACATCGGGTTACGTATAGAATACGCGCCCTTGAAGATCGTGCCGAATTTCGAGGCACAGAAAACTAATTGCATACAACAGGATCGAGGATACATGCCGTACGTTCGCGTTAAAGAAAACGAGCCTTTTGATGTGGCTCTGCGTCGCTTCAAGCGTTCATGTGAAAAAGCCGGTGTACTGGCCGAAGTTCGTCGTCGTGAGTTTTATGAAAAACCCACCTGGGAACGCAAGCGCAAAGCTGCTGCGGCCGTGAAGCGTCACGCCAAAAAGCAATCACGCGAAACCCGGAAATTTACTCGCCTGTACTGATACCCGTTAGTCAGTCTGTAAATTCTATCCATCAAGCGCCGCCACGTCGGCGCTTTTTGCGTTTGAGGAAATTCCCATGAGCGACACCCTAAAAGCACAGATCACCGAAGCCATGAAAGATGCCATGCGCGCCAAAGAGAAAGAGCGCCTCGGGGCGATCCGTCTAATTCAGGCGGAAATCAAGCGTATTGAGGTGGATGAGCGCATTGAAGTGGATGACGCACGGGTGCTGGCCATTCTCGACAAAATGGTCAAACAACGCCGTGATTCCATCACCCAGTTCCAGGATGCCGGACGCCAGGATCTGGCCGATAAGGAACAGGCGGAAATTGATGTGATTCAGGCCTTTTTGCCAGAAGCACTCAGCGAGAGTGAATTAAGTGCCATGATTGCTGCAGCCATTCAGGAAAGCGGCGCTGAATCCATGCGCGACATGGGCAAGGTCATGGGCCTACTGAAACCCCAGATTCAGGGTCGCGCCGATGTCGGGGCTGTCAGCGGCATGGTGAAATCCAAACTGGGATAACTGCGGGCTAGATCAGCCACCCCTTTACTGGTTAAGCTGTCACTTTCCTACCGGCCGATATACACCATTTATAAAAGTACTGCGGCCGGTGAACTCCATTTCACCATCATTTTTTTCTGGGAATGAATGGCCGGCAAAATTCCACAAAGTTTTATCGACGACCTGCTGGACCGGGTGGATATCGTCGATATTGTCGGCAGCCGCATTGACCTGAGAAAGTCGGGCAAAAATCACTCTGCCCGATGCCCCTTCCACGACGAAAAAACACCCTCTTTCACGGTCAGTCAGGACAAACAATTTTACTATTGCTTCGGTTGTGGCGCCGGCGGAAACGCCATCGGTTTCGTGATGGACTACGATCACACGGCCTTTCCGGAAGCCGTGGAATCACTTGCCAGGCATGCAGGGCTGGAAGTTCCCAGAGAGGTCGGACATAACGATGCCGCCACGGAACGCCGCAAAGGGCTCTACGCCGTGGCTGAGAAAGCAGATCGCTACTACAGAGCCTGCCTGCGCCAGCACCCGGATGCCAAAACTGCCGTCGATTACCTGAAAAGCCGCGGCCTGAGCGGCGAAGTGGCAAGAACCTTTGGCATTGGTTTTGCCCCTCCCGGTTGGGACAATCTTTTACAGGCTCTCGGCCAGTCGGACCTGGCCGTTCAGCAGCTGAAAGACACCGGACTGCTAATCGACCGGCAGGAAGAAGGCAAACTCTACGACCGTTTTCGCAACCGAATTATGTTTCCCATTCGAGACCTTCGGGGTCGCACCATTGGCTTTGGCGGACGGGTGCTGGGAGATGACAAACCCAAATACCTTAACTCCCCGGAAACCCCGCTGTTCCACAAAGGCCGTGAACTCTACGGTCTCTACGAAGCCAACCAGCAAATGCGAGAAGCACCCAGCCTACTGGTGGTGGAAGGTTATATGGACGTGGTTGCCCTCTCCCAGAGTGGAATCCACAATGCCGTGGCGACTCTGGGAACGGCAGTCACTGCCGAACATCTGGAAAAACTTTTTCGACATACGTCAGCTGTAGTGTTTTGTTTCGATGGCGACTCGGCGGGTCGCACCGCTGCTCACCGCGCGCTGGAAACAGCACTGCCCGTAATGATTGACGGTCGTTCTGCCCGTTTCCTGTTTCTCCCTGACGGCGAAGACCCGGACACACTGGTGCGCAAAATTGGCAAAGACCAGTTTTTATCCCTGGTAGAATCCGCCACCCCGTTATCACAGTATCTCTTCGAGTCCCTGACCGAGGGACTCGACCTTGCATCCATGGACGGCCGTGCCCGCCTCAGCAAACTGGCGGCACCCCTGATCAACCGCATACCACAAGGCGTATTCAAGGCACTGATGCTGAAAACACTGTCCGAGAAAACCGGACTGGATACGGAAACCCTGAGTAGCCTGATTATCCCTGAAGCTCCAACACAGGATCCAGTAAAAAGCCCGGAGTATCCGGAGGACATGGGCTACGAAGACTACCCCGATTATCTGGGCAACACCCCACACGGGGATTACGACCTCCCCCGCCTCCCTGCCCGGACTCAGGCTGCAGCGACCAAACGGGTCAAAATGTCGCCGGCGTACACCATGATCGCCCTACTGGCCAATCACCCGGAATTAATCTCACACTGCGCCGCGCTGGAAACACTGCAAAAGCTCGATGACGAGGGTGTTGAAATACTGTTACCGCTGGTGGAACTGCTCCTTGAAAACCCCACATACAGCCTCAATCATATACTGGGATACTGGCGTGGGGTGCACAGTGCCGAGCAGGCAGAAACCCTGGCAAAAATCGCCGCCACTGACCTCCTCCGGCCCGTGGCAAACAGCGAACGGGACAACCAGCGGGAATTCATTGACAGTCAGGATCGACTGTTGAGAAAAACACTGGCACAACTGGCGCCAGCTGAACTTCTCCGTCACCTGGCTGACAAAGAGGCTGTCGATGAGCACGACTTGAAGCACCTCAACAACGCATGGCTCAGGCTCTCCGGCGAACAGCGAACAGCGGAGACAAAAGAGTTATTTAATCAAATACTTGGGAAGCCAAGGGTGCAATAGCTGAAGACCTGAAACAACGGCACTTTTTACCAAAACAGGTAACACAAACGCGGCTTCTTCCGGTATAATCCCGCGCTTGATTTTGCCCCCCAAGATAACAGCAGATCGTATATGAGTGGTAACGCACAGCAACAGTCACGTATCAAGGAATTGATTGCCAGAGGTCGCGAGCAGGGCTATCTGACATACGCAGAGGTGAATGACCACCTCCCCGAAGACATCTCTGATCCCGATCAGGTCGAAGACATCATTCAAATGATCAACGACATGGGTATCAGTGTTTTTGAGACCGCACCCGATGCCGAACAACTGCTGATCACCTCGGGGGACTCCACCACTGACGAAATTGCTGCTGCCGAGGCGGCGGCTGCCCTGGCTGCAGTTGAGACCGAACAGCATCGCACCACCGACCCTGTGCGCATGTACATGCGGGAAATGGGTTCCGTCGAACTGCTGACACGCGAAGGCGAAATTGAAATCGCCAAGCGCATCGAAGAAGGCGTCCGTGAACTGATGGCGGCATTAGCCGAATGGCCTTCGACAGTTGACCACATTCTCGCCGAATACGACCTCATCGAAAGCGAACAGCGCAAACTCAGCGATGTGCTGATCGGCTACCTCGACCCGATGGAGCACGTGCCTTCGGCACTGGCCCAGGCCGAGGCCGCAAAAAGCCGTGAAGAAGAAAAAGCCCGTCAGTCCAGTGAGGACGATGATGACGAAGACGAAGATCAGGATGACAGCGATGACGCTGATGACGATTCAGGTCTCGATCCGGTGGAAGCCAAAGAGCGCTTTGATACGCTTCGAAAACTGAATGAAAAGGCCAAGAAAGCCATCAACAAATATGGCCTGGGACACAAAAACAGTCAGGCGCCGATGCTCGCACTGAGCGAACACTTCAAGTACCTGAAGCTTGCGCCCCGGCAGTTTGAGCCCATGACCGATGTGGTTCGCGATGCCCTGGTAGCCATTCGAAACGAAGAACGCACTATCATGTCACTCTGCGTGCGCCAGGCAAAAATGCCCCGTGCCGAGTTCATCCGCACGTTCCCCGGACATGAAACCGACGAAAAATGGATTGCCGGCCTGTTAAAGTCCAAAGAACCTTACGCCAAGATCCTGGATGAACTCAAAACAGATATCCAGCGCAGCCAGCGCCGCCTGAAACAGATCGAGGAAAACTCAGGTCTGCAAGTCGGGCAGATCAAGGACATCAATCGCCGCATGTCTATCGGCGAAGCGAAAGCGCGGCGCGCCAAGAAAGAAATGGTGGAAGCCAACCTGCGCCTGGTGATCTCCATTGCCAAAAAGTACACCAACCGCGGCCTGCAATTCCTCGACCTGATCCAGGAAGGCAACATCGGGCTGATGAAGGCTGTCGACAAATTTGAATACCGCCGCGGCTACAAATTCTCCACCTATGCTACCTGGTGGATACGCCAGGCCATCACCCGCTCCATTGCGGATCAGGCGAGAACCATCCGTATTCCTGTGCACATGATTGAGACCATCAACAAGCTCAATCGCATTTCCCGGCAGATGCTTCAGGAAATGGGTCGTGAACCCACCCCCGAAGAACTCGGGGAACGCATGGAAATGCCTGAGGACAAAATCCGCAAGGTACTGAAAATCGCCAAGGAGCCCATCTCCATGGAGACTCCTATCGGCGATGATGAAGATTCCCACCTGGGCGACTTTATCGAGGACGTCAATATTCTCTCCCCTGTGGATTCGGCCACCAGCGAGAGCCTGACCGAAGCCACCCGGGACGTATTGAATGGCCTGACAGCCCGCGAAGCGAAAGTATTGCGCATGCGCTTTGGTATCGACATGAACACGGATCACACGCTGGAAGAAGTCGGCAAACAGTTTGATGTTACCCGCGAGCGCATCCGTCAGATCGAAGCTAAAGCGCTGAGAAAACTGCGCCACCCGACGCGTTCCGACCACCTGCGCAGCTTCCTCGACGAGTAACAAAGGCGCTAAAGAGTTAAACGCCGAATTTTGGCATAGCGCCAGGTGCACAATGAGGGAATGAGGGAACATACACAATGTATGTGACCAAATAAGCTAAGCCGTGCAATGCAGCGCCAGGCCAAAAAGGCAAGTTTAAAAGGGCCCATAGCTCAGTTGGTTAGAGCAGGCGACTCATAATCGCTTGGTCGCAGGTTCAAGTCCTGCTGGGCCCACCACTTCCTTCAAAAATAAATAACAAAGTTCTAGCGCTCAAACTACCATTTAATTGCGCTTACTGGCATAAGCTAAGTGCCAGAGGTACCAGCTGGTCAAGCCAATAACAAAATCTGCGCTTCTGCTGCCTTTGGTATCGGAGTATTCTTTAAGGCAGCGGATATCGACCGCTGCCGCTGGCTACCGGGGAAGATAAACATGGCAACTTTTTTACCGTTTGATCACGGCAATTCCCATGATTGTTTTGTCCGTTCAAAACTCCCTGTCCAGCAAATAATAAGCCCATGTCTGAACCCGATCTGACACGTCGTAGTTTTATAAAGCTCGCCTGTTATCTGAGCGCCCTACCGGTTTTATCCAT
This sequence comes from uncultured Porticoccus sp., assembly GCA_964395715.1. Taxonomy (GTDB): domain Bacteria; phylum Pseudomonadota; class Gammaproteobacteria; order Pseudomonadales; family Porticoccaceae; genus Porticoccus. Next base: position 123,053 of record CAYNAU010000003.1, on the reverse strand, counting down.
ACTACCGGGGTGTGTTCAGTCACGTCCGCTGAAAGTTGCCAGCCACGTGTGGCCCGGTTACGAATTCATGTTTCTTGCCCAGAACCTGGGCTATCTGAACAGCAACCTGGTGCAATTAACTGAAACTCTGTCTGCCAGCTCATCCCTTGAACGCCTGCTGGCTAAAGAAGTCGATGGGGCGGCACTGACCCTGGACGAGGTTCTGATGGCAAGATCCAGGGGAGTAAAACTGTCAATCGTGCAGGTATTCGACATTTCAGCTGGCGCCGATATGGTGATGGCCAGGCCCGGCATAACAAGACCCCGCGATTTAAAAGGTAAAACCATTGGCGTAGAGACTGGCGCACTCGGCGAGGTAATGCTTCACCATCTGCTACAGGCTTCTGAGATGAAAAAAACAGATGTTCGAGTGGTGGCCAGCAAAATTAATCAACACCTTTCTGACTGGAAAAGCAATCAACTGGATGCTGTCATCACCTATCAGCCCGTGGCGAGCCAGCTAGCCGCTCTGGGGGCCCGTAACATCTTTGACAGCCGCTCTCTGCCAAATACAATCCTCGATGTTCTCGCCATTCGCGAAGACGCTTTGATCTTGAGGGATGGTTTACGACACCTGATTGCCTGTCACTTTAAGGGTCAACAGCACTACCTTAACAACCATGTAGATGCCATTTACCGTATGTCAGAACGTCTGGCATTACCGGTAGCGGAGGTGGATAACGCCTTCCGGGGCCTGATTCTTCCCGACCTGAGAAGCAATCATAAGCTGCTTTTTGGGGAGCCGTCGGTGGTTAAGCAAACTGCACGTAAAATCTCCACCATCATGGTTGAGGTGGGAATGCTTTCAAAGGAAGATGACCTGCATGAGTTAATTAAACCGGAGTTTTTATCCACTAGTTTACTCTGATGAATTTATACGCTTGGGTTGTTGTTTTCATTCTTTCCTTTCTGGTCTATCCGGGCCAGGCATCAGCTCAGACCGTTAAAATTGGCCTACTCGCTTCCAATTATGTTGACCAAGAACTGGGGGAGCAGCTGGAACATACCCTGAACCAACATACCACGAGTCATTATTTTACCCTGGAGTACCTGTCACGCAGTGACCTTGAACTGGCCATTCTCTCCGCCTCCGTGGACTTCTACATCACCAACCCCAGTCATCAGATACTGCTTTCCAGCAGTTACGGCACGGATGCACCACTGGCCACGCTTTTGCTCTCGACAACTGATCGCAAAAAGATTCTGGGCATCGGCGGCGTTATTTTCACCGCCGCCGATGCAAAGATTAACTCCCTTACAGACATGAAGGGAATAAAAGTCGCCAGCATTGGCAAAGACTCGTTTGCGGGCTATCAGTTGCAAGCCTATGAGATGAAGAAGGCCGGGTTGGACCCGAATCAGGATATTGACATCATCCAGACTGACTCTCCTGCCAGCAACATTATTCAAAGCGTGCTCTATGGCAAAGCGGATGCGGGCTTCATGTGCGCGGGAACCTTTGATGAAATCTTATCCAGCGGCACCATTGACCCGAGCCTCCTGAAAGTCATCAATCCCCAGAAATTAAACGAGTTTCCCTTTGCATTATCGACCACCCTGTACCCGGGTTGGTCCATCGCCACCACCAGATATACCAGTGAGAAGCTTAAACGGGAGGTCACCGCCTTCCTGCTCACCCTTCCCGCTTTTGAACCAACTCTGCAGAAAGTTGGGGTTTACGGCTTTGACCTGCCAGCAAATTACCAGACCGTTGAATTGATGTTGCGTGAGCTCAAGGCTCCGCCTTTTGATTTCACCCCCCGTATTGAGCTGAAGGATGCCATCTATCAATACCGCTCTCAGCTATTCTTGTTGTGCCTGCTATTAGGAAGTGTTTTTGTCCTAGGGATTTTTCTCCACAAAAGCCACCTGGAAAAAAAGGTCGCAGAAGACGCCAGCCAGTCAAAATCCTCGTTTCTGGCTAACATGAGCCATGAAATCCGCACGCCCATGAACGGTGTCATCGGCATCTCGGAGATACTGGCCCAACAGGACCTGGATCCCGAGCAGAGCCGCATGGTGCACACCATGCGCAAATCGGCTTTTTCCCTGCTGCGAATTATCGACGACATTTTGGATTCGTCCAAAATAGAAGCGGGAAAACTGGCCATTGAATACACACCCGTTCAACTACGACAGATGTTGGACGGTGTCGCCGAAACCGTGCGCCCCATCGCCGACAAGAGCAACGTCAACTTTAACTGTTACATTGGGCCAACCCTGCCCACCTGGATACAGGCCGACACAACTCGTCTGCAACAAATTTTGATCAATCTCCTCAGTAATGCCGTGAAGTTTTCTCACAAAAAATTACAGGGCCACCAACCTACCGTGGACTTCTTTGTTGAAGCCGAAGATGCGCAGAACATCCGGTTTACGGTTTCCGACAACGGTATCGGAATGAATGAGGAAACCATGAAACACATATTCAAGCCCTTTACTCAGGCCGAAGAATCCACCACGCGGAATTTTGGTGGCACCGGGCTGGGGCTAATGATTGTCAAAAACCTCACTGACATGATGCATGGCAATATTTCCGTAGCGAGCACCCTTGGGAAAGGTTCTACATTTGAGGTGACACTGCCTATGTTTCCGGCGAGCGGCGACGATGAAGTACTGGCCAACCTGAGCGAATGGCAGATATTCGCCCTCACAGATACCTCCCTGACCAAAGACTGCCTCTACGCAAATTTAGATCATCTGGGTGCCAGTATTAGCTTTGCCGAGAGTGAGTCAGAACTGATGATCATGGCGGAAAATGCTGTGAATAGTCGAAAAAACCTGATGTTCCTGTTGACTGTAGGAAGCCTCCTCGAATTGGAGCCGCTCAAAAGTGCACTCTTGTCACGGGTTACATCTGCTCGCTTTTTATGCCTGTCATCCTGCCGGGCCGACGGCTCCGGGCTGACATCCCCAGATTGCTACGTGGCGCAAAACAATCCCCTGACTACGTCAGATTTCTACCGGGCCCTGGACATGCTCATCCATCCCGGGAAAACAGCTACAGAGGAAACAGGTAAACTCGTTAACCAGTCCACAGAAACCGCTGACAAGAGTGCGAGAGGCAAACCCCGGCCGTTAATCCTTATTGTCGAGGACAATGAGGTCAACAAGTATGTACTGACCATGCAGTTGGACATACTCGGATATGACACCCATAGCGCCGACGACGGACAACAGGGCTACCAAAAGTGGCTGACACACGGCTACGAGATGATTCTGGCAGACTGCCATATGCCCACCATGGATGGTTTTGAAATGACGGCAAGAATACGTGCAGCCGAAGCAACCACGGGCACTCGAACCGCCATTATTGCCGTTACGGGAAACGCCCTGCAGGAACAGTTGCAGAAGTGTATTACCGCCGGGATGGATGACTTTCTCACCAAGCCAGTTGAAATGGAGCACCTGACCAAGGTCATCCAGAAATGGTCAAAAACCGCGAAAGCCCCGACTGCTAACAACCTGTTTTGAACAGCCAAAAAATGTACAAACCCCTTTGACAGTTGCCCCCCGTACAATCGCTTGGCAACATACCGGGCTGATTGACAACCTGATGAAATCTGAGGGATGCAAAAGAAAATGATCACCGCATATGACGCCATTCAGCGACTGAAAGAAGGCAACCAACGCTTTGTCACCGGTGTGCGCAGTGTCGACACCATCGTCAAGCAAATGCAAAGAGCTGACTTCGTCGGCGGGCAGGCACCCTTTGCCGTGATTCTGGGCTGCTCTGATTCCCGTGTGCCCGCTGAAATCGTATTTGATCAGGGGCTGGGGGATCTGTTTGTAATCCGTGTAGCCGGCAATATTGTCGCACCCTCACAAGTGGGCAGTGTCGAATTTGCCGTTGAGCAATTTGGCACGCCGCTGGTCGTGGTACTGGGCCATACGATGTGCGGTGCAGTCAAGGCCACCATTGATGAACTCGAAAAGCCTTCGGCGGAAACATCCTCGAACCTGCTCTCCATTGTCAACCGCATCAAGCCAACGGTGGAACCCCTGTTTCAAACGGAACTTAAAAATGATGCCGAAAAGTTAATGGCGGTATCCATTCGCGCCAATATTCTTGCAGCGGTCAATCACCTGCGGCACGGATCGCAGATTCTCGAGCAGCTGGTTAGTCGAGGGCAACTGGAAATTGTTGGTGCTGAGTACTCTCTGGAAACTGGGGAAGTTCTGTTTATCGATTAATTACTGAACCAGACTGACTGTTCCCCGTATCGGGGTCCACAAGCTTGGTTTCCAGGGTTGCGAGCGGAGGTCTGACGCTCAGGCAACCTTGGCCACCACGGCATAAAGGGGGTCTCCAGACCTCGGGCTGCGGTCCATCATGTCGATATTTTCATAACAGCCGGATTCTTCCAGAAAGTGCCTAACCAGGTGGGCGCGGTGTTCGTCCTGAAGGTGTAACCAGGCAGCCGTTGCCTTGGTTTCGAACAGGCGGTTGGAATAGGTGATAACCAGTGGCGCGCCACTTTTCATAACCCGACCCAGATCCCGCAACACCTCGACCGGGTTCGTCAGATAGTCGACAGAGACACAGATTCCCGCGGCATCAAACTGGTTGTCGACAAACGGCAGCCTGGGCTGGCTATTGAGATCCTGAACCACCCAGTCATCCAGCTGGCGGTTGTTGGCCAGTTCCCGATCATTCATACCCAGCCCCACCACTTTGCTGTACTGGCAATCCTCCGGCAGATGACTGAGGAAACTGCTCATCAGATCGAGGATGACGCCATTCTCGGGAAAATACTCACGGTAAAGTTGGGTGACTGCATCGATGGCGCCGGGATCAATATGACTGACAAAGCGGGGAACGCGATAGAAAGTCTGATCGTCGCCCTCATCATGCCGCCTGAAAGAATCCTCAGACAGAGTAAATTTATATCTTTTATCAAAACTCATGGCCGGAAGCCTAAGTCAGCACAAGGGCAAGGTAAAGATGTATGAGACCAATTCGATCCATAACGTACACATCCCCACCTTGACCTTTCGGACAGATGAACTGTACTTGTAAAGGATGGCAGCTCAATCAATGGAGTGAACCCTCCGGGAGTGGCGACCATGGCAAAACATCCCGAGCAATCCCGTGCACTTGACAACCTGGTGGTCCATCACCTGAAGTTGTGCCGGGCAAAAGACGACGACGTGCAACGAGCCATTATAGACATCGGCAACCGCTTCCCCTTTGACCTGGTTTCTTTTGACGAACAACAATCTGTGCTCAATCTCGCTTATGATGCCTCCCGCCATAATGAGGAGGGGGTTGAGGTGCTTTTGCAGGAACATCATCTGCATATCAGTCACGACTGGTGGACCCACTCTCCCGATGGTTACAACTGGTTGATCACACACAAACAGCAGGGCAAACTCCGACACTGACCCACGGATAAAAACGATTGGGCACATAACAATAAATCCAACTGAGGCAGCCTATGGAGCCGAAACATGTTCTTGAAGTAGTGGACATGGGCATCGACACCCACCAGGAACCCGTGGTTTACATGCGCGAGGATTGCGACATCTGCCGGGCTGAGGGCTTCACCGCCAGCAGCCGTCTCACCCTCAGCGCCAACGGGCGCACCCTGATTGCCACCCTGAATGTGGTGGATAACCATGTGCTGGCCGTGGGCCGCGTGGGACTGTCAAAAGTTGCCATGCAGCAACTCCATGTTAAGACGGGCAGCCGGGTGCTGGCACAACACACCCCGGTTTTAACCTCCCTGAGCCTGGTGAGAAAAAAAATCTACGGTCACTCCCTGAGCGAGGATGAGATCACCCGCATCATCACCGATATCAGTGCCCACCGATACAGCGACATCGCTATCGCCAGCTTTCTCAGCGCCTGTGCCGGCAACCGCCTGGATGTGGACGAAATTACTGCCCTCACCAAGGCTATGGTGACCTCTGGCAAACGCCTTGAATGGCCCGGCCAGGAGCGGATTTTTGACAAACACTGTATCGGCGGTCTGCCCGGCAACCGCACTACACCCATTGTGGTCTCCATCGTCAGCGCTGCTGGCCTGATCATCCCCAAAACATCGTCCCGGGCGATCACCTCGCCCGCCGGGACCGCCGACACCATGGAAACCCTGACTAACGTCAATCTTAAACTGGCTGAAATTCAGAGGGTCGTCAGCGAAACTGGTGCCTGCCTGGCCTGGGGTGGCGGCGTCAACCTCAGTCCGGCCGATGACCTGTTGATTCGTATTGAACGGGCCCTGGATCTGGATGGCGAAGGCCAGCTGATTGCCTCTGTGCTATCGAAAAAAATTGCTGCCGGCTCCACCCACACAGTGATCGATATTCCCGTGGGCGCCACTGCAAAAATACGTACCCAGGAAGAGGCCGGACGTCTGGCCTCCCTGTTTACCGAAGTAGGCACAGCCTGTGGTCTCGTCACCCGGTGTGTGATTACGGACGGCAGCCGTCCGGTGGGATACGGCATTGGCCCAGTGGAGGAAGCGCGGGATATTCTGGCAGTACTGCAGAATTCGCCCAATGCACCCCAGGATTTGCGCCAGCGTTCGCTGATGTTATCCGCACACCTGCTGGATATGGCTCAGGGGAATGGCCTGCAAGACTGCCTGCAACAAGCTGGACAACTGCTGGAAAATGGCGAGGCCTGGAAGCAGTTCCAGCGAATCATCCGAGCCCAGGGCTGGAGCAAAGCCCTGCCGACTGCCCACTACCAGCATACAGAACCCGCAGACAGCAGTGGCGTAGTAAGCGCAATTGATAACCGGCGCCTGGCCAGGGTGGCCAAGCTGGCCGGAGCCCCTTTTAATCCAGCCGCCGGACTGCGCCTGGCTGTCAATGTCGGCAGTGAAGTGCAAGCCGGTCAGACACTATTCACACTACTGAGTGAAAGTAAGGGGGAGCGTGATTACGCCCTCGAGTTTTACCACGACAACGGCCCCATTTTCACCATTGATAAAGCCTCATGAGTCATCCCGCCCTCACTCCCCCCGTTCTGTTTTCACTCGATCAACACCCGTTGCTGTCGCCTCTGAGTGAACAGTTGGAGGGAATCATCGGCACCCTGGATACTCGTCAGTTTCCGGATGGGGAAACTTACCTCCGGGTGACCACATCGGTGGAGGAGAAAGATTGTATTGTCGTGGCGAACCTTGCACATCCCAACGACAGGTTCCTGCCGCTGATTTTTCTGTTGAACACACTAAGGGAACTGGGAGCTCGTTCAGTGGGATTGGTGGCTCCCTATCTGTGCTACATGCGCCAGGATCGTCGTTTCCAAGAGGGCGAAGCTCTCACCTCCAGAACCTTTGCAGAATCTCTGTCACAATACATGGACTGGCTGGTCACGGTGGATCCTCACCTACATCGCTATCACAACCTCGAAGCGATCTACACGGTGCCGTGCCAGCGCGTAGAAGGTGCCCACGCCCTGGCCGGCTGGTTACGTAAGCAGCAGCAACTGCTGCTGGTTGGGCCTGACGCCGAAAGTGAACAGTGGATCGCCCAGGTGGCCACTGACAGTGGGCATCCCTATGTGATCGGTGCAAAGCAACGGCATGGCGACCGAGATGTCGAGATACAGCTGCCCGAGCTCAGCCCCTACCGGGAATTGACTGCGGTCATCATCGACGACGTCATATCCAGTGGACAGACCATTCTGCAATGCCTTTTGGCCCTGCAACAGGGAGGTATCAAGCGTGTTGATTGTGTTGCCGTACATGGCATTTTTGCCGATAAAGTAGATAGCACACTACTGCAAGCTGGACTACACCAGCTGGTGACCTGTAATACCATCCCCCATGTCACGAACCGGATTAATGTGGCTCCCCTGCTGTATCCCGCCATCAAAGCCTGTCTTGAATCCTATTCTCAATAAGAGCGCACACTTGTTCATCGTGCAGCACCCGGAAAAGCATGGTTTGGCCATACCACCCATGGACACATACACACCTGGCAATAAATGCGTATTAAGGCACAAAATATGACCCTTTATCTGGCAATTGCGGACTTAGCAGTCACATCCCGGTAATCTCTCCTCTACAATGGGGAGAAAGACAGTTGGTTATAACGAATTAAAACACTGAAGCAGGCAGTGTAAAGTCGGCCCAGCCATAGTCCGTGGGCGATAAAGGGAGATAATGTCACAGGGAGAACTGCCGATAAAAAGGGGATGAAACCCGGAGTCTTCCAATGAAAAAAACCTATTTACCCGCACTGGCCATTCTCAGCAGTTGCCTTTTCACCAGTCTGGGCGCCCTGTCTGCACCCGTTCTGGAAGTCACCCATCAACTGGTGCAGCCCGATGGCTCAAGTTTTGCCGCCACACCCAAAGGTGATGAGTGGAATAACCGCGTGGAAACGGCTGCCGGCTTTACCATTGCCCAGGACCAAACTGGTGTGTGGCGCTACGTCACCGGTTTTGACCAGAACAACTCCCCTACCTTGCACCAGACCCCGGCACATCAACCGGTGCCACCCGGCCTGAACAGACACCTGCGCTCTCCCGTTTCACGACCACAGCATGCCTCGGGTGAAGGCATGTCTTCCGGCAGCATGGCCGCGCCATCGCTGGTGCCGTTGCAAACCAATACACCGATCCTGTTTATCCTGACGGAATTCAACGACCGTAAAGGCAGTACCACTGATGCGGACTGGGCAACCTTTGTCAGCAACAACATCCAGCATTTTTACCAGCAAACCTCCCATGGCAATGCCCAGATGAGTCCGGCTGATGAAACCTCTGGTACAGGCGATAACGACGGGGTCATCGACTGGGTGAACGTGGGTTACAACCACCCCGATACAGCGGGCAATACCAACAACACGAACAAAAACCTCACAGCTGATGCGATTGCTGCGGCAGACCCCTATGTTGATTTCGCCAGCTACGACAGTAATTCCGATGGCTATATTGACGGCAATGAACTGTCCATCGTTATCATCGTAGCCGGTTATGAAACTGCCTACGGCGGGACAACCTATACCCTGTCCCCCAGTGTTTGGGGGCATAAATGGGGCTGGGGCTGGCCCACGTATGGTTACCCCACCGTTGATGGTGTGAACATTACAGAATATGCCCAGTTTGGCGAACTGCATGGCTGGACATTTGATCCCGGCGCTCAGCACCAAGCCACCATGGGCATTATGGTGCACGAGCTGGGCCACCTGAGTTATGGGCTGCCGGATCTGTACGATACGGACGGCTCGTCCTCCGGTATCGGCGATTTTGGGGTGATGTCTGCCGGTAGCTGGGGTCGTGCTTCCACCGACCTGTATTCCGGGGAAACTCCGGTGAATGCGAGCGCCTGGAGCAAATACCATATGAACTGGGTGACCGGTGATGAGGGTGTCGGCAGTGTATCGATTGCCGCCTCCGGCAGTGGCACAGAGGCAAACACCGTCTTCCGGGCGTCAACCGGAATCGATAACCAATACTTTCTGGTGGAAAATCGCCGGCCGGTAGGTTACGACCTGGGACTGGAAGACAGCTTGGGTGCCGGATTCTCCGGAGGTCTGGCGATCTGGCATATAGATGACAGCCGCACCAGCAACGCAAATGATGCCAACCGCTGGGTTGATCTGGAGGAAGCTGACGGCACCGAAATGGGCAGCAGCTACGGCTCCAACTCAGACCTTTGGGCTTCCAGCAGCGGCTTTGATGCCACATCAAACCCCAGTAGCGATCTCTACGGTGGCACGGCCACCGAGGTTGCCATACTCAATATTTCCGCCGCAGCGGACACCATGATGGCTGATTTTGGCGTCGTACCCAGTGCACCCAATGCCCCGTCCGACCTGTCGGCCAACGCGGTATCCAGCTCAGAAATCAACTTGATCTGGAACGATAATGCCAACAATGAAAATGGCTTCACCCTGATGCGCTCTCTGGATGGCACAAACTGGAGCCAGTTGATCACCAGCTTGCCCACCAATACCCAGAGCTATAACGATACGCTTCTGGACCCCCTCACAACTTACTATTACCAGGTCCAGGCCTATAACGATGTCGGCGATTCCGAACTTTCGCCCACAGCCAGTGCCACCACCCCGGAGGCAGAGGTGATTCCCGGCACCCCCGGGACAGTTACCGCCACCGACGGTACTGACAGTACAGCGCACGTAAGCTGGGGCAATGTAGACAATGAGACCGGCTTTGAAATTGAGCGCGAAAAAGCCCACAAGAAACGGGCTGATACTTGGGTTGAAACAACACTCCTTTCGCCTGTCGAAGCCGATGTTACAAGTGTGATTGATGCCAGCGGCACTGGCACTTTCCGCTACCGCGTTCGTGCATTTAACAACACCTTTACCTCCGAATGGAGTGGCTGGGCTGAAGTCACTGTCACCTCTGCAAGTGGCGGTGGCGGAGGAGGAGGCGGCGGTGGCAATAAACCGTGCCGCGGCAAAAATTGTTCACCGTAAATCTATCCCGGCATCTATTATTCACAGGGGGCTTAGGCCCCCTTTATATTGCCCCTTTTTTAAGCCTCCTTTCATGTCGGCATTTTAACCAACGCGTTTCATGAGTTTTTTTGCTGTTTATAGACCGGGGCATCGATCAGCCACCAGAGATTAGCCCACTCACTGGTAGACGTTGACAAAAAATGGCTGGGGTTAAATGCTTGAAGGGCTCGTTAATCCTCCGTTTTATTGAGCCAGCGCAATTTATGTTGGGATAACAGATGCATACACTAAGCGTATTCAGGGCATAAACGACAACAAGCCGATGAAAATAAACAGTAGCCAGACAAACGCTCACCCCAACCGCCGCATTGACCCCCGCTTGCAAGCAGCTTTTGACAATACGAACCGGCAGCATTTTGTTCGCTGCGAAGAGCAGCAGCTGGTCGCCGGGCACAGCATCCCCTCGGAGAAAGCACTGCGGCAGATACTGAGTATCCTGTCGTTTCCTGTTAATCCCAAAATACTTCACGTCGGTGCAGGCCCTGGTTACGCCTGTGCGGTGTTATCAAAAGTCGCCACGCAGGTGATTGGCCTGGAAAAAGATCCTGCGATCGCGGATATAGCCAGTGAGCATCTCAAGCAGCTCCATCTCGACAATGTCACCATTATCAGCGGCGAGGGGCAGGAAGGCGCGGCAGAGTTTGCGCCCTTCGATATCATTGTCGTCACCACACCCAAGGTTACCAAACTCACCACTCTGCTCGAGCAACTGGCCCCCGGGGGTCAACTGGTCTGTGTGGAACATACCGCATCCATACTCCTCAGGCTGGTAATCTATACTCTGAATGAACACGGCCAGGTGACGCGCTGCGAACACGGCAGCATCAACTTTTCTCAAAAAGATGAGCAGAGCCTGATTGAGCTCGGCATTGTCAACAAGGACATTCTCAACAAAGCGAGGGAACGGGCCAAGACCAACAACACGCTGATTATTGACGAGGTGCGGGAGCTCGCCAATCTCGACGATCTCGCCCTGTATCGTTCCATGGCCAAGCGCTATAACCTGGAACTGGCCAATGTCGATATTCTGCTGCGACGTCTCGATCCGAAAATATTCAATAGCTTTTCCCAGGCTTTTCTGGATCACCACCGGCTGATTCCCCTGTATACCGATCACGGCACCCTGAGGGTTGCCACCAGTGATCCAGAGGCCTCCCTGGAAGAAATCCAGCGGGTATTTCCCCGTCACAAACTGGAAAAACTGCTGGTAACACCGACAGATTTCCGTCGCCTCTGGTCGGCCACGGATCTCTGTGTACAGGCGCACACATCAAGCCTGCCCGCCTACGAAGAAAAAGCCCTGAGCGATGCTGACCAGGATGTGCTGGGCAAATACAAACCGGAAGTCGGCGCCCATCTTGTCTCCCTGTTTGAGGCCCTGCTGCTGGATGCTGTCGCAGAGCGTGCCAGCGACCTGCACATTGAACAGTACCAGAAGCAGGTTCGTATTCGCCTGCGGGTGGATGGTGAGTTGCACGATCTGCCCCATTACGACATCTCTCCCGCAGAACTGCGCGGACTGATCAACGTCATCAAACTCAGGGCGGAGCTGAACATTGCCGAGCGCCGCCTGCCCCAGGGTGGCCGTTCGCGGTTACGGGTGGGGGAGTCACTGTTCGACCTGCGGATTCAGGTCCAGCCATCGCTGCATGCCGAACACGTTGTCATTCGTCTGCTGCCACAGAACTCCAGCCTGATCAGTATCGACAAACTCGGCCTCTCTTCCCAGGTGGCCAGTCACTACAAACGCCTGTTGAGAAACCCTGCTGGCCTGGTGCTGGTGGTCGGTCCAACCGGTTCGGGAAAAAGCACCACCCTTTATGCCGGTCTGCAATTGCTGGCTGATGATGGTTCACGCAAGGTCATCACCGTCGAGGACCCGGTTGAGTATTCCATCAACAACATTCAGCAAACCCGTGTGCGGCCGGAAATCGGATTCAAGTTTGCCGATGCCATGCGCTCCTTTGTGCGCCAGGACCCGGATGTCATTCTGGTGGGAGAAATCCGCGACCATGAAACCGCCACTGAAGCCATACGCGCCTCGCAAACCGGACACGTGGTGCTATCGACACTGCATTGCAACGATGCCGTCGATGCCATGCAACGGCTGTTTGACCTTGGCGTTCACCCCAATTCCCTGGCCAGTGAATTGCTCGCCGTCATGGCCCAACGACTGACCAAATGCATCTGTAAGCATTGCCGGGTAGAAGCTGAACCGGAAAGCGATATTCTGCAGGAAGTGTTCCCCGACGGCACACCGGACAGTTTCCGCTGCTATGTGGGTAAAGGTTGCGAGCACTGCAACAACACCGGCACCCATGGCCGGGTTGCCGTGGTGGAATATCTGCAGGTAGATACCGAGCTGCGCAATGCCATTGCCCGTCATATTCCAGTGGGAGAACTACGCAAGTTGGCTCTGGACTGCGGTCTGGTGACCATGCGAGACAGCGCCCTCGATCACGTCATCCAGGGCAATATACCCTTCTCTGAACTTCCGAAGATCCTGCCCGCCGAGCGCATGGCGCCAGAGGCCCGCTGGCAGTGGGAAAAACCGGCCTGAGACCCTGACCATGAACGACAGAGCCATACAACGCCCAACAGCGGAAAACCTCTACCGGCACGAGCTGGAAATACTGCGGGAATGGGACCCGGGTCCGGCGCCGCCGGGCTGGAACCTCTCACCCCTGGCGGTGGAAAAATTTGTGCTTGGTGACAGTGAACTGGAGATTCAACGCAAGTTTGTCGCCCAGCGTGAGTTGGTGACCCGCATTATTATCAGTCTCGCTACCAATCGCGGCGCGATGCTGATCGGCGAGCCGGGTACTGCCAAGTCCTGGCTGTCAGAACTGCTCTCCGCAGCCATATCCGGCCAGTCGACCCTCACCATACAGGGTGGTGCCATCTCACAGATCCACCAGTTACTGTACAGTTGGAACGAGGCCCTGCTGAACACCAAAGGGCCCTGTCAGGAGGCCCTTATTCCGAGCCCCATTTATCAGGGTATGCGCGATGGCCAACTGGTGCGTTTCGAAGAGATTGCCCGCTGCCCTCAACCCATCCAGGATGCCATCCTCTCCATCATGTCGGAGCGGCAGATCATGGTGCCGGAGCTGGGCAAGGACAGCGTGTTATTTGCCCGCGAGGGCTTCAATATCATTGCCACCTCCAACTCCCTGGATAAGGGCATTTATGACATGAGCGCCGCGCTAAAACGCCGCATGAATTTCGAGACCATACCCCCTATCAGGGACTTGCACGATGAGATTGATGTGGTGATGCGCGAGTCAGAGAAGTTGATCCGCCTCTCCGGAGTTGACGTGAAACCGGACCCAAAGACCATCGAAGTTCTGACCACAATCTTCCACGAACTGCGCAATGGCCAGACCCTGGATGGACGCAGCACCGACCGCCTGGCGGCCACGGTGATGTCCACCGCAGAGGCGGTTTCCGTGGCCCATGCCATGGGTGTTCACGCCTACTATTACAGCGAAGGCAGCATGTCACTGGATAACTTGGTGCATTTCCTGATCGGGGCAGCCCTGAAAGACAACAAGGATGACCGCCGCCGCATGAAGCACTATTTCGAAACGGAAGTGGTCATCAAGAAGGGGGACCACTGGCAACAGGTCTTTGATCAGCGCCGACTGCTCTGATACACAGTTTGCTCCATCACAAGTAGTGGCCAGCTCCCAGCTCGCAGCCTGTTGAAAAATGTTTTCGGGGCCAGTCAGACCCTAGGCGCTTCCCACATGACAGGGCCTGGCCCGCACACAGTTACGGCCGCTATTCTTCGCCCAGTACAGTCCTTCATCTGCGCGTTTGACAAGGTTGTCTATTGATTCGCCCGGGAAGTATTCGGCAACGCCAAAACTGCTGGTGACACGTATATGTTCCGGGTATTCTGCCCGCTCCATGGTGGCGCGCAGCATCTCAGAGAGTTTTTCCGCCCCCATCAACGAGGTATTGGGGCAAATTACCATAAACTCCTCACCCCCCCAGCGACCCGCCTGATCGGTCTCGCGGATATTACTTTTCAGGGTACGGGCAAATTCCTTCAATACCTGATCACCCACCAGGTGACCGTGCTCGTCATTGACATTTTTGAAGTGATCTATATCTAGCAGAACCACCGAAAATACCGGGCTGCCGCGGTTCACCAGTTTGCCCTCTTTGTACAACAGCTCATCCAGTTTGTTGCGGTTGTAGAGACCGGTCAGTGAGTCAGTTATGGATAGCCGCTCTGCATTTTTTCGCTGGGTCATATCCTGAAAAATGGCATTGTAACCGTCAAATTTGCCCTCGCTGCCCAATACCGGCTCAGCAGAAACCTCCATCACCCGCTGTTCGCCATTCTTGCACTGCAAAAACATCTCCCCCTGCCAGTTCTGGCCGAGCGCGATGGTTTCCATCATCTGCCGCATGCGTGGGCCATTGTCGGATTCCATCAAGACCGAATCATGGAGTTTCCCCAACAGCTGGGTGTTTGCATAACCGGTGAGTTCACAGAATGCCGCTGACGCGAACTGCACCTGTAAATTCGCATTGACCCGCAACACACAAGTGTGGCGGTCGAGTATTGAGAGGTAATGCTCAAGCTTTTTCCGCGCTTCATCAGCATCGCGGGTTTTCTGCGACACTCTTTTTTGCAGGCGCTGATTGACGACAAATAACAGCGCGAGACCTGCCAGACAAACCCCGGCCAATGTTACCAGCCAGCTCAGTAATTTGACCGGAGCGGTCTCCTGCTGCAGGTAGTCGTCCGCAAAGAATCCGTGCAGATTGGCATCCTTGGGCACCCTGCCCCGCTCCCGATAGATATCCGCAATTCGATCCAGCCGATGATGATTGATCATGCCCACATCGATCAGGTCTGCCTGCAACATGCGGCGGGTGACCCTGGCTTCATACTCCAGTTCCTCGCGGGTCTTGCCGGTGTTTCCCTTGCGCAGCAGCAGTTCGACAATTTCCTGCGGGTTGCGCACGGCATAATCCCACCCTTTGAGGCTGGCCCTGCGGAAGGCGGCGACCATTTCCGGTTGTTGTTTAATCAAGGCTTCGCGGGTAAACAGGCTGTCGCCATAAAAATCGATCCCGTAATTGGCCGGGTCAATGATGTTGATATTGACGCCCTTTTCACGGTACTGAAACGGCTGATCCGAAAGGTAGGCAGACACCGCGTCGATATCGGCATTTAACAGTGCCCAGTCATCAAAGCTGTGTGGAACCGAGACAATATCGTTCTGGGCCAACCCCGCTTCATTGAGCATGGCGACAATCACCGCGTCGTCTTCGTCCAGCTGATACATGACCTTTTTCCCCAGCAGATCACCGGGGCTGAGAATGTTTTTTTCCGCCAGACTCATCAGAACCATAGGAGAATGCTGGAAAATCGGATTCAGCATCACCACCGGCTGGCCGTTCATTCGCGCCACAATCAGGCTCGCATCAGCCACACCAAAATCCACCCGACCGGAAACCACATCGTCAACCACCGAGGTTTCCGGGTCGCGCTCGAGGAGGTGAACATTCAACCCTTCCTCGGCATAGAAACCCTTCTCTACCGCCGCGTAAAACCCGGCAAACTGGAAGGCGTGAAACCACTTGAGGCGTAAACTCACGGTTTTTTCGACAGGGGATAACCCCATGTCCGGCATGTCCGGAGAGTTGGCCCAGGCGCCAGGGAGACCGGACAGGATAAACAGCAACACCCAGCAGGCAGAAAGCCGAGGCAACTGCCGGAAAAATTCTGACAACGGACGAAACATCACAGCCTAACTACCTTGCCACACAATCAGTGACAGCCTCTTTTATTATTTTTTGATTCCCATGCCAGCGGACAAATGGGCAACCAACTTGTGTATACAGGCAGAAGTTCCGGGTAAAGGGATAAGAAGGCACAGACGCGCTGAAACCTGCTTGTAAACCTGGCTCATCCATCACAACTCGGGGGTTTGCTGATTCAGGTACGCCTTCGACAGGTGTACTCGGTAAACTTCCCCTAGCAGGAGATGATAACCGTTAACACAAATCGTGCAACATGCCGATGTACGCCCTCCGCCCAAAGCCAGCCCCGTTCCACCTGAACACCATTCCCGATAGTATGTGTTGATAACAGGGGGAAGCGGCAGGATGACAATGGGTATCGGTGAATATGCAGCGCACCTGGCAGCTGTGATCACCCACATTGGCAAAAGCGACTTTGAGACTCAGCTGGTTTCCAGCTTGAAGGAACTGTTGCCCATCGATAACGCCGTCATTCTCTACTATACGCCACAGCACTCACCGCGACTGGTCTATAACGATCTGCCGCCGGCGAATCGGCCCACCCACATCGAGCTGTTTCTCAAAGGCGCCTACCTGCTTGACCCCTGTTACCAGGCGGGACTGTCCGGGCACAAAGGGTTCTACCGGCTGCAGGAGTTGGCACCTTCAGGTTTTCGCAGCAGTGAGTATTTTAAAAATCACTTTCGCCACACCGGCTTGTTGGATGAATGCGGTTACCTGCTGCACCTCAACGGCAGCCTGGTGAACATTTCCCTCGGCAGGGATGAGACACACTCACGATTTAGCAGCAGCCAGCGCCAACTACTGAGCAACCTCGCTTCCCTCATCGAGTCCCTTTACCTGCAACATTGGCAGCAGTCCAACCACCATCCGGACAATGGCAAGGAACTGCAAATACAGTTATTCAGCGCCCTGGAGCATTTCGGGAGAAGCGTTCTCACGGAACGGGAGGCTCAGATTATCCAGCTTTTTCTTCACGGCCATTCCACCAAATCCATTGCCCAAAAGCTGGGCATCTCACCAGAGACCGTAAAACTGCACCGCAAACACAGCTATGCAAAACTGGATGTAGCCTCCCAGGCTGAGCTGTTCTTCCTGTTTATCGATGCGTTATCGAGCATGGTTCTGCCTTGCGATACTGACCCACTGGCGGGTTACCTGTCCCGGGAAAAATAGTGCCCGTCGGCAAAACCAGGGCAACGCCAAGGGTGTTTAGAAAAGCCTTTAAAGGTAAGCGTCATACTCCAGTGTGGTGACGCGCTGATCGAATTCTGCCAATTCCTGGCGTTTCGCTGCCAGAAATACCCGCAAAAATTCCTGCCCGAAGTATTCACGCACAAAATCTGACTGTTCCAGGCGCTGCAGGGAATCCGGCAAATGGCGGGGCAGGTTGATCCCGTGTTGCTGGTAGGCATCGCCTTCCGTCGCTGGCGGCGGCAGCAACCCGCCTTCCAGGCCATGTAGCATGCCCGCCAGAATGGCAGCCACCACCAGGTAGGGGTTGGCGTCAGCACCAGCCACCCGGTGCTCGATGCGGCGGTCGGCGCTATTCCCCACCGGGATACGCAGTGCCGTGGTGCGATTTTCATAGCCCCAGCTGGCCGCCAGCGGCGCATGACTGCCCAACTGGAAGCGTCGGCAACTGTTGATGTTTGGCGCAAAAATGGCCATCACCTCGGCCATCGTTGAGAGGCAGCCTGCCACCGCCCTAGCCAGTGACTCGCTACCCTGCTCAGAACCGTTGTCAAAGACATTTCTTCCCTGCGCATCAAGCAGGCTGCAATGCACATGCAGGCCATTGCCCGCCAACTCACCAAACGGCTTGGCCATAAAGGTAGCCAGCTTGCCGTGTTGCCGTGCCACCCCCTTGATGACCCGCTGTAACATCACACTGTGATCGGCAGCCAACAGGGCGTCGTCACCGTGACAAAGGTTCACCTCGTATTGGGAGGGCGCCGCCTCGGCAATGAGGGTATCTACCGGAATCTGCTGGCTGATACAGGCATCGCGAATGGCTCGCATCAAGGGCGCCACCTCCTCCAGCTGATCCATGCTATACGTCTGTCCGCCTACGGCTGGGCCACCATCAATGGCGCGCTGACTGTGGGTGGGTCGGCCAAATAGGTCGCGCTCGTGGTCAAACAAGTAGAACTCCAGTTCCAGCGCAATTACCGGCGTCAGCTGCAGTCGATCAAAACGGTCCAGAACACCCCGCAGGATATCCCGCGGGTCGTAGCCGCAGTGGGAACCATCGGGGTTACGCAGCGACATCAACAACTGGCCTGTGGGATCAGGCAACCAGGGAACCGCAGCCAGGGTATTGGCATCGGCCACGCAGATGCCATCCGCATCACCGGATTCAAACACCCAGCTTTCCGGATCCCGGCCCCAGATATCGAACCCCAGGGTGGTCAGGGGAAGTTTCAGGTGTCCCTGAAACGCCTTATCCAGGTGATCTCTCGACAACCACTTGCCGCGCAAACGGCCATTCAGATCGGGCAACAACGCTTCAAACGTGTCAATCTGCGGGTTGGCGTCGAGAAATGCCAGTAGCGCCTGTTGGGCTGTGTGTTTCACCGGGTTTGACTCCTGTTAAGACGCGGTTGATCGCCTGTCTTTCATATTAGTCCAGCATAGTAGCGAAGAGCTGGGTTACAAACGCGCTCTAATGGCCTCGCCAAAGGCTTTGAACAAGGCGCTGTAGAACGGGTCGAGGTGGTAAAGCCACTCGGGATGAAACTGCACCCCCAGCACAAAAAGATGTTCATCGCGCGCTCTGGCCGCCTCGACCAGTCCATCCGGGGCGGTGGCTTCCACCACCAGCTCATCCGCCAACCGGCATACGCCCTGTCCGTGAACAGAATTCACCGGCACTTCCTCAGCACCTGCCATAGCGTGCAATAGCCCACCGGCCACAAGCTGTATCTTATGTGCATAATCGTATTGCCCTTCCCGGGGTAAGGAGGTGTCTTCGCGGTGATCAAGCATGCCCGGCACTTCGTGCACTTTCTGGTAGAGCGTGCCGCCCAGGGCAACGTTTAATTCCTGAAACCCCCGACACACCGCGAACAGGGGGATATCGCGTTCAATGGCGCCGCGAATCAATGGCAGGGTTGTGGCATCCCGCTGCGGGTCCAGCAGGTTGTTCGGTGCAGAGGTTTCACCGTAAAAAGCCGGATTTACATTAGAGGCGTTACCGGTGAGGAAGAGCCCGTCGAGGCCGCCGAGCATCTCATCCACGGTGCAGATATTATCGAGTGGAGCCATATCCCTGCCACCAGCTACCGCCGGCAGCAGGACCGGGCGCACACCGGCACCGTGGGCCAGAGCATTAATGTATTTTTCACCACTACCATGATGGGGGTGCAAGCCATGCTGGTATACATCGCATGGAATACCAACTACCGGCCAAAGCTGCTGACCCATGACGCAATCCTCAGTTAAAGTCACCCTGGCACACCCCATTGGGGGTGGAGACGTTTCAGCTATTTCGTGCTGAAATTCTCATAGGCCAAGTAAAAATAGAATAACCCCAGAGGGTTGATCGGAGACTATTATGCCTGCAAAAAGGGACGGCAAATACAACCACACGGCGCAACTGCAACGTCAGGATGCGGCACACCACCTGCATCCCTTTACCGACTTTCAGGACTATGCCGCACATCCCGGCAGAATTATCAGCCGTGCGGAAGGCGTCTATATTGAGGACAGCGATGGCAATCGTATCCTCGATGGCATGTCCGGGCTGTGGTGCTGCAACCTGGGCTACAGCCAGCCCGATATTGTCGAAGCGGTGCGACGGCAGCTCAGCGAACTACCGTTCTACAATAATTTTTTCCAGTGCGCCAATGAGCCTTCCGTGAGGCTCGCCGCCAGGCTGGCGGCTCTGACACCGGACAACTTCAACCATGTGTTTTTTACCAATTCCGGTTCTGAAGCCAACGACACCAACCTGCGCCTGGTACGCCGCTACTGGGATCTTCTGGAAAAACCCGACAAACGCATTATTTTGTCGCGCACCAATGCCTACCATGGCAGCACCATTGCCGCTGCCAGCCTCGGGGGGTTTGATTTTGTCCATCGCCAGTTTGAAACCCTGCCCTATGTGCATCACATCGCCCAGCCCTACTGGTTCAAAGATGGCGGCGATCTTTCCGCAGAGGCGTTTGGTGTCAAGGTGGCAAAAGACCTGGAACGGGCCATCGATGAACTGGGCGAGGACAATATCGCGGCATTTATCGCCGAACCGATCCAGGGTGCCGGCGGTGTGATCGTGCCCCCGGAAAGCTACTGGCCGGCGATCCGGGACATCCTCAAGGCACGGGATATTCTCTTTATCAGCGATGAAGTGATCTGTGGCTTCGGTCGCCTCGGCCATTTATTTGGCTGCCAGGCCTATGGCACGGAGCCGGACCTGATCACCTTTGCCAAAGCGGTCACCAACGGCTTTCAGCCCCTGGGCGGGGTATTGCTCAGTGACAAGGTCGCCAGCGTGCTCACCAGTGGCGGCGGCGAGTTCGGTCACGGTTTTACCTACAGTGGCCACCCGGCTGCCTGCGCCGCAGCACTGGCCACTCTGGACATTATCGAACGAGACGCAGTGATTAGCCGTGTCGCCGGGGATATCGGCCCCTACCTGCAACAGCAGTGGCAGACCCTGGCAGATCACCCGATTGTCGGCGAGGTGCGCGGCAAGGGCATGGTGGCGGCACTGGAGCTGGTCCGCGACAAACACAGCAGGGCACGACTGGGTGATCCGGGAAAATCCGGAGGAACCTGTCGACAGTTCTCCATTGACAGCGGTCTGGTCATGCGTGCCGTGGGTGATGCCATGATCGTCGCGCCGCCACTGGTCTGCAACCATGAAGAGATTGACCTGCTGGTGGCCCGTGCCAGTCGGGCCCTGGACCTGACGGCGAGACACTACGGGGTCTGAAACCGGGGAAGTCATCAGTGGCTACCCTGCACCGCAGTTCAACTATCCTTACAGCGAGTGAGGTGAATATGGCTGCTAACGACTTCTGTTGGGAAGACCCGTTTTTACTGGAAGAACAGCTCACGGATGACGAACGGCAAATACGCGATACCGCACGCAACTACGCGGTCAGTAAACTGTTGCCCAGGGTACGGGATGCCTACCGGGAAGAGCGAACTGACCGCAATATCTTCACGGAAATGGGGTCTCTTGGTCTGCTGGGCTGCACCCTGACCGTCCATGGCTGTGCCGGTGTCAGTCAGGTCAGCTACGGCCTGATCGCCCGGGAAATTGAGCGTGTCGATTCCGGGTACCGTTCGCTGATGAGCGTGCAATCCAGCCTGGTGATGCAACCCATCCAACAGTTCGGCAGCAGTAAGCAGCAGCAACATTACTTACCAAGGCTTGCCAGCGGCGAATGGGTCGGTTGCTTTGGCCTGACAGAGCCCGATGCGGGGTCCGACCCCGCCAGCATGCGCACCCGCGCCCACCGGGTAGAGGGCGGTTACAGGCTGAGCGGCTCCAAAACCTGGATTACCAACTCCCCCATCGCCGATGTGCTGTTAATCTGGGCCAGGGACGATGGCGGCACTGTCCGCGGGTTTTTGCTGGACCGCTCCATGGACGGCCTGAGCACACCAAAAATTGACGGCAAACTGGCGTTGCGGACTTCGATGACCGGCGAGATTGTCATGGATGAGGTGTTTGTCCACGATCACCATCTGCTCCCAGGTGCCAACGGACTGTCCGCCCCATTTGCCTGCCTGAATAACGCCCGCTATGGCATTTGCTGGGGTGCTCTGGGCGCCGCCGAAACCTGCTGGCATACCGCACGACAATACTGCCTGGACCGGCAACAGTTTGGACGCCCCCTGGCTGCCAACCAGTTAATCCAGTACAAACTGGTGTGTATGCAAACCGACATCAGCCTGGCCCTTCAGGGCGTGATACGCGCGGGGCGCCTTAAGGAAGAAAACCGCCTGGCCCCGGAACTGGTCTCCCTGCTGAAACGCAACAACTGCGGCAAGGCGCTGGAGATCGCCCGGACCAGCAGGGATATGTTGGGCGCCAATGGTATTTCCGATGAATTCCCCGTCATGCGACACCTGGCCAACCTCGAAGTGGTCAACACCTATGAAGGCACCAGCGATATCCATGCCCTGATTCTCGGCCGGGCTCAAACCGGGATCCAATCGTTTAACTGAGGGGGGGGGTTATAGCCGTCAGCTCAGCACAACCACCATGGGCGGTGGAAAGCCATTAAAACGTGTCGCACAACTGCTGGTATAGGCGCCGGTGAAGGGCAGAAACAATAGGTCGCCGGACTGCATAAACTCGGGAAGAAGCTGGTTCCTGAGACAGATATCGAGCGAATCACAGGTGGGGCCAGCCAGTGTCCAGGGAACCATTTCCCCTACCCTCTCACTGATCACGGGATAGCGAAAACGCTCATTCAACTCCATCAAGCCACCGTAGATGCCAGTATCGAGATAGAGCCAGCGCTGGCCGTTGCGAACCGCAGTCCCCACTACACGGGTTACCAGGCAACCCGCCGACGCCACCAGGTTGCGCCCCGGTTCTGCAATCACGGTAAAACCGTTATCCAGGTTGGCGAGTTCGTCATTGATGCGTTTGCCAATGTCGCTAATGGAAGGCACATCTGCGTTCATCTGCACCGGGAAACCACCACCCAGATTCAGCAATCGCGGCCGATAGCCGCGCTGCCTCATGGCACCAAAGATACGCTGAGCGGCTCGAATACCCTCCACCCAATTATCGGGGTTGAGACACTGGGATCCTACATGGAACGTGACCCCCGCAAGGTCCATACCGTATTGCATGCAGGCATCCATCACCGCCTCTGCCTCGCGGCCAATAACACCGAACTTGCCCTCAAGTGGCCAGGCGGCACCGCGGTTACTGACACTGATGCGCAGATACAGACTGGCCTGCGGGGCGAGACGATACATTTTTTCCACTTCGGCCACCGAGTCCACCGCATACCAGCGTACACCGTGACTGACGGCATAGTGGATGTAGTCATCGGGTTTGATCGGGTTGGAGTAAAAGATGTTGTCCGGGTCGACTCCCATGTCCAGTAACACGGCAAGTTCCGAACGGGAAGCCACCTCAAAGTGGATACCCTCTTGATGCAGCAAGTCAAGAATACGCCGGTCGGGATTAGATTTAACCGCAAAATGCGGACGCACCTTGGGCATAGCTGCCCGGAAACGGCGCGCATTGGTTCGCAGCTGCTCGCTACTCACATACAGCAGAGGCTGCTGATATCCGATGGTGGCAACCCGGTTTCTGGCCGTGGTCAACACGGCAGGCAGGGCCACCGGCAAGGGGCGATCATCATGCCTCGCCTGTTTATTCGACATGGGTTCTTTCCATTTACTGCTACTTATTCTCAGTTTAGGTGGCTGGATGAATGCGTGGTATGCGCAAGACCGACAGTTACGTCAACATGATCTATCCTTTTGATAAGAACACTGTCCATTGTGTTCAAATCGCGGCATTGCCGAAGGAGTTCTGCGTATGGCTCCGAATCTGGATCAACGCCTGCTGGATTTGCTCAGAAGCAACAGTAGAGAAAGTATCGCCAACCTGGCGAAGAAGCTGGGCGTCAGTCGCGCAACCGTGAAACAGCATATGGACACGCTGGAGCGGCGCAAAATCATCGAAAGCTATACCATCCGCTACCACCCGCAGCACCTGCAACAGGTCACTGCGTACCTGATGATAGAAATCGTCCCCAAACTCGTCGGCAATATCGTGCGCAGGATGGAAAAAATGTCTGAGGTGGAATCCCTGTTCAGTATCAGCGGCAATTACGACCTACTGGCAGTGGTGAATTGTGCCAACACCCGGGAACTGGACCAGACCATCGACCTGATTGCCAGCCTTGATGGTGTAGAGAAAACTCTCACCAGCATCGTGCTGGGGGCGAAATTCCAGCGCTAGATCACTCCTTCCCGACGCAGAGCCTGACGCTGCGCCTCATTGAGTCCCAGCAGATCCCCAAGTACCTCGTCGTTATGACTGGCAACTTCGGGACCCGGCCAGCGGGTTTCCCCCGGGGTATCGCATAAACGCGGCAGCATGGCAGGAATTTTTAATGGTTCACCGTTGATCTGTACCTGCTCATAGAGACCCCGCGCGTTGAAGTGAGGGTCTTCCAGCATGTCCGCCACATTGTAAATGGGACCTGCGGGGACTCGTTCTTCATCGAGCCTGGATAACACCTCGGTGCTCGGCAGGCTGCCACACCAGGCCGCCAGTGCTGCATCAATTTCCTGTTCGTGTTTTACCCGGCCGGCATTGTCTGCCAGGCGCGGATCATCTGCCATCTCGGGGCGGTTGGCTGCCCGCATCAGGCGTTTGAATATGGAGTCTCCATTGCCACCGATCACCACGTATTTATTGTCCTCACAGCGATAGGTGTTGGTGGGGACAATGCCAGTTACAGTGGTCCCGGAAGGCTCACGCACGACCCCGGCACCATCAAACTCGGGAACCACTCCCTCAAGAAGGTTGAACATGGCTTCGTAGAGCGCCACATCAATGACCTGACCGGTACCGCTGGACTGCCGTGACAACAGTGCCAGCGTCACACCAAAGGCGGCGTGAAGCCCAGCGATACTGTCCCCCAAGCTGAGGTTGGGCCTGACCGGAGCTTCGCCGGGAAAGCCATTCAGATAGCGAAAGCCACTGATGCCCTCACACACCGAGGCGAAACCCGGCTTGCTGGCATAGGGACCGTTCTGGCCGTAGCCTGAAATGCGGGTATAGACCAGCCCCGGGTTGGTGGTTTTAAAACGCTCCGGTCCAAGACCCCACTCTTCCATTACCCCGGGACGAAAGTTTTCAACCAGCACATCCGCACCATCAATAAGCCGGGCTGCCAGTTCCTGGCCCTTGGCGGATTTCAGGTCCAGGGTAATGCACTTCTTGTTGCGACCCAGGCTGCGCCACCAGAGCGATGTGCCGTCCTTTAACTGCCGCCAGTTGCGCAGGGGGTCGCCACCTCCGGGAGGTTCCACCTTGATAACTTCGGCACCGAAATAGGCCAGCAATGAACCGGCAAAGGGGCCTGCCAACAGCTGGCCCAGTTCGATGACACGATAGCCACTCAACGGTTTAGCGGTGTTCATAATTACTTCCCCTTATATCAGGATAGCCAGCAATAGCGGCACCGCCACCAGTGCCATCACGGTCGACGCCACGACAATACCGGCCACCGCTGCAGGTTCTCGGTCATATTTGAGCGCCAGCAGGTAGTTAAACACGGCTGCGGGCATAATGGCCTGTAGCAGTACCACATTGCGCGCCGGGCCACTCATACCCATCCAGGTCACGGCCAGCCAGGCAAAGGCCAGGCCGCCGACAATCCTCAGCAGGGATAGTCCCATACTGCGCCACCAACCCGTGGTGGATAAGGTGGAAAGAGAAACCCCCAACGTCAGCAACATCAATGGAATGGTGAAGTCTCCCAACAGTTTCAGGGTGCTATCAACCCACACCGGCAACTGCACATCGCTCGCCAACATTATTAAAGCAATGGCAATGGCATGGATAAGGGGTTGTCGTAATAACCCCTTGAGCATCCCCCAAAGCCCGGTACCCGACCGCGACATCAGGGCCACTCCGAAGGTCATCAGCGTCGTCATCTGCACCATAAAGAACGCTACCGCCAGCGCCAGCCCTTCTTCGCCAAATGCGAACAGGCACAGGGGCAACCCCATGTTACCGGTATTGGGAAATACAATTGGCGACAACAGCGCGCGCAGGTCGCCGCCCATCAGGCGAATCACAATAGCGCCAAGTAAGGCTGTCCCTGCCAACACCACACTGGCGGCTATTGCCACCTGGGCAAACCCTTCCCCTGAAATATCGGCCTGGCTGATGGCTGACACCACCAGACAGGGCGCGCCAATATTCATCACCGCCCGAGTGACAAACTCTGAGGCATAGGGCACCGGGGAGCGCCCCCAGCAAAAACCGAGACCGATGACAATCAGCACTGGTGCCATAACATTCCAGAGTTGCACTAGCATTATTTTTTATGACTCCACGATTTTTTTAAAAACGACAGCGTTATACTGGCCCCGCGCCCAACGTATCTGTGTCACCCGGAAGGTGGCACAACAGACCTATGATCATGATGGCACAGGCGCATGGCGGGACCATGAACATGGAACGATCTACCGCTCACCGTCTCTAAGATGACGATCAACTGACAGGCTTCCAGGCTATGGGTTTTACCCTGAAAACATCAGGTTTTTTTCTTTTGCTTCTCCTGTTGAGCGGTGCAGTGATGGCTGCTACTCCACCGGCAGACCATCAGCAGGTAAAGGATAACGCACCCACTGGTAACGGTGAACTCCAGAGCACTGACACCGAAGACCTGCCCCGTCTCGAGACTGCGCTGGATCGCACCATAGCCAGCTACCAGGAGGCCATCGCCGACCGCGAAGCCAACCACGGCCCCTATGATCAGGAGCTTTCAGAAATGAGCTACGGGTTGGGCAACAGTTTGTTTCTCAGCCTGCGTTTCCCGGAGGCAATGATGGCTTATCAGCACGCCATGTATCTGGACCGGGTCAACCAGGGAGTCTACAGCCTGGGTCAGGAGCCAATGTTGCGCGGCATTATTGCCACCCAGCAGGCCATGGGAGAACCCGATGCCACTTCGGAGACCTATCTGCAGTTGCTCTGGCTGTACAGCAAGGCCTACGGTGACAACGACCCCCGCATGATTCCTATTCTCGATGAGGCCAGCCGCTGGCATATGCAGGCTTACAGCGCCAGTGGCATGCGCGACGATGTCTTCCACCTGCATATGGCCAGAGGCTTCTCTACCCATGCAATCAATATTGCCTCGGAGCACTTCGGAGAGACCGATCTGAGGCTCGTGGCACTGCTTCAGAACACTGCACTGGCCAATTACTACCTGGAGCAGCACCAGAAAAGTTATCCGGGTGTCGCTGGCTGGGAAGACACGGAAGCCATGTTCGATCGACTGCCGAACATAGAGTGGATACCTCAAGAACTGTTCTGGCGAAGAAATTTTTATCGTGAAGGCCGCAAGGCCTGTAAAAAAATGCTCAGCATTCTGGAAAGCAACCCGACGGTATCTCCACAGGACAAAGCCCGTGGCTATGTGGCCAATGGTGACATGTTGCTGCTGTTGAACAGACCTGAACCGGCCATCAAATCCTACCAGAAGGCCCAGTTGTTGCTGGAGCAGGAAGCACAACATAAACCCATGATTGAGGAGCTGTTCGGGGCACCGAAAATGCTGCCGCAACCCAGATCTGCACCTATGCCCACTGCCCCTGAGAACGCCAGCCAGTCCACAGATGATGATACAAAACTGTCTCTTGCCGACCTCGTCGGAAAAACTATTGACCCCCTACCCCTGCCGACACCAAAAGAATACGTGATGATTGCGGTGGATGTGTCGGAAAAAGGCACCCCCGATAACATCAATATTGTTAGCATACACGCCGACGAAACCGAGGGAATGGAAAAGCGCGCTCGTAGAGCCATCACCGGCAGTCGCTTTCGCCCACGATTTGAGAATGGCGCCCCGGTGACGACCCAGGCATTGCCGGTCAAGGTCTTGATGAATTAGGCTACCCCGCATGAAATATCTTTACCCATGGTTGCTGCTGTCGGTGCTCCTGTTAACCGGTTGCCCCACCACACCCTCTTCCAGCAGCAGCTCACAGAGCTCCTCATCGAGTTCTTCCAGCTCCCAGAGCTCCAGCAGCCAAAGCGCCAGCGCACCGAGTACCAGCGAAGCCAGTGAAAGCGAGGAAAGTGCAGAAGCTGACGCGGCTGAAGCAGCAGTGTCTGAGGCGGAAGCGTCCGAGGCAGCAGCTTCACAGGCAGAAAGTAGTTCGGCTGCGGGTGCAGAAACACAAAGTGCGCAAACGGAAGCATCGGAAGCGGAAAGCGCTGATGCAGCCAGTGCCCGCCCTGTTGCCTCTGCAGAAGATGAAGGCAGCCCGCAACTGCCGGAGCCTCCCGGCGGTGGACAGCCAAGTCCCGCAGGTGGCCAGCTGCCCCCCGGCGGCGGCGACATTCTCACTGAGGAAGAAAAAATCTCCACACTGGACGCACAACTGGATGCCTCCCTGGTGGGCTTTGACTCCATGCTGGGCGGCGAGCGAACCAGTACAAGCGGCCAAATGGCGGAAGACGGAGAAGATGCCGGCTCTGCGGGCAGCGCGGGTGGACCACTTTCTGGCGAAGGTGAACTGGCCGGAGAACCCGGTGGTGGTGCCGTGGGCGGTGCTGGTGAAGAAGGCAGTGAAGAGCAACCCTACGGCGGCTGGGGCAACAGTGATACCGGCGCCGAAGGCAAGGCGACCACTGTCTATGGCCGGGACGGCGGCGTAGCGGGAACCCTACCAGGCAGTCAGTTGCCGACCAATATACCCAGCGGTAGCGATGATGACATCGTCGCCCGCCAGATCCGTGAAGCGGCCATGCGAGAACCGGATCCGGTACTGCGCGAAAAGCTTTGGGACGAATACCGCAAATATAAAGAAGGGCAATAACCGTGCTAGCTTTCCTGGTTTATAGGTCACGTGCTGTGAGAGCCTTTAGCTTTTCTGTGATAGCCCTTAGCTTCTCTCTAAAAGCCTTTAGCCCATATAAAACAGCCTTGAGCCTTTCTGTAAAAGCCCTTGGCCTGTTACTGGTGTTGCTAACACTGGCCGGTTGTGCCAATACCAACCGCGTCACCACCACGGTGGTCACCCCGCTTGAACAGCCTGGGGCCATCGCCAATGAATCCCAGCTGCTCGATCTGGCGGTACTGCCCTTTGATCCAGGTCTGGAAAACTTCAAGGATGACGATACAACGGTGTCACCCACCGTGCGCAGCGCCGAAGCCCAGTACCTTCCCAACCAGCTGGCGGAAACCATTCAGAAAACAGCCGCATGGGGCGCGGTACGTCAGGTCCCCAGCCGTAATACCGTGGTCGATGTCTATGTCGCCGGCAAAATTGTTGAGTCCACCGGCGAGACCCTGACCCTGAAAATTGATGTTAGCGACGCCAGCAATCGTCACTGGTACAGCAAAACCTACACGGAAACCGTTGGCAGTTACGCCTACGATCAACAGAACCGGACACAGCAGGACCCCTTTCAGGGGCTATTCAACCGCATCGCCAACGATTTGCTGGAGTACCGCCAGCAACTTTCTCCTCAACAGGTCACCAACCTGAGAGCGGTTTCCAATCTCAGATTTGCCAAGGATTTTTCCCCGGAAGCTTTCAGCAGTCATATCACTGAGGCACCGGATGGCCAGCTGCAAATTACGCGCCTGCCGGCAGCAAACGATCCCATCCTGCAGCGGATACAGCGCATTCGTGAGCGGGACTACCTGTTCATCGATACCATGCAGGAGCATTACGATACTTTTTCCCGTCAAATGGACACCCCCTACCAGGAATGGCGGGCTGCGAGCTATGACGAAATGGTCGCCGTGCAGGAGCTGAAACGCCAGTCCCGCACCCGGACTATTGGCGGCATTGCAGCGGTGATAGGCGGTATCATCGCCTCCGGCAGTAACAGCGGTTCAGGGCGGGCTGCGGGTGCAGTGGCCATCGGCACCGGCGCCATGATGGTCAAAAGTGGTCTATCCAAACGTGGCGAGCTAAAAATTCACGAGGATGCGCTGACAGAAATGGCCCAGTCACTCGAGGCAGAAGTCGCCCCCCAGGTCATCCAGCTGGAAGATCGCACCATTACCTTGACGGGTAATGTGGAAGCCCAGTACCAACAGTGGAAAACGTTGCTGCGGGAAATCTACCAGGCAGAGCGCGGCGGAATCTGAGTTCATGGCAGACAGTAACGACTTTGAGCCCATCAAACCGGCCGAATTCCCCCTGACCCAAAACACGCTGCAACCTGGCGAACCCGTGCCCTGGCAGCAGCGCCGCTCCACCTGGGTGGCGCTGGCTATTTGCGTGCTACTGGCGCTACTGGTCATTTTTGTACTGCCTGCCCTGGTGCCAACACCGAAAGGCCCGCCGGTGGCCATAGAAACGGGTAACAGCCAGGCCCCAGCGCTGTCCGAATCCCCGTTCCGGGATGCTCAACTGGGCAATGCCCGCCGCGCCGCTCAGGATGTGCTGGCCAAAATTCTCGAGAAGAAATCGTTCCTGGAACAAAACAATATCCAGCAATGGGGGGCTTCTATCCTGGCGGGAGCCCTGGAGGCCGCTGCGGAGGGCGACCGATTTTATCAGCAACGCGATTTTCCCCAGGCACAAGTGCGCTATGAAGAAACACTGTCAAACCTTCAGGCTCTGGAGGACAGCATTCCGCAACGCCTGGCCACGGCACTGGCTGCCGGCAATACAGCCCTGCGTGAAGGCCATGCTCTCGAGGCACAGGAGCAGTTTGAACTGGCGTCGGCAATAGATCCCGGTAACCGCGATGCCGAAACCGGGCTTTCCAGAGCTGCAGTACTGGACCAGGTTGCCGACCTGCTGAACCAGGCGGATCTGGCGGTACAGAATGACGAGTTTGAAAACGCCCGCCAGCTGTTCAACCAGGCCATTGCTCTTGATGCCTTGAGTAACCGCGCCAGAGAAGGCCTGCAGCAGGTTGTACAACAGATCAGTCAGCAGGCCTTCAATGAGGCCATGAGCCGGGGCTTTAACGCACTGGAAAGTAACCAACTGACGAAGGCCAGAACGGCATTCAACGAGGCACTGAAGTTGCAGCCGGACAGTGATGCCGCCCGCAAAGGCCTGGCGCAAACCGGCAACCGCGCCACCCAGCAATCTATTCAGTCTCTGATGACCAAGGCGGAACAGCAGGAGGCTGAAGAGCAGTGGCACTCGGCCAGGGACAGCTATGCCAGAACCCTGACCATCGACAGTTCGCTGATGGCTGCACGCCTTGGCCAGCTGCGCAGCGGCGCCCGGGCAGACCTTGAAGATCGCATCATGAAGATAC
This sequence comes from uncultured Porticoccus sp., assembly GCA_964395715.1. Classification (GTDB taxonomy): domain Bacteria; phylum Pseudomonadota; class Gammaproteobacteria; order Pseudomonadales; family Porticoccaceae; genus Porticoccus. Next base: position 91,825 of record CAYNAU010000003.1, on the reverse strand, counting down.
TCAACGACCCGTTGCGGCTGTCCACAGCCTCAGTGCGCAAACAGGCGACACAGGTGTTGCAGGATGCCCGGGGCATCAAAAATCCCGGTCCCAGGCTGAGCGAGCAGATCTCCCGCCTGCAGAAAACCATCCAGACGGCCGTCACTCCATTGACCATCGAATTTCTGTCTGACAACGACACCCTTGTCACCCTCTACAAGGTGGGCGAACTGGGGCAGTTCAATCGCAAACAACTGGAGCTGATTCCCGGCAACTATGTGGCGGTTGGCAGTCGCTCCGGTTACCGGGATGTGCGCGTGGAATTTCAGGTAACGGCAGCAAGCCGTGACAAGCCGGTGATTATCGTCTGCACGGAGCCGGTGTCATGAATGAACAGAAAAATGATCATGAGGCTATCCAGCCGCTGGCGTTTACGCCGTTGGCAGAAAATCATGGAGCAAAACGCTTTCGGTTAAAGCCTCTGCCCGTGTTGCTGGGCCTGACCCTGATTGCCAGCATACTGGTTCTGGCCTTCCTTCTCAGCGCGCGCTCGGTGGTGGTCAAAATCACCCCCGACAATGCTCGTATTGATATCAATGGCGGCATCAGTTTTGCCCTGGCCGACCACTACCTGATGCGGCCGGGCGACTACCAGCTGCTGGCGGAAGCTGAAGGCTTTGAAACCTTGCAGATGCCATTCACTGTCGGCGGGGATGATCATCAACTGCTTCAGTTGGAGATGCAGAAGCTGCCCGGTCACCTGGCCCTCACCACCGAGCCGCCGGGAGCCGAAGTCAGCATCAACAATCAGGCTTTGGGCAACACGCCGCTCACTATTTCTGGCCTGAAGCCGGGCGCGCACACTCTGTCCATCGCTGCACGGCGTTACCTTCCGGTGACCCGGGAGATCGACATTGAAGGCATGGACACCACCCAGTCACTGGCCGTGCAACTGGAGCCCGCCTGGGGCCAGGTCTCCCTGACCTCCACGCCAGAAGGAGCCACTGTCAGTGTCGGCGATGAGGATCGCGGTGTCACACCCATCATCACCGAGCTGCTGGCCGAGGGCGAAGTGGTCAAAGTGGCTTTACCCGGTTACAAAACCTGGCAGCAAAGCCTGAGGGTCGCCATTGGTGAAACCCTGACCATTGACGATATACAGCTAAAACCGGCAGACGGGCTGCTGCAACTCAGCTCCACCCCCAGCGGTGCCACAGTCACCCTTAACGGTGCTTACCAGGGTACGACACCCCTGGATATCGAATTAACGCCACAACAGTCCCACCGGCTGACCCTGTTTTTCAATGGTTACAAAACGGCAAAACGCAGCCTGACGCTCTCGGCAGGCGAACAGCAGAGTATGTCGGTGCAGCTCCAGGCAAGCCTCGGTGAGGTGCAGGTAGTGGCCAGTCCGGCCGACGCCTCCGTATGGATTGACGGCGTGCAGCGCGGCACACAGGGACAAACTTTCACTCTGCCAGCGAGACAGCATCGAATTGAACTGCGCAGGCCCGGCTATGCCACAGCCACACGCACGGTCACACCGCAACCGGGCCTCGATCAGGTGGTGAAAGTCACGTTGCTCACCGAGCAGCAGGCTCGCTGGGCATCGGTCCCTGAGAAAATCACCACCGTCAACGGTGCCACCCTGCTGCTGTTCAAACCCCGGGAACCCTTCACCATGGGGGCGCCCCGCAGGGAAAGTGGACGACGGGCCAATGAAGTGCGGCGCGAGGTGCAATTGACCCGCCCCTTCTATTTGGCCAGCCACGAAGTCACCAACCGACAGTTCAAACAGTTTGCCCGTACCCACAGTTCCAGCCACGCGGGCGGTATCACCCTGGATCAGCCGTCCCAGCCTGTGGTGAGGGTCAGCTGGGAGCAGGCAGCCCGCTACTGCAACTGGCTCAGCGGCAAAGACAACCTGACTCCGTTCTACCGGGAAGAAAACGGCAAGATCAAGGGCTTTGACCCCTCTGCCAACGGTTACCGTTTGCCCACAGAAGCCGAGTGGGCCTGGGCAGCGAGAGCCACCAGTGGTGGAGAAAAACGTTTTTCCTGGGGCCAGCAATATCCTCCCGCCAACCGCTCGGGAAATTTTGCCGACACCAGCGCCGGTCGCCTGGTCACCGAACCCATCAAGGGGTATACCGACGGCTTTGCAGTCTCGGCGCCAGTGGGAAGCTTCCGTCCCAATCACCGCCAGCTGTATGACCTGGAGGGAAATGTGTCAGAGTGGGTCAACGATTTTTACGGCATTGAGCTGGGCTTGGGCAGCAGCGCCGAAAAAGATCCGACAGGGCCCGCCACCGGTGAACTGCGAGTAATACGTGGCGCCAGTTGGCGACAAGGCAATATCACAGAGCTGCGCTTGTCCTATCGTGACTACGGGGAAAACCCCAGGGATGACCTGGGCTTTCGCATTGCCCGGTATGTGGAGTAGACACCCATGTGGAGATTCGTGAAATACTGGTTACTGACGGGTATGCTGCTACTTGGCGGATTACCGACAGTGGCGGAGGAACCTGCCACCCCGTCAGTGGAGTCAACCAAGTCTGCCAATGAAAATACCGACAGCGACAATAATGACACCGCCGAAAACAGCACCCCTAACCCGGGGCCCCGGGGGTCAAAGGCACCTGAATTTGATCCCAGCGAACAGATTTCCGAGGATTTATCGGTTCCGTTCCCGGTGGATATATAGTGGTAGGGTAAAACGCAATCTACATCGGCCCCTGACCTGTTGCAGCTAAAGGAAACATCATGCGCAATAACACCTCATCGGAATTTCTCTACCAGTTATTTGCCCTGATACTGGCACTGATTCTGGTGCACACGGTTTATGTCACACTGATTCGACCCAACGCCAACCTGGTGCTGGAACAACAACTCGCCCGGGAAGCGGCCGGGGAAAGCTACGTGGCCGAAAGATCTTTTTATGTGGTAGTGAAGGATTACGAGCAGGAGGCCTGTTTCATTCTGATGCTGTGGGCCTGTGCGATCATGGGTTACAAGGCGCGCCGCAGCCTGAACGAGCGCAAGCTCCTGACACAACCTTTACTGACTGTGCCCGAGGGTAGCCGAGTTCTGCCGGAAGACTCACGCCAGCTTTCACGGCCCATTCAGGCGTTGCCTGCCGTACAACAGGGTTACCTGTTGCCGCGCACCCTTTTAGCTGCTTTGCAGCGGTTTGGCTCCACGCGGAATATTCAGGATGTCTCCCACGCGGTGGGAGAAGTGCTGGATACCGAGTCCGACCGGCTCGACTCGGAGCTCTCCATGGTGCGCTACATTGCCTGGGCCATTCCCTCGATCGGGTTTATCGGCACCGTACGCGGCATTGGCGAGGCGCTCAGCCAGGCCCACAAGGCGGTACAGGGTGATATCGCCGGTGTCACCGCCAGTCTCGGTGTGGCATTCAACTCTACTTTTATCGCCCTGGTCATCAGCATTGCACTGATGTTCCTGCTGCACCAGTTACAGCTTCTGCAGGAGCGCCTGGTGCTGGACACCCACAGTTACTGTGACAGCAATTTAATGCGTCACCTGAAAACCGATTGAGTTCGGGCCACCAGACTATGTCTACTGCCATTTTCGAATTAAACGATAGCGGCCTGTGCTGTGCCACCAGCCCGGACAACCTCATTGTCAGTCCCGGCTATGCCCTCCTCACAGACAGCGGCATCACCACGGGTCAGCCCGCACTGGAAAAAGCCTACCTGGAACCCCGACAGAGCTTCAGTCAGTACTGGCGCCAGTTAAACCTGTCGCCCCTACCAATCAACAGCAGAGTCGCCAGACATCATGCCGATCTGGCCTATGCCCAGCTGCTGCAGTTATACCGGGATACCGGCAGCCCCGAGCGGGTCATTTTTGCGGCACCGGGCAACTTTGACCGGGAACAGCTGGCCATCCTGCTGGGATTGGCCAACGCATCGCCTTTCGAGGCGGCGGGCCTGGTAGATGCCTCCGTGGCGGCCGCCTCGCAGGCCCGGGCCAGCGGCGAATCACTGCATGTGGACATCCAGTTGCACCAGACGGTTATCACCCGACTACAGGTGGACCAGCAGGTTTCACGCACAGCGGTGGAAATACTGCCTGAGTTGGGCATCAAGAGTTTCTATGACGCCTGGGCACAGCTTATCGCCGATCAGTTTATTCGCCAGTATCGCTTTGACCCCCTACACACTGCCGCCGGGGAGCAACAGCTGTACAACCGATTGCCGGGCTGGCTGCGGCAGATGGATACCCAGACAGAAATCGGTGTCGAGCTGGACAGCCCGCAGGGCCGTTATCGTATCAATCTCAGTCGGACCCAACTCCTGGATAGCACCACCGCGCGCAGCCAGCAATTTCAACACCGTCTGATAGAACTCCGGAAGTCCGATGAAACCCTGCTCTACAGTCACCGCATGGCACTGCTGCCGGGACTCGTAACAGGGAATGTCCCCAGTCAGGTGCTGTCACCAGACTCGGTGATTCACGGCTGTCTGCAGAACCTGGAACTGATCTGCGGCTCCGGTGACCTGCCTTTCATCACCCGTCTGCCCCTATCAACATCATCGCAGCAGGATACGACGAAGGGCAAAAGCGACTTGGGGGCAGCACCAACCCCTCCCCTCACCAGCACTCCCAGCCACGTGCTCTACCGGCACCGGGCCTACGCCATCCACCCAGGTATGGAAGTGGCGCTCTCCGGTGACACACTGCTGATCGACTGTAAGACCGATGCAGCTTTCCGCTTTACTCTCGAGGGTGGAACCCTGGCGCTGGAAGGCGACAGATCACAGATACAGAGTCACGGGGACCTGAACAAGCTGGTCACCGGCGACAGCCTGCTAATCGGCAATCAGCGACTGGACCTTATCGAGGTGAACTGAGTTGCGCAAAGGCAAACACCGGGTAAGCGCCTTCAGTCTTTCCTTCCTGGACATCATGGCCTGTGGCTTTGGTGCCGTTACCCTGCTGTTTCTGATCCTCAAACACGATGCCAATGCCATTGCCACCGCCCAACCCGATCAGGCTGCCGAGGTTAACCTGTTGCAGGTGGATATCCGTGAAGGCGAAGCTGAACTGGTGGCCCTGAACAACAGCCTCGCTGAAATGGAGAAGCGTCTGGTGGAAGCACAGGGTCTCTCAAACCGGGTGCTGAAAGAGATTGATGATACACGGCGCGAACTCAGCATCCAGAAAGATCCGGAACAGGATATCTCCCTGCTACGCAAGCAGGTGGAAGAGCTGGAGCAGGAAAACGCCAGGCTGCTGGAAGAAGGCAATGCCAACAATGTGCGGCGTTTTGTGGGCCAGGGACAACGACAGTACCTGACCGGACTGAAACTGGGGGGCAAGCGCGTCCTCATTCTGGTGGATGGATCAGCCAGTATGCTGTCCGACTCGCTGGTCAATGTCATTCGCACCCGCAATATGAATGATGCCGCCAAGCGCAATGCCGACAAGTGGCGCCGCGCAGTGCGCACCACCGAGTGGCTGGTGGCGCAACTGCCACCCGACAGCCGCTACCAGGTGTATGTCTTCAATACCGAGGCCAAGGCATTGACGGGCGATACCGGCCAGTGGCGCGATACCGCTGACCGCCAAGGGCTGGATAAAGTCATGGCGCAACTCAGCCGGCACGTGCCCACTAGCGGCACCAGCCTCATCAACGCCTTTGATGCCGCCAATGGCTTTGCGGGCAAACCTGACAACCTGTTTCTGATCACCGACGGTTTACCCACCCAGGGGCGCAAACCTACCGGAGATCGCACCATTTCCGGCCGCGACCGCCTCAAATTGTTTGCCAAGGCCGTTGAAGTGTTACCACAGCGCATGCCGGTCAACGTCCTGTTATTTCCCATGGAAGGTGATCCCTTTGCCGCTGCCAGTTTCTGGCAGCTGGCACTCAACACGGAGGGTTCCCTGTTGAGTCCGTCGCGAGACTGGCCATGAGCCGCGGTCGCCGTCGCGAGCGGGGGCAAACCCCTGAAATCAGCATTTCCTTCCTGGATGTCATCAGCTGCGGGTTTGGCGCCATTGTGCTACTGCTGCTGATTGCCAAGACAGTGGAGTCCACCGCCTTCGAGCAAACTGATGTTTCCCTTAACGGCAGCGTTGCGGAGTTGCAGCAACAGTTATTTGAAATTCGCGGTGAAGTCAGCGTACTCAACCGCGACCTGAACTCAAGGGAAGAACAGCTTTCGGAGATCCAACTGCGCATCGCCCGCCTGCAGTCTGAGCTGGCGAGCGTGCGCCGTCAGCGGGACGCCATTGCCCAGGTTGATACCACCGAACAGGACAAGCTGACACTGGCCCTGCAGACACTCACCGAAGAAATGAAGCGTTTGCAGGCACTGCAAAATCGTTCGGACAAAGAACTGATCGGCGGCATCCCGGTCGACAGCGAGTACATCGTCTTTATCGTCGACACCTCAGGCAGCATGTTCAATTTCGCCTGGCCACGGCTGCGACAGGAAATGATTCATATCCTCGACATCTACCCGCGGGTGAAAGGCATTCAGGTCATGAATGACATGGGCGGCTATATGTTTTCCAGCTATCGTGGCAAATGGATTCCGGACACTCCTGCCCGGCGCAGGGCGATCATTGAGCGCCTTGCCCACTGGACGCCATTCAGCAACTCCAGCCCCGTCGAAGGCGTGCAGCATGCCATCCGCAGCTTCTATGCACCCAACCGCAAGATCAGCCTCTATGTGCTCGGTGACGACTTTACCGGGGATTCTATCGACAACGTGCTGGATACCGTGGCAAAAATTAACCGCGAGGGCCGAAGCGGGGAACGCCTGGTTAGAATTCATACCATCGGCTTCCCGGTTCATTTCCTGGTTCGCGGTGGCAATCTGCAAACAGCATCAAGATTCGCTGCATTGATGCGTGAACTGAGCTATCGTAACGGCGGAACCTTTGTCGCACTGAACGGCCTTAAACCTGAATGACGCCAATGAACAAGAATCCGGCCACACAGATTGTTTCAAGCCTGTTGCTCCTGGCCACTATGCTGCTGAGCGGCTGCTCGACCAATGTAACGGTTGATGGCGATTACCCCAGTGCCCTGACGCGCAAACAGCCCCTCCACGTCGGCCTGGTCATGGACGATCAGTTCAGCCACTACCAGTTTGAGAGCACCGATGACAAGCAACTGCCAGTGACCATGGCGCTGGGGGAGTCGCAGGTAAAACTGTTCAGCCGCGTGTTCACCGATATGTTTATCAGCACAACAACCTATAACAGCCCGCCGGCAAAGAATCCTGGCCTGGACCTGTTGATCGTGCCCGTGGTGGAGGAAGTACAACTCGCCACCCCGTTTGAAACCAAGCTGAATGTCTACGAGGTCTGGATTAAATACAAACTGAAGGTGCTTGATGGCAATGGGCAACCCATTGCCGATTGGTTGATGAGTTCCTATGGCAAGACCCAGAGCCGCTTTCTGAAATCTGATGAGGAAGCACTGAACCAGGCCACGATCTCGGCACTGAGAGATGCCGGGGCACGTCTGGTTCTGGAATTTCACAGGGTTCCAGAAGTGAAACGCTGGCTGGCCAGCCGTCAGGCGGATACCCAACTCAGCAGGAGCGAGACCCCTTGAGAGCGCCGCTGATTCTGGCCGTTCCGGTCCTTGCCCTGCTGCTGACAGCCTGTGGCACCTCGACCCACGTTGACGAATACCGTGTGTCCGAAACCCGCCTGCCGGTCAAAGCCAGTGAAAAAATTGTCATTATGGGTCGGCGCCACGCCGGTGAGTACGAAACCGAACCAGATTTTATTGACTGCATCGGCAACAAACTGGTCACCGGCGGGCAGGTGGCAGTGATGCCGGAGCAACAGTTTCTCGACAGCCTGTATCCCTGGTTTGAGCCCCGCACGGCACCCCTGGGACTTAAACGTATGGGGGGTATGATGAACGACCCCCTCATAGCCACGCGCATTCGCAAGCTGGGCATCCGCTATATGATCTGGGTGGACGGCAATACCGAAACCACAGAGAAAAATGGCGGCTTCAGTTGTGGACTGGCGCCCGGGGGCGGAGGCTGCTTCGGTTTTGCCTCCTGGGATAAAAATTCGAACTACGAAGCCATTATCTGGGACCTTTCGAAGCTCGATGAAAAAGGCCGCGTCAAGGTCGACAGCAAGGGCTCCTCCTACCTGCTGGCCGTGGGGGCCCCCATTCCCTTTATCGCCCAGGTCCAGGGCGAAGCCTGTGAAGGCATAGGCACACGGTTACAGAGCTTTTTTTCATCGGCAAGCCCAAGTCAAGCATCAAGCCCGGAGTAATTCCCTCTTCCGGCGCTTCGCAACAAGAACATACCCTTTTCTTAACCTGTCCAGACAATCTCCAAACAAACATTCACCTCATAACAGCCATTGGCGGTTCCACCCCAGGCAGGCTGTTCAGCGTTTCTAATCGGCGATCAGGGTGAAGATTACTTACCAGGCAGTAAGCAATTTTTCCCCGGTCGGGGAACAAAAAGCCTGGCAGTACATCAAAGCTGTTCGGTAAAAAATTACAAACCGACCGATCCGAAAATAATTTGCCATCCCGTAGTCATATTTGATCTATATTTTATGCTCGATAGCAGGGAGGTTGACGCTGTGAAACTGATTCACAACGATAATAAGACGACAACGCTGGTAACTGCCGACGATCTTAAAGTGCTCAAGAGCCTTGACGCTAACCAGGCACAAAAACCATTGAGCAAGGATATCCACGATTTCAGAGAGGTTGCGGTATATCTTGAGGAAATCGTTCTGAAAAGCGATCTTGACTGGTTCTAATCTCCACAAATAAAGACTGAGCAGACCTGCTCGGGCAATATTGTACTGGGCATTCAACTATAGATAGAATAAAAACCCCTAGGGTCGATAACACTGATTTGCCGGTGCAAAAATAAGATTAAAAATTTTCCAAAAACAAGAAGATGCAACTTAGCCAGGCATGGCTAAATCCATCCGAATAATAAGACTTCAAGGAGACCGCTTCATGGCAGCAACTGAAGGCCAGCTACCCAGCACCCAGATTTCCACTGAATACCTGATGAGCTATGTCGCACCACTGGACCCTCCAGTGCCGATAGACGACAGTTTACTCATCGTCAACGTGCGCCCGGGCGGCTGGGTCAGGGGATCGAAGATTAACGGCCAGTTTGTTGCACCCGGCGCTGACTGGTTGCGCATCATGCCTTCCGGCGCCATGCGCCTGGATGTGCGCGGCCTGATTGAAACCGATGACGGCGCACACATCTATATCACTTACAACGGTATTATCAAAAGTACTCCGGAAGTCATGGAGAGGCTCAATAACGGGGAAGTTCTCACAGACCATGATATTCCCTACTTCATTGCCGCCCCGACCTTTCAGACCGCCTCCGAGAAATACGGCTGGCTCAACGAAATTCAAACCATCAACAAAATGACGGAAATTCAGTTTGGTCCTGAAGGCTATGTCAAATATGATGTTTTTCTGGTCCGTTGATTGACTAATAACCACGAATAATAAGTACTCACAGGAGAGTAAGTATGACTGAAACAAACCGCGTCTGGCGTTTGCGCAAACGCCCCGTTGGCGATATCACTGATGATGTTCTTAGCCTTGAAAATGAAGCCATTCCTGAGCCCGGTGAGGGCGAAATTCTGTTTCGCCTCAACTACCTGTCACTGGACCCGACCAACCGTATCTGGATGAGCGACATCGAACAGTACATGGAACCAGTGGCACTGGGTGCACCCATGCGCGGCGTGGTCTGTGGAACGGTCATAAAAAGCAATACCCCAGAATTCAAGGAAGGCGATATCGTCAGCGGTATCGGCACCTGGGCTGACTATCAGATCGGTTCTTCGGCCAGCGTCGGACTGCTGGGTGACACCGGAGATGTTCCGGTCATCGATGCCTTCGGCACTCTGGCTCTGGTTGGTCCAACCGCCTACTTCTGTCTGCTGGATATTGGCGATCCGAAGCCGGGTGAAACAGTTGTGGTATCCACTGCAGCCGGCGCTGTGGGCTCGCTGGTGGGCCAGATCGCCAAAATCAAAGGCTGCCACGTGGTCGGCTTGACCGGTTCCGATGACAAATGTCGCTGGATCACCGAAGATCTAGGCTACGATGTCGCCATCAACTACAAAACCGAGAACGTGGGCGAAGCCCTGGCCAAGGCATGCCCCAACGGCATTGATGTCTATTACGATAACGTTGGCGGCCAGATTCTCGACGAATGCCTGAAATTAATGAACCTGCACGGTCGTATCCCCACCTGCGGCCTGATTTCACAGTACAACGCCACCGAGCCGGTGCCCGGCCCCTATAACTATGGCCTGATCCTGATGCACCGTCTGAAAATACAGGGTTTCATCATTCTCGATTACATGGACCGCTATCCGGAAGCCCTGGAAGCACTGATCGGTTGGATGAAAGAAGGCAAGCTGAAAGCCCGTCTGGATGTTTCCGATGGTCTGGAAACCGCTCTGCAGGCTGTGAAAAAGCTCTACACGGGCGACAACATGGGCAAACTGATGGTGCGCGTCAAAGACGTCTGACACCTGAGCATTTTTGTGCCGCAGCAAGGGGCGGTTCCGGGCGACCGGAACCGCCCTTCTTATGGTTGATGAAATGAATTACTGGCTGTTTAAATCGGAACCCGATGTCTACGGCATTGACCACCTGGCTGCCGAACCCCGACAACAGTGCCGCTGGGATGGCATTCGCAATTTCCAGGCGCGCAATCTTTTACGGGATAGGGTTCAGGTCGGGGACCAGGTGCTGTTTTACCATTCGGGCTGCCCGCGCCCGGGAATAGCCGGGCTAATGGAAATCGTGAAGGCCGGATATGCCGATCCCGCCCAATTCGATTCAGCGAGCAGTCACTATGACCCCAAAGCCACACAGGAAAATCCCCGATGGTACGCAGTGGATGTGAAACTGCGAAAAAAATTCGCTCAACCTGTGCCCCTGACAGCGCTGAAAGCAAATCCCGACCTGAAAGACATGATCTTATTTCAACAGGGGCGGCTCTCAGTGGTACCCGTCACCACTGCAGAATGGCAAACCATTGAAAGCATGATCAAGGCTGGCTAAACGGCGCCCACGGAACTGGCAAAAATCCAGGCGGCGCCTCCCAGAGCTGCTACCACGATCCACCACAAAAACAGCAGGCGGAATCGGAATGGCTTGCGCTCCACAGAATGGATACCGGAATTAACGACTCCGCGAATCCGCTCCAGATCCTCTTCGGAATATTCCTCTTCACTTCTCATACCCATACGATCTTTACCCCTAGGGTTAATTCACTGTTGCAACAACTGATCGAGTGCCACACGACTTGCTGCCTGTTCTACACGGTTGTCAGGCATAAATGGTAATTCGGCAATCAACGGACAATCCAACCTCTGTTTTAAACAAGCCAGGTTATCTTCATAACAATCCATTACAGGCGTAACCGAATTGGCTACCCACCCTGCCAACTCAAGACCGTCGCGACAAATCGCCTCCGCAGTCAACAGGGTGTGATTAATACAGCCCAATTCCATTCCGACCACCAATATGACCGGCAGTTGCAGGATTTTAACCAAATCTGCAAAAGTTTCCCGCTCATTTAATGGCACTCGCCAACCCCCTGCTCCCTCGACCAGTATCAGGTCTGATGGCAGCATCATGGAGCCGCGACAATAACCTGCCAGGCGATCTACATTGAGGCGGCGATTTTCCCTGGCTGCAGCTATATGCGGAGCGATGGCCGGGGCCAGCGCTACCGGGTTGATCTGTTCGTAACTCAACGGCTCTGTCGTCTGGGCCTGGAGGGCCAGGGCATCCTCATTGCGCAATCCCTCTTCGGTCATCTCACAGCCTGCGGCCACGGGCTTCAAGCCCACTGTGCGCAAGCCCTGTTGCCTTGCCGCACATAACAGCGCCGAGGTCACCAACGTTTTGCCGACACCGGTATTGGTGCCGGTGACAAAGAATTTCCTACCCATGCCTGCTGGCCACTCCGTAGATAACTTCCCAGGTAGCGGGCAATTGGCCATCGTTGTCACGGAACTGTTCATAAGCCGCCATTAAACGGCGAATCGGATTACGCCCAGTCATCTTGCGGTTACGCCCCTGATTGACATTGTGTGCGCCCAACCCTTTCAGCTCCGACGTCAGGTGACGCAAGTCCCGGTACTGTAATACCTCGGGCTCTACCGCGAAATGTTCGAAGTGGAAACCGGCCTGGGCAAAAACTTCCTGCCATTGCTGTGCCGGTTGAAAGCGATTGACATGGACATAACCATCCACCGCTGCCCAGGCATTGCGCAACTCATACAGTGTCTGCTCCCCTAGCGAGGTAAACGCCACGGTTCCACCGGGCTTCAGCACTCGCGCCAGTTCCGCAGCCAGCTGCGGCAGCCGTTCACACCATTGAAAAGCCAGATTGGAAAAAATCAGGTCCACACTCTGATCCGGCAAAGACAGCGACTCCGCATCATCACAAAGCCACATGGCACAATCCCCATGTTGCTGCTGGGCGAAGTCGAGCATCCCCTGGGCCAGATCAATACCTTTCAGGGAAGGCGGTGAGAAGCGTTTGGCCAAGCGGGTGGTGAAATAACCCGTCCCGCAGCCCAGATCCACGATCGACGCAGGTCCCATCATCGGAGACAGCTGCTCCAGTAATTGCTGCCCTACCTGACGCTGCAGTCGGGCCACGCTGTCATAGCTGTTAGCCGCCCGGCTAAACGATTGCGCGATGTGCGCCTTGTCCAGTCGATAACGGTCAGTCCGAATAAAATGGATGATGGTTTCCGCCAATCTTCGGGGACAACTCAGTGGTGGAATGTGGGCTGTCCCATCGAAAACTACCACCTGCTGGGTGGGATTCAGTGCCTGCAGTGCCGCTGCCGTAGTGGCGGGAACCAGTTGGTCCGCATCGCCAAATACATGCAGGCCGGGCACGGACAAACCGGTCAGAGCTGTTCTATTATCCAGCTCCTGCAACAATGCCAAACCCCGACGCCAAGCAGCTTCTTGGGAATGAGCGGGTGACCCGGACACTCCCCGCAGTTGCCTGATCAGTTCGCGTTCGCGATCGTCTCCCCGACACTGCAAACTCTGGAAACGTTTCAGGCAAAGGACCGGTTGTTGTCGAAAGGATTCACTGAAGTCAGCAAACTCAGTGCCGGTCATGGCCGAAGACCAGTCATCGGTTTGCACAAATACCGGATTGCTGGCGATGGTCAAGAGGTGGGCGATACGACTGGGATAAAGGCTGGCCAGCGCAGTCGCCAGCATACCCCCCAGTGACCAGCCGACCAGGCTACATCGTTCTGGCAGTATCGTTAGCAATGCCTGCAGATAATCGTTCGGGTCGTCGTTATTCAGTGCCGGGCTTTCACCGAAACCCGGTAAATCTACCAGCAGCACATGAAAGTGCGGCGTCAGCAGGGGCAGCATATCTTGCCAGATGCGGCTGTCACTCCCCCACCCGTGCAACAACACCAGGGGCTCCTGCTGGATCGGAGTTCCTTCACAGGCATGGTGATACACGGCGACTAAGCCATCTGGGAGGTTTTTCAAAGGTGCCGCCATCACACGCCTTTCCTTTGCAGCTCGAAAAGACTGCTATCGATGGCATCTACCAGAGCATCAACCTGCTCCTCCGTGTGCTCGGCACAAAGGGTTACCCGCAGGCGAGCACTTCCCACAGGCACCGTGGGAGGGCGAATCGCGCCCACCAGAAAGCCCTTCTCGCGGAGTCTTTCACCCACTTTCTGGCACAGCGCGTCATCTTTCAGCAGCACTGGCTGGATTGGGGTCGATGAATCCATGAGATCCAGTCCCAGACCGGCAATGCCCTGTCTGAAGCGTGCAACCAGGCTTTTCAGTTTTTCCCGCCGCCAGGTCTCGCGGCGCAGGATCTTCAAACTGATACGGGTGGCAGCCGCGACCGATGGCGGTAGCGCCGTGGTATAGATGTAGGTACGCGCGTACTGGATCAGTGTTTCGATCAATGCGTCGGAACCGGCCACAAACGCACCAAATGTACCGAAACCCTTACCCAGCGTGCCCATCAGGATCGGGAGTTCCCCCACACCCAGTTGGTACTGTTCAGCCACACCGCCACCGTGATCGCCCAAAACACCGAAACCGTGGGCATCATCTACCATTAACCAGCCGTTGTACTGACGGCAGATCGCGGCCATCTCAGGCAAAGGCGCCACGTCTCCGTCCATACTGAACACCCCGTCGGTAACCACCAGCTTGCGCCCTTCTGTGGCTTTTGCCAGGCGTCGGACAAGATCGCTGACATCGCGGTGCTTGTAGCGCTGGCAGCGGGCATTACTGGCCAGGCCACCATCAAGCAGAGAGGCGTGGTTGAGGCGGTCTTCAAACACGTGGTCACCCTTGTCCACCAGGGCACGGATAGTCCCCAGGTTGGCCATGTAACCCGTGGAAAACAGCAATGCGCGGGGTCGGCCGGTAAAGGCCGCCAATTCCTCTTCCAGTGCATGGTGTTCCTGCGAGTGGCCATAAATCAGGTGCGAAGCACCACTGCCTACCCCATAGGTCTCCACCCCGCGACGCAGGCTGTCGATCACAGCGGGATGACTGGCAAGCCCCAGGTAGTCATTGCTGCAGAAAGCTACACAGGTTTTTCCATCGACCTGGACAATACTGTTCTGGGCGGACTGTAACAGGTGTCGCTGCCGGTAGAGATTATCCGCCCGTCGCTGTGCCAGCCGCAGTTGCAGCTGTTGGTCCATGGATAGGGACATGTGAACTCCCGGACGGCTGTCTGACAGCCACCCTCAGATAATTAATTGGCCGCGTTGTAGAACAGGTGGTTAGTCGCCGCTTCTTCCACGGCCCGGTGTAGCGCCTGTGCCTCCTCCTCACTGTCGCGAACCACGTGATGGGTTTCCGGCACGATGCCCAGGCGGTCTAACAACTGCATATCCTGATTGGCTTTGGGATTGGGAGTGGTCAGCAGTTTGTCACAATAAAAAATGGAGTTAGCTCCCGCCATAAAGGCCAGCGCCTGCATCTGGTCATTCATTTCCTCACGACCGGCAGACAGCCGAACGTGGGATTGCGGCATCATAATGCGCGCCACGGCGATGGTACGGATGAATTCAAACGGGTCCAGCTCCTCCTGCTGGTCAAGCGGAGTCCCCGCCACCTTCACCAGCATGTTAATGGGCACCGACTCCGGGTGTTGAGGCAGGTTAGCCAATTGCATCAACAGCCCCGCGCGATCCTTTTCACCTTCACCCATGCCGACAATACCCCCGGCACAGACTTTCATTCCTGCGCGACGCACATTGTCCAGGGTATTCAGCCGGTCCTGATAGGTTCTGGTGGTGATGATTTCGCCGTAATATTCCGGCGAAGTATCCAGGTTGTGGTTGTAGTAATCGAGCCCGGCATCGGCCAGCATCTGGGCCTGATCTTCCTTCAGCATACCAAGGGTCATGCAGGTTTCCATGCCCAGCGCCTTCACTTCTCGAACCATGGCGGCGACGGCAGGCAGATCACGGTCCTTTGGCGAGCGCCAGGCGGCCCCCATACAGAAACGAGTGGCACCACTGGCCTTGGCGGCTCTTGCTTCCTCAACAACCTCTTCAACCGCCATCAACTGCTCTTTCTCCAGACCGGTATCGTAACGTGCGCTCTGGGGACAGTATTTACAGTCCTCCGGGCAGGCGCCGGTCTTGATGGACAGCAGCGTACTGAGTTGCACCTCATTGGGATTGAAGTGTTGGCGATGCACCACCTGAGCCTGAAACAACAGGTCATTAAAGGGCTGTTTGAACAGCGCCAATACTTCGTCGCGGGTCCAGTCGTGGCGGATGTCGGAAACTTGGCTGGCGGGCATCAATAATCTCTCATATAGTCGGTGACAGCTCGTTATCATAAGTGAGCACACCTCACTGTCAACCAAAAAAGGATTTCAGGTTAACTACTATGGGCTACCCACCTCTGGCGGACCTGTTGCGCCGGGCAAGTTACCGGCTACTTCCCGGTCGTTGCCTGATCTGTGGCGCGGCCAGCGGGCAGGCATTGGACCTGTGCTCAGGTTGCGAAAGGGAATTACCGCAAAACCGCTCTTGCTGTCCCGTTTGTGCCTTGCCCATCGGGGCGGATATAGAGGCATCGGCTCTCTGTGGCCAGTGCCAAAGCAATCCGCCACCCTACCACTACTGCCTGGCCCCACTGCGCTATGAATTTCCCGTCAACCTGTTAATCAATCGCTTTAAGCACCACGGCAAATTCTCTGCTGGTGCCCTGCTGGCGGAATGCCTGTTGCGAAAACTGTATCGGCAACCGGAATTACCGGATTTACTGATACCAGTGCCGCTGCATTGGCGGCGTCGCTGGCAGAGAGGTTTCAATCAGTCTGCCTGGCTGGCTGATTACCTCGGTAGGCGGCTGGATATTCCAGTGTGTCACAAGGTTCTGCGACGCACGCGATACACACCACAACAGCAGGGCCAGAGTCGCTCACAACGCCTTCGCAACCTCAAGGGCGCGTTTCACCTCAGAGAAAAGTTGACCGGCAAAGCCATTGGGCTGGTCGATGACGTGGTTACCACTGGCAGTACGATCAATGAACTTGGCAGGGTGTTGCGAGCGGGCGGCGCCGATCGTGTGGATGTCTGGTGCCTCGCTCGCACACCGCTGGAAAAATAACCCTTGCGCCCCGATAATGATGCGCTGACCCCAAGTGACTTTTTGATGTTATGAGCTTATCCCTTTGGCAAGAAATCCAGCAGGATGCCGCGGCCGTCGCCAGTGAAGAGCCGGTATTAGCCAGTTTTCTCCAGGTCACCATCCTGAAGCATGACTCCATACTGGAGGCACTGAGTTTTTTGCTCGCAGAGAAACTCGGCTGTGATGCCACCTCATCCCTGACTTTGCACGAAGTCTTCGAGGAAGCTTTCTCTGCGGATCAGGAAATGGAAGACAAGGTCAACTGTGACATCCTGGCCATCTACAATCGGGACTCCGCCTGCCAGAACCTGTTTTCTACTTTTCTTTACTATAAAGGTTTCCATGCACTGCAGGCCTGGCGGGCAGCCCACTGGCTGTGGCAACAGAATCGCCAGTCACTTGCCCTGGTACTGCAAAACCGCATATCCGTCGTTTTTGGGGTAGATATTCACCCGGCGGCAGAAATCGGCCGCGGGATCATGTTTGATCACGCTACCGGGATCGTCGTAGGGGAAACTGCGGTGATTGAAGACTGTGTTTCCATCCTGCAATCCGTCACCCTGGGCGGGACCGGCAAGGAAAGCGGCGACCGCCACCCCAAAGTCCGGCGCGGCGTATTGATCGGCCCCGGTGCCAAAATTCTGGGCAATATTGAAATCGGTGCCGGCTCCAAAATCACCGCTGCCAGCGTGGTACTCAATGATGTTCCCCCGCACTCGGTGGTTGCCGGCGTGCCTGCCGAAGTGATCGGTACGATAGAGATAGATGCCCCTGCTGAGCTGATGGACCAGGGTCTTTCAGGTTGTTGCGATTAATAATAAGAAGGAAGACGCCGTGTCCAAGCTGAAAAATGAACCGGAACTGTTAAAGGAAGCGTTGCGCGTCGGCATGATCTACGCGGAAAAACGTGGCGCGGCGAAATTTGAAGCTTCAGACTCAGCCAATGAGAAGGTTGAGTACGTCTACAAGTTACTGGTGCACGACAAGCTGATTCAGCCGCTGGCCAAGGAGCAACACGATATCCCGCACATGAAGCACAAATTAGCTTTATGGATCGCCCGTCAGTTGCCAGAAGGCCATCCCCTGCTCGCCTGATTGAGACAACCAGTGAACTCATAGCCTGGCGATGAATCAAACCCTCTATAAATAAATCGTTGTATGATCGGCATCCATTCTGCGTACAACCATCCTGTAATCACTCGTCGAGGAGTATTTGTGAAATATTTAAGCGCCCTTGCAGGCATCTTACTTTCCTTTTCCGTTGTGGCAGCGACCCTTGAAGAAGGTTACCAGGCGGTTCGCGGTGGTGAACTGGAAAAAGGCTTTGCAATACTCAGCGAGCTGGCCAAAACCGGGGATGCCGATGCCCAATTTGCGCTGGCAATTCTCTATCGGGAAGGATGGGGGACAGAGAAAGACCTCAAGACCGCGTTTGAGCTGTACCTGAAGTCTGCCGAACAAGGCCATCCGGGCGGCATGTTTGAAACCGGCTGGGCCTATCAAAGTGGTGACGGGGTGATAAAAGATTACGCCAAAGCCGTGCCCTGGTACGAAAAAGCCGCCAATATCGGCCACCCGGCAGCCATGTATGCCCTTGGCGGCCTCTATTACAACGGGATGGGTGTAACGAAGGACGAGAAGCTAGGTAATGAATGGTTTAAACGTTCAGCCCAAGCTGGTTACCAGCCAGCTATTCAATACCTTGAACAGGTCAACGCCATGAATCCCTGAAAAGCCAGTATCAGCCAGCTTTCCCCCCAGGCAATCTGGCTGATTGTTCACCTTTGGGGACCATTTCGATCAGGACATATCAACGACTTTGGTGATCAGTTGCAGATCTTTTTGCTGTAGATCATCCAGCTGGTATTGGGCGAGAACATTTCTGAAGGCCTGGGCCGCCAAGCCGAGCACCTCCTGCAACATACAGCGGCTGGCTATGGGGCACTGGATACCCTTGCAGTCAATCGGCTCCATGGTTTCTTCCAGCTCGCTGATGATTTCCAGCAAGTTCTTCTGACGGGTCGCCCCTTCCAGAACAATGCCGCCATTTTTACCCCGGGCCGATGTTATCCAGCCCAGCTGTGACAGCCGCTGGCTGACTTTGTAGAGATGATGGCGGTTCATGTTGAAGTGATCCGCCAGAAAATCCAGACCTACACGAACTCCTGGGGGCTGACTGCTAAGATGAATCAGTACCCGAAGGCCATAGTCGGTAAATCGCGTTAACTGCATGCCTAAACCGGGGCCTCAAAAGCATCCGCCAGAATATCGGCAATCGCCGCCCCCTGGAGGAAGCTCAATTTCTGTAATTTCTTGACCATACCCGGCGCTCCACAGAGGTAAACCCGGTGTTGTTTAAGGTCAGCGTGACGGCGACTGACAATATCAACCAGATCACCCTGGTGTAATTGCGGATCCTGCTCCGCTTCCCGCTTTACTACCCGGTGATAGTGGAAATTTTCATGGCGGCCAGCCAGATCGACCAGCTCATCCACCAGATATAACTGGTCGGGGCTGCCGGAAGCGGCGTACAGGTGAATATCTCCCTGATGATCATTGGCCAATGCCTGCCGGGCCACACCATACAATGGCGCCAGTCCCGTACCTGTCCCTGCCAACACGAGAGTTTGTTCTTCTGCACCGGGATTGTAGAAACAATGACCCCGGGCCGAACTTAACTGGCAGCTGTCGCCTTCCTGCAATTCGTGCTCCAGCCAACTGCTGATCACACCATTGGAACGACGTCGCACGTGCAACTCTATATGTCCATCTTCAGGCATACTGGCGATGGAAAAACTACGTCCGTCAGCCAGGTTTTTCCAAACGCTGGTGTACTGGCCGGCAAACCAGGGCATATCTGTTTTAAAACGTACTCTCAGCACCCCCTGGTTCAGGGGTTCCTTGTGCGTCATGACCGCGTCATAGCGGCGCTCAGCATCACCCAGCGAAACCTCCATATCGGATTCGGGGTAACACTGGCAGGCCAGGAAGTAATTCTGTGCAATCTGTTGTGAAGAAAGCCCTGTCTGAGCTTTCTCGGGGATTGGGCTATCGTGAGCCACCATTATGCAGGAGTGACAGAGTCCGGCACGGCAACTACTGGGGACAGCAATATCCGCCCCTTCCAGGGCGGATAAAAGCGTCTCGCCTTCCGGGACATCAATCGCCCGGTCACTGTAACGAACGACTGCCATCAGCTATTTCAGCGATTCAGTACGTCATCACGAACACTGTTGGCCAGTGCTGCCACTTCACCGATATCTTCATCGCCGACGCCCAGTTCCTTGAGGGTCTCACCCAGCAACTCGATCACTGCATCAACGTGACTGTCATTCAGACCCGTCAGATGCTTGTGCCCTTCACGCATATCCTTGCCGGTGTAGCTGTTTGGGCCACCCAGCACCATGGTCAAAAAGGCTTTCTGCTTTTGGGACTGACCAGCCATATCAACACCATCAAAATATTGGTTGATACGATCATCCAGCAGGACTTTACGGTAAAAAATATCGACGGCGGCATCAACAGCAGCATCACCGCCCAGTTTTTCATACAAGCTCATTGGAACACCTCAAGTTAATTGTTGTATCAGGAATACAACAATTACCCTAGCAAACTCGGTGCCAAAATTTATTGTATTGAAATAAAAGAGATTTTTTCCCTATCGCTGACCTTGGAATGACTGATGGCCTGCCTTTGCCTCAAATTGGAGCAAAAACAGGCCCCGGCCGGGTCAAAGCTGGGCAGATTCACGTTCAGTACGCTCATGACATCGGAATGCTCGAGTCTATTTGCGTGTCATGGTATCCAGTAGGCCCATCACAAATGCAGACACCACAAAGGTCATGTGCAGTACCACATACCAGAGGATCTTGTCGTTTGCGATTTCATGGGCATTCATAAAAATCTTCAGAAGATGAATTGAGGAAATGGCCACAATAGAAGCTGCCACCTTATTTTTCAGAGAACTGGTATCCAGTTTGCCCAGCCAGCTCAATTTGTCATTGGATTCATCCAGATCCAGTTGCGAGACAAAGTTCTCATAGCCAGAAAACATGACCATCACAATCAGGCCACCTACCAGTGAAATGTCCACCAGTGACAGTACTACCAGGATCAGGTCCATCTCGGACATACTGAGGATCATGGGTAGCGTGTGGATCACTTCGGCAAAAAACTTCACACCCAGGGCCAATAACGCAAAACTCAGCCCGAAGTAGATTGGTGCCAGCAACCACCGAGTGGCATACATGGTGTTCTCAAACATCTTTTCCATCATTACATCCTTTGCATATAGCGGTTAACTACCAAAATGACTCACGAATTTTATCTACGGGAGATTCTAAAGGCGACAATCTTCACTACCGTTTCCCCTCATTGCCCGTTTAACAGGCAAAAAAAAGGGCCATCATAATGGCCCTTTCACTCTTCTAGGCAAATTACGCGATATGGCATTGTCGTGAACACTTGAAACAGCCGTTGACCTGTTCAAAGTGTTTTTTAGCCTCACGCATAGCTGCGCGACAAGTAGGGAAGTTGCCCAGCGATTTCTGATCTACAGAGTCAGGTAAGTCCGGACACCAGGTGCCCATGTTGTGCACAATATGATCCCCATTTTCTTGTGCGTTTTTTGTCACAATATATCTAGCCATAGTACCCTCAACATCTTATTGTCGGTTAATAATCACTGCATTAACATGCTATTAATAATACATTCGACGTGGATGGAAAATCTCCCACTTTTGCTGAATGTTGGGTCAAAAATATAGCTTTTTTTTCCACAAATCAATACCTTAGAAGATTATTGAAATTTTGGGGCCAGCCGCTTTTTGAAGTGTTTTTTACGCCACCTGGCCCGTCTTTTTTCAGTAACTGAGGCTTCTTTCAGATCAGGATTCTGTCAGCATTTTGGGATTCCTGGCCCGGTTAAAATATAATCGCCAACCTCTAAGAAATATGGCCTGATAACAACCAGAAAACTACCAAAAGGAACTCCCCATGCCCGGCTTACTTCCCAACACTGACCCGGATGGTCTGCTTGAATATTCCGTTGTCTTTACAGACCGGTCACTGAATCATATGTCCAAGCGCTTTCAGGCGGTCATGAATGACATTTCCAGTACACTTAAAGAGGTTTATAACGCCACCGCTGTTGCAGTTGTCCCGGGTGGCGGCACCTACGGCATGGAAGCAGTGGCCCGGCAATTTGCCACAGGGGAAAAATGTCTGATTATCCGCAATGGCTGGTTCAGCTTTCGCTGGAGCCAGATTCTCGAGATGGGGCATATCAGTGATGACAACATCGTCATGAAAGCACGACCGATAGATGACTCACAGACCCCGGCCCTGGCTCCGGCGCCCATTGACGAGGTCGTTGCCACCATCAAGGCAGAGAAGCCTGCCCTGGTGTTTGCACCCCATGTGGAGACGGCCTCCGGCATGTTACTGCCGGATGACTACATTCGCGCCGTTTCCGAGGCGGTTCATTCTGTGGGAGGCATGTTTGTACTGGACTGTATCGCCTCAGGTACGTTGTGGGTCGATATGAAATCGCTGGGTGTTGATATTCTGATCAGTGCACCCCAGAAAGGCTGGAGCGCATCGCCCTGTAGTGCCCTGGTCATGCTGGGTGAAGAAGCCCGTAAACGCATTGACGAGACCGTGAGCAGCAGCTTTGCCTGCGACCTGAAAAAATGGCTGCAGATCATGGAAGCCTACGAAAATGGTGGCCATGCCTACCACGCCACTATGCCAACCGATGCCCTGTTGAAATTTCGGGACACCATGAAAGAAACGCAATCCTACGGTTTTGAAAAGGTTCGCCAAGAGCAAATTGAGTTGGGCAAACGTGTGCGAGCCCTGCTGAAAGAAAAGGGCATCAAAAGCGTTGCTGCTGAAGGCTTCCAGGCTCCAGGGGTCGTGGTGAGCTACACCGAGGATACCGATATTCACAATGGCAAAAAATTTCTTGCAGAAGGCCTGCAGATTGCTGCAGGTGTGCCCCTGCAATGCGATGAGCAGGAAGGGTTCAAGACCTTCCGAATCGGCCTGTTCGGGCTCGACAAACTGCATAACATTGAACGCACAGTCACCAGCCTCAATACTGCGCTCGAGAAGGTCATCCGTTAATATCAAGACCACAGCTGTCTTTTCAGCCGGGATTCTGTCCCAGGCTGGAAGGCAGGCAGTGTTATACTGATAGATTGTTATTTCTAATGTTGTCTCTTCACTTTAAAAGCTCCCCTGCTATGTTTTTTGGCCTATCAAAAATCCTCTCTGTCGCACTACTCTTTTTATTCTTGGCCCTGGCGGTACCTACTGTTATGGCTGAAGGGGACATGGACGAAAATGAAGAACTGATGACCGAAGAAGCAGAGGACGAGGATGTAGCGGACATCGACGACTCTTTGCCTCGACAAGCAACCCCAGGGCAAACCAAAATCACAAGAACCTATGGCACGGCTGAAGATGTCCATGACAAGCCACTCACAATAGCACCCAATATAGATCTGAAAGAGGTCGCACCGGCACCTACACCAAAACCCTTTGTGTCAGACACAGAACGTTCTGAACTGCCACAGGATGTTCTGCCTGAACTTAGGGCGCCAACTACCGAATCAGAAGCCCAGCAACCCCCTGACAGTATCACCCTACTCGATACCGAAGTGCTGCCCGGCACCTCCACGCGAATTGGCTGGTCACCGGGGCTGCAAATTAGTGGGCTTTCATCACCAACCCCCGTCCTGGTGGTCAATGGCATCAAATCCGGTCCAACGCTGTGTCTGGTGGCGGCCATTCATGGGGACGAGCTGAACGGCATAGAGATCGTACGCCGGGTACTGTATGACCTTGACCCAATGGAACTCTCGGGGAAAGTCATCGGTGTTCCCATCGTCAACCTGCAGGGGTTTCAGCAGGGCAACCGTTATCTGCCTGATCGCCGGGATCTGAACCGCCACTTTCCCGGCAAGGCAGATGGTCATGTCGCGGAGCGTTTTGCCCACGCCCTGTTTGCCCAGGTAATCCGACACTGTGACATGCTGGTGGATATCCATACCGGCTCGTTGCGGCGCACCAACCTGCCGCAGCTACGGGCTGATATGAACAACCCGGAAGTCGCTGCTTTTACCCGCGGCTTTGACCGCATCGCGGTTGTCCACAGTACAGGCACCCGCGGTATGTTGCGAACTGCGGCACTGGCCATGGGTATAACCGCAGTGACCATGGAAGCCGGTGAATCCCTACGCATACAACAACACCAGATAAAGGCAGGGGTAAACAGTCTGCACAGTCTTATGGAAAAACAGGGCATGATTTCCAGGCTGTTCACATGGGGTGACCCTGAACCGATCTATTACGATTCCTACTGGATTCGCGCTGAGTATGGAGGCATCCTTTCCAGCAAAATCACCCTCGGAGCACAGGTCATCAAAGGTCAGGTACTGGGCGTGGTCACCGACCCGATCACCAATGCACAATACCCCATCAAGGCGAAAGGCATCGGCAGGATCATTGGCATGGCGGTGGACCAAGTGGTGATGTCAGGATTCGCCGCCTACCACGTCGGCACAGAGGCAGAAGTCCCCGCAGAGTAATCAAGCCCACCGCCTCACATCGCAGACCCGGTAAGCAAACGGCTCAAAACAGGCACTACGGATAAACTTTTTTCTCGCATAAAAAACCGCCGGCCTATGCCCAAAAATGGGAATAAAACCGGCGGTTTGAGCTTAAACAGGCTGAATTGATGATTCAGCTAGACGTAAATTTCACCACTTGCGCTCTACGCCCACATACAGAGCACGGGGTTCTCCAGGGAAATAACGATCTCCACCAAAGGTAGTGTAGTCCGCCCGCTCTGCATACTTTCTATCCAGCAGATTGGTGACGCGCACGTTAAGTTTCCAGGCGGGGTTCAAACGCCAGAAGCTGTAAAGATTGAAAATATTATGCCCGTCGTAACTGTGCTCGTTTTCCGGGTCCGTGTAGTACTCACCCTGGTGTACCCACTCCAGTTCAGCTCGGGCACCGGGTAGAAAGTTCCACCCAATTCGGGCACTGCCGAAATCATGAGGTGCACCATCTACATCATTTTCATAGATGTCGGTACTGCCGGAAAACCTGTGGTTGCTGTACTCGTGCTCGGCATAGCTGGCTGCCAAGGCCATGTCCCACTGCTCGTTAAAGCGGTAACCCAGCCCCACTTCTATGCCCCGGGAGCGGATTTCACCATCATCCACGTTGAGTCGCGAAGAATCCTGGAAGATTTCATGGCGCTTCTTCATAGCGTACAGGGCGATTTCATAGGATAGGCGATCCAACTGGCCACGGGCACCGATCTCGGCACTCAGCACCTCTTCAGATTCCAGGTGAGCTTTATCCTGGTCATTCTGCAACCGGTAGAGTTCTGTAGCCTGAGGCGCCCGGAAACCCTGAGCCAGATTCATATACACCTGATGGTCGTCCGCCAAGTCATAAACCAAACCAAATTTTGGCGACCAGCTTTCAAAACGATCAAAGCGGTCTGCCGGACGATTGTAACGGCAACCACCAAATCCGCAGGGCACGCCATCTTCATCGGTACGGCCGTCCAACATGCGGTTGTCGTAATCGTAGCGGACAACCTCATAGCGCAGACCCGCCGTCATGGACAAACGCTCAGTCATCTGCCAGCTGGTATGAATGAATGGTGCAGCCACAATGGCGTCCACCTCGTAATCATAGTGTTTGCCTTCCGGAATAGTCGCCACCAGAAAAGCACTACCCACTGTAGGCGCGTCCTGTGACTGTTTAAGGAAAGCATCCGTGTATTCGAGATCGAGTCCTGTCACGATTTGCCAATTGTCAAAACGTTTGTGGTAGGCCGACTGCAGCCCGAAGCTCTTCTGGCCGTTTTCCTCCAGGGGAGTACCGGGAAGAAAATGCTGCAGGAAATCCATATCGGTATAGCGGGCATACGGGGTGAACGAAAGGAAGGAGCTGTCATCAAGGCGGTACCTGATATGACTGGCCCAGCGGGCACTCTTTGTATCCCGGAAGGCCTCAGGGTTGGGGTTTTCATTTCTTTCCCGTCTGTCGCGGTAGATTTCATCGCCGACGATGTAGCCCGCGGTCTCCTGGTTTAAATTGGTCATGGAGAGGGTGCTCATCACCGACACTTTCTCCCCGTCATACTCATGACGCAGAGTCAGTTTCTGCTGATCAAAACCGGAGTCATGGCGGTAGCCGCCGTCGTGACCCATGGAGAGATCGGCCCTCAAACCGTGGTCACCCATTCTGCGCGATGCAGAGAACTTCATACGCATATAGTCATGGGGACCACCCTCAACACCAAGACGATATTCCGGCTCTTCCGTCACCCGTGGGCTGATCACATTAATCACCCCGTTCATGGCATTGGCACCCCAGAGTGCACTGCCCGGACCGCGAATAACTTCTATGCGTTCTGCCACCTCAGTGTGGCCATCGAATAATTCATTGATATTACAGAAGCCGGATGCCCGCAAAGGTACACCATCAACTGCTGTCAGCACGCTACCACAGCCACCGGCGCCGGTCAGGATGGCAGAACGCAATGAGGGCAGGTATTCCTGGCCATTTCCCCTTGCGAAATTGGCACCGGGCACCCGTACCAGGGTTTCCTGAATATGGGTATGACTGGTGATGTCCAGCGCCTGTGTATCCACTACCGTGGCACTGGCTGGCAGCATGCGCAACATTTGCTCATCTCGCGTCGCGGTCACCACAATGGTTTCCAGTACCATTGGCTCTTTGTCATTTACTGCTGCTTGCTCACCTGCTTCTTCCGCAGTACAGACCCCCGTCGTTGCAAGTGCAAAAACCAACACAGATAGTTTATTTTTTGTCATCAGTGCTCACCCCTACTTCTATAGTTTAGTTGCCCACCTAGATCTGCCAACGCAAACCTAACCAGGCAGTTCTTGGCGCTCCCCTGCTGATGAACAGCGGATCGTCAAACTCATCACCCAATACTTCATCGGGCTCTCCCAACAACCCGAAACTGGCATATTCCCGGTCGAACAGATTATCCACCCGCGCCGTCAACATCAGCCGCTCAGTGACTGCGAAGCTGCCGGTAAAGGCAAACACCGCATAGGAGGGAATTTCCCTCATCTGATTGGATTCATCTCCCCTGACGTGAATGGACGAGGTCAATTGCCCTTCCAGAGCCACCTTGAACTGATCGGTCAACGCATAACCCAGCTCTGCCTGGATACTGTGCCGTGGCAAGCCCGGCAAGCGATCGCCCTCTTTCACCCTCAGGGCACCATCAATATCAGCGGCAGGGTGATTGGGGCTCGCAACCTGCCAGTCATCACCATATACCGCTTTTAAATAACTGTAATTCACGAAACCGGACAACTGCTCCCACTGTCCGTGGGCAGAAAGGTTAACGCCCCACCGCTCTGTACTGTCAATATTGTCGAAATAACCGCGGTTACCCTGGGTGCCTCCGGTGCTCTGGAAAATAATGTCGTCGCGATTAAGGCTGTAAAACAGCGCGCCCTGCCATTGCCAGTTGTCGGCCCTACCTCGCAACCCTACTTCCCAGTTATCCACGACCACCTTCTCCAGGGGAGGATCAGCCAGGAAGGCATTGGGCAGGCGGCACTCAAAGTCCGGGTCAGCACAGGCCAGCTCAATGGGTGTTGGCAGACGCATGGACTGACTGTAAGCCATGTAGCCACTCAGCTCATCCGTAAACCGGTAATTCAAACCAGCCGATAGGCTGATATGCTGAAAATCGTGATCGCCTTCCAGCTCCGGGTTCTGGCCACTGCGATCACCCAGCTTGATGTTGGCCTGCAGGTAATTACCCGACAGGGACGCCGTCAGTTGCTCGTTGAGAAATAACTGTGTGCCAAAAAAGAGGCCACCCGTTGTGCTGCTGGTGACCATTTCCGTTGCCTCTTCCGGCACATAACTGCCGCTGGAAATAGTACTGCGATCATCTGCCAGTGCCGCCAACTCCACCTGGGAGTGGAATTCGGTAA
This sequence comes from uncultured Porticoccus sp., assembly GCA_964395715.1. Taxonomy (GTDB): domain Bacteria; phylum Pseudomonadota; class Gammaproteobacteria; order Pseudomonadales; family Porticoccaceae; genus Porticoccus. Next base: position 64,144 of record CAYNAU010000003.1, on the reverse strand, counting down.
TGGCACGGCTGGCACGGATGCCCACGTGATGGTGGGCTTCAACGCCAAAAACAGGCTGTTGCCACTCCAGCTGCATATCACCACCCCAATCCCGCTGCACAGTGTTGGAGCGGTTGTTAATGGCGTTCAGATCGCCGTCCGCCAACTGACCATTCTGGTCAAGCACATATTCGATGTCGCTATCAAAGACAGCATTACATTCACCGTCCATATCCACGTCATCGAAATCCTCGACCAGCCATTCATCGGCGCCGACATCACATTCTTCATACTCGGTGCCATCACCATTGAAGGACTGTGTGCCCAGGCGCCTGGCAAACAAACCGGTAGTTAACGTCGTAGTACTACCTAGAAACCAGCGATGCTCCAAGGAGAGCTGTACGAGACGGTTGTCGGTAATATCCGGGTTAGTGAAAACCGCATCATCACCCTCGGCATCCAGCAATTGCTTGGGAGCTGGACCGTTGCCGCGCAGGGAACCTTCACCCAACTGCACGGAAAATTCCAGCTCTTGGGAATCGCCATGATAGGCGTAGGAAGAATAGATATTGTTGACGCGACTGAACGAGTTGCCCCGCCAGCCATCTTCTTCGAAACTGCTGGCGTAAAAATACAATCCGGAGCGACCATTATTGCCGCCCCACTCAAAACTGTTCTGGCGGCGACCGTACTCACCGGCACTCATACTGAGCCAGGACTCGTCAAAACTGAAACCGTTTTTCATGCGCAGGTTTAACACCCCGCCCAGGCTATTGAATCCGAACAGCGGATTAGCTCCTGCGATCAGGTCTACCCGGTCAATTGCCTCCAGGGGCAGCAGTTCCCAGTTAACTGTTTCCCCAAAGGGTGCGTTCACACGCACACCGTTCTGATAAACCGCGATACCCTGGGGCAAGCCGAGCAGAGGAGAAGTGGTATAGCCGCGGAACTGGAGATCGGGCTGTAGTGGGTTGTTCTGTGCCATATTCATGGTCACGCCGGCAAAACGTCGACTCAACAGGTCTCCCAGGGCTGGAGTATGCTGCACATCATCCAGCTCCAGTTTCAGAGACTGCACGTGCATCGGCAGACTGTCCGTATCTGCAGCCAACCCCTGCCGCGGTGCAGCGGCGACCACCTCGACTTCTTCAATCACAGATACGCCCTCGGCATGGCAGTGGGCAGATAAATGGAGACCCACCACCAGCCCACAAGAGGCGAATGTTGAATGCCAGAAACCGGCGCATTTGGATAAAGAGCTATCGCCAGACAATACCTCCAACCGCTGGTTGTTTCCCGGGGAGCTAATGCTTTCTCCTTGCAGCGAACAATCCCGAAATTGTCTGTTGTTAGAGGTAAGGCAGTTTCCCTGCATTTTATGATCCTTATTTACAAAATAATGACTTAACTGCATCGGCAGGATCTTTCGATCTGGACGTATAAACATCCGGAATATGGTACGCCACAAAGGACCGAACACGCTGAACCCTCCGATGGCAAAAATTTGATTTTGATAGAATAGTCAACTCCTCCGAAGCCTTTAACCCAAGGCCAGGAGACTCCTCTTTTTTTGTTTTTCTATTACTACATTATAGGTTTTCTCTCCTACCCACTGGCCATGAGGATTACTTCATAGCACCCACTCTTTTCTTGTGGTGGGCCAATTCCTTATCACACTTAAAGACCACGTTGCTGTTTATATCAGGGCCTATTAAATGGACATAAAAAAGAGAGGGCTGGGAGACCCTCTCTGTCAAACAGGTGGCAAAGAATGGCTTGCTGCCAGCCCTTGCCACCGATAGTTTTCCACCCATAACACAGGGTGCACTAACTCAGAAGAAATAAGTCATACCCAGAGAGAACAGGTGCAACTCATCAACGTCATCGTAAACGTCTTCAGCAGCGGACCCAGTTTCATCATCAATATCCAGGTCGATTTGCTCATACTTCCCGTATACGATCATTTTGCTGCCAAAGTATTGCTCTATCGCCATACCGGTACGGGTCAGTTCTGAGCCAGTTACGCCCTGCTCACCCAGCAGTGCACTGTACTGATCTTTGTACAAACCGTACTCGACGTAGAACGCTGTATCACCCAGCTTGGTAAACGGCTTGCGAATACCCAGCTTGGTGTAATAGGCATCGGTTTCGTCTTCCGCAAAGTCTGAAACATCACCGTCGGCTTCTTCATGCTGCCAGGTAAAGGTACCGAACAGGCCGGTCGTGGTATCCATCAGGCCCAACTGCGTTTGAAACAGTTCGGTTTCAGTGTCACCACCAGTTTCAGCCACGTTGGCACCGCCGTTGGCGTTGTAGGAATAACCCATGTGGAAACGAACTTCAATATCACCCAACTTGTCGCTGTACTTGGCGGCAATATCGTAGATATCGTCGTTCGCGTAGCCAACAGCAATACTGACAGGGCCGAAGGCCGGCAGGTCGTAACGAACGCCGTTGCGGTAGACACCGTTACAGTCAATACCGATGCCCAGACCGTTAAGGGTCATACACTGGGCGAAGTTACCCCAGGAAGCACCACCGCTCAGTGCGCCAGCACCTTCCAGACCGCGGATAAAGAAGCCGGAGCCACGGAACAGTGGGCCCACGCCGGACCAGATGGTCATGGACGGGTCAGCCAGCACGGCAATGTTATCCGTCGGCATACTTTGCAAACCGATGGTCACTTTACCCCAGCTGCCACCAATGTAGATGCTGCTGCCCAGCAGGCCGATATCACCACCGTTGAAGTTGTCGGTGTTGTCCTGGTTGGAGAATACCAGCGGGGTAATCTGACCATTCTCAACTCCGTCGATAAAGTTGGGGTTACCGGAGAACGGCTCGATGGTCACATCGAAACCGGCATCCAGACCACCATTCAGTGCAGTGGAGCCAGAAAACGTGATACGGCTACCCAGCGTGGTACCGTTATCCGACATCTGTACCGCATCACTGCCTTCACCATCATCGTAGAAAGAAATACTTTCATTGACCCAACCGGAAATATTCCAGGAAGGACCCGCCGCCTCTTCCGCGAGAGTGGACAATGAAAATGCTGTTGTCGATGACAGTATCAAAGTGCTTGCAACTCTGATTGCTGTTTTTTTACTCAACATAGAAGCTCACCCAAATATTGTTTTATTAGATGTTATGGGACCCTTCCTGAGTAGATCAGTGGGGCCTCATCCCTGCGCCAATCTAACCCCCGTCAGCTTTAACACTTATTCAGGGCAATAGACGCAGATGGAAAATTACTACTAAGCAGGGTGGATTTTTATCCACTGATAGTATGAATTTATTAATCAATAAGTCTTTTTTAATTTAGCACTGAGAAACAGTGACAAGAGACTGCCGGCCTATGCCTGCATGGGAAAAGGACATAAAGGAATGTCCCAAGTTAAACCGTGACTTCACATGAGAGTGACTGTCAGTAATTAGCCGTTGTTACAGGGTAGAGATTGCATGCTTAGCTCGGCACCCAATTAAAGTTCCAAAGATGAGCAACCATTGAGCCGGGCCACAGGTGTTACCCCATTCTAGAGGTCATCCAGTATCTGCTTTCTTTTCAAGCTGTATTCTTCTTCACTGATCAGGCCTTTTTCTTTAAGGCTGTTCAGTGAAACCAGTCGCTCCTCAATGGTGCGGCCAGACTTCGCGGGACTGGCGCCCTGACCAGCGCCAAACAGGCTCCGCATTTCCATGAGTTTTTCGTTTTTCGCCTCACGGAAAGCCATTCTTTTACTTTTATCAAAGGCACTGGATATTTTATTGACATCCACCTGAAACCAATCGGAACGTCGACCACTGGTGACAAACTTATTCGATATGCCCGGGGTATCGAAGACCTTCTTGTCGATCAGATTGGGGCTGACCGATTCACTGGTGCGCTTTCCATGTTCGAAACTGTAGTTGACGGTATCGGCGCTTTTCGGGTCATAGGCAGATTCAAACCCGATATTCCTGACACGATCATAGTCGCCCAACACCAGGTTCAATCGTCCCCATTGGTAGAAGACACGGCCGGCAACGAAATAGTCAGCATTTTGATAACCCATCATTTGCGATTCGGATTTTTCAAGGACAAAAATAATGTCCTGCTCCGTACTGGCTGTATTCAGCCCCGAGGCCAACCCGGCACTCAGCCGGAGAATTTGCTCCTCAGAGAAAACTGGAAACACTCCACGTCCGGTGTCGATCTTCAACTGGGACAGCGAGATGTTGATATCTTCTTCACTGAGGTTGACAGGGTGCTCATTCAAACCGAAATTGGTGGAATCCTGAGGGACGATCTTGATGTAACGGTTGGGACCATCCTGCCAGATAACCTTCTCGGCCTTCTTTTCATCAACACCGAGAAAACCCACGTTCAGGCTGTCCAGAAAATTTGCAGCAAGCAGTGGTTCAACGTGGACAAGGCCAAGAAATACAACAAAGCACGCGGATAGCAGCCTTACTTTCATAATATTCAACCAGTCCAGCACCGTCTCGGAGAACCGTTTATTCTCGTACAAGATCCGAGAAACACCTTTTTCTCAGGATACGTATTCCTCGTTTAGAATCGCATCCACGCTATTAAACACATCGGGAGAGCGTACCAGACTCTCTCTGGGGACACATTGTAATCTACCGTGGGTAGACGACGACATCTTTCGGGAAACCTGTTCAATCCTGATCGCCAAAAGTGCACTCGCATAACGGTGCTTTCCAGCCAGTTGGTACAGGTACGACACAGACCCGTTACACGCTCCTGCCAGCTCAGAACGTTCCCGCTTGCTGGCCTGTCTCAAAAATTCTCTAAGCTCCATATCGATGGTCCTCTGGATATTATTTTCCGGATTGACTCATCGTGCCCGCCTTCCTCATCACCAACCGACATGGACCAAAAGTCCGAAAGGTGGGTGCTTGAGCTTACCGGGAAAGACATGCAGCTTTAAAATAACCGCGGTTAGCCCGGCGAAATAGCAAGCACAATGCCCCCTGACACGGGGTTAGCGCAATTGTGTTAGCTATTCCACCTTAGACGACATTGTTCAAAGCGACCATACGCCTTTTCTACACAAAAGGGATGGATTTTCCTCACACTGACGTCCTACTTTGGAGCAATCGGCAGGAAAAATACTCCCTCAAGCCAATCCCTGAATTAGAGCTCTTCAAGAATTTGCTTTCTTTTGATTTCGTATTCTTCCTCTGTCACCAGTCCTTTCATCTTGAGTTCATTAAGTGTCGTCAACCGATCCTCGGGGCTCATTTTTGGAGCCACAGCCGCACCGCTAGTGATCTGTGGCAGGGATTGCCCAAAAATCTCTTCCAGTTCTTTGCGCTTACGGGACAGCTCTTTCTGTCTTTCCACTTCTTCCCGGTGGGCATAGGCCTCTGCAGAAACGCTCAGATCAATAACAAACCAGTCCCGTCGCACACCATTCAGGTTTTTGTTTTCAACGCCGGGAAAGTTCTCAATAGCTCGTTCAAAAGGAAAGCTGGTCTCCTGCTTCCCTGAGCGACTGCCGTGGACGAAGTTATAACTGACAATACCAGCGTTGGAGGGATCATATGCCGTTTCATAACCCCGATTCCTGGCTTTCTGGTAGTCCCCCATAATGATGTTCAAATGACCATCTTTATAAAAAGCCCTTCCCGCGATGAAATAAGAATCGGTCTTCAAGCCAAGCAGCTTCTGCTGAGATTTTTCCATTACAAAGATGATGTCCTGCCTAGGTGTAGCTTGTTTAAGCCCCTGAGCAATGTACATCGCCATGGAATTGATCTGATTATCATCAAACACCGGCTTGAGCGATTTTAAAGAATCACCATTACCACCTTTAAACCTGATCATTCGCAATCCGACTTCAATGATGCTCTCATTCATATCCACGGGGTGACCGTTATCCCCAAAACTCTTATCGTCCTGGGGCGCGAGCTTGAAATACTGATTTGGACCCGATTGCCAGAGAACAACCTCATCGTCCTCATCATCACCAAACAGATTAAAGTCCACACCGTCGAATAGCGAGAAAGCCATAGAATGCTGACAACAGAACGCCAATCCAAATACAACCAGCCATTTTTGTATATGTTTCATTATTTACTACCCTTTTATAAAACCGTGTAAACGGCTTCTACTCCCAAAAACCGGCTTCTAAAAATCCTGGAACGTATCATTACCGTCAGGATCCCCCCGTAAACCACTACCCCTCACGAACCTGGCAACAGATCTGCCCAAGTTACTATGATTGTATGCCACCACTAATTATTGCTATCAGCTCCTAAAGATACGACAGAAGGAAACCGCGCTCTTCTCAGCTCATCGCAAAGGCTTACTAGATGAGAAATCATACGCTTTCTATCACAAAGCCATAGTGGTCAAAAGTCGATAGACTCTCCTGCTATCGGATGATACTGCCAACTGTAACAATTCCTATCCATATAAAAAAAATGCGCCTCAAAAAAATCTTAAGGCGCGTTAGGGAGGTAATGGTGAAAATACATAAAAACGGTTTAAACCAGCCCGACACTCATCATGGCTGTGTTTGAGTATCTATTTATGATCAATGCCATATTTTTTTAATATCTCCTGTAACTCGCCACTTTGGGTCAACTTGTCAAGAATTTCATTGACCCGATCCAGCATCGCCTGATCAGTCTTCCGGAGACCAATAGCCATGGGGTAGCCGTTGAATGAGTGGATAAATTCAGCAGAGGTCAGAGAAAACTCCACGTCGGGATGGGTTTTCCTGTACCAGCCTATACCGGTGTTAGCGACAATTGCTGCATCCACCTCCCCACTAACAACCGCATCCAGCATCTGATGGTCTTCCATCATGCTGACATACAGCTGCACCTTGGGCCTTTTTACCAGCACTGTGTGGGCTAGAGAGGCACTGGGAGTTGCCACTTTCAAGTCATCAAAATCTTCCAGACCAGTAATTTTCAAGCCTGGCTTGGAAACCACATACATATTTACATCGAGATAAGGTTTTGTCTTTTTCACAAAACCTTCACCATCTCCAAGAGCCGCTACGCCCATAAAGGCATCACACTGGTTGTACTTCGCCCGGTGCCGAAAGGTCACCCAGGAATATTCCAGCGAAACACCCAGCTCTCGGGCCACCAATTTCGCCATCTCAACATGAGCCCCGGGCATCGGCCCGTCAGACTCTGAAAACGGGAGCGCGTGCCGGTTAACGCAGATTTTGAAAACGCTTCTATGCTTAATTTCTGCCAGCGTTCCCGCTGTAACAGACACAGTCATCGCCAGCGATATGATCAGCAGTCCCAGCAATGTTGTCAGTTTTCTTCCGCTCATAACACGCACCCCCTGTTATTCACCATTTAAAAGCTTTCCGGATAAGACTGCCTATCACTGGCAGTGTTCCAGGTCTTTTAACGTCATGATGTAGGAGGCCAATTCCCACATGGTTTTATCATCATAGCTTTGCCTCCATGATGGCATCACAAATGCTCCCCGCTTCTTACCATTTGCAATGGTATCGAACAGGTATTGAGGGTCATAGGTTCGGCACTGCATCTTGCGCGCCTTACCACCAATGCCCCTGGAACCATGGCAATACACACATACCTGATTAAACAGGCCTTCCCCGGCAGCCGCAGACTCAGGCGAAGCGAGTATCTTGGCTATTTCCGCCTCACCCAGGGGACCTTCCTCTTCGCTGGCCATGCCGCCAGCAGATACCATTCCAACGTTAAGCCCAAACACGAACAACGCCACCCACATGCACAGGCGTACTGCACTGTTCATTTTGCCCGCCGCAGTTGCGCCGGTTTTGTGCCATTCATTCCCGTGGCAACTAATTTGAACAATCATCAAACAACCTCATCTGTCCATCGGTAGTAAAAGGGGGGGGGCAAGCCCCCCCTTTCAGGTAGAGCAAAAGATCAGTCTTCCAGGGTAAACGCGATCAACGCCGCGCCGCCAGGCAGGCCGACCAGGCTCGGGAACGCACCTGTCGCAAAACCTAGTGCCAATCCACCCAGGCCGCTGGGGACCAGAATATATTGCTTACCGTCTACTGCATAACTGATCGGACCGGAGCGGAAGCCGGAACCCGCATTGAAGCTCCACAGCTCTTTACCGTTGTCGGCGTCATATGCTTTGTAGATACCTGTGGCATCGCCGTTGAATACCAGACCACCACCGGTAGTCAGTACAGAGCCCATGCCGGGAACCGGGTAATCAATGGTCCACTTCAATTCACCGGTGATAGGATCACGGGCGTCCAGTCGGGATGAACCTACTTCCTCACCCGGAGGCGGAATCAGCTCCAGCTTGGAAACACCGAAGTACACACCGGCCCAGCCCAGCTTTTCGGGATCCTGAGCGGCGGGAACTACACGGTTACAGAACTCCCAGCCATTGGAATACCAGAGTTTGGTTTTCGGGTTATAGGCAGCCTGGTTCCAGCTTCTGGCACCCAGCACGGAAGGACAGAAAATATCCTCCTGACCTGGAACCGGGTCTTTACGACCAATCAGCGCGCCGGTTTTGGGATCAATGGAGTCAACCCAGTTGGCGATTTTTGCAAACTTCCAGACGTTGTAGGGTTTGCCGGTAGCCTTATCAAGAACTGACACATAACCACCCTTGTTAAGGTGAACCAGCAGTTCCTTACCTTTGTGCTCAATGGTCATGATCTCGTAGGCGGAATCGTAATCCCAGCTATCGTTCGGCACTTCCTGGTGATGCCACTTGAGCTTACCGGTTTTGCCTTCCAGCGCCAGAATGGTTGCGGTGTAGAGGTTGTCACCTTTACGACCTTCACTGTAGAAGTCTGGCGCAGCGTTACTGGTACCAATCAGAATGGTATCTGTCTTCGCATCGTAGACACCTGTGGTCCAGGCACCACTACCACCAACTTTACCGGAGTCTCCAGGCCAGCTTTTCGGATCGTCCTTAATGGCGTTAAAGGTCCAGACCTTCTCACCAGTCAGGGCATTTACGCCGAAGATTTTACCCTGTTGCGGTTGATCACCACCGGTGTGGCCGCTATACAGAACATTGCCAGCCAGTTGTGGCGGGAAGGAGAAGTTACAACCCTGACAGTTTTGGAAATCTGTCATCTGGGTGTCCCACTTAACCTTACCGGTTTTCTGGTCCAGGGCGATGTAGCGACCATCCAATGTACCCAGGTAAACCATACCGTGGCCTACGGATACACCGCGGCTCTGGGCAGCCCAGAAACTTTCAGCCGCCAGGGGATCCAGTTCAGGCTGGAAGTGCCACAGGGTTTTACCGGATTTTCCATCGACAGCAAACACATTGTTGTTTGCAGCAACGTAGTAGAGAACGCCATCAATCGCGATTGGCGTAGCCTGCAGGCCCATTTGTATATCACCTGGCTGGTGAATCCAGGCAACCTTCAGCTTACTGACGTTATCCTTGTTGATTTGCTCCAGAGGGCTGTAGCGCCAGCCGGTGGAATCTCTGAGGTACTCAGGCCAGTCGTTCGGGTTGTCTGCCGCCTGGAGGGACATGGAGACCATGCCCATCACACCGAACAAACAACCAAGAGCGTACTTGGCTTTTTTTGCTTTATGGTTCATTTTTAGCTCCCACTATATTTTGTGTTCACAATCAACTGTGTCTCACGAATGACAATACGCCTCCTGTTATCAGAAGAAGTAGGTCATACCCAGAGAGAACAGGTGCAACTCATCAACATCATCGTAGATATCTTCCACGGCGTCGGTGCCATCAACATCCAGGTCGAGTTGCTCGTACTTTCCGTAAATAATCATTTTGCTGCCGAAGTATTGCTCCAGAGCCATACCGGTACGGGTCAACTCTGAGCCATCAACACCCTGATCACCCAGCAGTGCACTGTACTGATCTTTGTACAGACCGTACTCGACGTAGAATGCAGTATCACCCAGCTTGGTAAACGGCTTGCGAATACCCAGTTTGGTGTAGTACGCATCGGTCTCGTCTTCTGCGCTATCCGCCACATCACCATCGGCTTCTTCATGCTGCCAGGTAAAGGTACCGAACAGGCCGGTGGTGGTATCCATCAGGCCCAGCTGCGTTGCAAACAGTTCAGTCTCAGTGTCACCACCAGCTTCAGCCACGTTCGCACCGCCATTGGCGTTGTAGGTGTAACCCATGTGGAAACGGACTTCAATATCACCCAGCTTGTCGCTGTACTTGGCGGCGATATCGTAGATATCGTCGTTCGCATAGCCAACAGCAATACTGACAGGGCCGAAGGCCGGCAGGTCGTAACGAACGCCGTTGCGGTAGACACCGTTACAGTCAATACCGATGCCCAGACCGTTAAGGGTCATACACTGGGCGAAGTTACCCCAGGAAGCACCACCGCTCAGTGCGCCAGCACCTTCCAGACCGCGGATAAAGAAGCCGGAGCCACGGAACAGTGGGCCCACGCCGGACCAGATGGTCATGGACGGGTCAGCCAGCACGGCAATGTTATCCGTCGGCATACTTTGCAAACCGATGGTCACTTTACCCCAGCTGCCACCAATGTAGATGCTGCTGCCCAGCAGGCCGATATCACCACCGTTGAAGTTGTCGGTGTTGTCCTGGTTGGAGAATACCAGCGGGGTAATCTGACCATTCTCAACTCCGTCGATAAAGTTGGGGTTACCGGAGAACGGCTCGATGGTCACATCGAAACCGGCATCCAGACCGCCGTTCAGCACAGTGGATCCAGAAAACGTGATACGGCTACCCAGTGTGGTACCGTTATCCGACATCTGTACCGCATCACTGCCTTCACCATCATCGTAATAAGAAATACTTTCATTGACCCAACCGGAAATATTCCAGGAAGGACCAGCCGCCTCTTCGGCCATTACTGACTGCGCCACGCCCACTGTGGACATTGCGGCGGCCAGCGTTGCAATACGAAGTACTGCAGCCTTTTTAGTCTTTTTCATTGGACTCACCCCAAAGGTTGTTTTTAGCGTAAATAGTGAGCAGAGCCCACACCCCACAAGCAGAGGCACAACAAGGCTCTATCCCAGCATCGAAACTAAAACACCGATAGGTTCCAATCGCTATGAACTATTCTTCATGGACAGCTTCTTGCGTAAATTCCCTATAATCAAAGGCTGGAAGTTAAATAAAGAAAATAGACAGGTTACATAGGGGGTAAGCTGCGCACCTTTACTGTTCGCGGCGTTAGCAAATCATAGAAGATGGTAACCGGGGTTGAGGTTAATGCCCTGCCAAGGCTACCGCTTAGCAAAATTCGCTGACATCACACCAGAAAGCCGTCATGCCACCCCAGGTCATACCCAAACCATAATCAAGATCAGCGTATGTCACGATCACGCCTCATATACCTGCTTTTGGCAGCCAGCCTGACAAGCCTATCGGCTCTCGCCATGACCGTGCCAAGTGTGGAAATCGTGGCCGGCAAACCAGAACCCACGCGGGAAGAGCAAGTTAACGACTCGAAAGGGCAGAACAACCAGGATGAAGTAGATCAAAAGGACATGACAGCAGAAGAAACCGGGGGTAACCACCCCGATGAGCACAGGGATAACCCGGACACACCGAATAGAGACACTCCGGCTAAATAGCCAACAAACTTGATACCTCATACGAGACACCGACCCAGACAATGCCAAAAGCCAGTCCTTTCATGAATATCAAGACAACTTTTTTCTTCGGAATCCTCTGGGGCCTGCTACTTTTGGTTGCCCCAGCCGGGCAGAGTTACGCGGCTGGAAATTCGATCGATCAACCGATCCAGTCTCTAATACCAAACCTGTTTGATAACGCTGACAGCGCTGGTGAAAAACTCCCGGATGTACCCGCATGGCCGGTATACAGCAATCATCAACTGACAGGCTATGCCTTCCAGTCTATCGATCTGGTCGACCTGAGAGGCTTTGCGGGTAAACCAGTCAACCTGCTTATCGGCATCGATACCGCAGGCAGGTTGCAGGGCGTCAAAGTGCTGCAACACCACGAGCCGATGTTTAACCACGACCTCGCCGGGGCTATGCAGCGCTTCGTCAATCAATACAAAGGTCTCGACATTAAAACCAAAATCATTATCGACAACAGCGTCAAAATTCGTCCGGATCAGAGCGCCAGGGAAGTCGTTGACGGCACAGCTACATTCGACGGCATCAGCAAAGCCACCATCTCTTTGGCGGTTGTCAACAAAACAGTGCTGTCATCCGCACTTCATGTAGCACGCCTGAAACTCGCTGCCTACCAGCAACAACGTGTTTTGGCCAAAGAAGACGCCTATACCCCGATGAGCTGGCAGGAATTACTTGACCAGGGGTTGATGAGAAAATGGACCATCACCCGCCACAAAGTAGAACGGGCAACCGGCCTACCCCTGAAGCATTACGAAGACCCAAACCTTGATGTCAGCGACCCGGCGGCAGACCTGAATTTCCACTATGGTTACCTGAATTCTCCCCTCATTGGTAAAAACCTGCTTGGCGAAGCCAGTTTTAATAGTCTGAAAAAAGCTCTTAAACCGGGAGAGCAGGCTATCGTTGTGTTTGCCGACGGGTTTTATGACTACCTGGGTGTCGATTTTGCCCCCAACTCCGAAGCCAAGAAGCTGTATATCGAACAGCAGGGATTGCGAATTCCCCTGTTTGATATCGACTTTTTTGACCGGGCCGTCATCGAACAGGCACAGCTGAACGCGGGCATAAACAACGTTCATATCTTTAAAATTCCCGCGTCTTTCGGGCTTCTGCCCAACATGCCCATGCAGCTCACTCTTAACCTGGACCTGCGACTGCCCAACGGGAGGTTCCTGGAAGCCAGGTTCCAGGACAACTACGCTCTGCCCGAAAACCTGTTTGAGTTACTGCCCGACGACATCGTCGAAACTGAAGAGGCGATCTGGAAAGGTATCTGGAAAAACCGTCTTGTGGATATCGCCATTCTGATCGTGTCACTAGTGCTGCTCACTATTGTCTTTATCAAGCAACAGGCGGCCAGCAAACAGACCCGGGGCTTTCATCGGTTCCGCTGGGGATTCCTGTTTTTCACTCTCTTTTTTATTGGCTTTTACGCCCAGGGCCAGCTCTCCGTCATCAATATTTATACCCTGCTGCTGGAAACCTGGCGCGGCTTCAATCTCGAATTCTTCCTGCTGGACCCCATTATTTTCATTCTGTGGATCTTCACCGTGGTCAGCCTGGTTCTGTGGGGCCGCGGCCTGTTTTGCGGATGGTTGTGCCCGTTCGGCGCCCTTCAGGAGATGGCAGCCTGGGTGGCCACAAAATTAAAGTTGAAACAGATACGCATCTCTTCAAGGTTGAACACTCACCTGATCAAACTAAAATACCTGATCTTTATCCTGCTGGTCGCTTCTGCCTTTTATTCCTCGGCACTCAGCGAGCAGCTTTCTGAAGTGGAGCCGTTCAAGACCTCCATGACTTTCTACTTTGTTCGCTCCTGGCCATTTGTAGCTTACGCCCTGCTGTTATTGCTGGCCGGTATGTTTATCCACAAATTTTATTGTCGTTATATGTGCCCACTCGGCGCCGGGTTGGCGATTGTCGGCAAACTGCGCATTTTCGAATGGCTGAACCGCCGCACAGAGTGTGGTTCACCCTGTCAGGTTTGCCGGCAACGTTGCGGCATCAATGCCATTGACCGATCTGGCAAAATTGATTACGACGAGTGCATACAGTGCCTGGAATGCATTGTTATTATCAACGATAACAAACAGTGCGCCCCTGCCATGGTGGCCAATAAGAAATCCCCTGTGCAGCCGGTAAAGTTTGTCGAACCAATGCCCGTCGGTGCAAGCTCATAACACAAGCAGCCAGAACATTGGGCTGTAAATAACGAAAAGGCCCGCCCATGTGGGCCAGATTAAAAAAGAAAGGCCATAGCCAAGACACAGGGACAGCTCTAGGCTCCAACTGTAAATCGCGATATCCTGAAAAACTTTCAGGGCTTAACCAACGACGATAAGAATATGAGCCTCAGACTTAAAATTTACCTTTTCTTTGCCGTGTTACTCATTATCACTTTGATAATGACCACCGGCATTCTGATCACCAATGCGCGCCAGTCGGTTCATACCAAGGTAGAGAGTGCCATGACCGCTGCGGCTCACCTGTTAACCGTAGCCATGCCGCCCACGCCTTCAAGGAACTCCCCGACAGCCCACCAGCGCATGGGAGACCTGGTGAAGGTGATGAGTGAAATTCGCGGCCTTTATATCATGGTGTATCGAAATGGCCAGTTGCTGTATGCCGGGGGTCCAAACACGGACAACCTAACCAGACCCCCTGACCTGTTTATCAAGATGCTCTCCCCCACCATCAAGCCACTGGTGACCCGTTTTGCCGGCGGTATGCTGGTGATACATGCGGAACCCATACTGGAGATCACTGAACGCTGGCAGGACATCCGGGCACTCGTGACGTTTGGTGCCACACTGTCGGTGTTTATTCTTTTAATCCTCTACGTCGGCATCAACCGCCTTCTGCGTCCACTGGAATACATCTCCACCGCGCTTGCCGGCTTTGGTAAAGGCAACCTGAATGTCCGCTTGCCTGACTTTTCCATAAAGGAAATGAACAACATCAGTGATGCCTTTAACAGTATGGGCGAGGCACTACAGGGAAGCATTGAAGAAAACCAGCGCATGGCTACCCTGGTCAAACAGTCCAGCGATGCCATCGTTTCACTGGACCATACCGGGAAGATCACCTTTTACAACGGTGCCGCCAAACAGATGTTCCCGGAATTGGCATCTGGCCTGAATGGCAAGTCGTTTTTGAACCTGAAGCTCGGGGGTTACGAAGAACGGATCATCACCATCATCGAAGAAAATGAGTCCATTGATAACATGGAAATCACCATCAACAAGGAAGATCAGTGCACATCCTCCATGTTGTTGTCCATTTCGCCCCTGGCCAATACGGAAGACAAGTCTATCGGCTTTATCTGTACCCTAAGGGATGTGACTGAACACAAACAGGCGGAGCTGGCAAAACGTCAGCTGCATGAATCCCGCCTGCTCACACAGCACATTTCAAATGTTCAGGAAAATGAACGGCGCAACCTTGCCAGGGAGCTACACGACGAGTTAGGGCAGTGCCTCACGGCAATTAAAACCGATGCAGTACTGATCAGAAATCGCATCAACACATCGGATCCGAAAATCAACAAAAGCGCCCAGGCCATCATTGATGTCGCCAGCCATATTTATGACGTGGTTCATCATATGCTGGCACGACTGCGTCCCACGTCTCTGGATGACCTGGGCCTGGTGCTCACCCTGCAGGACACCATTGAAACCTGGCAGGAGCGGCAACCAAACATCAAGTTTCAGCTGCAACTTGCCGGTGCCCTCAACAACCTGGACGAAGAAATCAACATGACCATCTTCCGCATTATCCAGGAGTCCATCACCAATGCCGTGCGACATGCTGACTGTTCTAAAATCACAGTATCGGTCGCCCACGTTCACAATGAGCGCAAGTTGTACCTGGATGTCTACGACAACGGCAAGGGGATGCAAATCAAGGATTTCTACTCCGACGTGGATTTTGGAATACTTGGGATGCAGGAGAGAACACAAAACCTGAAGGGCGAATTTAAACTGATCAGTCAGCCTGGCGATGGCGTTAAAATAAAGATCAAAATCCCACTCGAAGTGGAGCATGTACTATGAGCTTTGCCAACCTCACCGTATTGCTGGTTGATGACCACGAACTCGTCAGGGCCGGTTTTCGCCGTCTCCTTGAGGACGGCGAGGGCATCAAAGAGGTGCTGGAGGCGGACAACGGCGAGCTGGCCGCATGCCTCTACAAAAAACACCACCCCGATGTGGTCGTGATGGACATTTCCATGCCAGGCATTGGCGGACTGGGCGCCATTGAAAAAATCATCTGCTATGACCCCAAGGCCAAAATTCTGGTCCTGAGCGTCTATGAAGACAGTATTTTTACTAACCAGGCTTTGAAAGCCGGGGCTAAAGGTTTTATCCCCAAAAGAAGTGCACCGGAAGAAATGTACAAGGCGCTTCATGAGGTGTCGGAAGGCAAGATTTACCTCAGCTCCAACATCGCCCAACAAATCGCCGTCATGAAGCTGAGTGGAATGACCAACGTGCTGGAAAATCTCAGCCAGCGGGAATTTGAAATCTTCAGGCTGCTCGCTGAGGGCAAGACGGTCAACGACATTGCTGAAATTTTTAACCTGAGTCCGAAAACCGTCGGCACCCACCACACCAATATCAAACAGAAACTCAATGTCTCTAACTCGGCAGAACTTGCCCGCCTTGCCATTCGACATGGTTTGATCGACGCCTGACAGCCGCTACCAGGCCCTGTCTTCAAGCCCTTATTTCTCTCCTGGGAACTGACTCCAGCGGTGCCAGTTTTTTCTCTTTTATCGCCCAGCTAACCAAGCAACCATGACCACAACAGTCGGCCACAAGCGCGACAATAACGGGCATTTCTGGATATTTCAGTCACCATGATCTAAAACCTGAGAAGGTCTTCAGGAAAATCCTTAGTCATGTAAGGGGTATTGCTGATGAAACCACGGCCATCTGAGTGCAGAATCTTGTCAAAAATCGGGCACTCAAATGGGGATACACGAGCGAGATAACACCCCGTAACGCCTAATAAAAAAATCTATTGGCAGTAATAGAGACATTTCAGGGGACATGTCACTCATCAACAAAACAGCAAAGGACCAGAATCACCCTGAAATAACAAAAAAACATAAAACATCCCTGGATAGATAACTATAAAAGAGGAACAGGAAAGTGACGGCAAGAATGACGTTTTCACGAGTTCTAAAAGAAATCAGGCAGTCGAAGGGTTATTCACAAGAGCATCTGGCGTTCGAAGCAGGATTGTCCATGCGCTCTATTTCATTACTTGAGGGAAACAAGCAACAGCCCACCATCACAACCATAGAAAACCTGTCAAAAGCACTGGGTATTACTATGGTTGAGTTCATTCAGGCTGTTGAAGTAGAAGTTCACTGATTTCTGGCATGCCCGGCGCAACGACCGGGCACCAAAATCTTTCACACTGAGTTGCCCCGGGCATCATCAGCTTTCTTCTGTCGACTGAATCATCTCGTCCAACAGAGCAATCACGCCTTGCTGCTGCAGTAGCAGCGAGTCCAGCAAAGTATGACCTCCCACCTCGGCTGCCATTGGCTCAAGCTTGCTCTTGCGGGTGTTGATGATATCAATGCGTTCCTTGAGCATTCTGTTCTGCTCGGTAAGTTGACCAAGCTTGGGGTGAGCCCCGGCCCGGTTCATGGAATCTCTTTCCCGCTTGGTAAAGGATTCACCACACTGAATACAGACAAAGTCTCCTGTCTTAGATCCAAACAGGATTTCATCGGTAAAGTCCGGGTGATCACAGGGTTTGTCACCCCAGGCCTCGCGCAGGGCCTTAACCTCATCGTACTCCATTGTTCTTCACTCCAACTTTCTTATTATGCGGATGGGGAACTCTGCCTCACCCGCCGTCAATGTATTTTGATTTGTGGGTATAACCCACCGCCCACGGGTAAACCGGGGGCTCAAGGGAGAATTATGTTACATGAATTATTCGATATCTTCAGTGGACTGTAAGCGAAAGATTTTGACTGGAGGATTTGATCACCAGGAATATTTCAGGGCGTCCTGAAGCGATAGGAATAGATTGAAGGGGCTGTCAGTCCTGGGCTGGACTGGTAACGGGTCGAACTCCACTCGGTCAGCCTCTCTTTCCCATCCAGTTCGAAACGGGCTCGCACCGTCCAGAAATAGCGCGTTTTACGCCGGAGTGTGATGCCAATACTGTGAGATGTCTCTGTCAGCCCTTCGCGACGGTACACCACTTTTTCCGGAGCCATATTGTTCTCTTCGGCCACCACCAGGTCGTAGCGCACATTACTCACCCTGGCCATGTCGTCCGGTGCCATCTCCATATCCACCTCCCGCGGAAACGCCTGCCAACGCAGTGTTGGCCTGTAACCCTTGATCTCGGTCCACTCAAAATATGCGCCGATCAATTTATCCCCCGTCATGGCCCCCCGCGTGGGTGGGTACAGTGGTGCCAATCCGAATGAAACACCCATAAAGCCGGCACTGTGAGGATCCCTTTCAGGGTAGGGATACAATCTGAAGCTCATATCAAAAATATGGGTGCCCAACGCCTCGTAACCGGTTTCAAGTGCTCTCAACAGTAGCTCAGCATTGTTGGCCGACCACTCTTCAAGCCTCTTACTCGGGCCAGTGTAGCGATATTTTTCAGACATCAGCTCACGATTGTCAGCCGTACTGACCAGCCTCACCTGAGACTCCATATACAGTTGCAGTGGTGGATCAAAACCACCATTGGTGGTGCCCACCTTGGTCAATGACACCTCCAGAACAGCATCCATACCTTCGGCTACAAGCTGCCGGTAATCACGCTGCTGCCGCACTTTATCCATGGCTTGTGGTGAAAGTGGCACCAGGAAATACTCGGCGTACTCCGCAGCCAGCTCAACTTGCAAACGAAGGGAATCCTGGATGGTGTTTGCATCGAGAACCGATACCATTGACTGTTCAGCGCTGCGACTTTCCTCGCCACTGAGTGATACTGTCGCGCCAACCGTTCCCCCTACCACAGAAGAAACGGCACAGACCCCCAACCATAGCACCATACCCGCACCACAGAGCCCGCCTGTGCATGTACCTTGCCCCATCATGCTGACACAACCAATAAATGTGCCCCCCGCACCCACCAGGGCACCCTCGGCTTTGTTGTGAATAAAACCTTCAAAATTGATTTGCGGCAGCTGCGTGGTCGAAACCACTGCCACATTTCCCAATCTGTCCTGATGGGCCGTTGACGATGTATGAGGGGCCATCGCGCAGCCAGAATGTAACGCGATGACCACTACCAGAAACCCAATAATCGGACGACGAATACCTATCACCAGATATCTCACCTGCCTGGGAGATGCAGCAGAATACTTCGAGCCCGCTACCAGAAAGACAACCTCAGCCCGCAGTTATTCCTATATAGAATTAGGTATAGCAAACACAGCTGTCTTGATGAAAGGCTTTTTTCAACCCATGATTAACAGATGAATATGAAGCCTTGTGGATATGGGCTATCACACTCTCGGAAATGAAATCATCCCCCCGGTGCAACCCCTCCGCTGAACACATCCCAGAACTCCACCTTGGCATTGGTGCGTGGAAAGGGTTCATCGGGTACTGGCACGTCCAGGTACTGACACAACGGTTGCCAGCCCTGGGTCACTTCAAAGATCAGCAACCTTTCCGGAGGAATGGTGCGTTTCACGTCGTCAATACGTTGCTGAAACGCGGCGAGCACCGCATCTTTGTCGAGGCTACCACCAAACGTCTGTTCACGGATAATGCCATCCGCCATATCAATCACTGCGCGCGGATACTCATCAGGAATCTGGTCCTTGACCTCCAACAGCATTTTGATGGTGGCAGAGAAACTCTCCCACCACAGTTCCGGGGGGCGCACACTCAACACCACCTTTGACTCAGGGTAGAACGCTGCCAGTTCTTTCCAGTAGTGGGCACTGGGCCAGTCTACCGAAGCGCTATAACCTTGAAAGACCCCGCTCCAATCCACCTTTTTACCTTTAGCTGCCCGTTCCCAGAATGGCAGCTGCCAGGGGTTTCTGAACAACTCTTCCATGTGATGGCAGGGCGACAGGCCCAGTGTCTCGAGGGCTTTTTTCAGGGACATGGTGCCAGTGCGACCAAACCCGGCGCCAATCACAGATAACGACATAGAGAGCTCCCGCTTGTTATTAGATTTATCCATAGCGCCCTGAAGCACCACCATGGCAAGGTATTTTTCGACCATCTCGCCTCAAAATGACGACCTGCCCTATTTGCCTGCTGTTTTGTATGGCCAATTACGGCACAGGTCTATGAAGCGCAGCTCATTACGGGCACTTAATTTCACTGCTATATTAATCTGATTGCCAATAACAACCCCTGACCATAGCGGAACGTATTAACTTGACATAAACAGATCTGTTTACCTACTCTCAAATGCGGTCTACAGGCTTCTACTCTCTAACAATAATGACCTCATACAATAACGAGGAGACATCATGTACCAAGCACGCAACCCGAAAGGACTTACCTGGCTCTTACTTCTGGCTGTTTACTGGCCCCTGAGTGCCTTAGCCGGTGGCAATGACACAACGGCCATTGTTGTTGAAGACGTGGGCTTTGCCACCCCGGAATCCGTTGAATATTACGCCGCTGAAGATGTCTACCTGGTAACCAATATCAATGGCAGCCCGTTTGCTGCAGCCGGTAACGGCTTTATCTCAAAAATCAAACCCGACGGCACAGTCATTGACGTGAAATGGATTGATGGCGCAAAAGACGGCATCACCCTGCACTCCCCCAAAGGCGCCGCCATTGTCGACAACCTGCTGTTTGTAGCCGACCGCAACCAGGTTCAGATTTTTGAATTACCCAGCGGAGCTCAGAAGGCCTCCGTCACCATCGAAAACAGCGTGTTTCTCAATGGCGTCACCCCGACAGGCGACGGCGGTGTCTATGTGACGGATAGCGGCTACCTGGAGGAATTCAAACCCTCCGGAACTGACGGCATCTACAGGGTCAGCGCCAATGGCGACTACCAGTTGATCGTGAATAATCCTGACATGGGACACCCCAATGGCGTGTTGGTGAAGGGCGACGAATTACTGGTGGTGAGCTTTGGTTCAGGCGAGTTCTACAGTGTGGATGGCGATGGTGGTATCAACAAACTGTCGACACCACCCAACGGCAACCTGGACGGATTGGTTGAAATACACAAGGGTCAATACGCCATGTCCAGCTGGGGTGGCTCGGCCATTTATGTCTACCACCCCGATGGCAGCTTCAGCACCCTGACAGAGGGGATAGATGCCCCGGCCGACCTCGGCATCGACACCAAGCGCCAGCGCCTGCTGATACCCCTGTTCAAGCAGGATAAGGTGGTGATCCAACCTTACTGATTAGCCGCCAGTAACCGCTCGGCCATTTTACGGGCCATCTTTGCGGCGCTGCGATCACCGCGGGTCTGGGCGTACACCACGGCCCCGTCGATCAGCAGCGCCAGCTCTTCTGCCAGCAGGCCGTCGGGGTCATTGTTGAGGTTATCCCTGATCAGCTGCTCCATATCCCGCTTGTGACGTGCAGCAAACTGGTGAATCACATCCCCCGACGCACTGTACTCGGCACTGGCATTGATAAAGTTACAACCGAAAAAACCGTCCGTAGCAAACCAGTTGTCCAGCACATCAAAAATGGCCAGTACCGGTTCACTCCCTTCGCTGCGTGCTTCATCAACCGCCTGTTCCAATATCCCCATCAATTGCTGGTGACGCTGTTCCAGCACCGCCAGAATCAATTCTTCCTTGCTGCGGAAATACTTATACAACGTGGCCTTGGACACTCCGGACTCCGCCAGAATCCAGTCGATACCGGTGGCGTGGTAACCGTGTTCATTGAATAGACGGTAGGCGGTGTCAATCAGGTGCTGGCGTCGCGGTTGCATAACAGCAAGGTCCTCTTACAACAATCTGTGAAGTATAACGCCAACCGCTTGACATAAACAGATCTGTTCACCTACCCTTAAACAAGAGTGTACAGATCTGTATACCGCAATCATTTTACACACATCATTACAGAGGACAGCACAGTGAACCAGGCAACCAATATGACCCGGGGTATCCACCATCTCGGCTTGACCGTGCGCGACATCCACCAGACCGGTGACTTCTTCAAGCAACAACTGAATTTCACCGAAGTCGGTGGCGATGCCAGCTACCCATCCATCTTTATCAGCGACGGCACCGTGATGCTTACCCTGTGGCAGGCAAAAGACCCGGATACAGCCACCCCCTTCGACCGCCACCACAACATTGGCCTGCACCATTTTGCCCTGGCGGTGCCCGATAAAGCTGCGCTGGTACGGTTACACCAGCAATTGGCCGAGGTGGAAGGTGTAAATTTTGAATTCAGCCCGGAAGCTCTGAAAGGCACCGACTTTAATCATATGATGTGTACCATTCCCGGCGGCGTGCGGGTGGAATTCTTCGCACTCAACTGAGCCAGATACCATGGGCAATGACAGTAACGAGGATCTCAACAACCCCTGGCACCGCGGCGAACTGGCCGTGAGGGCCCGCGCCACAAGCAACAAGAGTGGCGATAATGGGGATAAAGTCACCGCCTTGGGGGCTTTTCTGATCCGCGACCATATACCCGACCAGCACCGGCAGTTGTTCGAGCAACTGCCGATGTTGATCCTTGGCGCAGAGGATGAAGCCGGCGACCTGTGGGCCACCGCCCTGTTTGGTGAGCCGGGGTTTATCCGGTCTCCCACCCCAACCCAACTGGATGTGCAATACCAACCCTTCCCCGGCGACCCGCTGTCCAACAGCCTGACAATCGGCAGCCCCATCGGATTGCTCGGCATTCAGCTCATCACCCGCCGCCGCAATCGCGCCAATGGTGTGATCACTACGCGGGATGAACAGGGCTTCAGCGTCAGCGTGTTCCAGAGTTTCGGCAACTGCCCCAAATACATCACCACCCGTCCCCCGCCACCGACCATTGAACACCAGCGGTTTACCTGCGAGACCTTCAGGCAGTGGCCCGAAGAGGTGATAGACATGATTACCCATGCCGACACCTTCTTTATCGCCAGCGCCTTTAACGATCAGCAGCCATCGCGCAACCGGGGTGTGGACGTTTCCCATAGAGGCGGAGAACCGGGTTTTCTCAAATTCGATGAGCAGCAGCGACTGTTGATCCCCGACTATTCTGGCAACAACTTCTTCAACACCATCGGCAACCTGACTTTGGATCAGCGGATCGGATTACTGTTTATAGATTTTGATAGCGGCGAAACCCTCTATCTGACAGGTACCGCAGAAGTGGTTTGGAGAGAAGACCAAGCTCTGCCCTTTGAGGGCGTGGAAAGAATGATTCGGGTGACGATTAAAAAGGGGCTGATTAGTAGTGAGTAAGCCGGAAAATACCACCTGAAGCGGCAGCGAGGATGCCTCACTTCACGGGTCATCGTTGGTCACCAGAAATCCCGCCGCACTATGCGGCAGTTTACTTCTTTACGTACCGATTCATCGGTGCATGGGTGAACGACTTACCACATTGTGTGCACACGTAATCACCGGTTCTCGAACCAAAAAGATATTCATCTGTAAATTCAGGATGATCACAAGGTTTATCACCCCAAGCCTCGCGCAAGGCTAATACTTCCTCATAGTGCATCTCTTCACCATCCAATCTTGCAATGTTTTGATCTGAGACTTTACCTCAATGTTGATGGTAACTACTTTAGCAAATGAATCGACAATCTTCCTGTAAAAACCAACTCCAAACTCAAGGTTCCGGCAGGAACTGCAGGGCTATTTTCCAAAAAAAGCCCCGCCAATTTGGCGGGGCAACAAAAGCTGCGATAAAACGCTATTTACGCAGTTTTGGGGAGCTTTAGGAGTGGTGTAATTTCACACCACCAGTTCATCCAGTGCCGACACATCAAAATGTTTGATGTCTTCCAGGCGGTTGTCGCGCACTTTGTTGGTCCAGTTGGGGTCGGCGAGGATGGCGCGACCCACGGCAATGAGGTCGTAACGGTCATCGAGCACGCCCTGTTCCAGTTGCAGCAGGTCTACGCGGCTGTTGGCATCGGGGTTTTCTTCGCGAGTGAAGTGTCCCACACGGAATTCTTTATCGAGGCCGACACTACCGACGGTAATCACTGGCTTGCCGCTGACCCGCCTGGTCCAGGTGGCGAGATTATCATCTGAGCCTTCGAAGGCCGGTTCCCACATACGGCGGGTACTGGCATGGAAGAAATCCACACCGGCATCGGCCAGGGGTTTGAGAATGGCTTCCAGCTCTTCGGGGCTATTGGCAATGCGGGCGTCATAATCACCGAGCTTCCACTGGGAGAAGCGGAACACCACGGGAAAATCGGCGCTGACTACCGCACGCACGGCCTTCACCACTTCCAGTGCGAAACGGGTGCGGTTTTCAATGGAGCCACCATAGTTGTCAGTTCGGTGGTTACTGCCTTCCCAGAGGAACTGATCGATCAGGTAACCGTGGGCACCATGAATTTCTACGCCATCAAAACCGAGCAGCTCGGCATCAGCCGCCGCCTGGGCATAGGCCATAACCGCCAGGTCAATATCGGTCTGGTCCATGGCTTTTACGGTTTGCACACCATCGACAAACACATCATCCGGCCCTGCACCCAGAAGTTCGGGGTTGGGCCAACTGCCGGGCATCCGCGCAGCGCCGGTGTGCCAGATTTGTGGAATCATTTTTCCACCGGCTTCATGTACGCCATCTACCACTTTTTTCCAACCCGCCAGTGCCGCTTCACCGTGGAAAGCCGGCACATCGGGATAGCCGTTAGCCACCGGGTGACCGATATAGGTTCCCTCGGAGATGATCAGCCCTACCCCGCCCTCGGCACGGGCACGGTAGTAACGGGCAACTTCGTCGGTGGGCACCCCGTTGGGAGACTTGTTGCGGGTCATCGGCGCCATAACAAAACGGTTTCTCAGGCTGGTCTTTCCAAAGGGAAATGGCTGAAACACGGTTAATGGTTGCGGGTTGTTACTCATGGTCATTTCCTTGCAGTTAAGCCGTTAAACACCGGCTATTTTACTAGACCGGTCGTATATTATTTATAACAAAAAAATACCTGTGGTGGTAAATGCAGCGTTTCTGTTAGTGAATGCCGGTAGGGTTAAGACGCCGCTTGGTCGCGGCCATACACAGCTGCAATGAGTCGCCGGTGCGGTTCACCTTGTTGATGAGCGTAGCGCCCATCCACATGGCATACAGTTCACGGGCCAGTTCTTCGGGCGTGACTTCCAGCTTGAGTTGACCCGTATCGACAGCCTCGGCGATACACTGGCCAATTCTCGCCTGCACACCTTTCATACCCTTCTCAAGCACTTCACGCATCTGCTCCGACAGATCGGATACTTCAGCGCAGAGTTTGACCACCACGCATTTTTCTTCCAGGCAATCACTGCTCTGGGTCGTGAGCCAGTAATCAAACAGATTCATCAGGCGTTGCAGTGGCTCGATGTGCTGATTGCCCAGACAGTCATTGATCATGACGAGGTATTCGTCGAAATATTCCTCCAGCAGCACCCGGCCAAAATCATCTTTGGACTTGAAGTAGTGGTAGAAGGAGCCCTTCGGCACCCCGGCATGGCTGAGAATTTCATTCAGACCCACAGCGGCATAGCCTTTGCCGAGAATGATATTCCGGGCGGAATCAATGATTCTCTGGCGGGTGTCGGCAAACCGGGCCTGTGTTTTTTCTGATCCCATGGGTGGACACCTTAATACAGACTAGACCGATCGTCTAGTAACATTTTTGATGGATGATATAGCGTTTTTATTTCTTAACTGCCCTGTGAGTGTTAGCGCTGGGCTTAGCACAGCCTGTCACTTATTCACTGTGGTTGGCCCTACGCCGTATTAGCGAATAACCCCAGGAACCCAGCGACAGGATGACATACAGGGCAATAATAAACATCAGTTGCCGGGGCTGGTGCAAGGCTTCATAAGCAAGAATCAACACCGTACCCAGCGCCAGGCCAATCACTGCGCTCAGTGTCAGCCAGCGCGAGGAATCCGTTTCATGCCGCATACGGTCGTTGGCCAGCGCCATCAACAGCGATACCAGCAGAAAGGTGATACTGCCGAATTCCAGAATCTCCTGCAGGTCCCCCGCCAGTATTAGCACAAAGGCCAGGCAGGACATGGCAATAATGGCGTTGATGGGAATATGGCCGACGCGTTTTTGCAGTATGGACGGAAAGTAGCCGTCCGCAGCGATCACGGCCATCTGCCGTGAGGCACCGAACACCGTGCCACTGATGGCACTGCTGGTGGCTAACAGCGCCCCCAGAATGATCAGTTCCGTCCCCCAGTGGCCCAACACGTTATTGGCACCGGCTGCCAGGGCGTATTCCTTGTTGTCGATAATATCCTGAAAGGGAATGGCCAGAATGGCACCCAGTGAAATAACCACATAGATGAGCGCCGCCAGGAAGATTGCCGAGTAAATGGCACGGGGAATATTTCTTTCGGGCTGCTCCATTTCATTCACGGCATTCACCACCAGCTGGAAGCCCTCGTAGGCGACAAAGGTGATGGAAGCAACCATCAGGATACTGAGCAACCCCACATCCGACGCCTCGGAAAACAGCACTGGCAGAGTGGTATTGCTGTTGTTGATGAGCACAAAGGAAATCACCACTAGAATGATGAGCTTGCTGTACACCATCAGGTCTTCAATTTTCCCCATACCCTTGACGCTCCAGACATTGATCAGGGTAAAGACCAGCAGCACGGCACCAGCAATGGCCTTTCTCAGCCAGATATTATCCGCCTCGGCAAACCCGCTAATGGCGTAGGAAGCAAAGGTGTAAGCGTAGAGCGCCAGGGTGCTGATGTAGCCGAAGATCACCCACCAACCGATGAGTGATGCGGCGAAGTGGGAGTCTGGATAGGTGCGTTTGTAAAACGAATAGGTGGCGCCCTCATCCCGGTAATAGACACCCAGTTTGATATAGGAATAGGCGGCCATGGCAGCCATCAAACCGCCGATACATATCGCTATGGGCGTATACGGACCCACCATGGCGACAGAGAGGCCGAGCACCGTAAAAATACCGCCGCCCACCATGCCGCCGAGGGCGATGGCAATCAGTTCAGGGATACCGAGATTTTTGCCCCGTGGCCGGTGACAGGAGTGATGCTTGTGGCTGTCCAGTTTTAACATTGCCGCTGTCCGCCAGGATTGAACCTGCTCTATTCCCCGTCCTGGCGGTTTTTCATCATCTCCGCCAGGTTTTCAAAAGGGTTGAAGGTTGCCGCCTGCTTTTGCTCCTCCGGCATTACCTCTCCATAGCCGGCATCGAGGTATTTTGAATGTTCGTTATCGTGGCAGTAGAGGCAGAGTAATTCCCAGTTGCTGCCATCGCCGGGATTATTGTCATGGTTGTGGTCGCGGTGATGCACTGTCAACTGGCTGAGATTCTGGCGGTTAAATTCGCGACCACAACGGCCACAGACCCAGGGATAGAGTTTAAGAGCCTGCTCCCGGTAGCCTTTCTCGCGGGCTTCGCGCGCTGCCCTGGCCTGGGCAACGGTTTGATCGAGTTTGTCTGAATGGTTTTTTGTCGACATGGTCATTCCTTGTAGTACTGAGTCTGTGACGACCTCCGGAATTAATCAAGCACCTGCCCCCTTATCCACAAACCGTCATCTGTCACCAATTATGCGAACTGCAACTTTTCCCGCCTCTACAAAAGCGGTAACTTAGATTCACCTGAATATAACCATAAAAGAGAGTCACCATGGCCTTGCCAACCCGCGTTCGCATTGTCGAAGTTGGTCCCCGTGATGGACTGCAAAACGAACCCCTCTCCATCAGCACCGAGGTCAAAGTTGCACTTATTGAAAAACTGGCCGCTGCCGGGGTGAACTACATTGAAGCAGGCAGCTTTGTGAACCCCCAGTGGGTGCCGCAAATGGCTGGCAGTGATGAGGTGTTTCGAAAGATGTGCCGACAGCCGGGAGTGACCTACGCGGCGCTCACCCCCAATCTGAAAGGCTTTGAGCGGGCACTAACAGTGAACGCTACCGAGGTAGCCATTTTTGCAGCTGCCTCCGAAACCTTCAGTCAGAAAAATATCAATTGTTCTATCGATGAAAGCCTGGCCCGCTTTGAACCCGTGATGGCAGCCGCAAGGGACGCGAATATACGTGTGCGTGGCTACGTTTCCTGCGTGGTGGGTTGCCCCTACGAGGGCACTGTTGCACCGACCAAGGTTCGCCGTGTCGCGACTCAGCTGATGCAGATGGGCTGCTACGAAGTGTCCCTGGGAGACACCACCGGGGTCGGCACCCCTGCTGATATTCAGCGGGTAATTGATGCCTGCAGCGAAGAGATTCCCATCGAACAGCTGGCCGTTCACTTGCATGACACCTACGGTCAGGCGCTGGCCAATATTTATACGGCCCTGGAAATGGGTATCTCCGTGGTGGATAGCGCCATCGCCGGTTTGGGCGGCTGCCCCTATGCCAAGGGGGCGTCCGGCAACGTGGCAACAGAAGATCTGGTCTATATGCTCAACGGCCTCAACATTGAACACGGCGTTGACCTTGAGACATTGCTTGAGGCCGGCAGTTATATCACCACCAAACTGGCCCGGGAGACCGGGTCAAAGGTCGCTGCGGCAATGGCAGATCGTTAGCAGCTATCAGGTAGTGGCTTCCCGCAAAGCCAGCTTTTCACGCAGGCTCTCGATCCCAGGCTTGTTATCCAGAATTTCCTGTGCCTTGAGCCCCACCAGCTCATGGGGGAACACCAGCCATTTATCGGTTTTGTGGAGGTAATAATCGGGCTCCCGCTGAGTGCGATTATTGCCGGGTTTGAAATACGGAGTGGCCAGGCGAATCTCCGGCGGGTTGTCGTCGCAAAGCGCCAGAATATCGGAAACCACCTGTTGCAAGCTCAGGCCGGTGTCGTAGACATCATCAACAATCAGGATGGAATCGGCTTCGCGCAACCGGTCAATCACATACCCCAAGCCATGCACCTGTACGGTTTCGGCATGCTCACCCATGGCCGTGTAAAACGAGGTGCGGATGGCTATATGGTCGGTGACGATGCCGAAGTACTCCAGCAGTTCCTGCACGGCGATACCCACCGGCGCACCGCCCCGCCACACCCCGACAATGAAATGCGGGCGAAAATCACTTTCCAGCACCTGCAAGCCGAGCCGGAAGGCATCGTCCAGCAGTTGCTGGGCATCGATGTACTGTTTGTCCGACAAGCTACTTCCCCTTTAACATCTGCCGCAAAACCTGATTATCCACGTTCGCTGGCATGGCACCAGCGCTACCGCCATAATAAAGAGGTTGTCGTTACCAGTAAGTCCTGATCATGACTGATATTGATCCGCAGCAGTTGCTCATTGACCTGTTTAAAATTGCCGTTGCCACCGCCGACCCGGCGCTGGTGTTACCGCCATTTCTTCCCGCCTCGCCACTGCCCAACAACCGCCCTTTGATCGTCGTGGGTGCGGGCAAGGCCGCCTGTTCCATGGCCGCCAGCCTGGAGCAACACTGGAAAGGTCCGCTGAAAGGTCTGGTGGTAACAGCCTACGGACACAGTGAACCGCTGGAGCGACTGGAAGTGATTGAAGCTAGTCACCCGGTGCCGGATATGAACAGTGAGCTGGCGGCGAAACGTATTTTGTCGCTGGTCAGCAACCTGTCAGCGGAGGATCAGGTGATCTGCTTGATCTCCGGTGGCGGTTCTTCGTTGTTATCCATGCCGGCACCCGGACTGGCTCTGTCACACAAGCAGAGTATCAATCGTGGACTATTGAAATCCGGTGCAGATATTCACGAAATGAACTGCGTGCGCAAGCACCTTTCCGGCATCAAGGGCGGCCGACTGGCAAAGGCCTGCGCACCGGCCAAGCTGCTGACCCTGGCGATATCCGATGTGCCAGGGGATGACCCGGCGGTCATAGCCTCCGGCCCCACGGTGGCCGACCCGACCACCTCCGGTCAGGCGCTGGCCATTCTGGAAAAGTACAAGATCGAAGTTAGTGATGCCGTCACCGCCTGGTTGAAGTCCCCGGATTCGGAAACCCCCAAACCCGGCGATGCCGCCCTTGCCCAATGCCGCTTCAGAATGATCGCCGCCCCCAGCCAGTCGCTGATGGCGACCACCGTACGCGCCAAAGCTGTTGGCCTGGAAGTATTGTCCCTGGGCGATGACCTGACGGGAGAGTCCCGTGAACTGGCACAGCAGCACGCCTCGCTGGCCCTGGCCATCTCCCGCGGGGAAGGCTCGGTACAGGCCCCCTGTGTGATTCTGTCCGGCGGGGAAACCAGTGTCACAGTCAGAGGTCATGGCAAGGGCGGTCGCAACGGCGAATATCTGCTGGCACTGGCGGATGCTTTAAAAGGGGCACCGGGAATTTATGCCCTGGCGGCAGATACCGACGGCATCGATGGTGCCGGCGACAACGCCGGGGCTGTGCTGAATCCCGACACCTGGCAGCGAGCCATTGACCGGGGCTGGGATGCTGCCACCGAACTCGACAACAATAACTGTTATCCGTTTTTTTCAGACCTCGGCGACCTGCTGATCACTGGTCCGACACGGACAAACGTCAATGATTTCCGGGCCATCCTGATATTGCCGCCGAGCCGGCATGATTGATGTCCTGCAATACGTTTATGCACTAAGTTGAGCTAGACTGCCACTTACTAAACTACAGCCCAGAAACCACAACCGATGGACCACAACTGAAAGGTGTCACCTTGTCCAATATGCGTAAACTGAGCCACCTGGATGAACAGGGCAATGCCCACATGGTGGATGTGGGTGGCAAAGCCGTTACCCACCGCGAAGCCACCGCCGAAGCATTGGTGCGGATGCAGCCGGAAACCCTGAGCATGATCACCAGTGGCGGCCATAAGAAGGGCGATGTACTGGCCGTGGCCCGCATTGCCGGTATCCAGGCCGCAAAAAAATGCTCTGACCTCATCCCCCTCTGCCACCCCCTGATGCTCACATCCATCAAAGTGGAATTTCAATTGCTGCCGGACAGCAACCAGTTGCGCATCACCGCCAGCTGTGGACTGGACGGCAAAACCGGCGTGGAAATGGAAGCCCTCACCGCGGCGTCCGTGGCCGCACTGACCATTTACGACATGTGCAAGGCAGTGGACCGGGGCATGGTGATCGAATCCACGCGCCTACTGGAAAAAGCCGGTGGGAAATCCGGTCACTGGAGCGCAGCCCCTTGAAGATTCTCTTTTTCGGCAGCCTGCGGGAACAACTGGGCACCGGCGAACTGGTACTGACATTGCCAGACCATGTGCAGACTGTCAGCGATCTGGTATCGACGCTGAAGCAGCGGGGCGAACACTGGCAGCAGGGGCTTGGCCACGGCCAGTTTCTTTGCGCCATCAATCAGGTGATGAGTGTTGAGAATGACCGTATCAGCGATAATGACGAACTGGCTCTCTTTCCCCCGGTGACCGGCGGATGATTACCATTTCCGTACAGCGGGAAGATTTTGATGTGGGCGAGGAATACCAGCGCCTCAAGGCTGATTGCCGGACAGTGGGCGGCATCGCCCTATTTACCGGACTGGTAAGGGATATCACCAATAATCCCCTGGCTTCACTGCAACTGGAACACTACCCGGGTATGACCGAAAAATCCTTGCAGGCCACCGCTGAAGAGGCCCTGCAACGTTGGCCGGTAGCCAATATCCGCATTGTGCATCGCATCGGCGAGCTGAAACCCGGGGACCAGATTGTGCTGGTGGCTGTGAGCGGCGAACACCGGGCTGCAGTGTTCAGCGCCTGCGAATTCATTATGGATATTCTGAAAACCTCGGCACCGTTCTGGAAAAAAGAGGTTCACAGTGACGGCCGGGGACACTGGGTGGATGCCAAAGCCAGCGACCAGCAGCGTGCCAGCCGATGGCAACAGGACTAACCGGAGATTTCTGATGAAACCCCTGCCCCACGCCTACGCTGCCAGTGCTTTCGGCACCCCCGACAGTCACATGGTTTCCACCTTACAGAATGGTTGCACTCTTGAAGTGGCGCCTCCTCGAAATTTTGACGGTCCGGGGGATACCTGGACACCTGAAGAGATGTTACTGGCCAGTGTCGCCAACTGCCTGGCCCTGACCTTCAAAGCCATCGCCAAGGCGGGACGACTGGAATGGCAGGAAATCCACTGTCACAGCGAGGGGGTGCTGGACAAGGTCGAACACCATGTGAAATTTTCCCGTATTGTCACCACCGCACGGCTGGTGATCACATCGGAAACCGACCGCAGCAAGGCGCAGCAGTTACTGGAGAAAACCGAGGCCAACTGCTTTGTCAGTAACAGTCTCGACTGCGACAAACAATTCCATTTCGAGATTGAGACGGCGGACTGATCAGAGATCAACCCTGTCGCCCATATCCGGTACCGAGGCTCTCCACCCCAATTCTTCCGAGAGGCTGATGCGGAACTGATCCGATGCGCTCTCTTCACCGTGGGTAACAAAACAGTGTTTCGGCGCCGCTGGCAGTTGCTGCACCCAACGCAACAATTCCAGCCGGTCGGCGTGGGCGGAGAGAAAGTCCAGGCTCTCAATGCGGGCCTTGACATCAAAGTAGCGGTTGAAAATCTTGATTCGCTTTTCACCCTCCACCAGCCGTGCACCGCGGGTGCCCGGTGCCTGGTAACCGGCAAACATCACCGTGTTGCGGTGATCCCCCACCATCCGCTGCAGGTGGTGCAACACCCTACCGCCGGTGGCCATACCACTCGCGGACAGAATAATTGCCGGCACATTGACGTGGTTGATGGCAATGGAATCCTGAACATCGCGGGTAAAGGTCACGTCCCGTGACAATTGCTGGCAGGACGCCTTGTTCAAGCGGTGATAACGGTGATGTCGCTGCATCAATTCCGTGACGCTGATGGCCATGGGGCTGTCCAGAAAGATCGGCACATAGGGAATTTTTTCTCGACGCCGCAATTCAGTAATTAAATAAAGCATTGCCTGGGCACGCCCCACGGCAAATGATGGAATCAGCAGTGAGCCGCCCCCGGACAGGGTGTCATTAACGATCTCAGCCACCGCCTCCCAGATATCGCGATTGTCGTGCAAACGGTTGCCGTAGGTGGATTCCACTACCAGGTAATCGCAGTACAGCGGCAGTTCGGGGGCGCGCATCACCAGGTCATTGCCACGACCCAGGTCTCCGCTAAACAGGATGTGCTTGCCCGCGGCTTTCACGTCCAGGTAGGAGGAACCGAGAATATGGCCATTGGGGTAAAAACCCACCTCAATCTGACCCGTAGTAATACCGGGGTGGGGGCTTTCCGGCATGCTGAAATCGACGATCTCGAAATGCTCCAGCGCCTTGCGGGCATCGTGCTGGGTATAGAGCGGCAATGCGGGCTTGTGCTTGCTGTAGTTATGCCGGTTGCGAAACTCCGCCTCTTCTTCCTGCAACTTTGCCGAGTCCAGCAACAGTATGCGACACAGATCCCGGGTGGCACGGGTACAGTAAACCGGCCCATCAAAGCCGTCTTTCACCAACCGGGGAAGGTAACCGCTGTGGTCCAGATGGGCATGGGTGAGGAATACCGCTTCGATGGTAGCAGGATCTACGGGAAAGGGTTTCCAGTTGCGTTCCCGCAAATGCTTGTAACCCTGAAACAGGCCGCAGTCGATCAGGACTCTCTGCTCGTCCACGTCGAGTAGATAACGTGAGCCGGTGACAGTGCCTGCCGCGCCGAAAAACGCCAACGATACCTGACTGGCCATAACCCCCTTCCTTATTCAGACCAACCACACCCGGCACATTCCGCCGCATGTTTCTTTGAGCATAGAAGCTGATGGCGCGGACACCAAGGTATCCAGATCAAAGGATGTGTGATTTATTTAGTAGAGTAAGTCCGGGAAGGGTAAAAACAGCACCGGGGCCCCTTCGGCAATGGCTTCACCGAGCTTATGGACTACCAGGCCATCGCCACGGCAGACGCTGGACAAGACCCCACTACTCTGGCTACCCGCCAGCTCCGCCCGTTGCCGGCCCTGATCATCCAGTACCAGACTGGCTCTCAGGTATTCCTGACGCTTGGCGGAGTTGGGACGGCTGAACCCGGCGACAACCGGGATGGTTAATGGCGAACAATCACTGGCGCCCTGGCTTTTCAGGAGGTAGGGACGTGCAGCAATTGCAAAGGTGACAAATACGGAGACCGGGTTTCCCGGCAAGCCGATAAAAGGAATACCCCTGACGTGGCCATAGGCCAGCGGCTTGCCCGGCTTGATGGCCACACGCCACAAATCCAGGCTGCCCAGTTTGTCGACACAGGCTTTGACGTGGTCTTCTTCACCCACGGAAACCCCGCCGCTACTCAGGATGCAGTCAGCTTCTGCTGCGGCTTTCAGCAAGGCCTGTTCGGTGGCCTCGGGATCATCCGCCACAATGCCGATATCCACGCACTCGAATCCCAACGCCTGCAACAGGCCCAGCAACATGTAACGGTTTGAATTATAGATATGGCCGGGTATGAGGGTTTCACCGGGCTCAACCAGCTCGTCACCGGTGCAAAGCACAGCTACCCTGAGACGGCGATAAACCGGCAGTTCAGCTATGCCTACAGAGGCCAGCAGCCCCAGGTCCTGGGGAGTTAAACGGCGGCCCTGTTGCAGAACGATGGCGCCCTTCTCAATATCCTGCCCCCGAGGACGGATATTGGCCTGGGGTTTTGCCCCGGAAAAACAGACGGATGATTCGTCCCATTGGCACTGCTCCTGAATCACCACGGTATCAGCACCCGGAGGAACCTCCGCGCCGGTAAAGATGCGAGCGGCAGAACCTGGCTGCAGGGGTTCGGGCACGGTCCCCGCCGGGATCCGCTGACTGATAGGCAACGTGGTTTCCCCTTCCGGGGTGCCGTCACAAAAGCGCAGGGCAAAACCATCCATGGCACTGTTATCCGCCGGTGGCACATCCACCGGGGAATGCTGGTTCTCTGCCAACACACGGCCCAGGGCCGCGGTCAGGGGAATAGTTTCAATATCCGTAGTGGGTCTGGCCGCCTCCAGTAAGCGCTGTAGCGCCTGTTCTACTGTCAACAGGCCGGGTTGTTGGTCACAGCTGCTCATCACCAATCTAGCCGCGGCTTTCGCAACGATCCTGAGGGGTCACATGGGGCACAAAATTACAGGGGCGGGTACGTGAATCCAGTTGCTCGCCGACAATATTGTCCCAGGCCGTGCGACAGGCATTGGTGGAGCCGGGCATACAGAACACCAGTGTATGGTTAGCGATGCCGGCTACCGCCCGGGACTGCACCGTCGAGGTGCCGATTTCGTTAAAGGAAATCTGCCGAAACAGTTCGCCAAAACCTTCCACCTGTTTATCGAATAAGGGCAACAGTGCTTCCGGGGTGGAGTCGCGATCGGTAAATCCGGTGCCACCAGTGACCAGCACCACCTGGACCTGTGTATCGGCGATCCAACGGGACACCTCAGCGCGCAGGCGGTAAATATCGTCCGGGATGATTACCCGCTCTACGAGCCGGTGACCGGCCTCGGTGAGGCGATCCTGCAACAGCTGGCCGGAACTGTCCTCTGCCAGGCTGCGGGTATCGGACACCGTCAGGACAGCAATATTTAACGGTACAAATTCTTTTGTGGCGTGGGACATGGGTTCCTCAATGCTCAATGTCTGTAGCGGTGATTCTGGAGCCTGATTATACCGGCTCCATCCTCACCATAAATCAAATTCTCAACATTGAGCATTCATATTCGCAACCCATGTGAATATCCGCTCCGGACAGTATTCCAGGGGGAGTTGTATCACTCTGTCCAAGCGTAGTCAGAAAACACGTCATCCAGCTCGGTATGAAACAAGTGGTTGTTGTAGTTACTCAATGTCTTCACAGCGATTGCCACGATCACTTCCAGGACCTGCTGTTCGCTGTATCCGGCTGTCAAAAATGCGGCAACATCACTTTTAGATGGTACCCCCCGGGTATTGATCATGGTGACAACAAAATCGTGCAGCACCTGTAGTTTCGAGTCCGTGATCGGGGCATTGTTTCGAATCGCTTCTGTCACCTCTTCAGGCACGCCCGACATCTTATCGGCAATCATACTGTGTGCGCCGACACAGTAGTCACAGCCATTTTCTCGACTGATGGTTAAAAATATGACTTCCTGTTCAACGGAAGAAAATGTTCCTTCCTCCCGAAACAGCCGGTAACCATTTAAATACATTTTGAGTAATGAAGGGGCAGTGGCCATCACCGAGTACATATTCGGCAAAAACCCGAAATTGTTTTTCTGTTCCTCCAGAATCCCTTTTACCGTTTCCGGTGCGCCACTGATTTCTATGGGAGGCATGGATATTTTGTATTCTGATTTCATGGTCAGGTTCTCCTGTGTACATGGTTTAATAGTAAATATTTATTTAAGGACCGATCGGTCCTTAAATAAACAAAAAAATAGGAAAAAAATTTATTTAAACTTTTCCATAATCAAATCAATAACCGGGTGTAACTCTTCCTGACTGACACCGGCCTTTACCATGGTGCGCAAACCACCCACGCCGGAAAAATAAAAGCTTGCCAGGTTCTGTACAGATACGGGGGCCGGCATTTCACCACGCTCAATAGCCAATTCTATTGCCCGACGAAAAATAGCAATAAAGTGGTTAGCCCCATCTGACACAGCCACTTTTATTTTGGGGTCACGCTGGGACAATTCGTTGGCGGTATTGACCAGCAGACAGCCCTTTCTGGGACCTCTGCCCGCTGCTTCAGCAACAATTTCTTCCAGAAATGCTCTCAGAAATCCGACAGCAGAATCGCTTTCAACCAGTTTACTCTCAAGTCGGCTGGCCATACTTTGCTCGTAGTGATCAAGACAGCGTATGAATAGTTGCTGCTTACTGCCAAAGGCCTGATAGAGGCTACTTTTCGATAATCGCATAGCCTTCAGCAGATCCTGCAAAGAAGTTGCCGAATAGCCCACTTTCCAGAATTGCTGGGTAGCAAGTTCCAGTGCCCGGTCAGTATCAAATTCTCTAGGTCGGCCCTGATTCATGACTCTATTATGGACCAATCAGTCCATATGTCAACACAGCCATCTATAGCCAGCTTTCCGCTAACAGGCTGCTAACCGCCAGTAGCATTCATAAAGCGGACCACCTGAGGTTGATCAGCGTCGTAAAAATGATGTCTTTCAGGTTTGATTTGCATGGCGTCAATGATGGCCTGTTTCAGAGCCGCCATATCACCGGGCGAAGTGCGGATAACATGCCTCAGGTCGACGGAGTGTTCATTGCCCAGGCACAACAACAAACGCCCCTCACAGGTGACCCGCACGCGATTGCAGCTTTCACAGAAATTATGACTGTTGGGTGAGATAAACCCGATACGCCTGTCGCTGCCGGCTATCTGGTAATAACGGGATGGCCCCGGGGTAACCACCGCACTCGCAGCGAGAGGATAAACCGCTGAAATCTCTCGGCGGATTTCCTCACTGCTCACCAGTTGCCCGTGGCGGTCCTCACGACCGGTATCACCCAGCGGCATTTCCTCGATAAAGCTGATATCCAGGCCACGCTCGAGGGCAAACTCCAGCAGAGGAATAATCTCGTCGTCGTTCTGACCGCGCATGATCACGCTATTGATTTTGATGCGCTCGATACCGGCCTGCTGGGCAGCCCGGATACCTGTTAATACACTCGACAACTGGCCAGTTCGCGTGATCTGTGCAAAGCGGGCCGGGTCAACCGAATCAAGGCTGACATTGATGCGTCGCACACCGGCAGCCACCAGGTCATCCGCCACATCGGCGAGCTGGGAACCGTTGGTGGTCAACAGCAATTCATCCATCCCTTCCAGTCGACCGAGATTATGAATAAGCTCGGTCACATTGCGCCTGATCAGTGGTTCGCCACCCGTCAAACGAATACGGCTTACGCCAAGCTCCACAAAGGCCTGACCCAGAAAAGCCAGTTCCTCCAGTGTCAGCAGTTGCTGGCGGGGAACAAACTCCATTTTCTCCGACATGCAGTAGACGCAACGAAAGTCGCAGCGGTCCGTCACGGACAGACGCAGGTAATCCACCACCCGTCCAAAGCGGTCAGTAAGCTGTGGTGTAGAGATATGGGTCATAGAAATTCAAGTCGATTGCATATCCGGAGACTACCCGAACGGCACTGCAGGTCAAGCCCCCTGGATTTATGGGCAGGATGACACGCCACAGGTTGGGCAGTCCGGTCGCTTCACGATGGCAAAATGCCGCCACTCGTGGTGCCGTCCATCAAAAATACGCAACTGGCCATTGATGTCTGAAGGGAGACCCAAGAGGAGTTTCAGAGACTCGAGAGCCTGCAGGGAACCCAGCACACCCAGTACCGGACCGACCACACCACTGGTACTGCAATTTAACACCGGTTCAGCACTTTCCGGCGGGTACAGGCACTCGTAACAGGGGGTCTGCCGGTCACGGAAATCGAATACCATCAGGTGCCCTTCCCAGCGAATCGCAGCCGCGGACACCAGGGGTATACCTTCCCGGGCGCAAACAGCATTCACGTTCCTGCGGGTTTCCAGGTTGTCGGAACAATCCAGTACCAGGTCCACCTCCGGAATACAGTGTTTGAGGTCGTCGAGAGTCAGGGTCTCATCATAGGCATCGAGTTCAAGATCAGGGTTCAACGCCGACAGTCGCTGCTCGGCAAGCTGTGCTTTCGGTTCACCGGCATCTGCT
Organism: uncultured Porticoccus sp.; assembly: GCA_964395715.1. Taxonomy (GTDB): domain Bacteria; phylum Pseudomonadota; class Gammaproteobacteria; order Pseudomonadales; family Porticoccaceae; genus Porticoccus. Next base: position 25,818 of record CAYNAU010000003.1, on the reverse strand, counting down.
GTGTCATAAAGAATCTGCCGCTGCAGGTTACTGATTTCTAGCGCATCACCATCGGCAATCAGCAACTTGCCTACGCCCGCAGCTGCCAGGTAGAGCGCAACGGGTGATCCCAACCCGCCGAGGCCGACAATCAGAACACGGGAACGCAGCAACCGTTGCTGGCCCACCTCGCCGATATCTCCCAGCAACAACTGGCGGCTGTAACGTCGCCGCTCGCTATTGCTGATCATGGCCACCTCCCAGCAATGCCATGGCACGCTGCCACTCTTCCGGGGTATTGGCATTCATCAGCGCTTGTGGGTCTGACACGGGCAACTGTTTGCCACCCAGTGCAGACAGCATTTTTTTGACCGAGCGGGGTTGTTGCGACCCCTCCGCAAATACACCGCCGAGATAGTTGCGAAGTTCAGCGTTTACCGGCAGGTAAAGTGGCAGATAGCAGTCTTGATAACACACGGGAACGCTCAGGCGTTCACCGGCATTCATCAGCTGGCGCAGCAGCTCGGTGGTCAACAACGGCATATCCACCGGCAGAACCAGCAGTGCGTCGGGCTGCAATGTCTCGAGTACCGAATGAATACCACCCAGAGGGCCGGACTGTGGTGTGCGGTCGGCAATACCTTGCCTGCCACCGCTGACATGCACTACGAGACCCAGTGAGGACAGCAGAGCGCGCGAAAATGTCAGCATGGTCTGCTGTTCGCGCCGCAACTGTGACTTGTCGACCCCCATCCGGGTCGAGCCACCACCGGCCAATATCAGCCCCATGCAAACGGGCTTTGTTTCTGACACTTGTTTCTCTACTCCGTGATACCACAGCAACTAAAATAACAGCATACCCCAGAGCACCGTATCGCCATAAAAAAACCGCGCACGAGGCGCGGTTTTCATGGTGCTGCGGCAAGTTGAAATTATTTACTGTTTTCCACAATGTAATCAACAGCGGCATGGATTTCATCAGCGGAGCAATCCATACACAGACCTTTCGCCGGCATGCCGCGAATACCGTTGACGGCATTGCTGTAGACAGTCTCAATACCCTGGGCCAGACGAGGTTCCCAATCGCCAGCAGAGCCCAGCTTGGGAGCACCTGCGGCACCACTGGTGTGACAGGCGGTACACTTGCTTTTGTAGATTTCCTCACCGGAGCGCGGACCGGATGCAGCCGCAACGGGTGCAGCGGGAACATCTTTCTCGAGAACGACTTCACCTTCGGGAGCAAGACGCTCAGTCATGGCTTTTTCCTGCGCACTGGTGAGTTTGACCTCATTGCTTTCGGAACCACAACCTGCAATGCCCAACGCCAGCAGCAATGCAACTGCAGCCAGACCCGTTTTTTTCAATTGGCTCATTCTCGCCTCCATCAAATTCGTATTAGCGGCCAAAGACAGTCGCGCATTATAGCGACATAAGCCGCTACCGTGAACGCTGTTTTAGGGAAAGTTTTCAGGGACTAGAACATTGACGGCTGACGGCCAAAAAGCTGTCGGGATAACGCCACTCTTTCGGCAACGGTTTCCGGCATGGTTGGCAGCTGATCAATCGTCTTCAGGCGTTTACCCAAGCCTGCCAGATTGGCAATCTGGATGGCCAGCCCCGGGCGGGCATTCAATTCCAGAATCATCGGACCACGATACTTATCCAGCACAATGTCGGCACCGAAGTAGCCCAGACCAGTCATTTCGTAACAGCCACAGGCCAGCATCAGCAATTGCTCCCAGTGCGGCAGTTGCAGGTCCTCGAAGCCATAGCCGGTATCCGGGTGCCGGTTGACCTTGATGTTATTCTGCACGGCGCACACGCTGTGGCCTGTTTCAATATCCAGCCCCACACCCACCGCACCCTGGTGCAGATTCGCCTTGCCGTCAGATTCGTGGGTGGCACAGCGAATCATCGCCATCACCGGGAAACCGCGATACACAATCACACGGATGTCGGGCACCCCTTCATAGCTGTAGTGGCTGAGCACCGGGTCAAAAATGATCATGTCCTCGATCATCGCCACATCCGGTTTGCCGCCCAGGCTGTAGAGGCCACTCAGAATATTGGAGGTGTGACGCTTGATATCCCGCAGGCCAAGCACCGCCCCGGAAGACTTGGTAAATGACAGGCCATCGCGCTCGGAAATCACCAGAATCCCCTTGCCACCACTGCCCTGCACAGGCTTGATCACAAAGCGCTGCAGTCCCTCCAGCATCTTTTCCAGAAACTGGATCTCGTGCTGAATTTCCACCACACCGAAAAGTTCGGGCACAGTCAGGCCGTGCTCCTGTGCGATGCGTTTCGTCTTCAGTTTGTTATCCACCAGCGGAAACAGGCGGCGAGGATTGCGACGCCCGATAAAATCGACGTTGCGGCTGTTCATGCCCAGAACGCCGTGCTCGCGCAACTCCCGAGGAGAGATAAACAGTTTCACTGCCAGTCCTTCCTCAGGTAGCGAAAGCGGTACAGTTCGGTCAGTCGGTAGCCGGTGTATTTACCCAGCAACAGGACCACGCCGAGCAACGCGATCATCAGCTCCGGAAAATTAAACGTCAGGTGCTCGATCAGTTCGATCGTCATCACCAGATAGGCCAATACTGCAGCCAACAGGCTGCCGCCTCCCTGAATCAGCACCTCGTGCGCCCCTTCCTCTTCCCAGAGAATGGACATGCGTTCAATGGTCCAGGAGAGAATAATGGTGGGCAGGAAGGTGACCGTCAGGGCCTGATTGTACCCCAGCTTGTAGCTGACAATACTCAGGGCGGCCATCAACAGAATCACCAGAATCACCACCGCCGTGATCCGCGCCACCAACAACAGGTTGAGATGGGAAAGATAGGAGCGTATCCACAGCCCGGCACTGATCACCAGCAGGAAAATCAACAAACCCGTGAGCAGAGTTGTCTGGATGAAGGCCAGTGCAATCAGTATGGGCATAAAGGTCCCGGATGTGCGAATCCCCACTAGAACACGCATGATCACCACCACCAGCGCACCGACAGGTATCAGCAGCAACCCCTTGAACATACCCTGCTGTTCAACCGGCAGGGCATAAATGGAAAAGTCGAGCATCAGTCGGTCGCTGGATTCCTGCTCCATTGAGAGCACGGTTTTCACCGGCAGGGTATTTTTTACCAACGCAAATTCCAGCTGAGAACTTTTTCCGCCGATCACATCCAGGATGAAGCGCTCACCCCGCTCCCAGACAAAAAAGTTATCCGGCAACCCCGGCTGCGCCGTGCGTGGATTGAACAGGTACCAGCGGCCACCATCAAACACTTCCACCAGCGTCGACATTTGCTGACGGCGGCGCCCGTCTTCGAGAAACACGCCCTTTACCCGCTGCGCCGGAATGCCTGCAAACGCCAGCACATCCATGATTACCCCGAAGCGACCCGCTTCGTAGTCGGCAAACAGAAAAGCGGCATCCTGATCCATGTTGTCGTTGACCAGCTGCTGGAGTAACAGGGCAGTGAAACTGACGGGACCGGAAGAGCGCTCCCGCAGGTTGGCAACCACCCGGGTCATCGCCGCACGACGGTCATCGGCCAGTTCCGGCAACACCATCTCGGGCACCGGGCTTGCGCCAAGGCCAAACTCATCCGCCCGGTAGGTCTGCAGCTTGTAGTAAAGGGTGGTGGGCCGATCCAGTGACTGGCGGGTCCACTTTGCCTGGCGGCTGCCATCGTCGGCGCGCGCGATTGAAAAACCGAACCCGGAAGAGGCAAAGTGCTCATCCAGCAGTACCCAACCGGCCCGCTGTTCCGGCAATGCCATGGATATTTCCACCGGACCCGTGCTGGGGCTGAAGGTGATTTTCGATTCCAGCGTCCACACATCCTGACGCTCACCCGGCAACAGCGGGAACCCCAGCTCAAAGCGCTTGTACAGGGTCAACCCCAGACCGATGGCAATCAGAATTCCGGCAACCAGGGTAATTTGCATTCTCGATGACATAGGGGTCACTTCAGTGTGTGTTTGCGGCTGACATCGACGATGGCGGTATCCGTCAGCAGATTGCGGCCAATCAACAACGGGAACTCGAAGTCAGAACGGTCTGTCAGTGTCACTTCGACCATTTCCTTGATAGCGCCCATGGAAAGCCATAGCTTGATCACGTAGCGTCGCTCAAAGTCACCGGTCTGGCGCTTGATTCGCACTGTTCTCTGGCGCTTGCGCTCCATCTCCACCTGTTTGTTGGTTTTCGGGTCAAGCACCGTAAAGCGCACATAACTGACACCGTCCCGCTCCACCAGGTGAATATTTTCCGCATGCATGGAGGAAGATTCGGCTCCGGTATCAATGCGGGCTTCCAGAATCATACCGGGCGGCTCAACCATCACGTCTTCCACCTCACCGATGATCGGCAGATTGAGCTCACCCCCGGTCTCGGGACGCGGTGTGGTCTTATACACCACCTTTTCAATCACCTTGGGAGGAGGACATTCCACGGGTTCACACAGGGTGCATGGCGGTGGCAACGGACACACCTGACCCGGCGGGGATACCATCTCGACCGGAGGGCTTTCGCCCGAAACCGTCGGGCTTTCAGCCTGCGGCGATGCCGGTCCCTGAGGCTGTACCTGGGCACAACCTGACAACATCAACCAGACCAAGGCAGATATCACTAACCCCGCTTTCACTAACACAGAACTCCTTAACAGACCGGACCGGCCAGGCCCCTCTTTTTTATGTTCGCCGCCTGAATATTTGGCGGAATATGGCTGCATCTCACGCCAGCCATTCAATAGACTAATGGCAGAGGACGCTATATCATTGCGCCCTCTCAAGCAACGTCTGCTGCTTTGCACGCACTGAAGACAAGTAATTCAAGTGTAGTTTCCAGAGAATCAAGTTGCCAAAATGGCCTTCCCAACCCAAGGACAGCAACACTGGAAATCACAGCAGTAACGGCTTGATGATGCTATGCCACGCCACAACAAGGCACATTCTAAAGCACCCGTAGCTCAGCTGGATAGAGCGCTGCCCTCCGGAGGCAGAGGTCAGAGGTTCGAATCCTCTCGGGTGCGCCATTTCAAACAAAAAACCCGGCCTTGTGCCGGGTTTTTTGTTTGATACGCCCAAAAGCGTTCGAACCGGTAAGAGGTTCGACAAACGCGGAAGCGTTTGGACCAAGCCGCATCGCGGCGCAGCCCCAGAGGGGTCAAAACGGCCAGAAGCCGTTTTGAGTCAATCCTCTTGGGTGCGACATCTTGTTACTCAGCAATGTTCGTCGATACACATTAAGACTCGAACTTAACACCAAGTTAAACTGCGAAGTGGTTCTTGCGCAGCAATTGATGCGACAAGGTCCTTTGTTTGCTTCAACTTCATGTTAGAGACCGATCATCTCATAGCCGACGGTGAATTTAGCTTCGTTTTCAGAGTAAAGGTCCACCATAAAGTATTGATTCAAAAGCGAGTTAAACTCCTGTTTGCTTGGAGGTATTGTTGGGTTGAGGTTCTTAACTAAATATTTGTAGGATTTAACGAAAATATATTCTGCCGTCACAGCCCTAAGCCCAGTTCCGACAAAGGCTGAAACAACTTCCCCTGGTTCAGCTTGCGCAAGTAACTTTGAATAGAATACCCGCAAAGTATCAAGAATTTCTCCGGCACTCGATTCGCCGATCGGGCCAACGACAGCCCAAAATGGTGCTCTATTTGCTACAGCCACCATAGACGCTGAAAACATGCCAAAGCAGGTTGCAGACACTAAGAGCAAGTTACACCTAGTAGCAACATTTAACTGCCGCAGTTCATCTTCCATCTCCGACCACGTGACTAATTCGCCAGAAGACAACATTATTCCAGTCTGATCGTCCGAACCGTGTGCATCAATCTGAAGGATTGGACACGTGCCGTTTTCTGCTTCGCTACGGAGACCATGAATCTTCAACATCAAGTCTGATTTAGTATCAATAGCAAAGTACTCGACAGGAATTGGAAGATTATTTTTTATTCCGACAAAAGGAAGATCCTCAGAAAGATTTTTTCCAGTTTTGAAGTCTCCGTCGGGGAGAGATTCTAAGATTACGATTTTTGTAAATTTGAGTACGCTCACAGAGTGTCTCTAACGCCCGCATTTGCGGCTGGTTTGGAGCGCACCGGAAAACCAGTCCGACAACATGCGCTTGTTAGAAATTTTTGGCACTACAACTAAACTGTAATTGTACCTTTTAAATACTGCACAGCATTGCCTGAAATATACACTCTATCACCATCAACACTACAATTTAGGATGCCACCTCTTTTGGATGCTTGAAATGCGGTTAATTCACTCTTGCCCAGACGTGAAGCCCAAAATGGTGCCAGCCCAGTATGGATTGAACCCGTTACAGGATCTTCATCTCCGCCGTTTGCAGGCCAAAAGTACCTAGACATAAAATCATATTCTGGAGATTGAGATTTGCAGGTTACGACCACATCCAATGGCTTTAGCTTTTTAAGAATTTCATTTTTTCTTTCAACTGATAAGACATCTTTCTCAGACTTATATATCACGAAGTATGCCTGCTGGTTTGCATATAACTCATCAGGCTGAATGGACAACCCCTCTTGAATCTCTAATGGAACCTGGGTTACTTCTGTTGGCAAAGTATTTGGGAAATTCATTTTCAAAGTTGAGTCGTTATTCTTTGTTACAGGTAATACACCAACAGCTTCTGCTTTGAAGTTAAAATATTCCGCATCAGGGTACTTATTAAATAACACAAATGCAGAGGCTAAAGTTGCATGACCACAAAATGCAATTTCTGTGATTGGTGAAAACCACCGTATCCCGTATGTATTTGGTTCTTCTTCGACAAGAAATGCAGTTTCTGAAAGGTTATTTTCTGAGGCAATAGACTGCATCAATCCTTCAGGAAGCCAAGATTCGGTTACCACTACAGCAGCTTGATTCCCACCAAATACATTGCCAGTGAAAGCATCAATTATGTTTATTTCAAGTTCCATGCTCTTCTCTTGTGTAGATTTCTAACAGTAAATTCAAAAGCCCAAGGCTTTATAACACTTTGGCCTTATAACAAAGAAAGACTCAAACTCTTTTTCATGCAGAATGCCTTGAGTAGCAAGGAATTTAAGGGGTTTTGAAGGGAATATCATTGCATACAAAACAAGCCATCTCCTGTGTTGAAAGACAAATCCTTTGGCCCATTGAATATAACCCACCCTCCATCAAAATCAATGGGTTAGAAGCCCCCCACACGATGTGATAAAGCCCATGGCTTGTGAAAAAGGAGGTTATCTCTGCCTTTCCCGGCTCTATCTGTCCAGGTGCGCCATAGCCATAGTAAAGAAGGAGGATAAAAACCGATTTGCGACCGCTTTGAGCCAAGCCTTCTGACCACACACTCTCTCCCCTCTCACCCCCCCCAAACCACCCTACCCCACCATTCAAATTACCTACAGGAATACCACCCAGAAACCCCAGTAATAACGCCATGTTCAGACCATATTGGAATTGTGCATCCAGTCGAAATGTGTAAGTCTCTTCAGGTCCCCCTTCAGAGCTTTGAGAACCCGTTATGTCCATTAAGGCTGCTGTCCACCACCTCACCCACTACATCTATGACAGACCGGTCACTGTTGGCCCGCAGATCATTCGGCTACGTCCCGCACCCCACAGCCGCACCCGGGTGATTTCACACTCCCTCAAGGTCAGCCCGGCAGAGCATTTCGTTAATTACCAGCAGGACCCCTACGGCAACTGGCAGGCCCGCTACGTATTCCCGGAGCCGATTACTGAATTAAAAATCGAAGTGGATATGGTGGCCGACATGACGGTCTATAACCCCTTCGATTTTTTCGTGGAAGAAAGTGCCGAAGAGTGGCCGTTTCACTACAGCACCGATATAAGGCCAGACTTGGTAATTTACCGCGTACCGGGCCGGGCCGGGCCACGACTGAAGGCCTTCCTGGACAGCATCGACAAGTCGCCCAAAAATACGGTGGATTTTCTGGTGGAGTTGAATGCCCGACTGGCGAAGGAAATCAACTACGTCATTCGCATGGAGCCCGGTGTACAAACACCCGAGGAAACCCTGGAACTGGGCATAGGCTCCTGCCGGGATACCAGCTGGCTGCTGGTTCATATTCTGCGCCACCTGGGTTTTGCCGCCCGCTTTGTGTCCGGCTACCTGATCCAGCTGAAACCGGATCTGGTGTCTCTGGATGGCCCGGCTGGCACGGATCACGACTTCACGGACCTGCACGCCTGGACCGAGGTTTACATTCCCGGGGCGGGATGGATTGGCTTTGACCCCACCTCAGGCCTCCTCACAGGGGAAAGCCACATTCCCCTGGCGGCCACCCCTCACTACAAGAATGCCGCGCCTATTTCCGGCATGGTGGGTTATGCCGAGGTAGAGTTTGACTTCGATATGCGCGTCGAACGGGTATCAGAACACCCCCGTATCACCAAGCCCTTCTCGGAAGAGTCCTGGGCAGCCCTGGACAAACTGGGCCAGCAAGTGGATAGCACCCTTGAGAAAGGTGACGTCCGCCTGACCATGGGCGGAGAACCCACCTTTGTGTCCATCGACGACTTTGAGTCTGCAGAATGGAACACCGATGCCATCGGTCCCACCAAGCGCATACTCGCCGACCAGTTGATCCGCCGCTTTCGCGACCGCTTTGCTCCTGGCGGCTTCCTGCACTACGGTCAGGGCAAGTGGTATCCCGGGGAATCGCTGCCACGCTGGACGTTTTCCCTCTACTGGCGCGGCGATGGCAAGCCGATCTGGCGCGATGCCGATCTGATTGCCAGGGAAAATGGCCCCGGTGACAAGGCCACACCAGAAAATGCCGAGCGCATTCTCAAGGATATGGCCAAAAGACTGGAACTGAGTACCGACTATGTACAGCCAGCCTATGAGGACCCGGCAGAGTGGATCATTAAGGAAGGCAACCTGCCGGAAAATGTGACCGCCGCTAACTCCAAGCTGAAAAACCCGGAAGAAAGGCACCGCATTGCCAGAGTCTTTGGGCGCGGACTGAATGTGCCGTCGGGTTATGTGCTGCCCATTCAATGCTGGCAATCCCGCGCCAAAGGCGGTGGCCACAGATGGCGGTCAGAGCGCTGGAAAACACGGCGCGAACATTTATACCTGATTCCCGGCGACAGCCCGGTGGGTTTCCGCCTGCCGCTGGAGACCCTGCCCTACCTGACGGCATCCCAGTACCCCTACACCAATGTCGCCGATCCCACCGAACACCGCGAGCCATTACCGGAGTTCAAGGACGAGGAGATGCCGGAGGAGGATCAGCCCGGCAGGTCACAACCCAGGGCTTCGTTCTCACCCAACGAACCCCATACCGACCGGATCGAACAGCATGCCATGGGCGAACTGGAAGGCGGCTTTGTGCGCACCGCCATGTCCGTTGAACCCAGGGATGGACGACTCTGTATCTTTATGCCCCCGGTGGAGCGGATTGAGGACTACCTCGAACTGGTGGATGTGGCAGAAAAATCGGCCAAGAAATTAAAGCTGCCAGTGCATATTGAGGGTTACTCACCCCCCGATGATCCGCGCATGAATGTTATCAAGGTCACGCCGGACCCCGGGGTGATTGAAGTCAACATTCATCCTTCCCACAGTTGGGAAGAATGTGTGGCGACGACCGAAGCCATCTATGAAGAAGCCCGCCAAACCCGCTTGGGGGCAGAAAAATTCATGATTGATGGTCGCCACACCGGCACCGGCGGCGGCAACCATGTGGTTGTCGGTGGCGCTACCACCATGGACAGCCCGTTCCTGCGCCGACCCGACCTGTTAAAAAGCCTGATCCTGCAATGGCAACGGCACCCGAGTCTCTCCTACATGTTCTCGGGCCTGTTTATCGGACCAACCAGTCAGGCACCGAGGATCGACGAGGCTCGCCACGACAGCCTGTACGAACTGGAAATTGCCCTGTCACAAATCCCTCGTCCGGGAGAGGGTATGACACCACAGCCCTGGCTGGTGGATCGCCTGCTGCGCAACATCCTGATTGACGTAACGGGCAACACACACCGGGCTGAACTCTGTATCGACAAACTCTACTCCCCCGACGGCCCCATGGGGCGGCTCGGCCTGGTGGAATTCCGCGGCTTTGAAATGCCACCGGACCCGCGCATGAGCCTTGCCCAGCAGGTACTGATCCGGGCGCTGATTGCGCGTATGTGGGAGTCCCCTATTGGCGGCGAACTGACCCGCTGGGGCACCAGTCTTCACGATCGCTATATGCTGCCCCACTTTATCTGGGAGGATTTCCTCGAAGTACTGCGCGACCTGAAAGAGCACGGCTTTGATTTCCGCTCTGAATGGTACGAAGCACAACAGGAGTTTCGATTCCCGTTCTGCGGCGAGGTGGAGTATGAAGGCGTGCACCTGGAACTGCGGCAGGCTCTGGAACCCTGGCATGTACTGGGTGAAACCGGCGCCATTGGTGGTACGGTGCGATACACCGACAGCTCTGTTGAACGGCTGCAGGTGAAACTGACTACGTCTGATCCCGGTCGATATGTAGTGGCCTGCAACCAGCGCCGGCTACCGATGACAAAAACCACGTCGCCAGGTGTAGCTGTCGGCGCAGTTCGCTACAAGGCTTGGCAACCTGCCATGGCACTGCACCCGGTACTGCCCGTCAATGCGCCCTTGACCTTCGATATTTTCGATACCTGGAGCGGTCGGGCGCTGGGCGGCTGTGTCTATCATGTCGCCCACCCCGGTGGCCGCAATTACGAGACATTCCCGGTGAATGGCAACGAAGCAGAAGCCAGACGCCTTGCACGATTTGAGGCAAATGGCCATACTCCCGGCACTTATATGCCCCAGCCGGAAGTCCCCCACCGTGAATTTCCGATGACGCTGGATCTGAGACGGCCTCCCGGACTGTAGAAATGTCGCAACAAGGCAAAATAGCCACTGATGATCCGGTAGCCAGCTTACTGGCAGACTACCGGGCCATGAAGGATGTGCCCGACGAGCTGATTGGCCCAGACGGGGCCATTCGCCCGGTCTGGAGCAGCCTGATCGATGCAGTGGCGCGGATGACCCCCGAAGAAATCGCCTTGCGCAAATCCCGCGGAGACCAGTACCTGGCCGACGCCGGGGTGTTCTATCGCCAGTATGGCACCCAAGATGCCGCTGAGAGAGACTGGCCCCTCAGCCACATGCCGGTGCTGATTGACGAGGAAGAATGGAAGCATATCAGCGGCGGACTGATTCAAAGAGCTGAACTGCTCGAGCAGGTAGTGGCCGATATCTATGGCGAGAACAAGCTGGTGGCCAACGGCCACCTGCCCGCTTCCCTGGTTGCCAATAACCCCGAATGGCTGCGTCCACTGGTTGGTGTCAAACCGGCATCCGGGCATTTTCTGCATTTTGTGGCCTTTGACATCGGGCGTGGCCCCAACGGGGCATGGTGGGTCATCGGCGACCGCACCCAGGCACCGTCCGGCGCCGGTTTTGCGCTGGAAAACCGTATTGCCACCACCCGGGTATACGCCGACCACTATGCGCGGGCGAAAGTATTCAGGCTGGCGGGATTCTTCCGCGCTTTCCGCGATGCCCTGATGGGCCTGCGGGAGGATGAGGACAGCCGTGTAGGCATCCTGACGCCGGGCCCGATGAATGACACCTACTTCGAGCACGCCTACATTGCCCGCTACCTCGGCTTTATGCTGCTTGAGGGCGAAGACCTGACCGTGCGCAACGGCCAGTTAATGGTACGCACTGTCGCCGGGCTCAGGCCGGTGAGCGTGCTCTGGCGTCGGCTCGATGCCAACTGGGCCGACCCCCTGGAACTGGATGAAAGCTCCAGGCTGGGAACTGCGGGCCTGCTGGGGGCCGTGCGCTCAGGCAATGTCACTATGGTCAATGCCCTGGGTTCCGGCGTACTGGAAACCCGCGCCCTGCTCGCCTTCCTGCCCCGCATCTGCAGAGCTCTTACCGGGCAACCGCTGATGTTGCCAAATATCGCCACCTGGTGGTGCGGTCAAGCCAAGGAACGGGATTACGTTAAGGAAAATGCCCAGCGCATGACCATTGGCAATGCCTTTGCCACACGTCCACCCTTTGATCTGGACGATGTATCGGCAGTAGCCGGCACATTCAACCGCGACATTAAACAGACCATCGACTCATGGATTGATGATGGCGCACAACATCTGGTTGGCCAGGAAGCCGTGACACTCTCCACCACCCCCGCCTTTGACGGTGACCGACTGGTGCCAAGACCAATGAACCTGAGGGTTTTTCTGGTACGAACCCAGGATGGCTGGCAGGTGATGCCCGGTGGGTTTGCCCGCATCGGACCGTCCAGCCATTCCGCGGCTCTGGCGCTGCAGAGAGGCGGTTCAGTCGCCGACGTCTGGGTGATGAGCAAGGAGTCGGTGCCAACGGAAACCATGCTTGGTTCCTCCACCGGGCCTTTCACCCGCCAACAACCTGGCGTACTGCCCAGCCGTGCCGCAGACAATCTTTTCTGGCTTGGTCGCTACGTGGAGCGGGCAGAACATACCATTCGCCTGTTGCGGGCCTATCATATTCGCCTTGCAGAGTCCGGATCGGAATTGACCCCGCTGCTGGAGTACCTGTCTGAATTCCTGGAAGAGATGGATACCGATGTCTCGGAAGGCCTGCCCTCCAGCGTGGCCAACACCCTGGCGTCGGCCAATTATGCCGCCGGACAAGTCCGGGACCGGTTCTCCGTCGATGGCTGGCTGGCACTTCACGACCTGGTGAAGACAGTACGCAATATGACCAAAACAGTGACACCCGGGGATGACATGGCCAGGGCCATGAGCGTGCTGTTGCGCAAGCTGTCAGGCTTCTCCGGTCTGATCCATGAAAACATGTACCGCTTTACCAGCTGGCGTTTCCTGAGCATTGGTCGCAGTCTGGAAAGAGCCCTCTCCCTGACCAATATGTTGTCTTCCTTCACCCATGAAAACGCGCCCGACGGCTGTCTGGATATGGCCATCGAAGTTGCCGACAGCGCCATGACCCACCGCAGGCGTTATGCCGTAGCCACCAACCGCGAGACCGTCATTGATCTACTGGCACTGGACCCACTGAATCCACGGGCCATCATCTATCAGTTGAACGACATGTCCAGCCATATCAATTTTCTGCCCAACAGTGACCAGAACCGGCAACTGAGCCCTTTGCAGCGCACCATGCTGCAGACTCATACCAGTCTGGAATTGCATACCCCGGAGTCCCTGAGTAGTTCGGCCCTGTATGACCTGGGGATTGAGATTTCGAGCCTGTCTGAGCACCTCAGTGCGTCATACCTGCGTTAAGGCAAATGGAATGCTCTACGACATCAGCCTGAAAATTACCTACAAATACGACAACGACGCCAATGCCAGCCGACACATTGTTCGGCTGGTTCCCGCCGACCTTGCCGGTGAACAGCGCCTGGTGGCAGGCACGCTGACCGTGCGCCCGAAACCGGATGAGTGGATCAACCGGGTGGATTTCTTTGGCAACAACAATGTCGAGCTGGCGTTTCTCGATCTTCACCGCGAGATCACCTTTTCCGTGCAGGCACGCATTGAGCGCATGGACAGTATCGCTTACCTGAACATGTCTCCCCGCCTTTCGGAACTGGGCAGGGAAGTTGCGACCTACCAGGACGTGGGCCCCTGGTCACCCCATCATTTTCTCGGGCCATCCCTTAGGGTGCCCATAGAAGCCGTAACGACCAAATACGCCAGAGACTTGCTGGCCGATGATGTCAGCGTCCTGGATGCCATCAAAACCATTGGCAAGGCACTCTATAAAGACATGCGCTACGACCCTGAAGCCACCACGGTGGAAACACCCATGCTCGAGGCCTTCCAGAATCGACATGGCGTCTGCCAGGACTTTTCACACGTAATGATTGCCTGCCTTCGCGGTATAGGCATACCTGCGGGCTACGTGAGCGGTTTCCTGCGCACCATACCCCCGCAAGGTAAGGAACGGCTTGAAGGCGCCGATGCCATGCATGCCTGGGTACGGGCCTGGTGTGGCAGTAATATGGGCTGGGTGGAATTTGACCCAACCAATGACATGATGGCGGGCAGTGACCATGTGGTGATTGCCCGTGGCCGCGATTACTCCGATGTAGCGCCCATCAAAGGGGTGATGCGCACCCATGGCGAACACACCAGCAAACAATCTGTGGATGTTGTGCCTGTCGCTGACAAAGCATAAACCCAGTCCTGCTCGCCAAAAAGGCTTTGAGCACCTTATAAAAAGGCCCTGATCGGATTAAGACCGTTCTGAGCAAATTAAAAAGTTCCTGAAACCCAAACACTGTCGCAAAAACTCCCTGTACCTTTTTACTTTTTTCTATAAACTTATAGATTCTTTAAGGTTATAGAATTTCAAGTTTCGAATGGCTACGTCGCGCTCTACATCAACCCGCTACCAGCAACAGCATCAACGCGCGATTGCCGCGGCGGCCACAGTTTTTGCCAAAAAAGGGTTTCATGGCGCCACGACCCAGGATATTGCTCAAGAAATGGGCATCCAGCAGGGAAGCCTCTACTACTACTTCGACAGCAAGGAAGCGGCACTGGAAGAAGTTTGCCTGTTTGCACTGCGGGATTACGTATCCCATATGGAAGAACTGACAGCAAAGCCGGGTTCGATTACCGACAAACTCGGAAAGGCAATCAAATCACACCTCGCGAGTTATCGGACCCAACACGAAGCCATGAAGGTACACAATGAGCAACGCTTGTATCTCTCAGATACAAGGCGCAAACAGCTTAAGGTACTCGGCTCAAGATACCGAGAACTTCTGGAGCAATTGTTCAGTGCTGGCATTAAAGACGGCACTCTGAATCCTCAGCTCGACTGTCGTTTCAGCGCCCGCTCGCTCATCGGGCTATGCAATTACTGGGGCGTCATGTTGCTGCGTGACACCAACCTCGATATCGAAAATATCTGTGCACGATGCCTTGACCTAACGCTATACGGTTGCCTGCCGCAAACGGCACAACAGCATTTATGAACCGCGACAAAAGGACTGACAAATGACCCAGCAAATTGCCACAAATGTACATTGGCACCACGGTGAAGTAACCCGCGAAGACCGCAACCGCCTGATGGGACAGAAAGGCGCGACCCTCTGGTTTACCGGCCTTTCTGGCAGCGGCAAAAGCACTGTGTCCGTGGCACTGGAAAACACACTTTTCGAGCACGGCAAACTGTCCTACCGCCTGGATGGTGATAACATCCGCCTGGGCATCAACAAAAATCTGGGATTCAGTGCCGAAGACCGCACAGAAAATATCCGGCGTATTGGTGAAGTGGCGAAACTGTTCGCCGATTCCGGCATCATTTCCCTGTCGAGTTTTATCAGTCCTTACCGGGCCGACCGGGACCAGGTCCGCAAGCTCCATGAAGAAGCCGGCTTTGATTTTATTGAGGTCTTTGTTGACTGCCCCCTAACCGAAGCCGAAAGACGTGACCCGAAAGGTCTCTATAAAAAAGCCCGTGCCGGAGAGATTAAAAACTTTACAGGTATTGACGACCCCTACGAAGCTCCGGAAAATCCCGAAATTCATTTGCGTACAGCCGAAATGACCCTGGAACAGGAGATCGACACCATTATCGAGTTCCTGAAAACCCGCAAACTGCTGGCAGCAGACTAGACTGCCCCGGCTATCGGCCCAAACACTCTCGATTGCATTACATCACAGGAGACTCCATCGTGATCAAGCCACACGGCTCAGACACATTGAACCCGCTTTTTGTCTACGACACAGAAAAACACCACCAACTTTTGAAAGAGGCAGAAGGTCTTCCCTCTCTGTTGATTAATTCAGCGGCCGCGGCCAACGCCGTGATGCTTGGCGCAGGTTACTTTAATCCCCTCAGCGGTTTCATGAACCTGGCGGATGCGCTCAACGTGGCAGAAACCCTGCACACCACAGATGGCTTGTTCTGGCCGGTTCCGGTGATCAACCTGACCGATGACATCAGCGCCATTCAGGGCGCCTCACGCATTGCCCTTCGCGACCCTAATACCGAGGGCAACCCGGTGATGGCCATTATGGATGTGGCTGCGATCGAAACCGTCAGTGACGAGCAGATCCAGACCATGGCCCAGCAAATTTTCGGCACACTGGACCCTGAACACCCCGGCGTGGCCACTTTCACCGGACTGGGTAACAACCTGATCTCAGGTGCCATTCAAGTGTTGAGCTTCAGTTATTTCCAGAATGATTTTCCGGATACTTTCCGCACCGCAGTGGAAATTCGCAATGAGATCAGCGAGCGCGGCTGGGAAAAAGTGGTCGCATTCCAGACCCGCAACCCGATGCACCGGGCCCACGAGGAACTCTGCCGCATGGCCATGGAGCGCCTCGGCGCCGATGGCGTTGTGGTACACATGCTGTTGGGCAAGCTGAAGAAAGGTGATATTCCCGCGCCCGTCCGCGATGCCTGTATCCGCACCATGGTCGAGCACTATTTCCCTAAAAATACCGTGATGGTCACCGGTTATGGCTTCGACATGCTCTACGCCGGGCCAAGGGAAGCGGTACTTCACGCTGTATTCCGCCAGAACATGGGAGCGACCCACCTGATCGTCGGCCGTGACCACGCTGGCGTTGGTGATTATTACGGCGCCTTCGACGCACAGACCATCTTCGATGAAAAAGTACCGGCTGGTGCTCTGGATATTCAGATTTTCCGTGCCGACCATACGGCCTTTTCTAAAAAGCTGGGTCGCGTGGTGATGATGAACGAAGCCGAAGACCACGAAAAAGATGATTTCATTCTCCTTTCCGGCACCAAGGTTCGACAAATGCTCGGTGATGGTATTGCGCCGCCCCCGGAATTTTCCCGTCCTGAGGTGGCACAGATTCTGATGGACTATTACCGTTCCGAAAACGCGTGATTCATCCAACGGCAGACACATGGCAGTGATCGACGTTTTCAATGGCGATGCCGACGGCATCTGTGCGCTGACCCAACTGCGTCTGGCCAACCCCTGTGACAGCACGCTGATCACGGGGGTCAAGCGGAATATCTCCTTGTTGGAAAATGTCACTGCCGCCGCAGGTGACTCCGTGACAGTGCTGGATGTTTCCCTCGACAAAAACCGGGAACCCCTGGCTGCAATACTCGATGCAGGGGCCGAGGTGTTCTATGTGGACCACCACTACCCCGGGGAGATCCCCGAGTCAGAGAAGCTGACCACACTGATCAATGAGGCGCCGGAAATCTGCACCAGCCTGCTGGTGAACAGTCACTTAAAAGGCGCCCATGCGGATTGGGCCGTTGTCGGTGCCTTTGGCGACAACCTCAACAAAAGCGCTTTAACGCTGGCAGGCTCCCTGTCACTCAGCACGGCAGATACCGAACAGTTAAAACACCTGGGCATCTATATCAATTACAACGGCTACGGCTCTGCCCTGGAAGACCTTCATTTTCACCCGGCAGAACTGTTCCGACTATTGAGTGTCCACAGCAACCCACTGGATTTTCTCTCGGAAAATCCCGATGCGTTTTCCCGCCTTGAGCAGGGTTACAGACAGGATATGGCCGCCGCTGCAGCAATTCAGCCTGAAAAAGCTGATGCCTACAGTGCAGTATTTATCCTGCCGGACCAACCCTGGGCGCGCCGGGTCAGTGGGGTGTTCAGTAACGACCTTACCAACTTGTATCCCGACCGTGCTCACGCTGTGCTGACAGAAAAAGCCAACGGCAACTTTCTGGTCAGTGTCAGGGCACCCCTCACCAACCGGACGGGCGCAGTAGACCTCTGCCGCCGCTACCCCACTGGTGGTGGGCGGGAAGCCGCCGCCGGAATTAATGACCTGCCCCGGGAACAACTACCCGCCTTTATCGACGTCCTGCAATCCTCCTACGGGAAAAAGTAAATCCTGCAAGACTGGTTGCCTGCACCTGACAGAATGGCTACTGTTAACAGGTGGTTAAGCCAACTCATGTTCTAAATAGCAGCAGACTAAAACAATAAAAACCGCATCTGCCACAGGCGTCAGGATATGTCACCCGACCTACTGCAACAGCTATATCAATTGCTTGGCCCCAAGGGAGTGTTGACTGAGGGTATCGAGCAGCGAACCACAGACGGCTGGGGAAACAGCGACTGCCTGGCCAGTGCCATTTTGCGCCCGGCCAGTACTCGGGAAGTCAGCGACATCATGAAGCTCTGTAGTGCCGCGGGTCAGAAAGTGGTCACCCAGGGCGGTTGTACCAACATGACCCACGCCTGTGATACCGGTCGGGATGAACTGGTGTTATCAATGGAGCGGATGACGGCCATCGAATCGGTGGATACCGGCAACCGCACCATCACCGTTGAGGCCGGAGTGCCATTGCAACACATTCAGGAACGTGCCGAGTCGGAGGGTCTGTTCTTTGCGCTGGACCTCGGTGCCAGGGGTAGCGCCACGATCGGAGGCAATATTGCCACCAATGCCGGTGGCAATCAGGTTATTCGTTACGGAATGGCTCGTGAACAGGTGTTGGGACTGGAAGTCGTGCTGGCGGACGGTCGCATACTGAGCAGCATGAACCAGATGCTGAAAAATAACGCGGGGTATGATCTGAAGCATCTGTTCATCGGCAGCGAGGGCACACTGGGGATTGTCACCCGAGCAGTATTGCGGCTCCGACCCCGGCTCCCCATCGACACCACAGCCCTGGTGGCGACAGACCAATTTTCAAAAATGCCCAGATTACTGAATCATATGGAAAGCGCCCTGGGGGGTAAACTCGGAGCATTTGAAACCCTGTGGCAGAGTTATTACCGCATAGCCTGTAGTGGTGAACGGCAAGCCGCACCGCCGCTGCCTTCGGATTATCCCTTTTACATACTGTTGGAAAGTACTGGCATCGACGCCCAGCAGGACCGCGAGCAGTTTCTGGCGGCGTTGGAAACTGCCATGGAACAGGAGCTGATCTGCGATGCGGTACTGGCGGAAAGTCAGCAGCAACAACAAGCGCTGTGGGCAGTGCGGGACAATATTCCCTCACTGCAACCTTACCAGCCGATGATCCTGTTCGATATCAGCCTGCCCCTCAGCGAGATGGAACATTACCTTAAGGAAATGGAGGAAAATATCCGCAAGTTGGACGATTCCCTGTTTATCGCCACTCTGGGGCATCTTGGAGACGGCAACCTTCATGTGGCCGTGCAACTGGGTAACCATGAACCTGAACGACGCAGGGCGGTGGAATTGGCTGTTTATGGTCCATTACAGCAGCGCGGAGGCTCAATATCGGGAGAGCACGGCATCGGGCTGGAGAAAAAACCCTATTTACATCTGTGCCGCAGCGAGGTGGAAATGCAGCTGATGGGGCAGCTGAAAAAGCTGCTCGACCCCCAGTGCCTGCTTAACTGCGGCAAGGTGATCGGATAAAACAAACCGTCTGTTGAAAAACGTTATCGAGACCGGTTATGCAAGGCAACATTGGACGAAAAAGCGGAGTTTATATCTCATAAATGAGCATTTTGAGTTCAATGTTAACGACGCAGAAGCCACGCAGATAGTTTTTCAGCTAGCGCACCGGCACCCGAAAGCGATATTCCCGGTAGGTAAAGATAGCCCCATCAGGCGTAACTTTATCCAGCACTAATCCCGGTGATACCTCACTGCCTTCCCGACGTACAATACCGTTGATTTTCACCAGCCGGCGGGATGGGTCCGGAGAATAGAGATGCACGGAATATTTCACACCGGACACCGCTTGCTGAACTTCGTAGGGCAATTCACGGAAGTGTGGTACGCGCTCCGGCTCTGGGCTTTCTGCCACACTTTCTGAAGCGGGCTCTTCAACAGGCGCATCTTGCAAAGCCGTCTCTTGTGTGGAAGACGGGACTGGAGCAACCTGTTCAACCACTGGCTCAACCATGGCCACTTTTTTATCCTGAACCTGGGATGCAACTGTTACCGGTGTTACATCTTCCTGGATCACGGCCTTTTCTTCCTGGACTGCAGGCGGAATTTTCTCTGCAATCACCACCGCTTTGGGCGCGACCTTCTCCGGCAGGCTGACCACGGGCTCTACAACCGGTGGGGGCTCAATAGGTTCATCAAGCGGTTGGGGCGACACGCTCTGCTGGGCTGGTGCGGGCAACACCGGCTTGGTTGTGCGGACAGTTGCGGGGACAGTTGCTGTAACCGGTGCAGTTTCGGGCTCGACCGCTTTCAACTCTGCAGGTACCGGCTTCGAGGTTACCGTCTCAACCGGTTCTGCCGACTGAACCACCAGAGGCTCTGTGCTCTCGGGTTCTGTTCTCTCCGGCTGGGATTCTATGGCAACCGGTTGCGCAGTGTCGTCGGGTATCTGTTTGCTACCTGCAAACCACCATCCCGCAGCAGCCGCAACGCAGACCAGTAATACCAGTGGCATAATCCAGCGGCTGTGAGCAGGCTGTTCATGTTCAGGCTCGGGAATCCCGTGTACCGTCATGATATCGGGCACTTGCTGCTCATCGCGGCTGCGCTGGGACTCTTTAAGTGCCTCCAAAATATACGACATGAATTATTCCTGCGTTGATCCAGTAAGCCGTGGCAGCCCGTTACCACCTTCATTATTCAGGGCAATCACCGTCCTTGGTCCAACTACGCCATCGGGTATTAGACCACTTTTCAGCTGAAACAGTTTTACCTTTTGCTCCAGCGAATCATCGAAAAGCCCAGCCGTATTACCACCGTCCAGCTTCTCACCCAATTGTTGCAATAACCAGACAACGGCATTGCCTGTACTGCCTTTTTGTAACGGTAAACGGTAACCCGGCGGTTTTTGCCAGAATATCTGGTATTCACCATACCACCAGCGGGGAAGCTCATTGACGGAAATACGCCGCAGCTCACCAGCCAGAATCAATATCACCTCAGACCCGTTCACCGCAATCAACGCAGCCGGAAAAGCCTTTCCTGTGCTGTCATACAAGGTTAAAAGCGCAGGTCGGTCTATCTGCAACAACATAGGAAGGTTACCCTGCCCTTCCATACAGATTAACTGCTGGCCCAATGCAAACTGGCAAGGATCCACACCCGTATCCGGTGTATAAGCAATATCCCAACGGCGGAACAACGCATTGTAGGCAGACAGTCGCAATGCATCACTGGAAAGACCCTGGGGAAAGGCAAACGGCTCTGCTGACACGCCTTCCACGGACCGGGCGGGAGCGCCCTCATCAGGGGGGGCTACCGCCTCAACCCTGGGTTGCAGCTGATTGGCTGGTACCTCTGTATTATCCGGTGTTTCTTGATTGAGCGACTCATCTAAAGCCGTAACTGCGGCTACACTTGGCGGCGCATTTTTCACAACGGCTACTGCTTCCGCACCAGATACAATCAAAGCTGCTTCAGTCTCGACTGTATCGTTCTCCACTGCGGCCGGAGCTGGCATTTCCGGCTTAGTATCTTCCACGCTTTTTGCATCCACCTTGAAAGGCAATTTCATCGCTTGTAGTTTTTCGGATATATCTGTGAGCAATGACGGACTCAGCTCGCGGTAGTTATAGGCTGCCAAAAACGCCACCACAGCCAGACAAATCGCCAGTCCTGCCCGCAACCAGGGAATATTCGACCGTGCTGAGCGTTTGAACTTCAGACCAAGGACCTCAGCAGCAGCTTTATCCACCATTGAACGGTCGACCCGGTGGCGCTTGGAGGTATAAGCACCGAGTAATGCCCGATCACAAATAATATTGATCAGTCTTGGAACACCCTTGGTATACCGCCAGAGCTGGTCCAGGCTCTCCTTGGTAAAGAGCTCTTTTTTCGCACCGGCAACATTCAAACGGTGCCGGACATAGGCGGCCACTTCTGGCTTGGTCAGCGGGCCGAGGTGAAAGCGCGCAGTAATCCGCTGGGCCATCTGCTTCAGCTCAGGCAACGCAATTTTGTCTCGTAGTTCAGGCTGGCCCACCAACATGATTTGTAATAATTTTTTCTCGCGCGTCTCAAGATTGGTCAGAAGTCGCAAGTGTTCAATCAGTTCCGTACTCAGGTTTTGAGCTTCATCCACCATCAGCACGGTATTTCGACCATTGCTATGAGCCTTCAGAAGATACTCGTGGATCAGGTCAATGTAATACTTAAGGCTGCCGCCCTCGTCCGAGTAGCAGCGAATATCGAGTTCATCACAGATGGCAGCAAGAAACTCCCAGGGCTCCAACTTCGGGTTGAGAATATAGGCAACATCCGTATTTTCGGGGAGTTGTTCCAGGAGGCACTGACACACTGTCGTCTTACCGGCACCGATTTCTCCGGTCAGCAGGACAAAACCGCCGTTGCTACTAACGCCGTAGAGCAGGTGTGCCAACGCCTCCCTGTGATTCTGTGTGAGATACAGGTATCGCGGGTCCGGCGATATGGAAAAAGGTGTAGCCTTTAAGTCGAAATAGGATTCGTAATACATAACAGGTCCCTGGAATAGCAAGTCTAGCCCGTTGTGTGGACAGCGCATAGTCCACACCGGCGATTCCATCCAAGGCGGTCTATATTCCCAAAACTGGATACTTCAGTGAACATCACTTTTACCTGCTCAACGCCTGACTATTGAAGCCAGCGGCTAAAGTCAGTATCAAGACCGTTGATGCCACCTCGATAGTGTTTCTCTATATAGGCTGAGACATTCATAGCCTCACACTTTTTTGCAGCTACCGCACCGAGCAATACACGCGAGAATTCACGGTTTTCGGGTTGCATCAGGTAGGTCACTAACAGTTGGGAAAACACGTAATATACTTTTCGGTCTTTTTGGCTCCAGGGTTTGTTCTCGGTGGCGAGAAGTTTGTTGACATTGGCCTTTTCCAGCAGCGGGACCCCGACCTGTGTTTTGATAAACCTCAATCGTTCCGCCGATAAGGCAGGGCGTTTCTGATCCCGATCAAGGGCTTCAATATAGGTCGCGAGTCCTTCATTTAACCAGCGCGGCAGTGGGCCAAACAGCTGATTATTGATCACGTGCACCACCTCGTGAACCATTACTTCCAGTGTCTGCTCGTCACGTCCCATGTGAAGTACTTCAGCACGGTTTCCGGGAACAACATAAAACCCGAGCACATCGCCCGCACCCTCCCCCACGTATCGATCCCTGACCTTTTCATAGGTAGTCTTTTTATTGTGAATCACCAGGTGAACATCTGCGCGACTTAAGAATGACTCGTCCATAAAGGTGCGGTATAACTCATAGATCCAGACCGCTTTCTTTGAAATTTTTTCCTTAAAGCTGGCCGGCAGACTGCCGGAGGCCGCTTCAATATTGAGGGAAAAATATTCCTTGGTATGGGGAAATACAGTGACCAACTCCAGCCCACGGGGCGGGCTGTCCCCTTGGTAATCCTCGTAGTGAGTAATGCTCCGTTCATCCGTCCATTTCACAATACCTCCTGCTGGAATCTCCCTCAGGGGTTTTGCAGCATGCGAATCACAATAGGGCATGGGACTGGAGAGTGAACCACAGGAATACAAGCCCGCTAACAGGAGCAAAGCGGTTTTGAGATAAAGGCAGTTGAATCGACCGTGACAATCCATCAAAACAATAGAACCTCTCAAGTCCCTTAAGTAAAAATAGCCTGTTTCAACACCGTGGTTCCAGCTATTTATGCCGGTGTTTCTATTCTGCAACAAGTCAAACTGGCACCTGACTCCCTCTATCTCATGACATAACCTTTGGTCGAGAATAAAGGTTGTCCGGCATCGGCAACCTGTTTACATTGTCTACTAATATCAAATTAAAAGTTTCAGCACTTGCAAGCACAGGGAAATAGCACCTGAATACCCTATGAACAGGGAAACGACCGACAGTCGAAAAATACAAAAAATCGCAGCATTTTTGACGCTGCCGATCTTATTTTCCCTGCTTTTTTTACTTCCAGATAATGAGCTTTTGGTAGCGACTGATAACTTGCCTGAAAATGCACTTGAAAAAGCCCCTGAAGGGCCGACCTCAATCCACGAAAAAGAAAGCATTGCTGGGCAATCCGAGAAAGATTTATACGGAACATATTTTTCCCGCCTTGAAAAAATTTCCAACACCTACACCGTAGTATCAACCGCAGACTCAGGCCCGGATACGTTAAGGGCTGCCATAGAAAAAGCGAACAAATCCCCCGGAGTGGATAAAATCATTTTTGATTCATCCGTGGAATTATTTCATACACCACAGGTGATTTATCTGGCCAGCCCTTTACCGGACATTACAGATGACCTGCTGATTGATGGATATATCAAAGGAAGACTTTGGAAAGCCAGCGGTGTGACAATCAGTGGTAACAGGCTGTTCCCCCTGTTCAGAATTTCTGAAAGTATCACTGCCAGTATTAGCCATCTGACGCTTTCTGAGGGTTTATCCGAGAAACCTGGAGGCGCTATTTCCAACCAGGGCATTTTGGCACTGCAGGGCATGATGCTGAGTTACAACCACTCAAAAAAAGATGGCGGAGCCATCTACAATCAAGGGCATCTTCACATCATTAACTCCACTTTTTACGCGAATAGTTCAGATAATTCTGGCGGTGCCATTTATAACGATTCCGGGTCGCTTCATCTGACACACATCACCGGGCATATGAATACGTCTGCGAGTGGCGTCGCACTATTTAATGATGGAAAAATGAATCTCTATAACAGTATTTTTTATGCCACAGATGGATTTCATTCAGGTCCTCGTTATGACTGCTGGTCAACCACATCAAAAGCCGTTCATTCATCCAAAAATATCATGGGGTTTTCAAAAAATTGTGGCGAAGTTTTAACGGACAAGAATCCCGGACTGGGCAAACCTGGTTATTTCAATGGTCCTACCAAGTCCATACCCATCAGTGCCAGGGGGCCAGCCCACAATTGGGGAGACAATGCATTTTCCCTCGGGATCGATCACAAACCGTTGACATGGGACCAACGGGGTAACGGCGATCCCCGGTTTGTACTCGGCGTGGCAGATATCGGGGCCTTTGAAGTCCAACCAAAATTGGCATTGGTCATCGATACAACTGCAGAGACCGACATCCGATCCTGTACCAAGGCGCCTAAAGATTGCTCTCTTTCCGGTTTACTCAACCTGATCAACAACGGTCTGAGTGAAAATACCATCAACTTCGATGCGGAGGTGTTCAAGGAGCGCCAAACCATCAGACTCAAAGAAGGCCTGTCGATTCCTCATAACCTTACCCTGGATGCTTCCATGACCGACGGGCTGACTATCATTGCTTCTTCTCGTCAAATGCAAGCTCTCAAAGCCGCCAGCTTGCTCAATATCAGGATCACATCAGAGTAAGTTCGCCTTTTCATTCCTCTACCTGAACGCAAAACGTAGCCGACAACCTTCCCCTACTTTCATACGTATCCAATCCCAACTAACCCACCGCATTTTGTGAGCAAAATCACAAGAAAACCCCCATCTGCTTGGCGTTTGTGACCCCTGTCTCATTCCACTTCAGTTGTGCTCAATTCAACACTAAAGCCACCGATATCAATCATGAATCAATAGCCCAACCAATGTCTTTTTTGACTCGGGAGTTACTGAAGACATTGATCCAAACCGGCGCATGACTGCACCGAGGAGAGAATGATGATTGGTATGCCGCTAACCGGCCATAGCAGCCAAACCAGGAAGAATTTCAACCGTTTCATTATCACCAGCATTGTCTTTGCACTGATGCTGACCATACAGTCCAGCACTGCATCGGCGGGGACACCTGGTGAAACAGTTGCCCTTCTGGCAAAAAGTATTGCAACACAACACAAGCAGTTCATCCTCGCACAGGATGGCGAGCGTGGCAGACAGCAGGCTCTGCTCGAAGAGATGGCCTATGAGCGTTACGAGTTGCTGTCGGAACTGATGCAGTCATCACCCGGCG